>NZ_JBNFTW010000001.1:0-210949 GCF_049943955.1 Desulfosporosinus sp. SYSU MS00001
TATGTTTCCAACAATTGCTTAATAACGAGTATTATTAATATATAGTAAAATAAATCTTAACAAATACTAAAACAATTAGCTGTACTTTAAAGGTTTCTTATAAATACATATAATGGAAATGATTATAAGGCTTAGTCATAACACTTAGTACATTTATATGTATTTATCTTTAACCTGTTAAGGTGGTGAAAGAATGTTATTCTTTCTAAACCGGAAATTTCTTATTTTATAATAAAAGTATAGAGCTAATTGACAGTAACAGCATGACTCTCTGATTTTTTGCTTTACATGGTTTGAATAGCATTTCTATTGAAGGGAATGGTTTAAGCGCTTGAACGAAATTGCCTCATTAAGATAGTAAAGTAAACAAAGAAATAGTAGTACAAACTTTCTCCAAACAATGATATAATAAGTTAGAACTCCTTTAGTATGTAAATAATCAAGTCACTAAACAACGTATAACGTTAGAAGGATGTCATTGGTTCATCAATTTTATTACTTGAGTTGTCTATGGTAATCTTGCTTTAAGACGCTGGGGCTTCTTGATTTATGGATTGGGTGCGAAATCGTGATAAAATTAATATGACGGTAAAATTTTATGAGATTATTAGCTATTAGGAGATTATACAGACAGGAATCATCTTAATTAGAATCTAAAACTGCCTTAATGGTAGAGTGAACCATTATAGGCAGTTATTTTAGTTTATATTTCCTAGAAGTTTTCATGAACCCGAAGGTGATTTGGGGTTAAGTGTCGAATCAATTTATCCGTAAGAAATGTCTTTAGGTGAAGGGAGAAAAATTATGAAGCAAAGATTATTTAACAAGAGGGCAGTTAGGCGTTTATTCGTTAATATATTGCTCTCATTAATCTTAATTCTTGGCACCTCAACTCCAGTTTGGGCGGATACAAATAATGGTGTTCTTGCGGAGGTTCGATCCTTGCTTCAAACTCAGTACGCTGACCCAGTCTCCCAAGATGTCTTGAATGCTCCAACTATTGATGAAATGTTAAAGCGCCTGGGTGATCCGCACACTACATATTTTTCTCCCGAAGAATACCAAAACTTTATTAGTAACATTAACTTGAGTTTCATAGGAATTGGTGTTTATATAGAGATGTTGCCCGAGGGAGTAAAAATAGACTCAGTAATAGAAGGTTCACCGGCAGAAGACGTTGGTCTTAAGTCTGGAGACTTGATTACAAGTGTAGATGGACATTCTCTGACTGGCTTAACCTCGGATGAAGCCAGTAACCTTTTGCGTGGACCTGAGGGCAGTACGGTTCAAATAACTGTAAAGCAAGGTTCCGGGATCAAGGATTTTTCAGTTACCCGTAAGGCGATTGTCGAACCAACAGTGACAGGTTCAGTGTTAAATAATCATATAGGTTATCTAGATATTAAATCGTTTGGAGAACAAACTCCGCTGGAATTTGCCATGACGGCAGTAAATTTACACAACCAAAACGTTGATAGCTGGATTGTTGATTTGCGAGAAAATGGTGGCGGGTATTTAAGCTCAGGGATAAATTTGGCGGGCTTCTTCATCGGGCCTCAAGTTACTGTCCAAGTTAAAGATCGAAAGGGAGTTCTTCATCTCTATCAGGCTCCTAAGCAGCCATTCGTGTTAAATCAACCAATCATTTTCCTAACAAATGAAAATAGTGCCAGTGCATCGGAGCTGCTTACTGGAGCGGTAAAAGACTATCATAAGGCGACAATAGTTGGGAAAACGACTTACGGGAAGGGAACTGTACAAAGTATGTTTAATCTTTCCAATGGTGGAGTACTAAAAATGACAGTCGATCATTTCTATTCTGCTTTTGGTCATGAGATTAATAAGGTAGGGATAAAACCTGACGTTGAAATAGATCATGCGGATTCGTTAAAAGCCGCCGAGTTAATGCTTTCTGATAAAACAGAGGCTCATATAATGGCAAGGAGTCCAGAATATTGGCAAGCTTGGGGTGAACTCTCAAACTTAGAAACAGATGATGATCGCACTCAATCGTATCAATGGTATTATCCTGAATATGAAAAAATCAGTGAATTGAAGGCAATTCCCTTGAACCAGACATTGACGGTACATTTTAATGAGGCAGTTAATTGGCAAAGCGTAAATGATTCGAGTATAGAACTAATTAATAGTTTGACAGGTGACAGAACTCTAACAACCTTTGAAACTCTTGGACCTTCAGACGTTCAAGTTATTCCAGATAAAGCATTACTTCCAGATTCAACATATTGGCTGGTTGTCCATCCAACAGTATTAAATACTGCAGGACAGGCGGCAGGTAAGGGTACTTTGACTATTGTTCATACAGTTAAAGGAGGAGAAAAGGAGAAGGTTCAATCGATAGTAAAATCTAAGGTTGTTTCGGAAAGGAATTTAATAAACCGTAGTGATTCTGATTATGGGTGGGCGATCATGAATAATTAGGTATCAAAAAATACTAGGAAAGCCGCAAGACAGGATGAAATAGAGGTATACTGGAGGCTGAACTATGGTATATCAAGTATGTGCACTCGTAGCCACTATTATCTTAGGAATGCTGGGCATAGAATTAATACTTTGGATTCGTTCTATGCGCAAACTCACGGATGAAGTACAGCAAACCATTCATCATGTTAACACACATGCACCGTCTGTTTTTTCGGATGTTAAGGTGATTACTAATCTTATTCGAAGCACTTTGGAGGATGTATATGGAAGTGTCGGTGAGGTGGCAGCGAGTCTCTATAAACTCAAAAAGGATCCTTTGTTTTTCCTTACGGCAATTATTGAAAAGTTAAAGCTGATTTTAAGTCTTTGGCAGGATTTTCGGGGAAATAAGAAAAATGAGCACACCTAAAATATGCTAATACATTTAAAATTGAAATATCCAGATAGCTTGAAGGGTGGAGAGAACACAGAGCGAATAATCGTATAAGGATAGCTATAATTTAAAAAAGGAGGAAATCATGTGAAAAAAGTAATATTTGTATTGTTTATTGGGTTGATGTTGCTTGTTTCGACCAGCACTGCTTTAGCTGCCGATGATTCTTTAGATATCGAGAAAGTCGCTATTGCGTCAATTAAAAACTCTCAAAATATCCAATCAGTGGAGCGAAGGGTAGCTTTAGCCGAGAAGTATAATGAAGATGTTACCACGGAAGTGAATCTTTTAAGGAGTCTGATGAGTGTAAGGCCTTCTTATCAAAGCATGGTAGCCATTATTACACTTCCTGTTGAAAGACAAAATGATTTGGACAAAGCTAATAATGCACAATCAGTTGTTACAAATGGAACAAGATTAACGGCTTATAAGGCTTATATTGATCTCTTAAAAGCAAAATATTCTCTGGATATACAACAGGGTTTAATGAACGGCTTAAATGGGGATTATCAAAAAGCTCAGCAGCAGGAGTCTCTGGGATTAATTTCTCCAGCTGAGTTAAGGCTTAGTCAAATAAATTATCTTAAATCGCAATATGCTTACAATAGTGCTCAAAAAACCTATCAATCAGCTTCTATGAATGTCCAAAATTTAATGGGCGAGGATATGGAGACATTAAAACAATATTCAACCTTGCAGGACAATAACATAACTCCGACTGATCATATAAGATCATTAGATGGATATGTCAACCTGGCTATAGCAAATCGAGCAGAAATTATTGATGCTCAAAACACACTCGATAAAGATAAGAAAGAGTATGAATTAGGTAAGTCGGAGATGCCAACAGACTATAAGTTCTATTGCCAACAGCAACAATATGTTATTGACAGCGCTCAAAATGATTTGGATCTGGCCAAAATTAATGTTCAAAAGAATATTGTAACTTTATTTGGCACTCTAGAAGCAGCTATGACTAACTTGGACGCTGAAAAGGATCTGGAAGATCAAGCAGTTGTTAGCTACCAGGCAGCAGAAACTGAATTTAAGAACGGACAGATTACCTTAAAAGAGCTGGGTGATGCTAAGGTAGCTAAAGCACAAGCCGATATGAACTATAAGAATGCTCAACTGGATGCCTGGTTGGCTCAAACAACAATGGGTTCGGCTTGTGGTGTCGGTTATGTCCCGGCAATAAGTTCTTCAGGAATGACTACAGTTACTCACAAGAATAATCCAAACCCTACAAATCCTAATGATAGGAACGACTAATAAATTCGGAGGGATTTCAATGAAAAAAAGTTATTTAGCGCTTATCGCTCTTGTTGTTTCAGCTTCGTTAATGGTTTCGACGCATAATACTCTAGCTCTGGAAAATGCAGCTCAACCAACCTCTTCAAACAGTTCTGCCGGTGCTATTACCACAACTTCAAACGCTTCTTCTAATACTACTACTTCTACTGCTGCAGAAAATCCTTCGCAACAATCGGATTCCTCAACCCAGCCAGCAGATACTACAACCCTAAATCTCTCTTTAGAAGATGCCTTGAAGGATATCGAAACCGGAAATACGTCCCTTAAACTCGCGGATAGCGAACTGCAAATTTATGATAAGCAAAATCAACAGGCTCTAGCAAGGCATACCAATGCGACAGTATCCGATGAAGACTCAAGGAAAGATCGAGATCTTAATTATAAACGTTCACAGTGGACTTTAGATAATGCTAAACATGACAGGGATAATCTGTTAAAGACTCTTAAGGTCCAAGTAACCAATGAATATGAAACTATTTTAACTTACCAACAACAGGCTGACAGTCTTAAAACACAGCTGGCCAATTTAGATAAGATGATAGAGCAAGCTAATCTTAGAATAAAACTTGGTTTGGATATTCCGGCAAGTATTAACACTTATAATGCAAATAAAAGCAAGTTGGAAGCAGCCCAGAAGATGGCCCTTGATAATGTTAGTAATTCAATGATCTCATTAAAGAACGATCTGGGCATAGACCTCGACAGAAATGTTGTACTCACCTCAAGTCTTATCCCCTATACCAAATTTGATGACTCGGATGTTAATAATTTAATAGCCAAAGCAATTCAGAATGATTATGACGTGCAAAAATACCAACAGGATATTGATATTTCTCAAATCGAGTATAATATTGACTTTTACTATGATGATACACAATCAGCTGATCAGGTACAGTTGAGTATTGAGGATAAAAAATCAACTCTTACTGATCTGCCTAAAACTAAGTTGGTTCAATTACGTACAGACTATAACACTTTAATAACAAAGGAATACAAGATTGAGGCAGATAAACTTGCTGTACAAGCTGATCAAGTTAATATTGATGTGATGCAGAAAAATATTGATGCAGGAAAATCAAGCAGCGCAGATATCCTTACTCTGCAAGACACATTGCTCAATGACCAAGTTACTTTGCAGCAAGATATTAACGACTATATGGCAGCAGTAGGGAACTATCAAGTCAGCTTAGACGACTAATAAATCGAAATTAATACTAAGCCCTAAGTTTACTAATTCAAAAAAGAGGAAGCCAAATAACGCGGAATGATTATTTGTGTTTCCTCTTTTCTATAAGCTGTGGATAAATAGCTTGAAAAAACCTTCTGCCTTTTGGTATTCTGTTGAAAACAGTGAATATCAGAAGGCGGAAGGTTTTGTTATGGCTTGAGATTTTGCCTGGGAAAGTCAGAATAAGTAGTGTAAGAGATGAATCCTGCATTTAAAATCTTATTAAGATGTGATATGATGATACTTTAGTTCTAGTAGCGTCTAATTCCTTTTCTAAGATTAATAAGTCGCTTGATTATGGACGTTCTGTTTCAGCGGTATTTAGATATAAGTAATATACAAAATATTGACCCGCAGTTATAGATATAGGCGCATTTGGCAAACTTAATAATTAATAAATAGGCAAAAAAGGAGTATGAAACATTGGCAACATTTTCTGATCTAAATTTAAGTGAACTGGTCATTCGTTCGATAATTAATATGGGATTTGAAGAAACAACTCCGATTCAAGAGAAAACAATTCCTTTAGTAATGCAGGATCGTGACCTTATCGGGCAGGCCCAGACAGGAACCGGTAAAACGGCTGCTTATGGAATACCATTAGTAGAAAAAATAAGGGAGCAGTCTGACCAAATCCATGGGATTGTATTGGCACCGACACGCGAACTAGCCGTTCAAGTCGCCGAGGAATTAAACAAAATCGGTCAATTTAAAGGAATTCATGCTTTACCAATCTATGGAGGGCAAAGTATTGACTGGCAGATTCGGGCTCTAAAGAAGAGGCCTCAAATTATTGTGGCTACGCCTGGACGACTCATGGATCACATGAGGAGAAAAACCATTCGTTTGAATGATATTAAAATTGTTGTTTTAGACGAAGCTGATGAGATGTTAAATATGGGTTTTTTGGAGGATATCGAAACTATTCTTAAAGAGATCCCAGAAGAACGTCAAACGTTACTATTTTCAGCCACAATGCCGCGGCAAATTCAAAATATTGCTCAACGCTTTATGAAGGAACCTGAGCTGATTCACATCAAGGCAACGGGTGTAACAGTTTCAGATATAGAACAGCAGTATGTTGAAGTACCTGAAAAACTCAAATTTGATGTTTTGTCACGTCTTCTCGATATTCAATCCCCCGATTTATCAATCGTCTTTGCTCGTACCAAACGCAGGGTGGACGAAATATCTGAGGCTCTAAATAAACGTGGTTATTCTGCGGAAGGAATTCACGGTGACCTCACTCAGAGCAAGAGAGACAGCGTATTAAGACAGTTTAAAGATGGATCTATTGTAGTTTTAGTTGCTACTGATGTAGCTGCCAGAGGACTCGATATTACGGGTGTCACTCATGTTTTTAATTTTGACATTCCACAAGATACGGAAAGTTATGTCCATAGGGTTGGGCGAACAGGCCGTGCAGGGAAAACGGGCCTTGCTATTACCTTTGTGACTCCAAGAGAGATAGGGATGCTTAGACTTATTGAATCCGTAATTAAACGTAAGATTACTCGCAAACCTGTCCCAACGATAATAGAAGCGGTCCAAGGGCAGCAGCGATTGACTATGAATGAAATTTTGAGAGTTATTGCTGAAGAGGATATAGAGAAATACAAAGGGATCGCCGAAGAGCTTCTCGCCGAAAATGACTCCGTCACGCTTTTATGTGCTGCCCTGAAAATCATTACAAAAGAACCGGAAACAGTCGAAGTTCGTTTAACCGAAGCTGCACCGATTCGAGTAAGGGGAATGGAAAATCCCAGAGGTCAAAAAAATGGCTTTAACAGAAAAAACTTTGGTCCAAAACAAGATACATGGTCCAGAAGAAGAAGCCACGATGCCCGCGGAGGTTTTGGAGGAACTTCTAGAAGTCGTGAAAACAAGAGAAACGGTTAAGAAAAGAACATAACCTGCGGGGCTTAAGAAAAGAGTTGGTCTGATTTAATTTCGGGCCAACTCTTTTGCGAATGGTAAGACTATTGAATTAGATAAGTTACGATGAATTTTGCGATAATAGCCGGGACATAGGAGCCGATTTTTCATCGTCATTAAAGAACGTTCCATAGAAGGCATGGTTGTGGAGCTGGCTCTCTAGAGAAAAGGAGGGTATGTCGGCTTCAGATGTTTCTAGGTATAATGATTTTTCCTGTATGCCCAACATCAGACGATAGCGTTTGTTAAGAATGCTATATTGAGTTTCTGCTAAAAGAAGTTCTAGGACTGCAACTTCTACATACTCGGGATCTGCAAAATCAAAATGATTCCAAGCATATTCGATTTTTTCTCGAGATTCCTCAATTTCTCCCAATAGTCGTTCAGCCTCGCTCAGCGGTGGTTCATTCGGTGAAGAATACGATGAAAATAGGTTTTTAATTATAGCTCGCATATCATCACCCTCACTTTAGTTGCGTGCTCTAATTATAAGACTTCACTCTAGCTTTGCTCGGTTTGCCTAAGTATATGTAAATAGATTGCTGGATATGATTTAAAGAGGATAAAAAGTGGCATCATTAATCATTAAAATTTCTGATGTTATAAAAATCGCCTTTGTTGGGAAAGACTAGAAATAGTTTAGAACTTAAGAGGTGATTTTTTTGCCACACCGACGATGTCGGAAGTCCTGGGCGGTCTTTCTTTGTGGGTTGATGTGTTTGTTTCTTTGGCAAGCTGAGATCTATCCTGTTTTAGGACAAGATGATATATATGAAATCATGTTTGCCAACTCTCACACCGGACCCCAACCTTCTCGTTCCAATGAGTCTCAGCCAACAAAGTCGACAACCAAAATTCCAACGTATAATATTATTGTAAATAATAATCAGTATCAAAATAATAAATCGTCTCAAGATACACCACTACCAGATACAGGGCATCAAGTTCTCTCCCGTAGTTTGGGGCGTTTCGTAACAGAAGAGGAAGTCAATCTGTTATCTCGTGTAATTTATGGAGAAGCGCGGGGAGAGAATTTCGAAGGTCAAGTCGCTGTTGGAGCTGTCGTTTTAAATCGCCTTAAGGATCCTCATTTTCCGAAAACTTTTTGGGGTGTTATTTATCAACCCGGTGCTTTTACGGCCGTTAAGGATCAGCAGATTCATCTTGATCCGAACGACGTAGCCTACAAGGCTGCGGAAGCAGCCCTTTCAGGTGATGACCCCACTAATGGGGCAATATATTATTATAATCCTCGGCTTACGAAAGATCGCTGGATAAAAAGCAGGCCCGTTATTAAGAGGATTGGGAACCATACGTTTAGTATCTGACTTGTATGACACAGCGTTCGGCCGTACATGCGCAGAGCAAACTAACCGTTCGAGCGACTGGCTTTGGGGAGCGGGGTTCCCGCCATAAGCGCCATCCGGGCGCTATGGCGGCGGTGAACATCCCTGTTCACCGCCCCGTATCTGGGGTCGGTCGCTAGAACGGAAGTTTGCTGGGCTGCTTACGTAAAGGCCTCACGCTTGCGTCATACTGCGTCCCGGGCTTGGTAACGGAACGAGAATAAGAGAGACGGTTTTTGGGTGACGGCACATTTTATGTGCGCCGTCTGTTTTGGAAAATGAAATAGCCCCGCGTTTGCGGGGCTATTTGGCGTCTTTGGTTTGATGTTTGGGTGATTCATTTCCTTGGTGGAAGGTGAAGAAGGTGATTTCCGGGGGGACGTTGAAACGCAGCGGGATGATGCTTTCGCCTATGCCGCGGCTAATGTAGAGGGGAATGCCTTGGATGACATGGTATCCTTCGTAAATTCCTTTGTCGCCGAGGTAGGTGTTGGTAACCAGGGGCGGCAGGCCTGGGATGCGAATTTGGCCTCCGTGGGTGTGTCCTGTTAGTAAGAGGTCGGCTCCGTAGAAGGCGACGTCGTCCAGGCAATCGGAGGAGTGGGCAAGAGCTAGCCGAAAGAGGGATGTTGGCGGTGAGGTTTGGGTGGTGAGGAGGTTTTGGTAGGCTTGATCGACGTTGTCGTGTGCGGTTGCTGGGTCGTCGATGCCGATCATCCAGAGATTGAGTGAGGGGATGAAGGATGATTGGTTGAGCAGGGGGATCCAGCCCAGACCTTGAAGCTGTTTCAGAAAGCGTTTCATTAAAGAATGAGAGAGGTGGCCGTAATCATTGTTGCCCAGGACGACATATTTTCCGCAGGGGGCGGAGAGTTTTTCTAAGTAGGAGTTGACTTTATCCAGGTCGGTTCGTGTTGAGATGATGTCTCCGGTCAGTACGAGCAGGTCTGGTTTTTGGGCCATTGTGGTTTGGATGATGCGTTGGGGTGTTATTTTCAAGGTTTCCAGATGTAAATCGCTGAGTTGGCAGATAGTTTTTCCTTCCAGGGCTTTTGGCAGTTTGGGATAGAATAGATCCCACATTTCGCTCTGTAATTCCTCGGTATCATGTTCTGCCCAGCCGAGCAGCCCGGCGCCTCCGACGGGCAGCAGTGAAAGCAGCCAGTGATTGACGATAAAGCCGCCGGCTCCGCGGAAAAAGTCCCGACGGGATATTTTTTTCGTAAATAGTGTGGTTAATTTATTCGGCATAGCAGCCTCCCAAGAATAGTTTGCCTTTCTTAACAGTATATCAGAACTCTTCCTTTCATTTAAACATATCATGTTAAGAGGTTAGTTTGAATTTATAAAGGAGGGGCGCAAGGTGAAGTTCAGCGGGAACACTCCTTCAAATCCTTATGAACCCATGGGTCCGCAAGGATTCCCATCATTACCTAATGCTCCATTAGGTCCGGGATACTCTCCCGGAACGATTCGTGATACCTTGGGGTCAAGACTCAAGGCCAACGGTATTTTTCAAAAGGATGGTCAAGTTCAAAATCTCCGAGGCGGATTTATCGGCCCTAAACAAGGTCAATTTTCAGGGAGTTTCTCCCAACCCCAGTTTCAAGGGCCAAATCAAGGGATGAATCAGGCGAGACAGCTTATTCTTCAACCGGCTCAAGATGGAATTGCTGCTAATGGGGTGGCGACCATATCACCTGATAACAGTTTTCTTTTAGTAGCTAATCTCCCGCCGCCGCAAACCTTCCTGGGGCAAGGTCAGCTCGGTCAGTATGCAGCCTATCTTGTTGATAGTAAAGGGAAGATGGGATTTTTAGCAGGTGTTCTTCGTCCTGTGGGTAATGGTGTTTATAGGACCCATTTTCAGAGCCCTGTTCCATTGTACCCCTACACTCGAACGGTAGTTTCTGTCGAGGGCATCGGTCAACTGGGTCAGGCCCCCAACGGACCTATTATTCTGAAAGTCCAAGAACCCAGAGGACCTGCAGCATTTCTCAGTCCGATGAAGAATACGGCTCAATCTTTCTGGGGTAAGGTCTCTAACTTGTTCAGAGGCAAGAAACCGCCGATCAGCCCTGAAGGGCTTCCTGGAGCGCCGCAGGTGCTGCCTGTCCCGGGTCAGATAGGAGTACCTTCTGAAACAATGATGACTCCTGAAGCCATGGCACCTACTGATACAATACTTCCTCCGCCAACCCCTTAATTATTCTCAGTGTTTATCCCTCGGAGGCCCTGCAAACACGGGGCCTTTTTAAGTTTGCAGAATTATAAACAGTTTTAGAAGTGATAACGAAACCGCTGCAATTTTGTATGGGTTAAAAAATTTAAAATAGCCAGGATTTAATGATCCGGCTATTTTTGCGCTCTGAGTTAATTCTGATTCAATTGAAAGAGGCTGAGGCTGCCCGAGATCATTTACAGTAAAAACAAAATGAGTACGATTAAAGCCATTAAGCTATAGGTTGTAACCGTTACTGCGATGCCAATGGTTTTCAACGATAATTGAGCCAAGAGAACGTTGGAGAAGAAGGCGATGAAAAAGAAAAAAGTAACGGCTAACATTCCTGCTCCGACGGATGGGGACTGGAGTATGGGAACAAGACGGTTAAAGCCATAATCCCAGACTGCCGGTGATTTAGTATTTGGATAGCTGCAGAGCGGGGGTCTTGAGCATTCGTCTTTCAAGCTGTTAAAAAGTGGCAATGCTATCCCCCCCATTTCCATTAGGAATACCGATTCCGCTGCGCTCGATAAAGAACTGGGCGATGATGATTCCCATAGCAATAATTAAGTTGCCGGGGACTCCCGGAATTTCAAATAAGGGGACGTTAAAGGATGTGTCAGGACTTCCATCAAACGGTGCAAAAGGAGCAGAAATTACTAAGGAAACGCTTAGGTTATCAGGGAATAGAGGTTCATCAGTACCGACAGGGCCGAAACCCTGGCCGGGGACAGGCTGAGGGAGCGGCTGCATAGGTATTTGACCGTTGATTGAAGCCTGCATAAGCTGAGTTAGCTGGGGCAGGGTAAGAGTCACGGGATAATGTTCCGGTGTTGGGCGGCCCAAGTTCGGTGGATGCGCTAATGAGCGCTTAAAAAGAAACGTCATCAGCACATCAATACCAGCAACAATCATGGAGGCGTACTCGACTTCTGTTGTGGCTATCGGAAATAACATGGCACTGACAGGGCAGAAGGGTAAATTACGGCGAATGGGGCTATCGACTAAAATAGTAAAGGAGAAAGAAGTAGCCGGTAAGGGGGGAGCACATTCAGTTCTTTGAATCACGGCCTTCCTCCTCTCCTTTACGTTTTAGAACCAGGTGCAAATCGTTGCCCAGCTTCCTAAGATAATGACAATCAGGAAAGCTATAAATGTTACAGGGTGTGTTATATCATTGATAAAATGCGGGCCCCGATAACCTTTGATCATTTTAACTCCTGCCTTTGACTATTTTTGAGTTAATGGCGGTATTTTAAGGTTTTTTACCATATCAGGGGTGACCTGCATTTTTTCCATGGGGTTTCCGCCGCTGATTTTGTCAAGAATTTGCTGGGCCATGCCCTTTAGCTCTTCCGGAATGGGCAGGTCGCTTGCTGAAGGCAGCCCATGCATTGCAGTTGTCAAGGTCAGATTAACCATAGCCATAAGTTTCTCATAATTTTGCTGCTGTACAAAGTAGGTTTTAATCAGAGGATATTTATTCATAAGTCGAACTTTAAGATCAAGCAGAGCTAGAGACTCTTTCTCTGGAACCACTTTGCTGATCATTTGGGCAGTGACGAGATTGCGCTCTTTTTCCTGGTACTCGCTGAATGCTTCTCTGGTCTGAGGGTCAGCCATAATGGCAGTTTCTGCTGCCTTCAGTCCTTGAAGTTCGGGGGTCTGAGACAGGGCTTCTCCCAATTCGCGGGCCTTGTCAATGTAACTCATAGGGGCACCTCCTTATTTCCTCCTATAAAATATGCGCTGAGAAGCTTACTGGTGTATGGGGTATTGACCTTCTGGAGAGGGTTCCCGGGATATAGTTTCTAAAATTTGTTAGAAGGAAAGAGGGAAACAATGTAGAATAAGTAGATTTTAGAAGGAAAAGGAGGAGTTTCTATGCGAACTTATCGATTGGAGATACGTCTGATTCAAGTCGCCGCTGCGCTGGCCTTAATCGTCGTTATCACCGGATTTCTCGGATTGTGGGGTCAAGCCGGTCAGCCATCGGCATCGACAGCAGGTGCTGCGGAGACTCAGGGAACTGCTGCTTCCGTACAAACTCCCAGCAATTCAAAGATCGTAGCTTTAGGGGACTCCTTTACTTTGGGATATCCCTTGGACACACAACATTCTTGGACTCAGCGCTTAGCCGATGATTTGAAGATAAGCGTTGTCAATAAGGGAAAAGGGAGCCAGACCTCCAAGGATTTGCTGGCTCGTTTCGACGCTGATGTGGTCAGTGAAAAGCCGGGCCGAGTGATTATTTTTGTTGGCACCGGGGATGCACTTCAAGATGTTTCTCTGAAAGATTATCAAACGAATATTCAAGCGATGGTCGAAAAAGCAAAAGCCAAGAACATTATTCCTGTATTGGCCTTGCCTGTTTGGTATCCAAAGTATCAAACGAATATCCAGGAACTTCGAGATTGGGAGATCGACTATGCCAAAAAACAGTCGCTTATGACCTTGGATTTCACGACAGTGTTGTTTGATAGCTCCAAGAAATACGTTGATGGTTTAGTCTCTAAAGATGGAAAGTACCCCAATGCCAAAGGTTATGAAGAAATGGGAGATTATGCGGCCAAACTCTTGAAGTAAGGCTCTCCTGCCCAAAAATAATTGCGCAAAATATTAGCCCGAGAGGACGTTAATTACACCTTTCGGGCTTTTTCTTTACTTTGATGATGTTCAGCTTTAGCTGGAACGAGTTCACTCACGGGTATTATTATGAGCCGTCAAAGAAACATTTCGTCGTATACGATTAGATTTAAAGACTGTTACGCCGGAAGTAACATACTGACCAGAGCGAAGAAAAGGAAACCGATGGTTCCGCCGAGGAGAGCATAATGAGGATGACGTTCCCGTGAGAGGGGGATCAGTTCAGCGAAGACAAGAAAGGCCATAGCTCCTGCGGCGAAGGCCAGAAAAAAGGCCAGGGAGTTTTCTACTCCTTCCAGTGCCAGAAGACCGATTATGGCTCCTAGAGGCGTGAAGACAGCAATTCCTATATTTAAGGCCAATATTTTCCACCAACGAATTCCTGCCATGGTTAGGGGTGCAGTTGTAGCCATTCCCTCGGGCAGATTATGCAAGGTAATAGCGATGGCAATAAGGAGACCGAGGCTGGGAGCTGCTTCCTGGCTGATGGCAATGGCCATTCCTTCCGGAATATCGTGTAAGGCAATCCCTGTTGCGACGAGAAGGCCGGCCCGTTTAAGACGCTGACGTCTTGTCAAAGGGAGTGACGAGTCACTTGCCGGTGTCTTGAGCTGACGATCAGCAAACAACATAAAGAGCAAGCCCAAAGCAAAGCCCAAGCCAACCTGAAGAGGAGGACCGATTTTCCAGGCATTGGGCAGCAGATCAACACTTACCACCGCAAGCATCACTCCGCCGGCCCCTGCCAACAGCGAAGCCAGAAAGCGTTCCTGCGGTTTACCGAACAGAAGAACGAGCAAACTTCCCAAGGTCGTAGCCAGTCCTGCGATGGTACTGATTTTAAATACTTCCCATAGATCCTGCATAGGGGATCTCCTTTCCAAACATTTAACCGCTATCATATTTATGGTGTAAAGCTGAGCTTTATACAAAATATTTTCCACAGGCCAAATTCATCTTCAAGACAGAGTTCTTGTACTATTTTTGAGGACAAAGCATAGGCTTATTGTGAGGAAACCACAATGGAATCAGAGGTTAAAAGATCTGGGAGGGGGCATCAATCATTGAAAATCAGAGCAGGGTCTAAACTACTAATTGGGATAATAGTCCTAAGTCTGTTGTCTCTGACAGGCTGCGGTACCTTGGAAACTCTTGTCAACAAGGGTGGGACTGACAGCTCTTTTGGAAACTTTATTGGCGGGGACAAAACGGCAGCAATTTCTGCAGCAGCCACCGCCGCGGTATCGGCTTCAGCTCCGGGGGATAACAAGGTAATTACTCTCTATTTTCCAGACTCGACAGGAAAGTATCTTGTCAAAGAACAACGTACATTGCCTAAGACTTTAAGTGTCGCCAGAGAGACGGTAACTGAGTGGTTAAAAGGACCGGCAACAGCGAAAGGGGCAACAGATCAAGCCGCTGTCCCGACCTCAACAACACTTTTGGATATCGCTGTGAAAGGTGATTTGGCGGTCGTGGATTTAAGCAAAGAGTTTTTGCAGCCTAGTTCCAAAGTTACACCGGAAGCAGCACTTTACGGACTTGTCGATACACTGACCCAATATTCGACGATAAAACAGGTCCAACTCCGCATCGAGGGTAAACCCCTTACGAAGTATGGCACAATTGATGCCACAAATTTGGTCAGCAAGCCAAGTTTGGTGAAGGGATCAACACCTGTTACGACGATAATTCCCAATCTCGGAAGCAGCGCGGGAACAGGTCAGGGGACAGATCAGAATAATGGCAGTTCAGGAACTTCCGGTCAATCTTCCCAGTCCTCGCAGCCTTCGGGAAGCGGTACTTCTCAGTCGGATAAAACTAACGGTGCGCTCCCCGATTCTCCCAGTTCCATTAATCTCTTTAATTACCCGCCGAGTTCTACCTAACGAAGGGTAAAGGTATATTTTCCTTGTGTACAACCCCCGAATCTATGCTAAAATAGAGCTAAATGGAGAATGGGGGACGAGAGATGGCGTCAACGGAAGAACTGACCAAACAATTAGAGGAGACCTTAAGACGAGCAAACACCATTTTGTTTAAGCGCGGACGATCGATTCTAGTCAGTATGGAAATTTCTTCACTTCAGTTCAATGCACTCTTAAGTATCTGGGAATTTGGGCCGCTAACCATGGGTGAACTGGGAAAACATTTATTTGTAGCCTGCAGCACTGCCACAGATTTAGCAGATCGAATGGAACGAGCGCAGCTGGTGGAACGGGTTCGGGATAAAAATGACCGGAGAATGGTTCGGCTGCGTTTATTGGGCAAAGGCAATGAAATTGTTGATGCTGTCGTCTCTGAACGGCAAAACTTTCTGGGAGACGTTCTCCGGAATTATTCAGAAGAGGAATATCAGAAACTGCTTCAGAGCTTAGAACTTCTGGAACAGCGGATGAACTTATAATAATTAAGAGGGAAAAAAATACCTTCGCTTGCTTAAGCGGAGGTATTTTTTGGCATATTAGAAGTGAGTATCATCTGCCCAGAGCAGCAGGGTAGCGAAATCTTCATAAAATCTTTAAAATAATCTTAAATGCAACTGAAACTTACGCGGTATACTGGGATTATTAAATTTTAGATCGAGAGCTGGAGGGAGCTGTGGACGTGGGAACCAAAATTGTATTAGTGGATGATGAGGCTGAGATTTTAACCCTCGTGCGAGACTATCTTTCGAGGGATGGTTTTAGTGTTGTGACTGCGCAGAACGGTCTTGAGGGAATTGAACTCATTGAAAAGGAAAAACCGGACCTGGTGCTGCTTGATTGGATGCTGCCGGGAATTAGCGGGTTAGAGATGTGTAAGCGTTTGCGTGAGACAAGCACAATCCCCATCATTATGTTAACGGCCAAGTCAGAGGAGATCGATCGTGTATTAGGCCTTGAGTTTGGCGCAGATGATTATATTGTTAAGCCTTTTAGCCTGAGGGAGCTGGCAGCCCGTATAAAAACTGTGCTGCGGCGGTCCGCCGGGGGCGCTCAAGAGAACTCTAATTCATCTCTCCTCATGCGCGGAGACTTGACCATTGATGTTACAAGCCATAAGGTCACAAAAAAAGGACAGGAATTATTACTTACACCGACAGAATTTAATATCCTCCATTTATTAGCCCTGCGTCCGGGGACGGTCTACAGCCGGCTACAACTTCTGCGGCAGGCAATGGGAGAAGAGTATCTTTATTACGAACGTTCTATCGATACCCATGTCTCGAACTTGCGCAAAAAAATCGAAGATAATCCCAGTGATCCCAAATATATTGAAACCGTATTTGGAGTCGGTTATCGGTTTGGTGAGGACCTATGACGTTAAGGCGTAAATTTATCCTGGCTTTAATCGGCATGGTTGTTTTTATGTCGATTGTTTTTGCCTGTATCGCACTTGCCTCAACTCAGGCTTTGATTGGGCATGCTGAAACCTATGTGCAGCAGTCTTTCGGAGATCACTTGAATCAACTGCTCAGCGTCTATTATGGGGGACACAACAACTGGGAGGGGGTTCAGGACCACGTTTCCCAGGTTATGACAACACCGCCTGATCCTAAATTTGCCCACCCTCCCCGTGATTTTCAGCGTTTTTTAGTGTTTGACCAAAACAATAAGGTCATCGTTGATCCCTCGAATAAAGATCTGGGCAAACAGCTCACCGCTCTTCCGGATTATGACAAAATCGAAAAGCAATGGCAGCCGATCACGGTCAATGGGAGAACGGTGGGGCATTATTGGCAGGCGATACACACTTCAGTGGTAGACAGCAAGTTGGCGAAAACCATTGGAACTTCTATTATTAAAGGAATGATTATCGGCTTAATTATTACGTCTTTAATAGCGCTGCTTTTAGGACTGTTATTAACCCGGCATTTTACCAAGCCCTTAAATCGCCTGATGGAAGCTGTGCGGCGGGTCGGTGACGGGGATCTGGCTTCTCGTGTCGAAGTCGAAGGCAATGGCGATATCGCCCTTCTGGCCCGCGATTTTAATAAAATGACGGAGCAATTGAATCGCAATGAAGAAGTAAGACGCAACATGGTGGCAGATATTGCCCATGAATTGCGTACTCCTCTGGCGGTTATTCTTGGTAAACTGGAATCCATTCAAGAGGGAGTGCTGCCTTCAACTCCGGAGACAATTCTGCCAATCCAGGATGAAACCTTAAGACTTATTCGCCTGGTTCGAGACCTGCAGCAGTTAAGTCTGGCGGAAGCGGGCAAATTGCCTATGGCCCTTAGTACGGTTAATCTTCATACTATTGTTGGAAAAATTATTGAACAATTTCAAATAGAATTTGAGGAACGTGGTTTAAACATCAACATCAGCGGCGGGAAAATTCCTGAGATCGTTGGAGATGCTGATCGGTTGACTCAGGTTTTTGTCAACTTAATTGGTAATGCGCTTTTGCATACTCCGTCGGGTGGATCTCTGAACGTTCAGTTAGAAGAAGTGGAAAATCTTCCGGAAAATGAAATGACCGGGGAGGATGTCTCACGGCGCTTGCGGGATGTCTTCCGGAGAAAGGATGATAAAACCGAGGAAGCGGGTTCTAAGGATAAAAATCCCGTGGATGAGTCAGGCGGAAGATGGGTGCAGGTAACCGTAAAAGATTCTGGCGAAGGAATTCCTGCGGAAGAACTTGACCATATCTTTGATCGCTTTTATCGAGTCGACAAATCACGCGAACGAGAGAACGGCGGAACTGGTTTAGGCTTAGCTATTGCCAAGGAATTCATCCAAGCACACGGAGGAAGAATCAAGGTTGAGAGTGAACTTGGTGAGGGAAGCAGTTTTCGGATTCTACTGCCTGTGAAGCCCAAAAACACGTTAGATGTCAATCCTTAACAACATCTTAAGAAGTCCTTCCTTGTTTGAACAAAAGTCTATGGTATTCTTAGCAAGAATTATTTTTAAGCATAAGCAGCTACTTAAGATTTGTTGTTTAAATGAGCGAGAAAAGGAGAAAGAGTATGAACAAAAAAAAGGTGACCATTGGGGTAATTGGTGTTCTTCTGGTCTTGGGAGGGGGCTATTGGGCGTATAAGCATTTTACGGCGAAACCGGCGGCGGCCTCTTATACGACCTCCAAGGCTAAATTGGGTGATGTTCAAAAAGTGATTACAGCAACCGGAACAGTAAATTATCCCCACGCGATTACCTTAACCTTTCCAACCTCAGGAAATGCTTCTTCAGCCGGAAAAATCGTAGAACTAAACGTAAAAGCAGGAGATACGGTTAAAGCGGGGGAAGTCCTTGCCAAGATCGACGATACAAAATTGAAAACCTCTGTTTTACAGGCTGAAGCCAATGTGACTTCCGCCGAAACCAAGTATCAGGATCTGGAGGATTCCTATAATGCTCAAACTCTTGCGCAGGCGGAGTCAACTCTTGCCAAAGCACAGCAGAATTTAACGACTGCCCAGCAGAATGCAGATCCTGGCTATTTGGCCAATCAAGTGACTTTGGCCAACAATAACGTCAAACAAGCCAGCGACAATTTGGCAAAGGCGCAGTTGAGTGTGAATTCTTCCTCCATCCAATCGGCGCAAAACTCACTGAATTCAGCTTTGGATGCTCTAACGACAGCGAAGAACAATCAAAATGGAGGGGCGGCAAAAGCTTTAGCTGCTGCTCAGGCTGATGTTACTGCGGCTCAATATCAAGTGGATCAACAGAAGCAGGGCCCGAAATCCTCCGATGTTCAATCGTCTCAGGCCAGTATTCAAATTGCTCAGGCTCAGCTCGCCAGCGCTCAGGCGGACTTAGCTAATGCTTCAATCATTGCGCCGGTGGATGCTGTGGTCGTGGATTGCCCGCTTCAACTGGGGCAAGATTCAGATTCCAAATCCATTATTACCATCACTCCTGTAGGCGACAAACTTGAAGTAGATGCTGCAATAGACCAGGCAGATATTACGCAATGCAAAGTAGGACAAAAAGTAGATATCACCCTTGATTCCTATCCGAATAACCATATCAGTGGGACAGTGAATGCGGTCGCCTTGCAGGGCACAACGACCTCAAATGTTACCACCTATCAGGTTACCGCGACAGTTGATCAAAACAGCGACCTTCTCCGGGCAGGTATGAACGCCAATATCAATATTATTGTCGCTGAAGCGAAAAATGTTTTAACGATACCGAGTGAAGCGGTTAAGACCAGAGGTACGCAAAGCTATGTAATGGTACCTGCAGCTCCGGGGACTACTTCCGGAACAGCCAATTCCCAAGCACAATCTCAATCTCAAGGGCAATCTAAAACCGGTACCGGCCAAGCCGGCAACGCGGCTAACGGATATTCAGGTGCCAGAAACTCAGGGAGCGGAAGTACAGGTTCCGGAACCGGCGGCAGCGGATATTCGGGAACAAGAAGTGGTGCCGGCAGCAGAAATGCCATGGCTAATGTTCGTATGGTTCCCGTTGTGATTGGCCTTGATGATGGCACCAATGTAGAGATCAAGAGCGGTTTACAAGAAGGGCAGGAGGTCATTACCGGTACCGTTTCCAACACAACGACGACCAATTCAAATTCCGGTTCCAGATCGGGATTCAGCCTTGGCGGCGGAGGCGCTACTAGAGCAATAACCGGTGGCGGCGGAGGCGGTGCACGTCCCAGAGGAAATTAAGTGATCTAGCTTTAAGAATACGTTAGGAGGGATGCAATTTGATCGACCTTAAAGGAATTAAAAAGATATATGCCAACGGTGATATTCAAGTTGCTGCCTTAGCCGGGGTGGATCTTCACGTGGGAGCTAGTGAGTTTGTTTCCATTATGGGACCCTCCGGTTCCGGTAAATCGTCGATGATGAATATTTTGGGCTGCTTGGACACCCCCACAGAAGGAGAATATTTTCTCGACGGAACCGATGTGGCCAAAGCAAGCGGTGACCAGTTATCGGTGATTCGCAATCGTAAGATCGGCTTTGTCTTCCAAGGATTTAATTTACTGCCTCGCACGATGGCAGTAGAAAATGTTGAGCTTCCCATGCTCTATGCCGGGGTACCCAGCAAAGAAAGACGAACTCGTGCCATTGCAGCCTTAGAATCTGTCGGCCTCGGCGGCCGGATTTATCATAAACCTAAAGAACTCTCAGGAGGTCAACAGCAGCGGGTAGCCATTGCCAGGGCACTTGTTACCAAACCTTCGATCATTTTAGCGGATGAACCCACAGGAAATTTAGACAGCAAGTCTAGTGAAGAGGTTATGGCTATTTTTCAGCGGCTGCACGAGTCAGGCAATACCATTGTCCTGGTAACTCATGAACCGGATATTGCGGAATTTACGGAACGGATTGTTCATTTCCGTGATGGCAACATTGAAGGGGATGAGAAAGTCGCCAATCCTCGTAAAGCTCGAGCCCAGATCGTAGAGGAGGGAGTAGCAAAGTGAACTTTTTGGAAAGTATTCGGGTCTCTCTCCGGGCCTTACGGGCCAATAAGCTGCGCTCTGCCTTAACCATGCTGGGGATGATTATTGGGGTTGCGGCTGTTATCGCTATGGTGGGCATTGGTAACGGGGCTACAGCTTCGATTACGTCTCAGATTCAAGGCTTAGGTTCAAACCTTCTGACCATCAGCTCGGGACAGTCCAATTCCGGAGGAGTCCGGGGAGGAATGGGCAGTTCGGACACTTTAAAAATGACGGATGTCGATAAAATCCAGATAGGAACGGCTGTGAAAGCAGTCGCTCCTGTCGCGAACACCAATGGACAAGTGGTTTTCGGCTCGGGAAACACCTCGACTACGATTATGGGAACGACCCAGGATTATCAGGAAATTAAAAACGTAACTATGGCAACGGGACGTTTCATTACAACAGATGATGTTGACAAGGCTGCACGTGTGGCTGTCCTTGGCCCTACTGTAGTTACAGACCTTTTCGGTGATGCCAATGCTTCAGTGATCGGCAAAGTCATCAAAATCAACAATGTACCTTTCCAAGTTATCGGAGTGACAACATCAACAGGATCAACCGGGTTTATGAGCAGTGACGATATGATTACCGCACCGATTTCTACTATTCAGCAGCGCTTGCTGGGGAAAAAGACCGTTCGTAATATCCTGGTCTCCGCTACATCGGCGGATCAAATGCAAGCCGCTCAAAATCAGATTACGGCCGAGCTGGAAAGGGCTCATAACATCCAAGCCGGGAAAAATGATGATTTCAATATTCAAAATCAGGCGGATATGTTACAAACCATGACGGGAGTGACTCAAACCCTGACCATGCTCCTTGGCGGTATTGCTGGAATTTCTCTCTTGGTTGGGGGAATTGGAATCATGAATATCATGCTTGTCTCGGTTACCGAACGAACGCGGGAGATTGGAATCCGTAAAGCCATCGGGGCTAAAGGTCTCGATATCATGATGCAATTCCTCATTGAAGCCATCGTACTTAGTATTCTGGGAGGCGGAATAGGGATTGTCCTCGGCTTTGGAGGATCAACTCTCGCTGGGAAAGCCTTAAAGATGAGTACCAGCATTTCCCCGACGTCTGTGTTGGTCGCTTTCGGTTTCTCTGCAGCCATCGGTATAATCTTCGGGGTCTTTCCGGCTCGAAAAGCGGCTTCGATGGATCCAATTGACGCTTTAAGGTATGAGTAATCTATCAATCCTTTTGGTTTTGCTGCTTATTTCAGGTTTTTGCTTCGATTGTGCAATTTTTAGTTATCGGAAAGTTGGAAAGGGGAAAAAATACGTGAGGAAAAGTAAACGGGCCCAAATGGTGATGAGTGTACTGGTCATCGTGATTTTACTGATCGGTATGATTCCTGGGTTAGCATCTGCTGATTCAAGTAACGGAAGTACATGGCTCGCATGGCTTAGTTTCGCAACCAGTGCTGATGCAACGCTGATAGCTGGAGAAACGGGTAACATTAACGTTCAGCTTTGGGACAATACCTCTAATCCCTATACTGGGTCAGTCGCGAGTGCAACAATTACCGGTTCTGATGGGAACTCTAAAATATATCAGGTATCTGGAAATAGCGGAGATTATACAGTTTCCAATGTGACCCTGGAAACAGCGGGGGATTATCAGTTAGTAATTCGTGAGGGGGCGTTGGGAACGGCCCTTGCCACGGGAACGATTACGGTTCTGGACGCAAAAGCAGTTGCTGCCGCTCCTTTATATATTAATACCAATAATACCATAAGTGTGAAAGTGACAGATTCCAACGGAAATCCCTTGATGCGTAAATCAGGAACGATTGATGGCTCACTAGTTGGAGGTTCCTCAATCTCCTATACAACGCTAAGCGATGGAACCTTTACTTTCAATATGACCCCAACACAATTTGGTAACGTTGATATTCTCTATGCCGGACATATCATTGGTTCCGTACCGGTTCTTCCGGCCTACACTCAAAACGCGCGCATCGGAGGAAATTCTCAGGATAATGTATCCTTGGCGATTAGTGTAGCTCAAAGTGGTTGGGCTTCTGGTTCCCTAAATGTCATCTTGACCAGAGATGATCAATTTTCGGATGCTCTTGCCGCAGCACCCCTTTCAAAAAAGCTTGATGCACCGATACTCATGACAGGTTCCTCTAAACTGGATGATCGCACATTAACGGAGATTCAAAATCTGGGAGCTAAGAACATCTATATTGTCGGCGGGACTGTTGCAGTCTCCCAAGGGATTCAAAATAGTTTGAGCAATGAGTTTACGGTTACCCGAATTGCCGGGCAGCAGGCTTATGATACCGCAGCACAAATATCTGGGAATGTGGGAATTGATCCAACCCAGACTGTTTATGTCGCTAATTATGCCGCAATTCCCGATGCTATTGCCATTAGCGCTTTTGCTGCTGAACAGGGAAGTCCGATTTTGCTCACAGAAAGAGATTCCGTACCCTCTTCTACGGCTAAAGCTTTGACAGACCTTAAGGCAGGTAATGTTGTTTTGCTGGGAGGTACAGCGGTAATTGGAAATTCGGTAGAAAATCAACTAAGTTCCACGTATCACGTCAAGCGTTGGGGCGGCTATGATCAATATGACACGCAAAATATAATCTTCCAAAATCTTTTTAGCACGGATAAACCGCAGACTCCCCTTTATTTCGCCTCCGGTCTTGTGCGTCAAGGTGATGTAAGTTCGGGAAATCCCAAGGCCGATGCTTTGGTAACAGCGGCTTTAGCTGCTAAACAAGGTGGGTTTGTTGCTATGGTTCCGCAAAATACTGTTCCTTCGAGTTTGAATTACTTCCTGCTATATAATGTAGGTTATATTAAGCAATCGTCAGTTGTTGGGACTAACAGCAGTGTTTCGCTGGATTTGGAGACGGAGCTTAAGGATTTATTGGAGCATTAGGTCGAAGTTTTGCCCTTCTTCTTAGGCACTTATGGGTCAGGCATCTTCGCCCACACCGTTCACTCAGCATTCCGAGGCTTGCTCACTCGTTTGCGCGGGAGCTCTGCCGAACCTCAGGGTAGTATCTGATGTGAACCGTTGGCCATGACGATAAGCGGACGAGCTTATCGGCCACACTGCAGCTCATTATGCATACTGATATTTGTAGTGAATATAGCCTCAATAAGCTCGTATCGAATATAACCTTTATGTAGGTCTTTGGCTTGTTACCCTAAAGCACTTCACTATTGGGTATGCTATAGAAGAAAAATTAATGGGGGTGATGGCAATTAGCCATCACCCTCCAATTTATTTTCTGCTCCTTTTTAATGGTGAGAGAATTATAAATTAATTTTAATAAAATACTAGGAAACGAGAAGGGATTCTTTGAGAAATGCCGAATATAATAGCGTAAGAAAATTGGACTAATTGACCATGCCAATAAGGACTAAGCCAAAGGGCTGAAACTTAGTTAAGAGGTGGGTAAATGGATCTCGATCGTAAGAGCGGAGTTCCCTACTACATACAGCTCAAGGAACAAATTAGACGTCACATTACTCAGGGCGTTTGGGCTGCAGGTATGAAATTGCCAACTGAACGGGAACTGGCCGCGAGTTTATCCGTAAGCCGTAACACAGTCAGTCAAGCTTACAAAGAACTTGAAAGTGAAGGGGTATTAAGTTCAGCTCAAGGAAAAGGGACGTTTGTAGCCGATACGTTGCTGATCATGCAGCAGGAGGGACGCAAAGAGAAGGTCCTGCGAATTATTGATGTAGCCATGGAAGAGGCTGTTGGCTTAGGCTTCAGCATTGATGACTTTGTCTCCTTCGTTCATGTGCGGGGGATGGAAAAAAAGCATTTCCTGTCACGGGTGAAAGTAGCTTTCATTGAATGTAACCCTGAGCAATTGAACGATGCTCGCTGGAACCTTGGCCCTGGTGTCAGTTTGCTGCCCTTTTTGCTCTCTGAACTTCAGGATTCACTCACGGTTCAAAAACGTTTAGCAAGCATGGATATGCTCGTCACAGGAGTAGCTCATTTGACAGAGGTTAAACGATTATTTGAGAAGTTTAACTTGCCTATTTTGGGAGTTTCACTTCAGCCAAAGCTGGAAACTATTGTCCGGATCGCCAAATTGACGGTAGGACGGGACTTGGCCTTAGTTTGCGAAAGCAGTCATTTTGCGGAAAAGGTTATCAACGCTCTAAATCAAGCGGGGCTTCATCCCACCTTTCGAACGTTGATACAACCCGATGACATAAGATTACGCGAGGCTTTGCCCGATTGCGGGGCAGTAATTTTTGCGCCGAAGCTGCGCCTTCGGGTTGAAAAAGTTCTTCCGGATAATATGGAATGTATAGAATTTCGTTTCGAACCAGATACCGGGAGCTTAAATTTGCTGCGCGGTGCTTTATTGGAAATAAAGGAGGGTAAACGTTGAGGAAACAACGGGTCATTGGTTTATTTGATTCGGGAGTCGGCGGACTTACCGTGGCCAAACAAATTCTGGAGCAGCTGCCTGATGTACGAATTGTTTATTTTGGAGATACGGCACGAGTGCCTTATGGAAACCGCTCCCAGGAGGAACTTATACGTTTTGGGGAAGAAAGCGTCACCTTTTTGATCGGGCAAGGGGCAGAAGCCATTGTCGTTGCCTGCAATACAAGTTCTGCCACCGCACTTCCCACGCTCCAGGAGAGGTTTGATATTCCAATGATCGGAATGATTGAACCTGGTGCCCGCTTAGCCGTAAAAAAAACCATAGCGGGCCGAATCGGATTGATTGCTACGGAAACGACGGTACGCAGCAAGGCCTATTCCTTAGGGGTCAGCCGTGCTCTGGCCCGAGGAAGCGTGCCGGAGAATGCTGATCTGCGCTCGGCTTGGCAGCATGGGGAACAGGCTATTTCCTTGGTCAAAGCACAGGGCTGCCCTCTCTTTGTTCCTCTGATCGAAGCTGGGTTAGCCAATTCTTTGCAGGCACGGGGAATTGCCCGCACCTATCTGGCGCCTCTTCAATCCTCCGGTGTTGATGCCTTGATTCTCGGCTGTACTCATTATCCTTTTTTGGAACCGGTTCTTAAAGAAATTTTAGGTGAGGATGTTCTGATTGTTGACCCTGCTCTGGCCGTGTTAGAGGAGCTTAAAGAATTGCTGGCTCAGATGAAGCAGCGGGATGAAGCAAAATCCGATCCTTCCTTAGAATTAGTATCAACATCTGATGCTTTAGGGAAAAGCCAATGGCGGGCCCGTTATTTTGTCAGCGGAGACCCGGAACTTTTCAAACAAGTTGGCAATACACTTCTGCAGGACTCGATAGAATCCGTTGAACAAGTAACTTTTGTGGAGGGTTCCTTTAACCTCTAACTTCTTATTTAGTTTTCATAATTGAAAAAGCCGGGAGGAATTTATCGTGAAACAAAAGACCTTGGTATTAGGGGTAATCGGTTCAGATGTTCATGCTGTCGGAAACCGCATCCTGGATTATGCCTTTACTCATGCTGGTTTCAAAGTCATTAACATCGGAGTGCTGGCAACTCAGGAAGAGTTCATTCATGCTGCAATTGAAACAAATGCCGATGTCCTGATGGTTTCATCATTATATGGCCATGGTGAGATGGATTGCCGGGGACTGCGTGAAAAATGTCAGGAAAAAGGAATAGGTGACATTTTAATGTATGTCGGCGGTAATCTGGTTGTGGGGAAACAAGATTTTGATTCGGTTAAAGAACGCTTCTTGGCAATGGGCTTTAATCGTGTTTACCCGCCGGGTACCATGCCTGAAGTTCCCATTAAAGATTTGCGGGAAGATTTGGGGATAAGTGAAGAATAAAGGGGGGAATGAGCCTTGCAAGCAGTCCTTCTCATTGATTTTGGCAGTACTTACACGAAAGTGACGATTGTTGACCTTGATACGGAAGAGATCCTTGGCACCGCCCGGGCCGGAACGACCATTGAAACTAATATTATGGATGGTTTGAATCATGCGCTGGCACAGATACCTGAGCCGTCGGGAGGATGGAATTTTGTCCGTAAACTTGCCTGCAGCAGTGCGGCAGGTGGTTTGAAAATGATGGCCAGCGGTTTGGTCAAAGAATTAACCGCTGAAGCGGCCAGAAGAGCTGCTTTGGGAGCAGGGGCCAGATTGCTTGAAGTCTTCAGCTACGAGTTAACGGCCCGGGATTTGGAGAAGATCATTGCTGCCAAGCCGGATATTTTCCTGTTGGCAGGAGGTACTGACGGCGGAAATAAAGAGATATTGCTTAAAAACGCTGAACTGCTGAGCACGCTGCCAATCAGTCTGCCGGTGGTGGTCGCCGGCAACAAAGCCGCAGCGGTTCAGGCTGCAGATCTGCTCAGACAACGGCATGCACCTGTGATGGTGGCGGACAATGTGATGCCTGATCTGGGAGTTTTGGCAGTTGATTCGGCCCGTATGGCGATTCGTGATATATTCCTCAGCCATATTGTCCACGCCAAAGGTTTAGATAAGGCAGAAGAGTTTTTAGAACGGGTTATGATGCCTACCCCGGCGGCGGTATTGTCGGCAGCGGAATTATTGGCCGCAGGATCCGGATCAGAGCGTGGACTGGGTGAACTGATGATTGTTGATGTTGGGGGAGCCACGACAGACGTTCATTCAGTCGCCACAGGGGATCCGAGTAAACCGAGCGTCACCCTCAAAGGATTGCCTGAACCTTTTGCCAAACGAACCGTTGAAGGCGATCTGGGCATGCGTTACAGCTCAGAGGCTTTAGTGGAAGCTTCAGGCCGGCGCTTGTATGATTTTTTGGGTTGGACGGATGAGCAAGTAGCCAGTCAGCTGCGGCTATTCAAAGAAAATCCCTGGCGAATACCTCAGACTGAGGAGGAAGCTAAATTTGACGCAGCCATGGGCCGCATGGCCGTTGGTTTAGCTGTCGACCGGCATGTTGGAACGATTGAAGTGATTTATACGCCTTTTGGAGCGACCTATGTTCAGCACGGCAAAGATTTGACACCGCTGCCTGTGGTGATTGGTACCGGAGGAGTTTTGCTTCATCACCCGAATGTTTTGGAAATTCTCAAGGGTTCCCTATTTGACTCTGCCGAACCGACTCTGCTGAAACCTCAAAAACCCAGATTCTATCTGGATAAAGATTATATCTTGGCAGCCATGGGTTTGCTGCGTGAAGTTGCGCCCCAAGCTGCGCTTCGAATGATGAAAAAATACGTGGTTGAACTATAGGAGGGTATAACGATGGAATTAACAGTCCGGCAAATGGATGCTGAAGAATTTCAGCGTCAGCGTCAGGAAGTCTTAGGGCAATGGGAGACCGGTAAGGACGTCAATTTCGAAGAAGCAGTTGCCTACCATAAGGGATTGCCTAAAAGCAAGATTTTTGCTGAGAAACTGGCGGAAGGCAAAGAGAAAGGGATCACCTTTGCTCAACCGCGTGCTGGAGTAGCGCTAATCTCTGAACATATTGAATTGCTGCGCTGCCTCCAGGATGAAGGAGGCGCAGATTTTCTGCCCACGACGATTGACTCCTATACGCGTCAGAACCGCTATACCGAAGCACAATCCGGGATTGAAGAAAGCCGAGCAATCGGACGTTCGATGCTGAACGGTTTTCCGGCGGTGAACCATGGGGTTGCAGCCTGCCGGCGAGTCGCTGAGAGCGTTCATGTACCTGTTCAGGTTCGTCATGGGACTCCGGATGCCCGGCTGTTAGCCGAAATAACTATCGCCGGAGGTTTTACGGATTTTGAAGGGGGAGGTATTTCTTATAATATTCCCTATTCCAAAGATGTTTCGATTGAGAGTACGATCAAGTATTGGCAATATGTTGACCGGCTTATTGGCTTGTATGAGGAACAAGGGGTAAAAATTAACCGCGAACCCTTCGGCCCCTTGACCGGGACACTTGTTCCTCCCGCGGTTTCTCATGCTGTGGCTGTAATCGAAGGAATTCTGGCAGTGGCTCAGGGAGTTCGCAGTTTGACCTTGGGTTATGGTCAATGCGGCAACCTGATTCAAGATGTCGCGGCTTTGCATACTCTGCCGGTCCTTGCTGAAGAATATATGGAGAAGCTTGGGTATCCCAAGGCTATGATTACCACCGTATTTCACCAGTGGATGGGTGGATTCCCCCAAGACGAAGCCAAGGCTTTCGGAGTTATTTCCTGGGGTGCTGCAACGGCTGCCTTAGGCAAGGCGACGAAGGTTATTGTTAAAACACCTCACGAAGCTTTGGGCATACCGACCAAAGAAGCTAATGCGGCAGGAATCCGGGCTACAAAACAGGTATTGAGCATGTTAAAAGACCAGACCTTGCCGATGACAGAGGAACTGGCTTTAGAAGAACAGATGATTTTGGCAGAAACCAGGGCTATTTTGGATCGCGTCTTAAGTCTTGGTGAAGGAGACATGGCTGTGGGCACCGTTCGAGCCTTCCAGGCAGGTGTTATCGACGTTCCTTTTGCTCCCAGCCGTTTTAATGCCGGCAAAATTTTACCGGCCCGGGACACTACGGGAGCCGTAAGAATGCTGGATTTCGGCAATCTTCCCTTTGATGAGACGATCAAGGATTTCCACCGTGAACGTATTGCCCAACGGGGACGTGATGAGGGCCGCGATCCTTCTTTCCAAATGGTTATCGATGATATTTACGCTATTGGTAAAGGAATGCTTGTCGGACGTCCAAGGTAAGACAAATGGGACCGAAATACTTTAACTGAACAAGTTTAACTTGCTAAAAATGCAGAAGCTGAGGGAGGAACACTATCATGAAAATTGTTGATATAATAGCATCGCCGGGACTTACAGGATTTTATTTTGACGATCAGCAGGCCATTAAAGCAGGAGCCGGACATGACGGCTTCGCTTATACCGGCGAACCAATGACCCCGGGGTTTAAAGCTGTTAGACAGCGCGGGGAGTCTATTTCTGTGATGTTAATCCTGGAAGATGGTCAAGTCGCTTCAGGAGATTGTGCTGCCGTTCAATATTCAGGAGCGGGCGGCCGTGATCCTCTCTTTTTGGCGGAAGAATTTATCCCCATTATTATGGAGGAAATTGCACCTAAGCTTTTGGGTCAGGAACTCGACTCCTTCCGTCACTTAGCAGCTTTGGTGGAAAATTCCAAACGACCTAACGGAGACCGTTACCATACGGCTATTCGTTATGGAGTCAGCCAGGCGATTCTTGATGGTGTTGCCAAAGCCAAGAAGAAAACCATGACGGAGGTTATTCTGGAGGAATATGATCTCCCTATGATTCTGGAGCCTGTTCCGATTTTTACCCAAACAGGTGATGACCGCTATGATAATGCTGATAAGGCTATTATTAAGCGTGCCGGAGTATTGCCTCATGCTTTAATCAACAACGTTGAAACAAAGCTTGGCGTTAACGGGGAACTGCTTTTAGACTATGTCATCTGGCTGAGAAATCGCATTCTCACCATTGGTGGAGATGATTACCGGCCGGTTTTGCATATAGACGTTTATGGAACCATTGGGATTGCCTTTAAGGATGATACTCAAAAAATGGCTGAGTATTTTGCCAAACTGGAAAAAGCAGCTGCTCCCCTGCATTTGCGAATTGAAGGCCCGATGGATGCCGGCAGTACTGAGGGACAGATTGCCCAACTGAAAGCCCTGCGGGTGGCCTTGAAAGAGCGTGGCGTGAAGGTGGAAATCGTTGCCGATGAGTGGTGCAACACCTATGAAGATATTGTTGAGTTTGTGGATGCTCAAGCGGCGGATATGGTACAAATCAAAACGCCGGATTTAGGCGGAATTCAAAATACCATTGAAGCTGTGATCTATGCCAAAAAGTATGGCGTAGGTGCCTATGTTGGAGGGTCTTGCAACGAAACTGATGCCGGTGGACGTACGGCTGTTCATGTTGCTTTGGCAAGCCGTCCGGATCAGATGCTGGCTAAGCCTGGGATGGGCGTTGATGAGGGGTATATGATCGTGCACAATGAGATGAATCGGACGTTGGCGCTGTTAGGAAGGAAGGCGTCACGTTAGGTTTCCTTTGGAAATTGGGTCGTTTGGAAATGGTTCGGAAATAGGGCCGTTCGGGTCAGGGAGTTTCGCCCACATCGTTCACTCAGCATTCCAAGGCTCGCTCACTCGTTTGCGTGGGAGCTACACCGAACCTCTGGGTAGTACCTGATGTGAACCACGGTTCCGCTCTCCTACGCAAACTTTGTGAGCTTTACCGCCTCTCCATGCAATGAGTTCACTCTTGTGGGCGAAGCTCCCTTCCTCTGTGGTCCATGGTTTTTCAGGGGGAAGATTCTTAAGATGAAGACTGGATTCCTTATTGATTTAATAGTAAGGGGTCTGGTCTTCTCCTTTTTTTGTCGACGCTAAAGTCGACCTGATGGCGCCATCGAGGGATAAATATGGATTCTACGGGTCGGGTAGCTGCGCCCATATCGCTCATTGGTATTCCGATGTCAACTGCTGGCCATGACGTAGGCGGACGGGCTTATCGCCACGCCGCGTCTCATTACGCATATCCCTACAGTGTGATTGGCAGTGTGTTCGCTGAAACCATGGACGGCGAGAGGGACCGTTGGCTATGATGATGCTGTGCGGCGACGTTAGATGAGGTAAAAGGGCCGCGGACTTAACTTTTTGGGCTGAAACCTTTACAATAAAGAGTATAAGCAATTTAAGCTATGTAAGGACAAGGAGAAGAGGGCCTTTATGGGTAAGATTGGTTTAACGACGACGGTGCCGGTTGAGGTTATTTATGCGGCAGGTGAAACTCCGATTGATTTAAATAATATTTTTATTACTGCTTCGGATGCGATGAAGCGTGTTGAGGATGCTGAGTTGGCTGGTTTTCCGAGGAATGTCTGCGGTTGGATTAAGGGATTATATTCCAGTGCTCTGCTGGACCCTGAAATCCGACGTATTATAGCTGTTACTCAAGGAGATTGCAGCAATACCCATGCTTTGATGGAGACGTGGGAAGTTGAGGGGATTGATATAATACCTTTTGCGTTTCCTTATGATGGTGATCCTGACATGCTTAGGCTGCAAATGGACAAACTTATTACTGCTTTAGGAACAACCTGGGAGGGTGTAAAGGAGCAGAAAAGGCGGCTTGACCAAGTCCGGGCCTTGGCCTGGGAGATTGATCAGCTGACTTGGGAAGAAAATCGGGTAAGGGGGTTCGAAAATCATCTTTATCAAGTTTCCTGCTCGGATTTTAACGGTGATCCGGAACGATTTGCCCGCGAGATGGAGGAGTTTATCCAAGAGGCTCGCCAAAGAGAATCGTTAGCGGAGAGGAATCTGTCCCAAGGTCGGAAAAAGCTACGGGAGGTACGATTGGGTTTTATCGGAGTTCCTCCGATTTTTCCCGAGATCTATGATTTTATCGAGGAACATGGGGCGCGTGTCGTTTTTAATGAAGTTCAAAGGCAATTTTCTATGCCTTTTTCAACGGAGGATATCGTTGAACAATACAGGCGCTATACTTATCCTTATCAAGTTTTTCAGCGGATCGAGGATATTCGTTATGAAGCGGAACGACGTCAGCTGGATGGAATTATCCACTATACCCAAAGCTTTTGTTATCGTCAAATCGAGGATTTGATTATCCGTAAAAAATTGGACTACCCGATCTTAACGCTGGAAGGCGAGAATCCAACGGGGCTGGATGCACGGAGTAAGATGAGGGTTGAGTCATTTTTGAGTATGCTGAAGGAGTAGAGAAAGTCGTTCTTGTTTTTTATGAAGTTTAAATCATTGGAGGCTATTGTCAAAATGTCTATGCAAACGATTTGTGGTATTGATTTAGGAAGTCGAAGTGTTAAGATTGCCCTCATGCAATTCCAAACGGAATCTGATTCCATAGAGATCAAGCGGCTGGAAAGGTTAGATACTATCCGCTTTTATCGAGAATATGGACGTAAGCACGATGGGAAGCTGGTCGTGAATTTTGAAGCCTTGGGTTTGCCTGAAGTTGACAGTCTTGTATCGACCGGCTATGGTCGAAATACCTTAGAGCTTGCCGGAGGAGAAGCGATTCCGGAATTAAAAGCTCATGTTCTGGGTGCTGTTTACCAAACCGGGCTTAAGGATTTCACACTCGTTGATTTAGGTGGGCAGGACAGCAAAATCATTCAAGTTCGCCGAGGCAAAATGATTGACTTTTTGACGAATGATAAGTGTGCGGCCTCCTCAGGGCGTTATTTGGAAAACATGGCTAATATCTTAGATTTGTCTCTGGAGGAGCTTGGCCAGTATGCAGATGCTCCTGTGGAGTTGAATTCTACCTGTGCGGTGTTTGGAGAAAGCGAACTTATTGGCAAGATCGTTGAAGGCTGTCCAATTAAGGAACTGGCGTCGGGTGTCAATGCCACCATCGTTAAGCGAATCTTGCCCCTTCTGCGTTCTTTTGAGGGGGAGGTTTTAGTCTTTACCGGGGGCGTTGCCCATAATCAGGCGGTGACAAGGCTTCTGCAGGAAGGTACAGGTAAGCGGGTTATTATTCCGCAAGAACCTCAATATAATGGGGCCATAGGATGTTGCATTAAGGGTAGCGAGACGAGTGACTAACAACTATTTTACGGCGACTGATCGATAGCCAACGTAATAGGTTAATGACAGACCAGCGGCCCATTAGGCGTTGTCTCGCTTAGCGTTGGAGGTAAAGTAATTGGTCAAAGGGTTGAAATACATTACCGGAATCGTGAACTTTTTCCACGACAAATTAATCGTCGTAACACAGTATTTTGGCTTAAATTACAGTGACAAACAACTGCATTTTTTGATTATCGGTTTATTGGGAATAGTGTTATTTATTATTGTTAATAAGTTGTTTAAATATCTTCTTCGCTATAGCCTAACGATCATTTCTTTTATCTATACTTTTACTGTTCTTGTTGTTTTTGTTTTTGCCATTGAGATAGAGCAAAAAATTACCGGGCGAGGCAACATGGAATTTCAAGACATTATGGAAGGCCTTTGGGGTTTTTTAGTTGTCTTTGTGATTTATCAGGGAGTCCTGCTCATTGTTCATTGGGCAAAGAGAATTTTCAAAAGGTTATAGTATTAATAATGCACAAAAAAATTAGCCTGAGAGAACGTTTTTAACTGCTCTATTTCAAGAGGATCTGTTAAAAACGTTCTCTCAGGCTTTTTTCTTGCCATAACCTTAACCGGGTAAACCAGAGATGGTCTAGAGCAATTTTTGAAAATGTTTGTCTAGACAAGAAGGATAATAGAGTTTGTAACAAGAATATTACAGAATGCAGGGATATAAACAGAAATAAACAACTTCGAAGCTATCAGCGAGATGGAATAAATAAAATAGTATCAGTGTCTTAGCAAATTAGTGGCAAAAGCATCGCAGGAGGGTTATTAATGAAACTACATAATTTCAAATTTATGGCAGTAGTGTTATGTTTATTGATCACTACGTTATTCTTTCCACAAAATGCCCTGGCTCTATCGACTCCGACGGCACCGGCAAATCTTTATGCCTCTGCTCTTAACAGCAGCCAAATATCCCTAACCTGGAACACAGTAAGCGGTGCGACAACCTATTATATTTACAGGGGAACCTCTTCCGGAAATTACTCGGTTGTCGGTACGACAACATCTTCAAGTTATATAGATACCGGTTTATCGTCGGGCACCGCCTATTATTATAAAGTTCAAGCATCAAATAGCGCTGGGGGAGGCTCATACTCCAGCATAGTTTATGCAGTTACTTTAAGCTCAAACAGCACTTTGCCGGCTCCGACAAATTTAACGGCTACTGCATCAAGTTCAAGTCAGATCTATTTGACCTGGAATGCCGTAAGTGGTGCAACATCCTATTATGTTTACAGAGCAAACTCGCCATCGGGACCATTTTCAATGATCGCTTCGCCCACTACTATAGGCTATACCGATTCAGGCCTGTCCGCCAATGTTGCCTATTATTATAAAGTTGTAGCCAGAAACAGCTATGGAACAAGTACGGATTCTCCCATAGTTTACGCGACAACGACAATTTCCAGCACAGTACCATCTGCCCCTAGTAATCTAATCGCCAGTGTTGTCAGCAGTACTCAAATCTATTTGAGCTGGAGTGCTGTGAGCAATGCGAATTTTTATTATGTCTATAGGTCAACATCTCCATATGGAACTTATACTGTAGTTGCTTCGCCGACAACGGCCTATTATACTGATTCTACCGTATCGACCAATACAACCTATTATTATAAAGTAGCAGCTGTTGGCAATGCGGGGCCAAGTTTAGATTCCGTTATTACTAATGCGACTACCGTCGCCAGCGGAGCTTTAGCCGCACCGACAAATGTCTCGGCGATAGCTTTAGCGAGTAATCAAGTTTATTTGAGTTGGGCGACTGTAAGTAATGCAACTTATTATACGGTCTATAGGTCTACCTCCCTTACCGGGACATATACCATAGTAGGTGCCCCGGCGACATCGATTTATACAGATTCCACGGTATCGACACTTACAACATACTATTATAAGGTAGTGGCTATCGGCAGTTCGGGCAGCAGTTCGGATTCGGCCATTGTTACTGTAACAACAACGTATAATACTGGTGCATTGGCAACACCTACCAATGTAACTGCGACTACTGTAAGCACCAGTCAAATATACTTGACTTGGAGCGCCGTTTCCAATGCCAGTTATTATAATGTTTACAGGTCTACTTCGCCTTCGCTAACTTATTCCAATATAGGTACGGTTACTACACCAAGCCTCACTGATTCAAGCTTGGCCGCCAACACCACCTATTATTATAAGGTAGTTGCGGTAGGAAGTGCCGGCTCTAGTGCCGAATCAGCTGTTGTTCCTGCCACAACGATACTTACAAATACTGCTCTTTCGGCACCCACCAACCCTACAGCGACAGCTTTAAGTACCAGTCAGATCTATTTGACCTGGGATTCCGTCAGTAATGCAACATCCTATTATGTGTATCGGGCAACCTCCATATCAGATGTATATACGAATATTGCTACAATTTCTACGTTAAATTATACCGATTCTAACTTGTCATCCAACACAACCTATTATTATAAGATTCAGGCGGTGGGCAGTTTAGGATCAAGCCCCTTTTCGGCTATAGTCTCGGCGGCGGCTACCGGGTCGGGGTCGGGCAGTACTGCGCCAACGAATCCCTCACAAACTTCTGCCCAACGTCTGGCAGGGGAAGATATGTACGGGACTGCAGCGGAGGTCGCCAAAGCAGAATGGAATACCTCTTACTTTGCCGTTATTGTCAGCGGGGAAACTTTTTCCGATGCTTTATGCAGCGGCCCTCTGGCTGCAGAGCATAATGCACCTTTATTGTTGACGACTAAGGATACGTTGAACGCACAAACTAAAGCACAGCTTACGCGTATGAAAGTAAAGAGTGTTTTTATCGTAGGCGGAGTTGGCGTTATTTCAGCCGCAGTTGAGCAAAGTATTAAAGATATGGGGATTCAAGTTACGAGAATTGCGGGAAACGACAGTTACGAAACATCGGTAAAAATTGCTCAGGCAATGGAGCCAACGAGTCAAGCAGTCGTCGCCAGCGGCGAAACCTTCCCGGATGCTTTGTCTATAGCCCCCATTGCCGCCATGAAGGGGATTCCCATCCTGCTGACACCGAAAGATACGCTTCCCTCAAGCGTGAAAACATATCTGAAGGGGATACAAAGCACTTATGTTGTAGGTGGGACCGGAGTTATCAGCGATAATGTTGTTAATCAACTTCCTTCACCGACAAGACTTAGCGGCCAAGACAGATATGATACGAATATCAGTATCATCAAAGAATTTGCTGACCAATTAGATTTTAGCACCTGCTATATATCTACAGGTGAAAACTATGGCGATGCTCTAGCTGGTTCAGTTTTGGCTTCACTGACAAGCTCCCCGGTCTTTTTGGTAGGCAATCCTGTGGGACAGTCAACTCTTGATTACATGGGAAGTATCTCAGGCGGTATTCAAAAAGAAGTTGTCTTTGGCGGAACAGTTGTTGTGCCGGACAGCGTTTTAACCAGCATTAATGGTGCAAGCGCAACAAATGTATCTACTACCTTATCTGCACCAAGACTCGCTACAGCATCCCCTGTAAGCTCGAGCCAAATAGACCTTAGTTGGGATGCAGTAAGCGGTGCGACGAGTTATTATATCTTCGGCTCAACATCCTCTTCGGGTACATTTACCCATATTGCCACAGTAACAACAAATAGTTATTCCAATACCGGTCTGTGGGCCGATACAACCTATTATTATAAAATTCAGGCAGTTAACGGTTCCGCTACCGGTCAATTTTCGCCCGTTGCTTCAGCGACGACATCGAGTTAACGATCTGTTCCGGAGGTTCGAGTGAACTCGTTCAGCTAAAGCTGAACATCGAGACTTCGGTGACGAAAGTGTCCTGCGGACACTTTCACCGAAAGCGCCTAGCCCATAATAGATGCTATCTATCGTGCTGAAGGATGGTCTCTGCATCCGCCTAAGACAGTATGGAGTGCCGTCCACTAGCCGAAGTGGGCGGCTTACGATTAGATAAAGGGAGTCTCGCTAAACGACTTTTAACCACGTCAGCAATTCATCCCCTCCCTCAAATCGTCGCAACGATTTGGGAGGGGATGAATTGTATTATCTCAACAAATTATTGCCTCCACTTCAACGTTCGCAGAACGTAAGTGGTGGGAGCATGTTCACAGTGTCATTGAGCGATTCTCCCTTCATCATTTGAAGCTTCATTGTTTGCTTCGTTAATTGAGGGTTTTGGGATTGTCTTTAAATAAACAGGGGAGTAATATAAGTTGTGGACTAGCAGGTAATTAAGTATATTAAGTGTACGAAAGTGTTCTGAAAGGTTCAAAGAAAATAAATAGACATTAAAGGAGGTCAGACATCCAAATGAAAGAAATCCACGTGGATGAAATTATTTCAGCCATCCGAACTCTCTGTATGGAAGCAAACTATAATTTGAGTTCGGACATTATGACAGGCTTTCATTCAGCCCTTAAAAAGGAATCTTCGCCCTTGGGTCAGGAGGTCTTGGAGCGTCTTATAGAAAATGCCGATATTGCTCACAAGGAGCAAGTCCCAATGTGCCAGGATACCGGGATGGCGGTGCTTTTTGTGGAAATCGGTCAGGATTTGCACATAGCAGGCGGCAGCCTGACGGATGCGCTTAATGAAGGAGTACGACAGGGATACGAGCAGGGGTTTCTGCGCAAATCGGTTGTCAAAGATCCTTTTGATAGAGTCAATACGGGAGATAATACTCCGGCTATCATTCATTACGATATTGTACCCGGTGATGTTCTGCGCCTTATTGTTGCCCCCAAAGGATTTGGGAGCGAGAATATGGGCGGACTGAAAATGTGTAAGCCTTCGGAAGGTTTGCAGGGCGCGATGGATTTTGTTGTCGATACCGTTGACCGAGCGGGCGGAAATCCTTGCCCTCCGATTATCGTCGGTGTGGGTGTCGGAGGAACTATGGAAAAGGCTACCTTCTTGGCTAAGAAGTCCTTGCTTCGTGAAGTGGGAATCCATAACCAAGATGAACGTTTGGCGAAGATTGAAAAAGAATTATTAGAGCGTATCAATGGCTTGGGTATCGGACCCCAAGGATTTGGCGGAGTGACGACCGCGCTGGCCGTCAACTTAGAAGTATATCCCACGCATATCGCCGGAATGCCTGTGGCCGTAAACATTGGCTGTCATGCGACACGTCATAAGGAAATCACCTTACAAGGGAGGGAGAATCAATGAGTGATGTAAAACGCATCGAAACCCCTCTTACGCAAGAAAAACTCAAGACGTTAAAAGCCGGAGATAATGTTTTATTAAGTGGTGTTATTTATACGGGACGAGATGCTGCTCACAAGAAAATGGTCGAAGCCTTGGAGCAAGGGCTAGAGTTGCCCTTTAATATGAAAGACCAAGTCATTTATTTCGTGGGGCCGACTCCAGCTAAGGAAGGGCAAGTGATTGGCTCAGCAGGACCAACGACAAGCGGACGGATGGATGCCTATTCCCCCAAGTTAATTGCTCAAGGTTTAACAGGAATGATAGGTAAAGGGCTGCGCAGTCCTGAGGTCATAGAAGCTATGAAAGAGCATGGTGCCGTTTATTTTGGAGCTATCGGCGGGGCCGGCGCACTCATTGCCAAACGCATTGTTTCGGCAGAAGTGATTTCCTATCCTGAACTGGGACCTGAAGCAGTTCGACGATTGGTTGTCAAAGATTTCCCGGCAATTGTGATTATTGATCAAGAAGGAACGAATCTGTATGAGAGCGGGAAAGCCCAGTATAGAACGGTTTAACACGTCAGAATTGGTCACAAAAGCTTCACAATTTCTTAAAGTACAATTAAGGATTTTAAGATATAATAAGATATTATTGGAAATCCTTGATAGGAGTGCTAACTATGGATTATTGCCCTTTTTGTGGAGCGCGTGAAGTAGGCAGAATTGGCCGTGAACGTTATTATTGCCGCGAGTGTTGTCACGAGTGGACTAAGGGAGGTGGAGAGGTTAAAATTTATGAGGTCATGTCTGACGGATCGGTTGAACCACTGATCGTTGACCATGAACCTATCACTCATGTCATATCTCATCGCGCTGTTCGCCGAGCCGGATGACTTAAAGTTGAAGATTAATTAAAGCATAGCAAGAGGTTTTTACTTACTAAGGCTTAAAAATAAGTACATGACAACAGAATCAGCTTAAGCAAAGAGAGCTCAAAAACGGGCTCTCTTTTCGTTTTGAGAAAATTCTCATTGGATTTTAATAGTAAAAGCAGGATTTTGTCGACTATTAATAGAATTCTAAGAATCTAATGTAAAAAATCAATATCTAATATGAATGAAATGACATTCTAATAGATTATCCTGAACTATTTTTTTGGAGACATATACCCAAATATATTTGAATTGTGACATTTATAATGTGTGTTGTGGTGGGAGTGGCCCTGATGTTCAGCCTTAGCTGAACGAGTTCATTGGTCATGGCTTTAAATGATTAACAAAGAAATTATTCAGATCAGATAGTTTATGAACTTAGCAAGAAAAAGGATAATTAACTTAAGAAAGGGTGCATGACATTGATACAATTACATCAATTTGAGCTGACAGAATCGACTCAGTTGTTGAAGATCGATTCCGAGCAGTTGAGCCTTCTTAAAGAGGTACGGGCGATTATCGAGAGGAATGCCGATCAAATCGTGACCAACTTTTATGCCCATGTTACGACGATTCCGGGTTTAAAAGCAATTATTGATCAATTTTCATCGGTAGATAAGCTTAAAATTACCATGAAGAAATATTTGCTCTCAATTTGCCCGGAGACGATTAATGAACAATTTATGCAATGGCGCGTGACGATCGGAGAAGTACATAATCGTATCAATTTACCGCCATTTTATTATCTAAGCGCCAATCAGATCTTATGTGATGAAATTATTCCCTTGATCTATAAGCATTTTAAGAAAAAAACCGATTTGGCGCTGCGCTCAGCTTTAGCTTTTCAACGAATTTTGAGTTTTGACCAGCAGGTTGTTATGGCAAGCTATATTCAATCCTATATGACTGAAATTGATAAGAAAGCTGAATTGGAAAAAGCACTCTTTGAGATTGACAGTTTGCAGCGGAGAGTCAATGAAGCGAGCCAGGCTTTAGCGGCAACTTCGGAGGAAACGGCTGCATCAGCGGCTGAAATGAACGAAGCGACTGCGCGTATTTCCAATAATGCTTCAGAAGCGGCTGAATTTTCGAGGAAAGTCGATTCTTTAGCTCAAGAAGGTGCGAGTAAAATTCAAATGATTTCCGAAACCATTTTGCGTTTGGCAGACATGGCTTCTGATATGCAGGAAAAAATGAACCAGTTGGATCAAAGTTCAGCTCGCATTGCTTCGGTTACCGATGTCATTCGAGAAATTGCTTCTCAGACTAACCTTTTAGCCTTAAACGCGGCTATTGAAGCGGCAAGGGCTGGGGACAGCGGCCGTGGCTTCGGTGTTGTTGCTGAAGAGGTTAAGAAACTGGCCACAAATTCAGAACAATCGGTTCGGGAAATTAGTGCTCTTATCACCCAGAGTAAAGAAAATACCATAGCCGTCAACCAGTCCATTGAGGAAACTACAGACGCTATGAAAAACGCAGCTGTAGAGGCAGGAGAAGTCGTCAATCGCTTCGGTGATATTATGTCAGCAATCAATTCCAGTATTCAACAAGTTCAGGGAATTGCTCAGCAGATTGATGCCTTAGCCACGACGGCAGGGCAGATTGGAGCAGCCTCGGAAGATGTCGCTAATTCAGCCACGTCGCTGGCGCAAATGGGCATGAGATAGTGAGGAGTGTGCTCTCAATTAGAAAAGAGAGCCTTATGATTGGATAAAGTTGGTGGAGATAATGACTTTGCCTGAGGACGCTTTTTACATTCGGAGAATGTGGAGTTTTTCTCGAGCTCTTGACCTCGGGTTAGTTGATGAAGAGGTTGAACGAGGACTTAAGTTTGCGGTCGGGCAGCAGCACGGCGAACGGGTAGCTTATATTGCCATGCGTTTGGGGCGCTGTTTGGGACTTCATAAAAAGGAATTAGTGCATTTAACGGTAGCTGGGCTGCTCCATGATATTGGGGCCATGGGTTCCTTTAGGACCCATTATGGCAACCCAAAGCTTCTTAGTAAACACTGTTTGGTCGGTTCAGCGATCGTTGAGCGGTTTCCTTCGGGGGCTATTCTGGCCCCTGCGATAAAGTATCACCATGAAACGCCGGGTTCAGATCGGAGCGCCTTAGGTGTTCCTGCTGCTGAAGTTCCGCTGATGGCTAGGATTTTATCCTTAGCGGATCAGGTGGATTTGCGTCTGTCTCGCCGTCAGCACACTCGTAAAGAACGGGATGAACTTTTAAACTGGATATCCAGGGAAAAGGGAGTTCTGTTTTTTCCTGAACCGGCAGCAGCCTTTGAACAATTAGCCATCAAAGAAGCCTTTTGGCTGGATATCGAGCAGCCGGATTTGCTGCAAATTGTTTTGGGGCTCTTGTATGGAAAATGGCACGTTCCCCTGACAAGAGAATTAGAAACAACGGGATTCACTGACGAGTTGGCAGCGACGTTTGCAGATCTCATCGACCAAAAAAGCAGTTTTACAGCTCGCCACTCACGATCAGTTGCAGAGGTTGTGGAACGTTTAGCCGAAGGCTTGGGTTGGAGTGAACAACAACGTCACGAAATCTATGTAGCTGGTTTGCTGCACGATTTGGGCAAGCTCTCTATTCCCAAAAAGATCTTAGACAAGCAAGGGCCCTTGGATGCCTCGGAAGTAGACGTCATCCGAACTCACACTTATTATACCCATCGTTTGCTGACTGAGGCTGGTTTCCCGACGAGGATGGTCGAATGGGCTGCTCATCACCACGAACGTCTTGACGGCAAAGGTTATCCCTTTGCACTTAAGGACAAAGAAATTGATGTTGGCTCCCGTCTCATGACGATTGCAGATATGTTTGCTGCTTTGACTGAGGATCGTCCCTATCGGCACGCCATGTCAACAACTGAAGCTCTCGATATTATTCAGCGAGGTGCAGGCACTAGTGTTGATGGGGAATTGATTGTTTTAGCGAGAAGGGTGCTGCAGGCAAACACATAGGGGCCAGCTCTCCTGTTTTTAAGGGAAAGAGTCTGGTTTGGCTTATAATGTTTTTCTTCACGATGACTGTACATGTATGTAGAGGGTATGCTGCTTTCTGTTGTTGTTTGTCAGACATTCAAGCAATTTATAGAAAGAGCATACTTATTTTTTATTTAAGGTCGGATTTGTGGTAAAGTGGAACTATTGAATAGAGAAAGGCGCGATCACCGTGTTTTACCCCTTTGAAATGGAACGTTACCTTGAAACCTTGTTGGGTGAAAGGGACCCTTTGCTGCGGGAAATGGAAGAACAAGCTCTCCAGGAAACTATACCTGTGGTGACACCGACAGTAGGGAATTTTCTCTGCTTGTTGGCCGCCATGAATAAGGCCCAGTCAGTTTTGGAAATCGGCACTGCCATTGGTTATTCCACGATCTGGCTGGCCCGCGGGGTGGAGAAGAGCGGAGGTCATGTTACGACTATCGACATGAATAAGGACCGCTTGACAAGAGCCAAAGGCTATTTTCAGCGTGCGGGACTTCAGGAAACTATCACAGCTCTGGAAGGCGATGCTCGTAAGATTCTGCCCGGCTTGACTTCAGGGTATGACTATGTTTTTATTGATGCAGCTAAGGGAGAATATTTGGATTACTTAAAGCTGATCGATGATTTGATCATCCCAGGAGGAATCCTGGTTGTTGACAATGTCCTTTTTCGGGGCTGGGTAGTACCGGAAAGTAATTTTGCACCGAAATATGAGCGCATGGTCGGGGGATTGAGAAAATTTCTGCAGGAACTTTGCGCTAATCCTGACTATGTGACTACGGTTCTGCCTTTTGGAGACGGCGTATCTGTCAGCAGGAAAGCTGAAAAAGGGAGATAATTATGGGAGAAAGGAAGCCCCTCCGGAGGTCATCCCAGCGATTTCAGGAAATCGACTTTTTAAGAGCTGTCGCTATCGTATTCATGGTGATTTTTCACATGGTTTATGATCTGCATGAGTTTGCCGGAGCGGCTGTCGATTATCAAGCGCCTCTCTGGTTTATCCTCGGGAAGACGTCGGCGCTGCTCTTTATTCTCTTATCCGGGCTGTCCAGCGGTTTAAGTAGTTCCCCGGTTCGCCGGGGGCTAAACGTTCTGTTTTACGGAATGGTTGTTACGTTAGTGACGTATCTGGTTATGAAAGAGGAGTATGTCCGCTTCGGAATTTTACATTTTCTAGGGATAGCCATGATTTTGTCTCCTCTTTTCAGGAGATTGTCTTCGCGTCTCCTTTGGGTCATAGCCGCTTTGATTGCTTGCTTAGGGTTTTGGTTCAAAACATTGGTGGTCCAAACAAGTTTCTTCCTCCCTTTGGGTCTGATGTACGGGGGATTCAGCACCATTGACTATTACCCCCTGTTCCCTTATTTAGCGGTAACTATCATCGGCATACTTATTTACCGGCATTTTTATTCCCAAGGAGCCGGAAGCGGCAGATCTTCGCAAAACTTACTTGTCTGGAGCCGGCCGAGAATTAATTGGCGTCTTCCGGGATGGATACAATGGTTAAGTCGGAATTCCTTAGGGATCTATTTAATTCATCAACCGATTCTTTTGCTGCTCCTATACATAAGCAACCATTTATAAGATAATGATGAAGTACCGGAGTTTGGTTTAAACCTGATCATAGAAGGGAGTAAGTATTGAAACGATGTTTGTCCATGAACATTTGATGCAAGCCGTATATTTTGCCCCACGAGGGAGAAAGCGGTTGTTGTTTTTGGGAACAAATATACAGCAGCGTTATTTAAGCCCAGAAGATAAGCTAATTGGCTTTGTTGGAGATGCGGGTGCCGGTAAGTCGCTGCTCATTCGGGGAATGTTTCCCGGTTTGGAATTGACCAATGATGATGACGGTATTAATATCCGGCCGCTGCCCTTAATGGAAGATGCGGAGCGTAACCATTTCCGATGTCATACCTACCATTTGGATGTCCGGTTTGAGTCAGCCTTCACCCAGCCCTGGCAAATTGCAGAGGCCATTCAGAAAGCCATTTCTAAAGGGCATAGGGTTGTTGTTGAGCATTTTGATCTTGTGTATCCCCACTTGGGAGCAAATGCTGAAGTTCTGATCGGTGTCGGAGAAGAAGTCATCGTGACACGCCCGACGGTATTTGGACCTGAGCCGCAAAGTATTGCAGATATTGTTTTTGAGTCTATAAAATTTCGGCGCATGGCTCATAGTGCCGAAGATTTAACATCAATGATTTTAGAAGAAATGGGCTTGGAAAAGCCTGAAGTGCATAGTGATATTAAGCATGGTTTTGTTCTGGAACTTCCGGATAAACCTGACATTGATTTAGACTTAGTTGAAGAGCGTGTCTTAGATTTAATTAAAGCGGATTTGGCCATTTGTTTTGCCGATGACGAGCACATCCGAGTGGGCGAAATGAAGTATCCCTGTACCGGTCCGCGCATCCACATTCGCAGGACCAGTGACATTAAAGGCTTTCACCTCCTTAAAGAATTCCGCTTTGATCCTATTGCCCGGCTTTACACCATTGCGGGGATTGTTGGCGAAGCGGCGATGATTACTCGTTCGCTTGATTTGTTTGCAGGCAGAAATCAAAATGTTGACGGTAAGTAACTTGTTCCAACATCGAAGACAGTACATTTGGATAAAATATTTGTGTAATATTGGCATTTTTTGAAGTCATCTGGTAAACTAAACTAACAAGCTATAGGTTAAGAAAGGTTAGGTTAATAATGCAGCGTTCATATAATCGGGCCGCAGATGGGCTGCGCCCTGTTAAAATTACAAGACAATTTACGAAGGCACCGGAGGGGTCAGTCCTTATCGAAGTTGGCGGGACACGGGTTTTATGTACGGCGAGTGTAGAAGAAAAAGTTCCTCCCTTCCAAAAAGGGTCGGGAAAAGGCTGGGTAACTGCCGAATATGCTATGATTCCCAGGGCCACCCAAACTCGAACCCAGCGCGAGGCGACCAAAGGAAAGCTCACTGGCCGCACTATGGAAATCCAGCGTTTAATCGGCCGTGCTTTGCGATCCGTTGTTGACTTGAAAAAATTAGGTGAACGGACGATATGGCTGGATTGTGACGTTCTGCAGGCTGACGGCGGTACAAGGACAGCGTCCATCACTGGAGCTTATGTAGCCTTGTTGGATGCCATACAGTATTTGCTTGACAAGAAACTTATTAAAATGAATCCCATTATGGACACTTTGGCGGCAGTTTCTGTCGGCAAGGTTCTGGGAACTCAAGTCCTGGATTTAGACTATGAGGAAGACTCAAAAGCAGAAGTAGACATGAATGTCGTTATGACAGGAGCAGGGAAATTCGTGGAAATTCAGGGAACTGCTGAAGAAGTTCCCTTTGATCGTGGGGATTTGGATGTGTTTCTGCAATTAGCGGAAAAAGGGATTCGTTCCCTCATGGAAGTTCAGAAGACAGCAATCGAGACGAATTCATGAAGATATTATTAGCTACCCAAAATCAAGGTAAAGTAAGTGAACTGCAGGATTTGCTTGCTGATGTAGAGATTGAAGTAGTTTCCTTACGGGATCTTCCGGATTGGGAAGAGGTTGAAGAAAACGGAGAAACCTTTGCTGAGAACGCGGCCCTAAAAGCAAGAGCAGCCGTTCAAAGAACTGGCCTCATTGCGTTGGCCGATGATTCGGGCTTAGAGGTAGACGCTCTAAACGGTGCTCCCGGAGTTTTTTCTGCCCGCTTTGCCGGAGAGCCTAAAGACGATGAACGCAACAATGACAAGCTTTTGGAGCTATTGGCAACGATCCCCGAGGATAAGAGAACGGCTCGTTTTCGCTGTGCCCTGGTTATTGCGGCTCCCGAGGGGAAAGAATATCTTACGGAGGGAACCGTTGAAGGGAAAATCCTCAGGCAGCGGCGGGGAACGGACGGTTTCGGTTATGACCCGTTGTTTTTAGTTCCGGAATTGGGAAGAACGTTAGCAGAAGTAACCTTGGCTGAGAAGAATGATTTGAGTCACAGAGCGAGGGCCTTCCGTAAAGCGATCCCCATCTTGCAGGCCCTCCAAGGCTAGATTCCCATTATGAACCAGCAAAATTCGATTCATTGAAAAATCGGCGAAAAAACTTTAAAATATTGAGCATAAATTCTTGACGAATACTTGGAGATGAGCTATACTAATCAAGTCACCAATCGGGGCATAGCGCAGCTTGGCTAGCGCGCCTGCCTTGGGAGCAGGAGGCCGGGGGTTCAAATCCCTCTGCCCCGACCATTATTCCCAACTTGTTTAGGTTTAGGAGTAACCTGGGTTGACAATCGTAATCTCTAAAACTGCGCCTGTAGCTCAGTTGGATAGAGCATCTGCCTTCTAAGCAGGTTGTCGGGGGTTCGAGTCTCTCCAGGCGCACCAATTAATTTTATTGCACTATGGTGGGTGTGGCGAAGCGGTTAACGCACCGGGTTGTGGTTCCGGCATTCGTGGGTTCGAAACCCATCACCCACCCCATATTAGGAAAATCTAAGTCAAGAATTGTTCTTGGCTTTTTTCATTGTACGGAAAAGTGAGCAATTGTAATGTGCGGATAAAATGATCAGTCGCCTACGGTGATACGCTTTTTTCACGGAAGCTTAATTCTAAAATAGTTAATGGATATCTAATATCTGATAATTATTATAACAGCAAACCTTCTCTGTTTTTTAGGAAACATAGGAAGGTTTGCTGTTATTTTTTTGTGGCGAGAAGGCCACATCAAAGAGTTCGACTTGCGTTAAGTACGTTCCTCTAGTATTAGTATTGCAAATCTCCAATAACCGTTAACCTCCGCCTTCGGCAGAGGTTAATAAGTTCAGTGCCTTCGAGAACCGGCCAAGTTGCTCCTTGGTCTGGAAAAGTTATTTATCTCAAGATATAATTACGGAGAAACTTGGGAATATTCTCTGATTATAAACGTAGACTGTTTTTTGATAAGCGATATGAGTTAGGGAAATACTGTTCACATGAGCAAATAATTAATTCTAAAAAGGAGGGCCGATCCTTTGAAGAATATCTTAAAACTATATGGCAATGACCTAAAGCGAATAAAAGCAAATCCTATTGCCTTAATAATCATTGCTGGATTATGCATTTTACCCTCCCTATATGCTTGGGTTAATATACTGGCCTGTTGGGATCCCTATGAAAACACCGGCACAATTCCAGTGGCGGTAGTGAATCAGGACCAAGGTGTTACATATCAAGGAAAAGCGATTAATATAGGCAATACCATTGTAACTACACTAAGGACCAACAAACAGATGGGCTGGAAATTCGTGACTGACAATGAAGCTGATTTGGGGGTCGTTGACGGGACCTATTTTGCAGTGATCGAGATCCCCAGCAATTTTTCGGCAAGCTTTGTTAGTTTTCTAACGGATACTACGAAGAAACCAGAAATAATTTATAAGGTGGATACGAAGGCCAATCCCGTTGCCGGCAAAATAACCGAGGCAGCCAAAAGTTCACTGGTGGACAAGATTTCAACCAACTTTATATCTACCGTCAACGCCAGTATTTTCACCTTGTTTAACAAAGTAGGTGCAGATGCAGAAGCGAATAAAAGCAAAATAATTCAATGGAAAGATGAAATAATCCAGGTTAATCGGAACATGGGTGTAATCTTACCGCTACTTCAGGACATCAACAGCCGGTCGGGTAATTTAAGCTCATTGTTGACAGAAATCAAGGCTGCCATGCCGGCAGTAGATAATCAATTAAACGGTCTTGCTCAAATTAACGACAACAATTCGGCAATGCTTAAAACGACTCAGCTTACTTTAAACCAATCTTTTGATACGATCGACACAGGTTTGAATAATGCTCAGGCTTCAGTGAACAGAATCCATGATTTGCTGCAAAGCGTGAATTCCTCAGCAGCCAATACGTCAACATCTCAGGTAAATTCCGCCATAGGACAGATAAACCTGGAATTAGAGGCCCTTAATAGCCAAATAGGCACTATAAGTTCTTACTTGCAGAAATTTAATGATTTTAGCCCCAGTGGAAACCTGGCTAATCTAATTGCTTCGTTGCAAAGCATTAAAAACTCATTGACCGCCGAAACCAATCAATTAAATTCTTTACAGCAGCAATTCAATCAGGCCAATACAATTAATCAAACACTTTGGCAGCAAGTAAACGATACAACAACAAATCTCAACTTACAAATTATTAAGGTTGCAAATTCCTATAATGCCAGCGCCCGAAAGGATTTAAACGCTATTGGGGATAACCTGATCAATGCTGCCAACGATGCTTCAAATCTCATAACTTCGGCTCAAGGACTTCAAACTCAAATCAATAATCTTATGGGAACAGCAATTCAAGGCAGTCAATTGGCCGCCAAGGTATCCGGCGATTTAAGAAGCAGGTTATTGGAGTATCAAGGGATCATCGCCACTTTGAGCGATAAACTTCAGATGGTCAGCAATAATGACTTAGCGCAAATTATAACCATACTTCAGAGTAATCCTGAATTAATGGGAAGTTACATTGCTTCACCCTTTAATTTGCGGGAGGAGTCTATTTATGGGGTGCCAAACTATGGCTCTGCTATGGCTCCAGTTTATACGGTTTTAGCCCTTTGGGTGGGAACACTTATCTTAACCTCCTTGCTCAAGACGGAAGCTGCCTATTTTGCAGGAATTGAGACCTTGTCGATCCGTGAGAAATACTTTGGCAAAATGTTAACCTTTATAACGTTAGCCCTTGTGCAGGGACTCATTGTTTCCCTGGGAGATAAGCTGTTGTTAGGCGTGTATTCAGTCAGTACACCTCTGATGATTGTAGCTGCTTTAGTTTCATCCTTAACCTTTGTCATTATCACCTATACTTTAGTCTCCCTATTAGGTAATCTTGGCAAGGCTTTAGCCATTATTTATATGATTATTCAATTAGCGGGAAGCGGGGGAACGTATCCTATCCAGGTAGACCCTTTAATCCTGAGAATACTCCAGCCGACATTTCCCTTTACCTATGCTATTGCCCTCTTCCGGGAGGCCATGGCCGGCCCGTTAATTAGCAGCGTTGCTTTGGATTTTTTTATCCTGATCCTCATTGCGGTTATATTCATCCTGCTGGGCTTCTTCCTTAAAAAGGTGTTGGACGAGCGCGTTCGTAAATTCGAAACGAATTTTAAGTTGTCTGGAATCGGAGAGTAAGTTTGAATTTCGTAATAGTTAGGAGCCGGGCATGAAAAAGGTATTCGGAGTCTTTAGACAAGATTTAAAGAGCATTATCAGGAGCAAAGCAGCAATTTTAATCATTATAGGCTTATGCATTTTGCCTTCGTTGTACGCCTGGATAAATATCCGAGCCAGTTGGAACCCTTATGCCAACACGGGCAATCTTCCTATAGCGGTAACGAACAATGATGAAGGTGCATCCTTTAATGGCCGGGAAATTAACGTGGGAAATCAGATTATTACGGAACTGAAAAAGAATCAATCGATCCACTGGATTATCCTTGATTCCTGGCAGGCAAACTATGGGCTCAATGAGGGATACTACTACGCCCTCATAGAGATTCCCAGTGATTTTTCGCAAAAGTTAGTAAGTCTGACAAGTGTTACTGCCCCCAAACCCAATATTATCTATAGGGTTAATGAAAAACTTAATGCTATCGCCTCCAAAATTTCTAATGCGGCAACACAGGAATTAGCCGATAACATTAAGAGTAATTTTCTGGCGACAGTTACGAAGGAAGTCTTAGAAACCTTAAATCCCGTGGCAGACAATATTCAGACCAACAAGGCCAAAATCCTGCAGATAAAAGATACATTGACTCAGGCCGGCAGTGATCTGGAAGCGATTCGGGGATTCATCGCTAAGGCAAATACTGACTCCGAAGCGTTACAAGGTTATTTAAAAACTGTTAAAACAAATCTGCCTCAAATTACGGCCCAAATTAACAATTTACAAAGTGCCTCCGAAGCCAATAAATCTCTGGTGCTCTCCACAAAGCAAGCAATTAACAACACGGCTTCAGAGATTAATAACGATTTGATTCAGCTGGAAGCTATTAATCAGCAAAATCAGCTCCTGTTGTCGACTCTGAAGCAAATGGCCGCGACTTCAGATGCCGGTAATCTGGCAACTATTATCGCTGAGTTGTCAAGTCCCCTTAACTCGGCGGCTAATTTAATTGATGCCGACATTAACAGCTTAGAATCCATCAATAAAAATTATCCCAACAACTCCATAAGTCAATTAATAAGTATGCTTAAGGATTTGCAGAGATTAGTCAGTGATGAGAAAACAAAAGTAAATGCACTTAAAACACTTCTTAACAACGGCGCTTCCCAAGCGTCTCTAAATTCTGCCATTGATCAAGCTGCTGCTCTAAACCAGGAGATCGCGAATAATCTTGTTCCGATAACCAATAATTTTTATTCTGCGGGACTAAAGGTTTTTAACAATCTCTCGGATAATTTAACAAGCGGCTTAGATAATATTAATACGATCCTGGAATCCACAAAGGTGATTGTGCCTCAGTTAAATGCTTTAGCCAATTATGGCATAGCGGGCAGTGAGATATCCGTACAGGAGGCTAATGATTTAAATAATCAACTTGCGAATCTTCAGGACGAATTAAATCAATTACAGGCTAAGCTTAAGGATTTAAACGAAAATAACCTTAATACTATGATCAATATAATGAAAATGAACCCTGCTCAGGCTGCCGGCTTTCTCTCCTCGCCCATTGATGTCAAAGAAGTTGATATTTACAACATGAAGACCTTCGGGGTAGGCTTAACTCCTTTTTACACTGTCTTGGCTATTTGGGTGGGGGGGCTGTTGTCCTCATCATTATTGAGTGTTGAACATACTGCTTATGGGGATAATGACAAAAGAACATTGACGCTGATCCAAAGACATTATGGCAAAATGCTCTTATTTATGACCATTTCCCTTGTGCAAGCAGTTATCGTAACCTTAGGTGACAAATTCATCTTAGGAGTCAGTCCGGTAAATTTCCCCCTGATGCTGGGCTTTGCTTTGCTTTCGGGGATTTGCTTTACCAGTATAATCTTTACCTTGGTTTCAATCTTCGGCAATGTTGGGAAAGCAATTGTCGTGGTCATTATGGTTTTTCAGATTGCCGGCTCCGGGGGAATATATCCTATTCAAACAAACCCAAGAATTTTTGGAATCCTGCAGCCTCTATGGCCTTTCACTTATGCAATCGGAGGATTTAGAGAAGCGATAGCAGGTCCGTTATGGGGTAAAGTGATGAACTATGCAGCCGCTCTGCTGATCTTTAGCCTGGTATTTCTCTGCCTGGGGATTTTAAAGAAGCTTTTTTACAGCCTGACGGAACTGATGGAGCGAAAATTTAAGGAATCCGGGTTATAGGTTCTCAAAAAGGGCAAAAGGATTATCAGACATAACATAGCAAGATTTGGGAACATTACTAAACGGGAATTAGGCTTCATTGTTTTAAGACAAAGGAACGATCAGTGTTTTCAAGTAATTTCTCACGAGGGGATAAAAGAGGAGGACTGAGAGGCTAACGATGGGAGATCAAAACAAGCTGGGAAAGTATGGCCTGACCGCTCTTATTACTGTGGCTTTTATTATCTTGTTAGTGGCCTTTTTCTACTATGATCGTCAGAACCGGATTTCCGACGTTATTCAGGCCTGGGGCATTTGGGGAGTTGCTTTTGCTATTTTACTGATGACAGCGATCTGCATGACACCCATACCCTCAGAAGGGCTGGTTATTATGTTTCTGAAAGTTTTTGGAGTGTATGAAGGGGTATTCTTTGCCTGGGTCGGTTCTACATTTAGTTCCTTGGTGATTTTCATTCTTGTGCGTTATTATGGGCAAACCCTGATGAAAAAACTCATTTCGCCGGAACGGTTCAATACCGTCGATAATTGGGTCAAAGGCAAAGGGTCAATGGGTTTATTAGTGGCCCGGCTGCTGCCTATCCCCGCTTTTGCCGTTAATTACATAGCAGGTGCCATGCCCTCGATGCAGCTGTGGACATATCTCTGGACCGCTGCAGTTTCCATGATTCCTTATTATATAGGCACAGCTCTTGTTTTTTTGGGTATTGCGCGGGCGACCTGGCTGTGGCTGGTTTTGGGATTTGCTGCCCTGGCACTATTCTGGGGAACCAGTTATTTTCTCAACAAAAGAAAAACGGTATTCTAAAGGGTTTTGGTATAGCTGATGTTTCCCTGATAAAAGCTCACTGAGGATTGCCTTTTTAATAAAATTTTCATGCATGCCCCCTTAAAACGTCTTTTATATTCGTAAGAAATAATAGTACGTACTAAAGCTTAAAAAAGGGGACTATGATAATTAATGAACAAGATGCAACACATGAAAAGAAAAATAGCTATCGCCGCAACCTTTACCTTACTTACCCTGCCTGTTGGTTCCGCTCTAACACTTGCTGATACCGTTTCCTCTGTCTCTTCGGCAACCGATACAACCGCAACTACAACAACTACAGCTCCAGCTACAACTACAACTACAGCTCCAGCTACAACTACAACTACAACTACAGCTCCAGCTACAACTACAACTACAACTACAGCTCCAGCTTCAACTTCAACTACAGCTACAACTACTCCTCCTTTAGACCCCACAGTGCCTGTTACGGTATCTCCGGCGACTGTTGTTGATGGTAATGGCAATACCGTCACAGCCGAAAATTGGTTCACAGATTTATTAGGTAAAATTCAGCTGATATTGACGTCTGATCCTGTGAATAAGGCTTCTATTAATGAGCACCATGCTTTAGCAAAGTTAGCCGAAGCTAAGAACCTTATGCAGCAAGGAAATTCTGAAGCTGCTGAAGCCAGTCTATCTCAATACTCAGACAAGATCAGCCAGGCTCAAAATTTCATTAACCAAGCAAAAGATCCAAACAGCGAAACAGCTAAAGCTCTCTCCATAGCCCTCGCAAATGTGAATTCAAATAATATTGCGGTGTTGAGCAGTTTATTGGATAAGCTTCCCCCACAAGCCGCCCAAAGATTAGCCTTGAATATTGTTAAAACTATGGAAAAGGATGTAACCAAGCTGCAGGCTGAAGGAATGGATTCCACCGCGAGTACGACTTCAAGTTCGGCGGTCGCTTCCGGCACTTCTGCATCAACATCGGGATCTGTGGCTGATTCCGGCTCAGTGACAGCAAACTCAAGTCCAACAAATACTCAACCGACAACAAAGAATAATAAGCAATTAGAAAAGGAAGCTAAAGTCGCTTTAGAAAATTTTAAGAAGTCCCTGAAGCAAAATGTAAAGCTTAACCTGGATGATCAGGACCAGGATGAGGATAATTCCGGGACTCAGCAAGTTACGTCTGCTCAGCAACCTCCGATGACTCAAGGAACCACGATGCCCGGTCTTAAGGCTAGTGCCAATTCTGTTCATCCTTCTGTAAAAGGATCAACAAATCCCGAGCATGGAAATGGGCCAAAAAGTAAAAGCCACGGCAGAGAAGACCATCAAAGAGATTAGAGATGGGGTAACTGAATCCTCTGAGAAGGCATGGCAACAATAGTTGAAAAAGTACTCCCGTTCACTTCTGCAGTGAGCGGGAGTTTCTATATTCAGAAGAAGTTTATGGAAGTTTTTTCTGATGCTTATGATTACAATCGGGATTATGTTCGCGTTTTAATGTTAATGTCTTTTTATGTATATTGTACGTTTAAAATATGTTCATGCTTATGTTCATATTCGAATTCGAATTTTTATTCGAATCGAATTCATGTTATCTTTAAGCTTTGTTTCTTCGATGTTCTCGGATTTGCTACAATCATGGTATACTGATATTCAAGTAATAATCAGAGCAGATAAGGAGAGAAGATTTTGGGCAAAGCTAAACCTACCCCTGATGATCTGCGTCGCCAAATTGGATACAATATGATTACCTTTTTGGGTGTCTTTCTTTTTTTGCCCATCATTTGGTTTATTCATCTTTTTTCCAAAGACTCAAGCTTGTATTGGCGTTGGGGTATTAGCTCAGTCGTCCTTGTCGTAATCAATCTCATTTTGTATTTTTGGAACTATCCGGAGAATTGGCTGAAGAATTTGCTGTTTTTGATAGGAATTGATCTGATCATTTTACTATCCGAATATTTTTGGTTATTACGGAGCATGGGATAATGGTGTGATAGGGTAAACTCAGGTTAGGTAAACTATGATAAATTAATTGTTTAATTTTACGGCTTATTGCAAACCGCTAAATTTAGGAAAATGGGAAATGAATTGGTCTCAAATTAAAATTCTATTACTTGTTTTTTTGTAGGAAATATGATATTATATTTTCTGCTACGTGATTTCAACATGCGGGAGTGGCGGAACTGGCAGACGCACTGGATTTAGGTTCCAGCGGGCAACCGTGCAGGTTCAAGTCCTGTCTCCCGCACCATTTTATTTGGGCTCAAGGATTATGGTTTAAGGATTTGCGGGATTTTTTAAATGAGAATTTAAAAGAGATTTAAGGGCAAATCCAGCGAAGTTGATTTTAGTAATCTAGTGGATCACTGAATGAGATTTTGTTGCTTAGAAAAAGTAGAATCCTCCTTTTAACCGTTTGGATTCAGACGGTTAAAAGGAGGATTTTTGGCGTTTAGACGAATTATTAGAGCAACTACATCATATCAGCAAATATAGCCAAGGGAAACGTTCAATTATACGACAAAAAGCAGTTTGGTTTTTTAATAATGCTTTGGGAAGTGCAAGCGAAGTAAGAAATTGGCTTGAACAGCCCTTAGATAGTTTTTTATTTTCTATCCAAGGGGATTTCTCTTTAGCAATAGTTATGCTATTTCGCCATGATTCGCAATTAATATGGGATATAGTTGTAATGACTAAAGTTACGCTTGACAAAGTTTTTTGCTCCTGAAGGAGATGCTGCTAATGAAAGAGGTTTGCGGGGTTTTTGCATTAAAGAGAGCATTCTATCTTAAAACTGGGTTTTACCAAAAACAGGGAGGTGCTTCTTTTTTTATAGCCCGATGATAATTCAAATTAGCGTAAAACTCGATAAATTGATTAATGAATTATTATATCGACAAAGGAAAGTTCTAGGGTGACGAAATTTACATAATAAACCTACCTTCAGGAAAATACTATGTGTGTTTGGGATTTGCAATATTAGACTTGTACAAGTGGTGAAATTAGGTTTAATAGCCCGATGTGCTAGAAAAAACGGAAGAGCCTTTCGATAGTGATTGCTGGATTGGCTTAGTAGATAGTGAGAGCTCTTTATGAGAATTCACCGATTTCTGTTAAGTTTTTATGAGTTCTAAATAAGTGGTATAATATGCGAAGTCAAAATAAAGTTGATTGGAGTGTTTATACTTGTTTAGAAGAATAAACAAAGTATTGCTAGTTTCAATTTTGGGATTAACATTAGTAGGCTGTGGAGCCACAACAGGTAAAACTCAGCAACAATCTAACCCGACAAATTCAACTAGTAATCAACAAAGCACTAGTACCCAGGAACAAAAACAGCAGTATTTAACCCCCGTTCCAAAAGGGTCTTCTGGATCTTCTACCATTAGTAATTTATCTAAGCAAATTATGGGCCAAAAAGATGTCCTTGGAACTCAATTCTACGAGCAAAAAGGGATTCTATATGGAGATATTACATTTAAGAGCGGAGTAGACAAAAATTATGCTCATCAATTAATTAGTGAATATTTATCACAATTGAAAGTCACTTATCCAGATCATCAGATAACAACTCAATCGATAGTTGAGGGTAAAAAAATAGATTCAGTTTCATTTAAACCTAACAAATAGAATTATTTTTTTAGGATAAAGGAAAACATGTAAATCATATAAAGCATAAAAATATAACAAATATAACAAATATAACAAATGTAACAAATGTAACAAATATAATATTCTTTTGGATGGTCACTTCCTATATGAAGTTATTGGGGAGTTTTTCATTAAAAAAAGAGAGCATAATCACTCTCCTTTTTTATTACCCTAATCGACGAAACTTTGTTAAAGACCCATTTTACGAATTAAAATATTAAGGCATCTAAGTTAGATACCTTAATACGTGAATTATTTTGAATTAATTCTTAACAATATATCCTCTGTATCAGATAATCTGGAAATCATAATATAAGCAATGTGTGTATCTTTTTCTGCAGTAAACTTAGTAACTGGCATTTCATCAGAAATTTTCCAACCATCTTCGATTAAAGTAGCTCGGTAATTTTCATATACCTGGGTATCATGCCTTATGCGAATAATATATTCCGCTTCGGCTAAGGGTCTTTCCGGAGTCGCTGGAATAAATTTAGCTGCTTTTAATACGAAGTAAGATGGGAGATAAGGGAATTCGTCAGTGTAGTTAATGGATTTAACTACTTCGTCTTTGTTGACCTTAGATTTATTAGATCCAAAAGAAAAAAGTTTTACCAATATACTCACCTCAATAATTATTGTCACTCCATGAATCTTAATACATCTAAAAGAAAAAAGTCAAACTCGGTAAGGAAGACGGTTTAATGGAGTGAAAATCATAAATGAATAAATTACGCTCTCAGTTACTAAAAATAGCCTAAGGGCATATAAATTTCTCTTTAAAGGAGAATGAGGATGAAAAAAATAGCTTATATTTTTCCAGCTTTCGTTGCGGGCATCCTAGTCGGAGGAGTGCTATGGGAGAAAACACGAAAAATTAGGTTTTCTCAGAAGAGGAAACGAGTGCTTCATTAGTTAGCTCGCTTGAAACTTGTTATACCCCGCGCCATCCAGCACTGTTTATGTGAGTATGTCTCCCTGGAAGTATCCGTAAATTCACGACCTGAATTATTGATCAAAGGTTCCTTTAGCGTATCTGCCGAGTGTTCTTGCTATGATAAATTCTTCTACGTATCAAATCCCTTTTTTCTGCTCCTCTTTTCTCTGACCGGAGCGCCTGTTATAATTGGAACAGGACACTCAGGTGTTCATCTTGTGTCAGCACTCGTCTAGGCCGCCAAGCCAGGACGGGTGTTTCTCTAACGTTCGCTGAAAAATTTGTTAGGATTTTGTGAATATCATAGATTTAATACAAGTATTAATGTTAGACCCAATTTTATTAACAAACAAAATAGAGAGTCAATCATTCCTCTGAATGAAAGACTCTCTATTTTGTGTTCCTGCCAATATATTAGGAATGTTGGTTTTTTAATGCCCTTTTCCCGATCTATTGGAATGCTGATGTTTTTCTCCCCCACCGGCTCTTTCGCTTTGTCCGCCTTGTTTTTTCTCGGCGTGTACCTTCGCTGCGGCATTTAAGTGGGGTGTCGTATCTGCGGTTCCGGAGGTAGTTTCATCTACTCCAAAGGTTTGATCAAGCGAATCTAGGGCAGTCTGTTCTTCCTCAGTTAAACTGCTCGTTTCTGCTGCGTTTAAGGAATCGTCTTCAATACTATTTGCTGTAGTTGTCACTTCATTTGTTGTAGTTGTTGCTTCTTGGGTTTGCTGACCAGCCTTTTCCGTTTTATTAACGCTCTTTTCCATAGAACGAACAATATTAAAAGCCAGTCTTTCAGAGGCCTGGGATGGAAGTTTATCTAATAAATTTCCTAATACTTTAATGTTTTGCGCGTGATTATTACTAACGGCAAGCTCTAGTTTTTGCATTGTGTCCGAGTCCTCTGCGGAAAGTCCTCCTAAAAAATCTTGAGCTTCCTTTAGTCTCTTGGAGTACTCATCCGTAGTTACTTGTGTTTCTCCAGTATCTCCAACTTCAGATAAAGTACTGGTCTCAGACGTATTTTCCGAAGTTTGACCCGTTTGGGAGTCAGTAGTAACTGTAGAATCGGTTCCTAATATAGTTTGAAGTTTATCAATAAGTTGTGTTAACCAATCATTTGAAGAGGAATTAGTTGTGGCATCGACACTTGTTGTTGCATTTATATCCGTACTTGTACTCACCGGAACACTATCTTCAGCTAGGGCTAGAGGAGCTATAAGGGGGAGAGAAGTAAGTGATATAGATAAGGCGAATGTAAGAAAATAATGTTTTTTCATTTATGACCATCTCCCAAGTTGAATTTGACTAAATTATAACGATTTTGATATAGCTAATCTAGACTAATTCAATAATTCGGGAAATTGGACTAAAAAGCAGGGACTTTCAGACTAATATTTTTCATGTTCTAGTCCTAGCATAAGAGACAAGGGCTTCATGGTACTATTTAATTATGTTCTAAAGGGATAATCAGCGTGGTATAGACCCAATGTTAAATATGCCAAAGGAGGATGCGGTAAGGCATCCTTCTCATTAGTCTGGGTATATTATTTTAAACGGTTACGGCTGCTACGCAGGATAGAGAGTCCTGAAAGGCCGATTTTGACGATGCGAAAGAATAAGGGTATTCAATAGTCCTAGGTTTAAAACCTAGGACTATTGAATTAAGCGTCTGCCGCTATGCCGCCAAAAATTAAATGAAGAATAACTAACACCAAACCAATAATCAAGGCTAAAGCTGCGCCAACTATTCCGAAAATAAACATTCGCTGCACCTCCTCTTTTTAGATTACATAAGACGAGATCGAGAAGGTTTTGATACATTGTATTCAGCATGTCCGTAAATGGTTACGTTTGATCGTTGTATATCAGGGGAATACGATTCTGGATGGGTCAGGAAATGAGCTCAATAGTTGAATGTACTTAAGGTAATCTGGGGTTAATCTACCTAAATATTAAATTTTTATTAAGGACAAAATATTACATTTTGTGACAAAAAAATCTCAGGACAAAGTATTATACTTTATCTGATTAAATATTAAGGAAGTGAATTATCATTATGTCTCTTAGAAAAAGAAAATCAAGGTTATGTATAATCCTAAGCTTAATTACCCTTATCAGTTTAGTTTTTCCCGCAGCAACCTTAGCAAATTCAACGCCAACGATTACTCGCTTAGCTGGTTTTGATCGTTATGAAACAGCAGCCCAGATCGCTATGTCGGGCTGGTCTCAGTCTAATTATGCTATTTTGGCTTTCGGCGGAGACTATCCTGATGCGCTATCTGCTGCCCCCTTAGCCAAGAAATTTAATGCCCCTATTTTATTAACAAATACCGGAAGTTTGACAACGGTTACGAAGCAGACACTGTTAGATTTGCAAGTGAAAAACGTAGTAATTATTGGCGGGACAGCAGTAATATCTCAAGCGGTCGAGTCTGAACTTCAAACGATGGGACTTGAGACAACAAGAGTTTACGGGATTGATCGGTACGCGACTGCGATTCAAGTTGCCCAACAAGTTGCCTCAAATCCTTCAACTTTGTTTGTTGTCACCGGAGAGGACTATCCCGATGCGTTATCCGTTGGATCCATCGCTTCCATAAAGCAAAGTCCAATTATTCTTGTACCACATGATGCCATACCCGACGTCGTTAAGAATTACATTTCAACGCTCAATATCAGTAAAACATATATTGTCGGAGATTCGGATATCATTAGCGATCAAGTAGCCCAACAGTTCCCTAATGCAGAACGGATCTCGGGGGCTGATAAATATGCGAGAAATATAGCCGTAAATCAATTATTTAATACTGATTTCAAGTCAGACAGTATTTGTTTAGCCACAGGTGAAGGCTTTGCCGATGCGTTAACCGGAACAGCCTTTTGTGCTAACCTATCTGAACCTATAGTTCTTATTAATACTGATTCTCCGGCAACTACGAGAAGCTATTATCAGCAAAGGCTTACCAATGCCAGCAGGGTTTATGTATTTGGTGGAACAGGGATTATTCCTGAATCTGTAATTACTAATCTGAATTCGTCCAATACAGCGAATGGAAATTCTTCAAATCAGGAGACTCTTAAATTAAGTGATTTTACCAAGGTTGGGACTACTACTGCAACCTTTAAGTACCAAGTACTTGATCAAACCGGGAAAGACATTACCTCAACCGTTCCGGCGACACAGTTATCAGCTGTTGCCTCTCTAAAATCATCGATTACCTTAGATCCAAGCAAAGGTATCGGTACGATAACTTATAACTCTTCTTCGGATATGGATAAACCGATTATTATTACCCTTGCGGATCTAAAAACCGGCAGGGTTGTGAGTTATAATTCTTCTTCGACCGATGCTGCTTCAAATGGAGATACCGTAATTGGAAACCAAAGAACTCTTAACTTGAGTAATTACTCAAAAGTTGGGGCAACTACTGCAACCTTTAAGTACCAAGTACTCGATGAAACCGGGAAAGATATTACGTCAACCGTTCCGGCTGCGCAGTTATCAGCCGTTACCTCTATAAGTTCATCAATTACCTTAGATCCAAGCAAAGGTATCGGTACAATAACTTATAACTCTTCTTCAGATACGGATAAACCGATTATTACTCTTGTAGACTTAATCACCGGCAGAGTTGTGAGTCTTGATACTTCTTCCAGCACAAGCTCCTCAAGTTCCAGTGTCCCTACTAATAATTCAACGTCTGGAAATCAAAGCTCCAGCCAACATTCAGATCAAAAGGTCAGTAAAATTACGATAAACTCGACTAAACTGGCGACAACCCCTTCTAATGGAAATGAGAAAATTGGTTATGCAACATATACTGTAACTGATCAATACGGCGGTGACATTACAAACTCGTATCTTGCAAATAATATTCACTTCACATCAAATGTGGGCACCATTACAGCACAACAAGGTTTAATCCAATTGAGGTTTTTCTCGAATATTAATCCTCTGTCGCTCACTAACGTCACAATAACCGGTGTTGACTCAAATAGCAATGTTACAACAACTGCTACTTTAAGCCTATAGGGATTTTGTTAGATTCATTACCATAGAATAAAGCTAAGTCTTTTCTATTAGATAGATGCATCTTAAATGAATATGAATAGCAGTAAAGAGAGGGAAATCACGCCCTCTCTTTACTGCTATTCTAGAAGCGTGGCATTAGTTGAATATTCGAGGTATTTGGGTTAAAGATGGTTTTAAGTTAAAAAACTTTTCAGGTGACCTTAGATCTTAGATAATGAAATATATATAAGAATTTATGTAATATATAGTTGACATAAATTCTTATATATATTAAAGTAATATTCGAGGTGTTAATATGGCAAGAAACCTAAAAATTAAAGTTGCCCGTGCAGAACTTGACATGACCCAAAAGGCTTTAGCTGAAGCCGTGGGGATATCTCGTCAAACGATGAACGCCATTGAACAAGGCGAATATAACCCAACAATAAGGTTATGCCGCAATATATGCAGGGTGCTGGGGAAATCTCTTGATGAGCTGTTTGGGGAGGAGAATGAAGATGCGTAAAAACAATTTGGATGAAATGCAGGAAAATAAATTATTGAATATTGAACATAACGGTATGTGGCTCGCCTTTTGGGGTCTGCTGGCAGTTATTATGATTCAAATATGTTTAGGAGCCGATTTTAAACAGTTTGCCGGAGAATGGTTTATTTTTATGCTGCTTAGTATTTATACATTAATCTCTTGTATCAAGAACGGGATTTGGGACAGGCGCTTAAAACCGAACTTGAAAACGAATACTTTTATGAGCCTACTTGCCGGCTTGGCGGTGTTTGTAATCTTTGGAATTGAATTTCATGTCAATAATAAGCATGGATTATTGGTTCCATCGGCCGCATTGATAGGCATATCCACATTTTTCCTCTGTTTGGCTGCCTTACAGTTTTCAAGTTATTTGTATAAAAAGAGAAAAGAAGCACTTGAGCAAGAATGTGATAAATAAGAACTGTCATGTTATTAACTCCGATTTGAAAATTTGGACTAACGAAGGAGTCTCGATAATCGAGACTCCTTCGTTAGTTCTGGCTGCTTTCTATTTTGACTGAACCGTTAGAATCACCCCGGTGCCAAATATGGAAACAGAAATATTGGCGACATGGTCTTGTTTTTTCGCTGAAAAACTAATGACTTGTTTTTCTTGAGTAATAGTCCAGCCATTCTTTTTTAATAGGGCTTCATAATCCTCGAACACTTTGGTATCCTTTGTGTTTTGGATAAGGTATGTTGCCTCGCCGAGTGGTTGCGTAGTGCTGGCAGGTTTATAGGAAACTGCTGACTTGACACCGTTGTAGGCGGGGAGGTATGAAAATTCTTCTGTATAGGTTATTGCATTACTGGAATTAGAAGAAGTCTTTGCAGCATTATTGGTTGTTGTTATGGGATTTTTGGTGCCACATGAAACTGCGGTTGTTAGGATCATTAATACCATTAAACAATAGCGCGCCTTTTTCAAACTGTCTCACCTCAGAAATTATAATAATATTAAATTCCAATATATTTTATACGATGTCAAACGATGATTTTATCACGTTTTAAACTTCTTATAGCGATTCGAAGAATTGTAAAGGTTTCAGATGAATGGGATTATATTTGTATATCAATGAATAGTATATAAATGGAATAGTATAGGAATAGTATGTAATTTTATAAATCAATAATTAGTAAATGGCAAAAAGTAAAGTCAATTCTATAAAATGTTTTCAAGTGTAAATTTCTCTGTTTCTGAAATATGATTGATCAAAAGTTCTAAGGTCGAAGCTTCACCAAGAGAAAGGGGAAGGTTTTGGGTTTCTACGTATTTGTCAAGGCGAGATAGACTGAGTTCAATTTTGTCGATTTCTTGATGATCGAGCAGGATGGTCCACCAGATTTTATTTTTATCCCAGCGTTGCTGAGTTTCCTTTAACTTTCTTTGAGCTATATCCCATTGTTGGCCGGATATTGATTGTTCGACGGTGGAGATTTGAGTGCCAAGACTTTGGGTTGTTCTTTCAATATATTGATAAGACACCAAAGACCCTCCGAGTAAGAGGATAACGATAATGACGATCGTTAGATGGGTGCGCAAAAAGTTTCACCTCGATATTTTTTCTTAATGATTTGGTTTTTGATTTTACTTACTTGTTATTAATGTTAGGGTCGCTTTTAACTTGAACAAAGAGTGTATCCGAACTATCCAAAGAGGCCAAAAGGACGTCCTCTACACGGTCAATTTTTTGTTTCTTTAGTTCAGTCATTAACCAGTTGAGATCCTTATTGCTTTGCTGCAGATTTTTCTGATTTAAAACTCCGTCCATGATCATTGTTAAGGGCAGTCCTTCATATTGAGTTTTCAGCATAAAATCTTTGGGAATTGTAGGCCGATTTTGAGATTTGGGAAAAACACTTAGTTGTCCGTTTGTCTCTAAAACTGCAAATTCAACTTCGGAGATGTTGGGTACATTTTTAATGCGCAGTTCTTCAAGTAAATCAGTAAGGCTATAACGATTCTTTTTTAATTCATCTTCTAAGATTTTCCCGCGTTCGATAAGGACACTTGGTGTGCCGCAGATAATAGCCCTGGCTCGTTCGCTTTTTAAAGAAATCCAGGCCAGGGTGATGCCTGTTAGAAGCAGAACTAAAATGGGAATGATACCACTAAGGAGAGGGACACCGATATTTTCACTTGGAATGGCAGCCAACTCTGAAATCATGATAATAACGACCAGTTCAAAAGGCTGCAGCTGACCTATTTCCCTTTTTCCCATTAAACGAAGGGCTATAATAACTAAGGCATATAATATCAGAGTCCTAAGTACAACAATGATCATTTTCAATACTCCTTCTTGGACGATTTGACCATTAACGATTCCTTGCAAAAGGTATAGTTCCCTCAAATTTTGCCTGTTATCCCTTTTGCACAGCCATTGTTTCTCAGCGTTTCCACCATAATTTGGTGAATTGCCAGTTTCACGGTATAATGGTCAAAGAACAGAGTTTTTTCAGAGGGTTATTCTTCCTGTAACAAATCTAACAAACATACAGTCAAAAATGAGGAGGTTTGTTCGTGGAACACTTAAATGTGCTGATTTTTTCAGCGTCCTTTGGCGCTGGGCATGTTCGTGCCGCAGAGGCGATTATTGAAGCCCTGCGTGCTAAGGACCCGAACGTCAAAATTACCCACCTGGACTTTGGAGCTTTTTTAAGTAAGACATTTAATTCAGTTGTTAAAAATACTTATATTGAACTTATTAAACATACCCCCAGATTATGGGGCAAGTTTTACTATCGGACGTCTAAGATTCCCCCGGATTCGTTATTCCAGCGCTTTTTAAATGGCTTGGGACGCCGCGAATTCGTGAGATTTATTCAGGTTCTGCAGCCTGACCTTGTAATTTGTACGTATCCGACAGTTGCAGGTGTTTTAGCTCAACAGAGGCTCCGCGGAGTTTTAAATGTTCCTTTGGTGACTGTTGTTACGGATTATGCGGTACATAGCCAATGGATTCACCCGGGGGTTGATCATTACATCGTAGGCTGTGAAGACGTTTATAAAGGGTTAGTGGCTCGGGGAATAAATCCCCAAACAATTCATATCTCCGGAATTCCGGTAAGTCCTAAGTTTGAATTTAAATTAGACCGTCGGATGATCTTGCAGAAGCTAACAATGAATCCAGAGCTGCCAACAGTCTTAGTAATGGGTGGAGCCTACGGAGTTTTAGGCGGTGCCAAATGGATTTGCAAAATTCTTTCTGAAGCCGCAATACCTCTTCAGACTATCGTAGTTTGCGGGCAGGACGAAAAATTATACAAGGCTTTGGATTCTTTAGTTGAGGACTGTAAGAATCCGCTGGTGCGTTTCGGTTTCGTTAACAATGTTGAGGAGTTAATGAGTGCGGCGGATATCATTATTACTAAGGCAGGCGGGCTTACTGTTTCGGAAGCTTTGACCAAACGGCTGCCTCTGGTAATTTTCAAACCTATTCCCGGTCAGGAAGAGGAAAACGCCTGCTATTTGGAGAAGATCGGGGCAGGCCGAGCAGCAGATAATGAAGAAGGGTTAGAGAAGATAATTTTTAGCCTTTTGCGGCATCCTGAGGCTGTGGAGCAAATGCGCCGGGCTGCGGCTCAAGCAGTTCCCGGCCGCGCTGCAGAGCGTGCCGTGGAAGGAATTCTGCGGCTTGTGGAAGAGCGGCGGAGTGCTCAAAGGATCGGGTAGAGTCCTCCTTCGCCGCTAAGTATTCCTATTGGGAAAGGCGGCTCGGCAATAATTTCCACCGGACATTATTGTATCCGAAGCCTCGATGTTCAGCTTTAGCGTAAGCGAGTTCACTTGTTAAGCTTAATGGTAGGGAGATAGATCATGGTTTGGGGAACTTTGGTGCTTGGTCTTATTTTAATAGGTGCGGCGATCTATACAATCATTCCTGACTTGTTTCTCCATCGTTGGGGAATCGGAAGCTGGAGACGACAATTCAGCCCGGGTGTCGCGCTTACCTTTGATGACGGTCCGGACCCGATGATTACGCCCCGTTTATTGGAAGCGCTAAAACGCCATAAGATCTCCGCCACCTTCTTCGTGATTGGCGAAAAGGCCGCTAAATATCCGGAATTGATTCAGCAGATGGTTAGAGAAGGACACCAAATTGGCGTTCATTCGTTCAGCCATCGTTATGCCTGGTTCACCTCCCCGCGGAAAACCAGCCAGGAGTGGACGGACAGTGTTCGTATCTTGGAGCAAATCCTCGGTCGAAAAATAACTTGGATGCGTCCGCCTTGGGGAACGTTTAATCTTGTGACCTGGCTGTGGCTTAAACGACACAATATGAGAGCAGTCTTGTGGAACGTGGAGGGTCACGATTGGGAGGTCCGGCGCACACCTGAAGACATCGCCGCCCGAATCATGAAAAGGGTTAATGAGGGTTCAATCGTTGTGATGCATGACAGCGGCGGAGAAAGCGGGGCTCCGGAAAATACTCTGGCGGCCTTGGATTTATTGGCAGAACGAATTCCCCGTGACTTGAAATTGCCTTTTGTACCCCTGGACTTTCCGGACTGGTCCTTTGGCCAACGGCTGACCTTCAGAGTTTGGGAAAAATGGGAACACTATTACGCTAAAACACATCATGTAGACCGGGTTGATGATACTAATATTTTTCGATTGGAAAAAACTAGTTATGACGGACCGGAACTTTACTCTGAAGACGGACGGTTATTAGCGCAGAAAGGAGATCCGGCAGCGGAAATTCACATAGATAATATTCGGCTTCAGGCCAAAGGACGGGATATGCAGAAAACGGCCCTTAAGGCCTTGCGTCAAGCTCGAATATCGATGCCGGATTTGGCTCGGTATATTGCTGATAATCCCGGATATGCCGACATTAAAGTGTTTGTAGGTGAGACGTTACTCTATCGAGGTGTTAAGGGTTTTGGCTTTACGGTTCAGGATTTGCCGGATACGTGGAAGAGCAAGGGAATAGCCCTGCTGCAGATGACGATTATGCGCATCTATCATCCGGCAGGGAAGGACCGCCAAAATGAACGCTTAGGCAATAAAACGAAGCTGGTTTGGATTAGCCGGGAAAAGTTACTTTCTTATGCCGCTGAGGATCTCAAATCCGCCCAAAAAATAGTTCATAACCTAAATTCCTGACTTGGATCCAATGGGGATCGAATATTTGATTACAAAGCCCAAGTCTGGTATAATTGGCTAGTGAATTTTTTAGAATCAATATTTGAACATTTAACGGGAACTTTGTGTTAAAGGGGGAACGATATGTTCCCCCTTAGGCGGATTTAAGCTATAATAGCTGAAACAAAACTATTTTTGGATGTATTTGGCTTAAGCGGGGTTTGTAGTCTTGAAAAAAAGGTAAGACTATCGTAGTATCCCAACTTGCCTTGCACATAGAGTAATTAGTGTTTTAAGGGGGAGAACATATGTCAGTCTCTGTAGAAAACGTGGAAAAAAATGTAGTAGCTTTGCAAGTCACGGTTGAAGCAGAAAAATTTACGAATGCTGTCAACCAAGCGGCCAAAAATTTGGCTAAAAAAGTGAATGTTCCTGGGTTCCGTAAAGGAAAAGCGCCTCGCCGAATGATAGAACTTCAAGTGGGCAAGGCAGCTCTCTATGATGAAGCCCTCGATCATGTTATTGGACCAGCTTATGCTCAAGCTGTTGAGGAAAGCGGAATTAACCCAGTTGACCGGCCTGATGTGGAATTGGTTCAAATCGAAGAAGGCAAGGAACTGATCTTTAAAGCCAAAGTTGTTGTACGCCCGGAAGTTATTTTGGGTGACTATAAAGGGTTAAGTGTTGAACAAGATGTTGCCAGTGTTACTGAAGAAGAAATTATGGAAGAATTAAAGGGCAGACAGCAGCAGCATGCTAGACTCCTGCCAATAGAAGATGGTAAAATTGAAGAGGGAGATATTGTCACCCTCAACTTTGAGGGCTTCAAAGGTGACGAGCCTTTTGAGGGCGGCAAAGCTGAGAATTACGAACTCGTGATTGGTTCGGGAACGTTTATTCCCGGTTTTGAAGAAGGCCTTATTGGTGCAGAAGTCGGTCAGGATCTTGATGTCAACGTTACCTTCCCAGATGAATATCATAGTGCAGAGCTAGCAGGGCAAAATGCTATTTTTAAATGTCATGTTAATAAAATCCAACGTAAAGAGCTTTCACCTTTAGATGATGAATTTGCAAAAGATGTTAGTGAGTTTGATACTCTGGATGAATTGAAAAACGATTTGCGGAATAAATTAATGAAGATCGCTGAATCAAAAGTTAAAGATGATCACCTTAAAGCGATTATTTCCAAAGTAGTTGACAATGCCAGCGTTGAAATTCCAGAAGTAATGTTTACCCAGCGAATTAATGAGATGTTCGAGGAATTAAACACGAGCCTTATTCAGCAGGGAATGAACATGGATCAGTATTATCAATTTACGAATTCTTCCGAAGAAATTATGCGTGAACGATTACGCCCTCAAGCCGTAGAAAGCGTTAAAAGAGATTTAGTTTTAGAAGCTGTTGCAAAAACAGAAGGAATTACGGTTACGGAAGACGAAGTAAATGAGGGACTAAAAAATCTTGGGGAGCGTTTTAAACAAGACCCTGCGTCGCTCAAACAATCCCTTCTAGAGCGTGGACAGATGGAGTTCTATAAGCAAAGTTTGATTCAGGAAAAAACTGTCAACTTCTTAGTGGAACAGAATGCCTAAGCGCCTTAGAGGGAAATTCTGAGGTATAGAGGTGAGAGGATGGCAAAGTACACCGACGACAAAAATCAACTGAAGTGTTCATTTTGCGGTAAAACTCAGGAACAAGTCAAGAAACTGGTTGCCGGCCCGGGTGTTTATATTTGCGATGAATGTATTGAACTTTGCAATGAAATTATTGAGGAAGAACTCACAGACGACCTCGGCGTTGAAATTGGTGAGATCTTAAAGCCTAAGGAAATCCGGGCTATTATTGATCAATATGTTATTGGTCAAGAAGAAGCGAAAAAGGCACTTTCCGTAGCGGTATATAATCATTATAAGCGTATTAATCTTGGCATGAAAATTGATGATGTAGAACTACAGAAGTCCAATATTATTATGCTTGGCCCAACGGGTTCGGGAAAAACTTTGCTGGCCTCGACTCTAGCTAAGGTTCTTAATGTTCCCTTTGCTATCGCCGATGCCACCTCGCTTACTGAAGCCGGTTATGTAGGTGAGGACGTCGAAAATATTCTCTTGAAATTAATTCAAGCTGCTGATTACGACGTCGAAAAAGCTGAAAAAGGTATCGTTTATATCGATGAAATCGATAAAATTGCCCGTAAGTCTGAAAATCCTTCCATTACCAGAGATGTATCCGGCGAAGGCGTTCAGCAGGCGCTGCTCAAGATCCTTGAGGGAACTGTTGCCAGTGTTCCTCCGCAAGGCGGGCGCAAGCATCCTCATCAGGAATTTATCCAGTTAGACACCACAAATATCCTGTTTATTGTGGGCGGAGCTTTTGATGGCATCGAAAAGATTATTCAAAACCGTGCCGGCGAAAAAACCATGGGTTTTGGGGCTAATATCAAAAATAAAAAGGATATGAAAATTGGGGAAGTTCTTAAACAAATTTTACCCGCTGACCTGCAAAAGTACGGTCTTATTCCCGAATTTGTGGGACGTCTTCCGGTCATCGTAACGTTGGAAGCTTTAGATGAAGCTGCCTTGGTTCGAATTCTGACAGAACCGAAAAATGCTTTGGTTAAACAGTATCAAAAACTGATGGAATTAGATGGTGTTACGCTGGAATTTAAAGACTCAGCTCTTACATCCATCGCCAGTGAGGCGATACGCCGCAATACCGGAGCTCGGGGCTTAAGAGCCATTGTGGAAGAGCTTATGCTTAACGTCATGTATGATCTTCCTTCACGCACAGATGTTACGAAGTGCGTCGTTACCCAAGAAGTGGTTCAGAAGAAGGAAGAGCCGGTGCTCGTCGTGGCGGACAAGGTAAAAAAAGGTAAGAAAGAAGAATCTGCCTAATATTCAAAGCTTGAACAAGCTAATCAAGCTATTACAGATTAATATTCTTTAAGAACGTTGAGGCTGCAATAAAACTGGTTCTTCCAGTTTTATTGCAGCCTTTTTTATGAGAATGCGAATGTTTTCGCAGGGCTGTAAAGGTATTTGTCCAATCGTAAGACTCCAGGCTCCCCTTTTACAACTACAAGTGGGAGTGATTCCTATACCTTCTTTCAGTGGGGTTTGAGTCCATCCTTCGGCGCGATAGAGTTTGTTATGGGCTAGGCGCTTTCGTTACCGATACACTAGTGTTCAGTTTTAGTTGACGAGTTACTAATTTTGCGGACTTTGTGAAAGAATATGTTTGAATTTCAGCCTGCTGGCAATACTATCAGTGAGAAAAAACTGAGAGGGAATGAGTATATGAGTGGACTGAGCGGAATAGTCATGGTCGTTCAGTTGGTTTTCGCTGTTGTCATCGGGCTGTATTTTTGGGGAATGCTCAAGTCACAACAGGGGAATAAAATCTCCGTTGAACGCGAATCACGTAAAGAACTTGAAAAACTACAGAAGATGCGCAAAATTGCCTTAACAACGCCTTTGTCTGAAAAAACTCGCCCTGCACATTTTGACGAGATCATCGGGCAAAAAGAAGGAATCAAGGCCTTGAGAGCGGCTCTTTGCGGTCCTAATCCGCAGCATGTCTTGATTTATGGAGCTCCGGGCGTCGGAAAAACTGCGGCGGCGCGCCTGATTTTAGAAGAGGCTAAGAAAAATCCCCTGTCTCCGTTTAATGAAAATGCTTGCTTCACTGAGATTGACGGGGCGACAGCACGCTTTGACGAACGGGGGATCGCTGATCCTTTGATTGGCTCAGTTCATGACCCTATTTACCAAGGGGCTGGGGCTATGGGTTTAGCCGGGATCCCTCAACCCAAACAGGGTGCTGTGACCAAAGCTCATGGAGGCATTTTATTTATTGATGAGATTGGCGAGCTTCATCCAATTCAGATCAATAAGCTCTTGAAAGTTCTGGAAGATCGTAAAGTAATCCTGGAAAGCGCCTATTATAGTTCAGAGGACCCAAATATTCCTCAGCATATTCATGATATCTTCCAGAATGGCCTTCCGGCAGATTTTCGTCTTGTTGGGGCTACCACCCGCAGCCCGGAGGAAATCCCGCCGGCCATACGCTCTCGCTGTATGGAGGTTTATTTTCGCGGTTTGCTTCCTGATGAAATCGCCGAGATTGCTCGCGTAGCTGCAGCGAAAATGGATATATTGTTTACTCCCGAGGCTATTGAAGTTATCAAACAGTATGCGTCCAACGGACGAGAAGCGGTCAATATGGTCCAATTAGCTGCAGGGGTCGCATTAACAGACTGTCTGAAGCAAGTTGACGTAGAAATCGTGGAATGGGTGGTAACGACAGGACAATACACTCCCCGTCCCGAGAGGAAAGTTCCTACAGAAGCCGGTGTTGGTGTTGTTAACGGCCTTGCTGTTTATGGCCCTAATATGGGTGCTCTCTTAGAACTTGAAGTAACGGCACTGCCTGTTTCTCCCGGCACAGGAACTCTTCTGGTCACAGGTATTGTTGAGGAAGAGGAACAAGGAAATGCCGGGAAAAAGATTCGGCGTAAAAGTATGGCGCGCAGTTCGGTCGAAAACGTCCTTACGGTGTTAAGACGACAATTGGGGATTCAGCCCGGCAACTATGACATTCATGTCAATTTTCCCGGCGGGGCCCCCATAGACGGGCCTTCTGCAGGGATTGCCATTGCGACGGCTACGGCTTCCGCAATCTTGCAGCAAAACGTGGATAATTACCTGGCGATGACAGGGGAACTGTCCATTCGGGGAAGAGTAAAACCTATCGGCGGGGTTACGGCCAAGATTGAAGCGGCCCGACAGGCAGGATGCAAACGGGTTTTAATTCCCAAGGAAAATTGGCAGGAACGTTTTGCCGAATATAAAGGCGAAATTGAGATAATTCCAGTTGAGGAACTTTCTGAAGTTTTGAAACTTGCCCTTCGTTCGGAGATTAAGCTGGAGAAAACAGAAATGCGCCCGCCCCTTGAAGAAGTATTAAGCTGTTTAGATTTTGCGGTAAATAAAGTGGTTAATAATGCCGCAGTAAATTTGCCTGAACGAGGCAAAACATGTTAGAATAGTTAATGATAAGTTTGGCACACTAGCTTTAGTGTGTCTTTTTCTATAGATCTATTAGGGGGGATATTAATGAGCAAAGAGCGTGAATTACCATTACTCCCGCTGCGTGGAATTCTAGTCTTTCCATATATGGTTATTCACCTTGACGTCGGCAGAGAGCGTTCTATGGCAGCTATCGAAGAAGCGATGCTGGGAGATCGGATTATTCTCTTAACCTCTCAAAAAGAGACGGAAATTGATTCTCCTACGACGGCTGATTTGTACACCATGGGGACGGTTGCGGAAATTAAACAGCTCCTTAAACTTCCGGGGGGCACCATGCGTGTTTTAGTCGAAGGGATCGCTCGAGGTCATGTGCTCGAATTTCTTCAAGAGGAGCCTTATTTTAAAGTTCGAGTTGAGGAATTAGCTGAGAAGAAGAAAGCTATGTCAGCGGAAACTGAAACCTTAGTTCGGGGAATGACCCATCAATTTGAGGAATATGCCAAACTCAGTAAACGTGTACCTGTTGAAACTCTGGGAACTGTTTTAGCAGTGGAAGAGCCGGGGCAGCTAACGGATATAATCGCCTCGCATCTTAATCTCAAAGTTCCTGACAAGCAAACGATCTTAGAAGCTTTAGAAATTGACGAACGTATCGAACGTTTGACAGAGCTTATCATGCGTGAGATTGAGATTATGGAATTGGAACGCCGCATTGGTTTACGAGTCCGTAAACAGATGGATAAAGCTCAAAAGGAATATTATTTGCGAGAGCAGATTAAGGCGATCCAGAAAGAGTTAGGCGATAAGGATGAGCGTCAGGTTGAAGCTGATGAATACCGCGAAAAGGTGGCCAAAGCCAAATGCCCTAAAGAAGTTGAGCAAAAGGCGTTAAAGGAAATTGAACGTTTGGAAAAAATGCCTCCTTCTTCGGCAGAAGGTACGGTTGTGCGCACATATTTGGATTGGCTCCTGGTACTTCCCTGGACCAAAACCACTAGGGATAAAATAGACTTGGCAAAGGCTGAGGATATACTTAACGAAGATCACTATGGCTTGGAGAAGGTTAAAGAACGTATTTTAGAGTTCTTGGCGATTCGCAAACTGACTCCCAAAATGAAAAGCCCGATTCTCTGTTTAGTGGGACCTCCCGGAGTCGGCAAAACGTCCTTGGCGAAATCTATTGCCAGGTCCTTAGAGCGTAAGTTTGTCCGTATGTCCTTGGGCGGATTAAGGGATGAAGCTGAGATTAGAGGACATCGCCGTACTTATATCGGAGCTTTGCCGGGACGAATTATTCAGGGGATTCGCACAGCAGGAACACGTAATTCTGTCTTCCTTTTGGATGAAATTGATAAGATGTCTTCGGATTTTCGTGGCGATCCGGCATCGGCACTTCTTGAAGTGCTGGATCCTGAGCAAAATGCTAACTTTACAGATCATTATCTGGAAGTTCCCTTTGATTTGTCACAGACCTTTTTCGTTTTAACGGCGAACACTTTAGATACGATCCCGCGCCCCCTTTTGGATCGCATGGAAGTTATTTCGATAAGCGGATATACCGAGGACGAAAAGGTTAATATTGCTAAGCGTTACCTCGTGCCTAAACAAATGAAAACTCACGGAGTTAAGGAAGAAGTTTTCACCATGGACGAGGAAATACTGCTAAAACTTATTCAGGACTATACCCGGGAGTCCGGGGTGCGTAATTTAGAGCGGCAAATTGCTAATGTCTGTCGGAAGATTGCCGTTCGTGTGGTGAAGGAAGACTGGGAATCCCATGCTTTGACTCACGAGGATATCGAGAATGCCTTAGGGGCACCTCGTTATCATTTCCAAGTAGCGGCTAAAGCTCCTGAGATCGGGGCAGTAACGGGACTGGCCTTTACTGAAGTCGGCGGAGTTGTGCTGACTATTGAAGTAACTCCCTTGCCCGGTAAGGGGAATTTGACCCTGACTGGGAAACTGGGAGATGTCATGAAGGAATCTGCTCAAGCGGCCTGGACCTTTATCAGGGCCTATGCTTTAGAGTTAGGCATTGAACAGGATTTCTATGAGCATACCGATCTTCATATTCACGTGCCGGAAGGCGCTGTTCCCAAAGATGGTCCGTCAGCCGGTATTACCATGGCTACAGCAATGGCTTCTGCTCTTTCCAAACGTGCCGTTCGTGCCGATTTGGCGATGACCGGGGAAATAACCCTCAGAGGCAATGTTTTGCCCATCGGCGGAGTGAAAGAGAAAGTTCTGGCCGCCCATCGTGCCGGAATAAAGGTGGTCTTGCTTCCTGAGGAGAACCGTAAGGACATGGAAGACGTTCCGGAGAAGGTTCGCAAACTTTTGGAATTCCACTTTGTCAGCAGGATCGAAGAAGTTCTGAAACTAGCGCTGCTTCCTTTGGCGCAATCCGATGAGGTTAACAATAAGGACTCAAGACATACTGTTTATGGAGGTAAGGGAGTGCCTGTGGGCGATAGCGGACCAGGAGAGCGCCCGGTAGTGTCTTAATTTTTTTAAAGGGACGATGAGGTTTTGATTGTTATTCGCAAAGCCGAATATGTGGCATCAGCAGTTAAATATGAACAGTATCCAACAGGAGGTTTGCCCGAAATCGCCATGGCCGGGCGGTCTAATGTCGGCAAGTCCTCCTTAATCAATCGCTTTTTAGGCCGGCGAAACTTGGCGCGAACGGGGAACACGCCGGGGAAGACCCAGACTCTTAATTTTTACCGTGTCAATGACGCTTGGTTTCTCGTGGATTTGCCCGGTTATGGGTATGCCAAAGTGGCTAAGACGGTCAATGCCCAATGGGGCTCCATGATGGAAAACTATTTCAAAAAGCGAGAAGCTCTGCGCGCTGTGATTCAAATTGTCGATATCCGGCATGCACCCAGCCGCGAGGATGTTGAAATGCATCAATGGCTGCGGATGAGGCAGGTCCCGACGATGGTTGTTGCGACAAAAGCGGATAAGATTTCCCGGGGACAGTGGCTTAAGCATTTGACGATTATAGCCAAGGCTCTGGAGGTTGATGACGCGTCGCTGATTCTGCCCTTTTCTGCGCAGACGGGGGCCGGGGTGGAAGAGCTGAATGAATCCCTCTCCGAGATGGGACTTGTGTGACACAGCCCTCAGTCAAGCGTGTTAGGGGGACGGTCCTTTTGACACGCTTTTGACATAGGGGGTTAGCAAGCGACTGGGCTTTTAATTGCAAGATTTACAAATTTATCCGGTTTTAAGATCCCCACTTCTTGTAAGTGAGGGTGGGTCTTTTGGTAACTTCAGGTGGGGTAGAGTCCCCATCTGAAGCTCCGATGTTCAGCTTTAGCTGAACGAGTTCACTAAAAATAGTTCCTTAGGATATTTAATGCCATCAGCACTTTAAGTGCTGATGGCATTAAAAGTAGGTAATCACTTTGATGTCCTGGAAAAAAACTAAGACCTAAGCTAAACTTTAAACCTTTGAACCATAGAATTTAATTCATCAACCGTTGCCGGAAGTCGCTAACTGAGGAATAAACTTCCTCCGCGGTAGCCAACTGTTCTTGTGAGGCTGCGGAGACGTTTTGTGTTCCGGAAGCAGTCTCGGAGTCGACTTGGGAGATATATTGGAAGGATTGTGCTACATCTTCTGTTTTGACGTTAATTTGGGGCGTGTTAAGGGGACGGTCCCCTTAACACGCTTTTGGCGTCGGCACATTTTATGTGCTGTCGTCTGTTATACAGGGATTGTTTATGGCCATGCTGATAATAAAAGCCTGGTTTTGATTGTCTTTCGGTCTTCTATCATATCAATCTTTAGAGATTATCTGCCGAATGCAGGTTTTCCCTTTAACTAAAAGTAACAAGTATATACACTCGACCTTATATATGGTAAAATATACCAGTAATACAACTGTTAAAGGGGATGTGTGGCATGAATAGGGATAGAAGATTAGGAAAATCTATGAAAGCGATAAAAACTGCACGTGTCATTGCCGTTGCATCACAAAAAGGTGGAGTTGGCAAGACGGCTACTGTTACAAACATGGCCGTAGGGTTGGTTAGTCTCGGATATAAGACGGCTATTATTGATATGGACGCTCAAGGGCACATCGCATTTTCCTTCGGGATTAAAAAAGTTAATATAAAGAAAACCATTTATGATGTTTTAATTGGTAAAGCAAAAATGAGCGAAATCAAGCAAAATGCCTTTGGTGTGGATTTGTACTTATCAAACACTTCTTTGAATGATCTAACTCCGATGGTGTTGGCGCATTCTAATGACAAGCGATTTCCTGCTCCTAATTATCTTTTGAAAAATGCAATTGGTCAGATAAAAGCCTTCTATGATTATATATTAATTGATACTTCACCGAGTAATGATCTGCAAACGATGAATTCCCTTTTAGCATCCACGGATATCATTATCCCTGCTCTTCCGGAGGGCTTAGCTATTGATGGCGTTTATGATACGATTAACCTTGTCAAGCGTATTCGGGCACAAGGCGCGAAGATAAATATTTTAGGGGTATTACCAACAATGGTTCAGGATTATACGAACCTTCATAATGTAATGCTGCAAAATTTACGGAAATCTTTTGCTGAAAACTCGGATATAAAGGTTTTTGACACTGTGATCAAACGGGCTATTCGGCATGGAATAGCTCAAAGTAACGGTTTGCCTAACATCAAAAATGCTCCGGAGTATCTTTCTTTTGTAAAAGAGGTATTTTCCATAGCTTGAGTGAAGGTTGCAGTTCTTACGCAAAGACGTCTGGCTTGTGTCATCACATTGAGTACTGCTATCAAGTCAGGGAGAGTCGGGGGGACGGTCCTTTTGACACGTTAAGGCGTGTTAAGAGGACCGTCCCTTTGACACACCTTTGACATGCTTTGACATGCCTTTGGCAATAAAAAGGCTCAACTTCAATCGTTGAGCTTTTCTTGTTTATGCTTGAAAGTTCTCGTTATAAATATGTAGTCAACCTCGTATAGTTACAGTGAGGAATGTCTCAGGGGTTTAAGCGGGGATGAAGGGGGAGAGAGGGCTTGAGGGATGTCATAATGCTCGTATTAAGCTTAGGGATAATTCTTGTTGGTGCGGAGGCTTTTACGAATAGTATTGAGTGGCTGGGGCAAAAGCTGAAGCTTGGGGCGGGGGCTGTGGGGAGTCTTTTGGCGGCCGTGGGGACGGCTTTGCCGGAGACGGTTGTTCCGGTTATTGCTTTTCTTGGTTTTCGGGAAGGAACTGAGGGATCGGATATTGGGATTGGGGCGATTCTTGGGGCGCCTTTTATGCTCTCAACGTTGGCGTTTTTTATAACCGGACTGGCTGCTCTTTTATTTCGCCGGAGCAATGATCCCTTAAAGCTTGATACTAAGGTTGTGCAGCGTGATCTGCAATTTTTTCTTTTCGTATTTACAATTGCTATTTTAGCGTCCTTTTTAGGAAACCAGAATTACAAAACTATTGCCGCCGGGTCTTTGGTTTTAGCCTACGTGATTTACGTTGTTTTAACCTTGCGTTCCAATCGGGGCGGGCATAAGGAGGAAAAATTGGCCTCTCTTTACATGGCGCGCAAAGCGGATGATCCTAAGCTGACGGCTATTCTGCTGCAGATCACCATGGCTTTGGTTGCTATTGTCTTTGGGGCCCATGGCTTTGTCAATGCTGTTCAGCCTATTGCAGCCGATTTGGGGATTCCGGTTTTTGTACTTTCCTTGATTATAACTCCTGTGGCGACGGAGCTGCCGGAGAAGTTTAACAGTGTCCTTTGGATTATGCGCGGTAAAGATACCTTGGCTATGGGGAATTTAACAGGAGCGATGGTTTTCCAAAGTTCCGTTATTCCCGCTATTGGCATTGCTTTGACCTCCTGGAAATTAGATACGTTAGCTCTTTGGAGTGCTTTTTTGGCGGTTGGCTCAGCGATGATTCCGGTTTTTTCGCTTCGCCGCAAAGGAGCTATTCATCCCACGGGTCTTCTCATGGGAGGAGTCTTTTATCTGATGTTTATTTTGACGGTGCTGCGCTTTCCGAACCGCTGAATTCAGCGATAATCATGCCTGCCAGGACCAATCCTGCCCCGATTAAGCCTTTAAGGGTGAGTACTTCTCCAGCCATGAAATAGGCCGCTAGGCCGGCAAAGACGGGTTCCATCGAGAAGATAATAGCCGTATGGGTGGAGGTTGTGAATTGTTGCATTTTCGATTGGACGAAAAAAGCAAGGGAGGTGGCGGGGATGGCAGTTATGAGCAGTCCTGACCAGGCTGCCATTGTGAAATGCAGTGGGGGTTGGGGTAAAATCAGGGAGAAAATAGTGCTTATGATACTGACTGTAAGGATTTGAAAAGCAGCGAGTACGGTTGCATTGGTGTCGGGGGCAAAACGTCCGGTAAAGAATATCTGCAAGGCAAAGCTGACGGCGCAGATCAGAACCATAAGGTCCCCTTTGTTAAACTGTAAACGGTCTCCCAGGGAGAGTAAGGCTAAGCCGACTAGAGCACTTAAGATTCCCAGGATCAAACTGGGACGAGGAATTTTCTTTGTTGTTATGGTGACTAAGGTAGGGACTATGACGACGGAAAGTCCTGTTATAAAACCGGCGTTGGAGACAGATGTGTATTGCAGGCCGATGGTTTGCCATATGTAGCCGGAAGCAAGAAAGACGCCGACGGCCATTCCTTTGAGGATATTTTTTTTGGAGATATGAGCTCTTTGCAGCCAGAGGAAAGGCAACAAGCTAATGAAGGCGAGAAAAAAACGTATTGCGAGAAAGGGAAAGGGCGGCAGATCGGCGATAGCCCATTTAACGACGACAAAGGTCAAGCCCCAAACGAAAGCCACGAGCAGTAACGAAAAATCAGCCCCTTGAGTACGAGTTATCTTCAAGTCGGTTCAGCCCCTTTACATGCTTTAAAATGAAAAGGCCGCGGCGTATTGAGACGCAACGGCCTTTCTGCTGTTACAGATTGTCTTGCCTGATAATCACGCAATTATAGTATAGCGGAACTTGCCGGAACTGAAAAGAAAAAGTTAGCCTCGGGCTCCATCAGGGGGCCCCGATTGTTCCGGCGGGTCCTCAGAAGGGGTATAAGCGGGATCGGGAGAGCAAGGGGGCGGAGGCGGGCAAGCGCAATTACTGCAGAATTGTTCCTTTGCTTGGCAGAACAGATAATAATGTCGCTCTTCATCGCATGCTATTTCTGTTAAAATTTCCTGGATTTCCGGGATGGGGATTTTTTTGGCCAGTTCAAGATAGAGATGATGGGCTTTGGCTTCGTCTTCAATATTTGCGTCAAGGAGTGCACAAAGTTCACTAGTATAGTTGATAAAACGGGACCGCCAGTCAACCCAGTGACCGCTGCTTAAGGCACCGTACCTGGGATCGACACCAAGATGTCGTAAAGCAAGGGCCAGCTTTTCCAAATGGCGGAGTTCATCATAAGCGATAGGCCTTAATAAGGCGTCAAATTCCGGACGATCAAGCAATACGGCCTGATAAAGATATGTGGTAATAGCGGTTAGTTCCGAATCTGTACCGGCATAAGCATCGTAGAGCCAAATGGCATATGTAAAATTTGGCTCAGGTATTTCTCCCGGTACTTGTTCTAGAGTTTTTGTAATTGGAAGCAATAGTATTTGACCGGCATAAATACGATCGGGATGTTTTAAATGATTGAGCTGAATAATCTCAGACATTTCAACTGAGTATGCTTTAGAGATTTTATAAATGGTATCCCCTGCTCGCACAACATAACGTGCATAATCCATAAGGACTCCTCCTTTTGCTACGGCATAATACACTATATTCGCCAGCTAGGGTGCGTGGTAATGGATAATTATGGAGATAGATGGAATGTATGGGACGGGTTCAGCGTAGTTATAGAAAGATAAGAGTGTTTCAAGGCTGAAAAATTCATAATGTTAGGAGGGATCTATTCATGCTTTCATGCGTTTTGAGGGGGATTACAACGGCTTTGCTGGTTACCCTGTTAACCCTTGTTGCCGGAATGCTGTGGGGAACCATGGGGTTAGGAGGACTGAGTGTTTCCAATCTGGTAGATATTGGGCTCTTGGCAAGCTGCCTGATAGGCGGCTATCGTACGTCGCGGGAAAGCGGAGAATGGATAATGGGCGGGATCACAGGCTTTGGCTATGTAACTGTTGGGACTCTGTTGTTGGCTTTGTTTCTTCCGATTCGGGTCTGGGGTTTTATTCAGATTTTGGGGGAAGGAGCAATTTTAGGCATCATTGCAGGGGCTTTTGGAGCAGGAGGTTCGAAGGGAAGCGTTAGAAGTTCTTGGAGCGGAGGAAAAGCTAATACCAACTATAGGCCGTATTATGCCGGATATGGCAGTGAAAAACCGACGGGCAGCGATCTTGATTGGGATGTGAACGATGATCTGCATAGCCGGGAGGGATCTTCGGCCGCCGGCAGCAGTCTTGACACTGATGATTGGTTTATGAACTCGGATCAAGAGGATTTTAATTCTGGTTTAAGTACAACGTCTAATTCTAAGTTAAATTCTGATTCTAGTTCAAGTTCCGGTTCTAAATTTTTGTTAAATTCTAAGCCAAATCCGGATTCGGATTTAATGTTGGATAATTCAATATTTGATCTGGAAGGAGATATTAAATCAGACGCAAAATCTAATTCAAAATCAGTTTCAAATTTCGAAATAGATTCACTGAATTCAACATTGGATTCGCGCCCTGATTCGCAGATTGAATGGCCTTGGGATAGGGAGCTAGAGGATGAAAAGAAGGGGAAGGATGATCCTGTAAAAGGTGATCATTATAATACGAAAGGTAATTTTCATATTGCGAAGGATGAAAAGCCGTGGTGGGAATGACAAAATAAAATTTCCCAAAGGGCCTTGCGGGGGAAGGAATCCTAAATATTAAAGAGAATTCTGAAAGAAGAACTCGAAATTGAGAATAATAAAATCATTAGAGTGTAAGCAGCAGAAAAAGGAGACTATTAATGATGAATTTTCTTGAATTAGCTCAGACCCGCAGGAGCTTGCGTACTTATAAAGATACGCCGGTGGAGAAGGAAAAATTAGAGTATGTTCTGGAAGCGGCTCGCTTGGCACCTTCCTGGAAGAACATGCAGTGCTGGCGCTTTATTGTTGTGGAAGAGGCAGCAGGAAGAGCAGCCCTTGCCGACTGTATGGGAGAGTCAAATCCCGGACGAAAGGCGTTAACGGGGGCTCCCATCGTTATAGTACTCTGTGCAGTGCCTAAGGAATCAGAAATCTGGGAAGGCAAGGACTTTATGATGCTGGATGCAGGCCTTGCTATGGAACATCTGGTTTTAGCAGCGACGGAACAAGAGCTGGGGACGTGTTGGCAAGGCTTATTTACTGAGGAAAAGGTTCGGGAAGCTTTGCAGATTCCTGAAAATGTTCGTGTGCTGGCTATGACTCCCCTGGGATATGCTGCAGAAGAACGCCGCCTGCGCCCCCGCAAAGCTATGGAGGAGATTGTTTTCCATGGCAAGTGGGGCCAAAAATAACTCGAAGTAATAAAGAAGCTAAATATGTGGGATAAATGGATAATTGAATTATTTCGATGAAAAAACCAGTTATGAAATAAATTCAAATAAATAAAATAAGTAAATGCTTAAAAGTAAATTCTGAAATAAGTAAATTAATTTATAACGTCAAGGGGTGGAACTAATGTCCGCCTCTTTTTTTATCCAATCGTAAGACTCCACTTTGGATACAATTTTGTTCAGCGAATATTCTTTAACTTGTGGTGCAGACTACTCTAAGATAGTAACATATTTGCAAAGATGGGGGATTGTCGTTGTTGCTGCAGACTGCTCTGCTGATTATTGTCCTTTCGGCCTTGGGAGCGTTCCTGGCGGGAATTTTGCTTCTGGTGCTGATGTTTTTTACAGGAAAACGGTTTTTTCGCACCATCGTACAGCGGCTTTTTGGCCTGGTGATCGATAGGCTGCTTCAAGATAAGTATCACGAGAATCTAATGGAACTCTGGAGTGCGGTTCGCCGGACCTCAGTCCAGACCATCGTGGAAATCAGCTTACGGGCCGAAAAAGGCGGTCTTATCGAGCGGCCACTGGGGTCCCCTAAGCGTCTGCCTCATTTTGATACGTTGATGTTCGTTCCTGGTCAGATGGCCCGGCTGCCTAAAGAGGGTAACGTTCCTGTCGATATGAAGGTCACTCTTGGACCTAAGGCTCAAAAACCGTTAACCATCGAAATTCCGCTCATGATCAGCGGCATGGGCTACGGTATTGGCCTCAGTGAACAAGCTAAGCGGGCCTTGGCAAAGGCCTCCAAGCAGCTTCAGACGGCCACTAATTCCGGCGAGGGCCCCTATTTGCCGGAAGAACGGCAAGAGGCAGAAAAGTTTATCTGGCAAATCAGCAGAAGTCCATGGGGACATTCGCCGGAGGCCATTGCGGCTGCTGATATGCTTGAAGTTCAAATGGGCCAAGGGGCACGTATGGGCCCTTTTACCGTAGATCCGTGTGTTGTTAAAGGCAAAGCCCAAAAACTGATGGGAATTTCGCCCGTTGAATCCGTTGTTACATCTGCAGTTATCCCGGGGATCCAAAGCCCTTGGGACTGGATTAAGTACGTGGAGGATCTGAGGGCTCAGGCGGGGGGGAAACCCATTGCTTTAAAGATTATGGCGACAGGGGCAATTGAAAGGGATTTAGCAGTTGCTTTAGAGGCAGGTTTTGATGTGATCGTTGTCGATGGGGCACAGGGGGGAGCTTCCGGTGCTTCCCCCATGATTTGCGACGATTTAGGAATCCCCAGCTTGCTCGGCCTGGTGCGGGCGGAACGATTTTTAGTGGAACAGGGAGCACGCAAAGAGGTTAGCTTAGTGGTTGCCGGCGGGTATGCTACCAGCGGAGAATGTTTGAAGGCCCTAACCCTGGGAGCCGACGCCGTTTATTTGGGAACGGTGCCTTTATTTGCCTTAGTCCATCGCCAGGTTCATAAGGTTCTCCCTTGGGAACCCTTAACTCAATTGGTCTGGTACAATTCTCCTTATAAAGACCGCCTGGATATTAATTTGGCCAGCCAAAGTGTCGCCAATGTTTTCAAGTCGATGACCAAGGAAATGGAGGAGGGTGTACGGGCTTTGGGAAAAACAGCGTTGGCTGAGCTTGGTCCTAATGATTTGGTTGCCTTGGACGAGTGGACGGCCAAAGTCACCGGCGTAAAACCTGCTTATACATTTCAAAATTCATAAATTTTGACAATAGTCATTCGGCTGAGTATAATGTATTCAAATCAAATATTGTTTAAAACTCGATGATTGTGAGGAATAGCATCAGGATACCGTCCAGAGAAAAAGACTATGAGCTGAGAGGTCTTTACGGAGAAGCGCTTGGGTCGCACAGGAGGGGCAGAGGGGAATGGAGTACTCTCTGACGGAAAACCCGTTAGACAAACAATGAGTGTGAAACCAACAATGACTTTAAGGTTGTTTCACTAAATTAAGGTGGTACCACGATCGCTTTTCGTCCTTTATCAGGATGAAAGGCTTTTTTAATTCAACAATGCAGGAAGGAGTTTGGCACATTATGGATGAAATTCTTAATGAAAAATCGGAAAAAATAGAAATGGCTAAGGCCTATGATTCAAGTCAAGTTGAGGGAAAATGGTATCAATTTTGGGAGGAAAACGGATTTTTTCATTCGGAGGTTGATGAGAAGAAAAACCCTTTTAGTATTGTCATGCCGCCGCCGAACGTTACAGGTGCTCTGCACTTAGGCCATGCCATGGATGGAACGATCCAGGACATCTTAACAAGGTATAAGCGCATGCGCGGTTTTAATACCCTTTGGCTGCCCGGGACGGATCATGCCGGGATTGCTACGCAGGCCAAAGTGGAAGCTCAGCTCGTCAAAGAAGGGACGAACCGGCAGGAACTTGGACGTGAGAAATTTTTAGATCGGGTATGGGAATGGAAAAATCAGTATGGCGGGCGGATTACCCAGCAACTGCGCCGGTTAGGTGCTTCCTGTGACTGGGAGCGGGAACGGTTTACTATGGACGAAGGCTGTTCCCAGGCGGTTCGAGAAGCCTTTGTAACGTTGTATCAAAAGGGGCTGATTTACCGGGGAAATTATATTGTCAATTGGTGTCCAAAATGCCACACTACGATTTCGGATATTGAAGTTGAGCATGTGGACAGCGAAGGAAACTTGTATCATTTACGCTATCCTGTAAAAGATAGTGATGAAACCTTAATTGTTGCCACGACAAGACCGGAGACGATGCTGGGAGACACAGCAGTGGCTGTTCACCCAGAGGACGAGCGTTATCAGCATTTAATCGGCAAAACCTTGATCTTGCCGCTGGTGGGACGAGAAATTCCGATTATTGCCGATGAGTATGTGGATCGGGAGTTTGGCACCGGTGCCGTGAAAATAACCCCGGCCCACGATCCCAACGATTTTGAAATTGGTCTGCGCCATCAATTGCCTCAAATTGCCGTGATGGACAAAGAAGCCAAAATGAATGAGCACGCCGGGAAATATCAAGGGTTAGACCGTTTTGAGGCCCGCAAAGTGATCGTCGAGGATCTCAAGGCCTTGGGTGTTTTAGTTAAAATCGATGCCCATGCTCATGCTGTCGGGGAATGTTATCGCTGTGCCACAGTTATCGAACCCATGGTCAGCAAACAATGGTTTGTGAAAATGGAGCCTTTGGCTAAGCCGGCCATTGAGGTCATTAAGGACGGGCGTTTAGGATTTGTGCCGGATCGCTTTGATAAGATTTATCTCGGGTGGATGGAAAATATTCGTGATTGGTGTATTTCCCGTCAACTGTGGTGGGGACACCGCATTCCGGTTTGGTATTGCGACGATTGCGGTCAGGAGATCTGTTCGAAGGAAGACCCCACAAGCTGTCCTTCTTGCGGAGGAGTTCATCTCAAGCAAGATCCTGATGTTTTAGATACCTGGTTTTCCTCAGGACTATGGCCATTTTCCACCATGGGCTGGCCGGAAAAAACACCGGAACTGAAGCAGTTTTATCCGACGTCGGTGTTGGTAACCGGCAGGGATATTATCTTTTTCTGGGTCGCGCGCATGATCTTTATGGCTATGGAGTTCATGAAAGAAGTGCCTTTCCCGAAGGTAATGATTCACGGCTTGGTTCTCGATGCTAAAGGCCGAAAAATGAGCAAATCCCTGGGCAACGGTGTTGACCCGATTGAGGTTATTGAACAGTATGGAGCCGATACCCTGCGCTTTATGTTGATTACCGGCAATACTCCGGGCAACGACTTGCGCTTTCATCCGGAACGATTGGAGGCAACCCGGAATTTCTGCAATAAGATCTGGAATGCTTCCCGCTTTGTGCTCATGAACTTAGAAGACTACGAGGTTGGTCCAAGGGGAGAGCTTACCCTGGCAGACCGCTGGATCTTGACCCGTTACGCCTCCATCGTTGAGAAAACGTCAGAAGCCCTGGAATCCTTCGATCTCGGTGAAGCTGGCCGAATTCTGTATGAATTTATTTGGAATGAATTCTGTGATTGGTATATTGAACTCAGCAAGCCCCGCCTTTATAACAAAGAAGATGTGCTTGCCCGTCATACCGCCCAATCTATTCTCCTGGAAGTCCTCGAAGGGACATTGCGTTTATTGCATCCCTTTATGCCTTTCTTGACAGAAGAAATTTGGCAGAACCTTCCTGTTGAAGGAGCCAGCATTATGATGCAGTCCTGGCCTGAGGCACCGGCTTATCATGAAGAAGATGCTGTGAGAAACATGACGCTTTTGATGGATGCTATTAAAGCCATACGAAATATCCGAGCTGAAATGAAAGTCTCACCCGGCCAGAAAGTGGAGATTCTGATCCTGGCCGCCGATCCCAGCCAGCGTCAGGTTTTGGAACGGGGAAAAGCAGATATCTTAAAGCTTGCCGGAGGAGCGAGTGTGGAACTGCTCGAAGCTGCGGCCGAAAAACCTTCACAAGCGGCCAGCGCTGTTTTAGAGGGTGTGGAAATTTATCTCCCGTTAAAAGGGCTCATGGATCTGGATAAGGAAGTGGCCCGTTTAGAGAAAGAGATCGCTCTCGTGGTTTCTGAACAGAAGGTACTGGAAGTGAAGCTTAATAACCCAGGCTTTGTCGGCAAAGCGCCGGCAGCTGTTGTGGCTAAAGAGCGGGAAAGAGCGGAAGGTTTAGCTGCTCGCAAAATTGCTTTAGAAGAGCGTCTAAAGGAATTGCAGCAGAGTTAATAAGTTACAGGGGGAAAACGAGATGAAATCAATGGAACTTGAGCAAACGTATCAAGCAAGTCTTGATTACCTTGTCAACCTGACAACATTTGGGATGAACTTTGGCTTGGACAGAATCCGGGAGCTTCTGAAACGGTTAGGCAACCCGGAAAAGAAACTGCGCGTCGTCCATGTGGGGGGGACCAATGGCAAAGGCTCAACGACAGTGATGATTGCCCGGATCTTAAGGGAAGCAGGCTATAAGGTTGGTGTCTTTACGTCGCCTCATCTCCACGATTATCGTGAGCGTATGACAATCAACGGGCAAATGATTCCCAAAGAAACAATGATCCAGATCATTGATGACCTTCGTCCCCATTTGGAGGCGATGGTGGCAGAAGGGTTTGAGCATCCCACAGAATTTGAGGTGAGCACTGCTCTGGCGCTCCTTTACTTCGCTCAAGAAGAAATTGATTATGCTCTCATAGAAGTCGGTTTAGGCGGGGCCATAGATTCCACCAATGTAGTAAACCCCCTGATTTCTGTGATTACCAATGTCGCCATGGATCATATGGATTATCTGGGCTCTGACCTGGTATCCATTGCCAACGTCAAGGCCGGAATTATTAAACCGGAGTCTTTGGTGGTAACGGCTGCGCAAAACCCTGATGTTATTCAAGTCCTGCGTGACACGGCACAGGCCAACAGCGTGCCCTTATACCTGGTTGGCGAAGATGTCAACTGGGAGAGCATTTGGAGCGGTGAACTGGAACAGGAATTTGACCTGGTGGGCCTGCACTCGACGTATTACAAATTGCGTCTTCACCTTATAGGTCTTCATCAGCTGCGTAATGCCGCAACAGCTGTAACCGTCTGCGAACTTTTGCAGAGCAATTACGGAGTAACAATTCCGAGGGAGGCTATCTATGCGGGCCTGCGCAATGTCGAATGGCCCGGACGCTTAGAATTACTTTCCCTTAAACCTAAAATTCTTTTAGATGGGGCTCATAATGTTGATGGGGCTCAAGCTTTGGCGGAAGCCCTGCCCCTCTATTCCCGGGAACGCCTCATCCTTTGTTTCGGCATGCTGGCCGATAAGGAGCGGGAAAAGGTTGTGGATATGCTGGTGCCCATGGCTGAGGAGATAATTGTCACCCGCCCCAATTCTCCGCGGGCCGGAGATTGGACGTCTCTGGGGAGGCTGGCCGAAAAGCACGGCCGTCCCGTTCAATGTATTGAAGATCCCAAAGAGGCGGTTATTTATGCCCTAAGCCGCCTGGGTGAAAAGGATATGCTCTGTGTTACAGGTTCACTTTACATGCTTGCCGATGCTCGTCAAGCCTTAATTGAGGAGTTAAAGAAACGATAATTTTTTCTTAACATCATAAAGGCCTAAAATCCTAACAAAAGTCACTTTTTTGGAAACTCTTTCGAAAAACTTAACATATTTTTTACACAAACCCCCAAAGATTTGATACAATACTCCCTGGAATGACATGAAATAGTTTGCGTTTTCTAGGGAGCTGAAAAAAATACGTTGGGGGTTATTTCGTATGTTCGGTTTGTCGCCTAAAGAAGATAAATTCTATTTGCTTTTCACTCAAAGTACCCAAATCGTTTCCAAGACCCTAAAGAGACTCCAGGATATTATGCAGCAAGACTCAGTATCCTCGGAAGATGCGGCTCAAATGCATCGTTTTGAACATGAAGCGGACAATATAACCAATCAAATCATGGAACGTCTTAATTCTACGTTTATCACACCCCTGGATCGAGAAGACATCTATAAACTCGCTCAAGTACTGGATGATATCGTTGATTTTGCCGAAGGTACTGTGGAACGCATGCTTCTCTACCGAACCGGAAAGCCTTCCCTTGGTGCCCAAGAACTTGTTCATTTAGTGGAACTGGCAACACAGCAAATCCAATCAGCCTTCTCTTGTTTAGGCAATATTCATTTCAAAAAGACCACGATCCTTGCCGCAGCGGAGGAAATCTATCATCTGGAAAGCGCGGGAGATAAACTTTATCGCCAGGAAGTGGCTCGACTTTTTGAATTTGAAAAGGATCCCATAGAGATTATTAAATGGAAAGAGATTCTTGAGCATATCGAAACGACGTTAGATCATTGTGAATCTATTGCCGATCTTCTAAAAAGTGTGGTTCTCAAATATGACTAATATTGGCGTATTATTAGTAGTTGTTGTCTTTTTGGCCTTATGCTTTGACTATATTAATGGATTCCATGATACAGCAAATGCCATTGCCACCAGCGTATCAACTCGGGCTTTGAGTCCGAAGCATGCCGTTGTTTTAGCTGCGGCATTTAATCTGCTGGGAGCATTGGTCAGCACGGGAGTCGCCCAGACGATTGCCAAGGATATTGTTTCGCCCAAGTTAACAACCCAAGAGGTCATTATTGCTGCCTTGCTAAGCGCTATTACCTGGAATCTTGTAACTTGGTATTTAGGAATTCCCAGCAGCTCTTCTCACGCTATCGTGGGAGGTGTTGCCGGTGCTGCTGCCGCCAAAGCCGGCTTTGCTGTTCTGCATTGGGATGGCTTAGGCAAGATCCTGGCAGCCTTGATCTTTTCTCCCATTGTTGGTATGATTTTAGGCTTTATCATTATGAAAATCTTAAGTATGGCCTTTGGTAAATTATCACCGTCACGTGTCAATCATGGATTCAAGAAAATGCAGGTTCTTTCTGCAGGCTTGTTGGCCTTTAATCATGGCTCCAATGATGCCCAAAAATCCATGGGGATTATTACTATGACTCTCATCGCCACTGGAATTCAGGCTCAGACAGTTCTGGCACCTCCTCTTTGGGTTAAACTGGCATGTGCTCTGGCCATGTCTCTGGGGACGGCTGCCGGGGGCTGGAAAATCATTCATACCATGGGCGGGAAAATTTTTAAACTGGAACCCATTAACGGCTTTGCTGCCGATCTGAGCTCTTCAATTGTCATCTGGACGGCGACTGTATTTCCAAGTCTTCACCTTCCGGTTTCGACGACCCATGTTGTCTCCGGTTCTATTATGGGAGTCGGCAGTGCCAAAAGGGTTTCGGCTGTGCGTTGGGGCGTTGCCCAACAAATGCTGATTGCTTGGATTGTGACAATTCCCACAACTTCGCTGATAGCTGCCCTATACTATCTTATCGTTTCTAGAATTATGTAGGAGTGAAATCGAAGTAATAACTCCCACTTGGAGAAGTGAGGGTCTAAGATGGGGATAACGAAGCTAAAGAGGGGTACCGTAAACTGTTAAGAGTTTGCGGCAGCCCCTTTTTGAATTTTGGAGTCTATTTTTCGGTTTTGCTACATATCTTCCGGTAGAAGGGTTGTCCGGACCCTACGGGAGGAGTAGAAGGATGAATTATTTTCAGCGGCTGCGTATTCTCACGTTGGTGCTCTTGGCGATGATGGCTCTGGGGTTACTGACCTGGGGAATCGGAAAGGCCTATTTAGAACTTGTAGAACATTCGGCAAAGGTAAGCATTCCCCAAACCACATCTGACAGTCAAATAAAAAATCAAGCCGACACGTTGGTGCTGCCCAAAGCAACCTTTTGGACCTGCCAAATTGGTGTTTTTCAGAGTGAAGAAAATGCTCAGTCCTGCCTTAAGCAGCTTCAGGAGTTAGCAAATGCGGGTGGCATTATCAGCAGGAACCCTTGGATTGTCGCTATCGGTTTTGGCCATACGGCAAAGGAATTAAGCGGTGTTAAAGAAGCTCTTGCTACCAGGGGTATTCCCGCTGTGATTAAACAAGTTGAACTTCCGGAGCGGACGTTTCGTGTTTTAGGAAATGGCTCTCGTCTGACGATAGAACTCCTGACCAACGTCAATGCTCTCTTGCAGGAAGGAATCTGCTCTCAACGCTTAGCTCAGGAACTCGAACTATGGAATAGTCTGGCTGGAGAGCATTCCCCTACCCAATTAGTTCAGCTTCATAATCTCTATAATTTGCTTCGGTCGAAGAATGATCCGCAAGATCAGCAGCTTTTAGGATTGGCTCTATATTTTGCCGCCACGAGGATTATAAATGCGTTTTCTGGGAAATAATAACTATAAGATATAAGCTAAAAAATGCTAAAGGGAGAGTATTAAGGGCGATGACTAATAGTCAGAAGATTATAAAATGGAACTATTTGCGTTTTTTATTAATAGTGATATAATTAACATAACTATCTTATAATTATCTAAGTATTAACCGATTAAGTTTATTTGATTTAAATATCAGATGAGAAATGAGGGAACTTATTGAAAACGCTTAAAATCCCAGAGGCTACCATTATTCGACTTTCAGTTTACTCACGACATCTGACAGACGTCGATAGAAAAGGAATAATTACCACCTCATCAGGGGATATCGCGGAAGGAGTCGGCGTCAGCCCCGCACAAGTCCGGAAAGACCTTGCCTACTTCGGAGAGTTTGGAACAAGGGGTGTAGGATATAACGTCAAAGATCTTCGTCAGCATATTTTAAGGATTCTTGGGTTAAGTGTTGATTGGAGCGTTGCTTTGGTCGGTGCCGGGCACTTAGGTTTGGCGTTAAGTTCATACAAAGGTTTTCGTGAGCGGGGGTTCATCATTACCAGTATTTTTGATTCGGATCCTAGCAAGATAGGAACTAAAATCGGTGACGTTGAAATCTTACCAATTCAAGAGATTGAAGAAGTTACGAGGCAAAATCAAACCCAGATCGGTATTATAGCCGTACCTTCGTCTGTCGCTCAGGAAATTGCGGATAAACTTATTAAGGCCGGTGTGCAGGCAATATTAAATTTTGCACCTGTCGTCTTGAATGTTCCGCCTGAGATTGAACTGAGGAATGTGGATCTTGCTGTTAACCTTGAAGTACTTACCTTTAACGTTGGAGCTCAAAGATTCTAGAGTCATGCATAAGGAACTATGCTGCTAAGAAATAACGATGAGAAATTAACTATCGGGATTAACTCAAGGGAAATTTCCTATAGTTAATTCACTATAGGAACTTGACTATAATGAATTAACTAATGGAATAGCCTCATATGAAAATAGTTGCTAACTAATGAGTTCGGTCAAATGCCTTTAAATAGGCATAGACCGTTCTCATTGTTGTTTCTTCAAAGAAAATGAGTTCCTTGTTAATTGGTTTTAGATTCTGCTTTTTAAGCGCCGGTGAATTGACCTTAGAAAATCGATTTATGCAAATTAAAAAAATAATTAACTTAACTATTTAAATAAATATGCTTGTCCTTTAATAAAATAATTATACAAAATTAGGCGCAAGGATTATGAAATTTCTGCTATTGTTTCGTAATTGATTATTGTAATGGAAAATGCACTGTTGTACATCAAGGGGTTTGTGTCATATAATAGAATGCAAGAAGTGTGTTAAGGGTTCCGCCGTACGGGTCTGGACCGAGCAACACAGGTTGGATAATACCCAACTACACCGTGTGGGACAAAAGCCCTGTGGAAGTTCTTAGGAACGGCTGCGGGGCTTTCAGATACCATTTGGTTTACTTTTGAATTCAGGAGGGGAAAAATGGATCAAAATGGGGTCAAAAGAAAAATTACAATCTATGATACAACCTTGAGAGATGGTGCGCAGGGAGAAGGGATTCATTTTTCGACACAAGATAAGCTGAGTTATGTCAAGCGGATCGGGGAAATGGGCAGTCTCTTTGTCGAAGCAGGATGGCCGGGAGCTAATCCCAGAGATGATAATTTCTTTCAGCTTCTCAAGGAACAAGAGGTTCCTATGACACATATTGCTGCCTTTGGAAGTACCTGCAAAGTGAATGAAGCGCCGGAAAACAGTGAGATTCTGCTTAAGTTGGTGGCTTCCGGGGCTAAAACTATTACTATTTTCGGAAAAGCATGGGATCTGCATGTTCGCGATGTTTTACGGACGAACTTGGAGGAAAATCTGCGCCTGATTAGTGAATCTGTTTCCTTTTTAGTCAAACAAGGACATGATGTCTTTTTTGACGCTGAGCATTTTTTTGATGGGTTTAAAGAAAACCCTGACTATGCTTTGCAGTGTATTAAGATGGCTCTTGAAGCCGGAGCTTCCATAGCTATCTTATGTGATACGAATGGCGGTTCTTTGCCGAAGGATATCGCCTTGGGAGTAGAAATGGTAAGGCGTGAATTTGCGCCGCAAGAGTTAGGAATTCATGTTCATAACGACAGCGGTTTAGCAGTGGCTAACTCTCTGGTGGCCGTAGAGGCAGGGGTAACTCAAATCCAGGGAACCTGGAACGGATACGGTGAGCGCTGCGGAAACGCCAATTTAAGTACTTTAGTTCCCCTTTTACAAGTCAAGGGAAACTATAATGTTCTTCCGGATTCCGCATTGCACAAAATCACCCCCTTTTCCCGCTTTGTCGCAGAGCTTTCCAATGCGCCCTTTGACGAGAAGCAGCCTTACGTGGGCCGCAGCGCCTTTGCTCATAAAGCCGGGATGCATGTCGATGCGATTCTTAAGAATCATCGGACCTTTGAACACATGGATCCGGGCGAAGTAGGGAATGAACGGAGAATCTTGATTTCCGATCAAGCGGGGAAAGCGAATATTTTTGAACGGCTGCGCCGTTTTGATCCGGATATTGTTAAAGAAGATCCCTTGGTGGAAAAGGCCATGCTCGAGATTAAGGACATGGAGAACAATGGGTTCCAGTTCGAGGCTGCTGAGGGAAGTCTTGATTTGCTGCTGGTCCGCACCTTAAATCGTTTTACATCTCCCTTTGAAGTTTTAGATTATCATGTCTGGAGTGATCCGCTGCGCGGTGAACTTGATTCAGTGGCTGTTGTGAAGGTCAAAGTTGGGGAACAAACTGTGCAAATTGCCGCAGAAGGAAATGGTCCTGTGAATGCTCTGGATTCGGCGCTGCGCCAGGCTCTGGCAAGTTTCTTTCCGATTCTGGCGGAGAGTGAACTGGTGGATTATAAGGTTAGGGTCTTGGATGGTTCGCGAGGGACTGAGGCTATTGTTCGGGTTATTATTGATACGCGTTTGGGGCACGAGGTTTGGGGGACGATTGGGGTTTCCAATAATATTCTTAAAGCCAGTGCGCAGGCTTTGCTTGATGCGATTAATTGGACGATTTGGAAGTTTGATGAGGGGGCGCGTCGGGCGCGGGTTTAAGCCCTGCTGGGGTTTGTTAAAGGGTCTCTTATTCTGCCGAGGGTCGCATTATACTTGTTCGGCCATGCGGTCGTCGCGCCAAACTAGGGCTTTAAATTCTTGATGCAAGTGGGTGGGGTGCCCGGCCTATGCGACATCCCTGTCGCAAGGCCGGCGGGAAACGTCCTGTTTCCCGCCCCACTGATGAAAGAGAATTTAAAGCCGAGTTTGGCTGCGATTCCCGCAGAGGCTTCACGCCGTATAATTGCGACCCTCTTGGCTTTGTTATTAAAGAAGGCACTCATACGATTTTTTGTATGAGTGCCAAAACATTTTATTAATGATATATAGGCTGGAGAGGTTGAATGTCATCATTTTTCGCCCCTATGATTTGCTCGGTTGTTTGTTCTGTTGATTGTAAGTAATCATTTTTAGGGGGAGCGTCAAACAAAGAATCATCACCTGCCTTAGCAGCTGTTATTACTGTTGCTAAACCAAATATTGCATGAGATATCAGATATGAAAGATTACTATTAGCATCTTTGGGTTTAACTTTGTTATGAGCAAGGCCGCTAAGCATAGCTGTTATCACCGACCCAAACGTAACTCCCAAAAAAATACCTTTAGGAACTAATTTGTCACGACCATAAGTAGTTAACAGTTTAACCGCTGAAACACCACCGACCATGCCTAATCCTATAGTCATTAATGTTCCAAGAAGTTGTCCTTGCCATTTTTCCGCTTGTCTTCGAGAAGATACCCACACGCCAGCAGCCGTCGTTGCAAATGATCGTTGTGAAATTCTCATTTTTGACGAGATATTATCAGTGACCATTAAAGCGATTAAACCAACCATACCGGATAACATTCCAAGGAAAATTCTATCGTTTATTTTTTTCAACCTTATCACACTCCTTTTAGTTAGAGTTTCCAGGTTGAAAAATATGATACTGGAAATTTGCATTGTGGATTTTTCAAACAGCTATTTCCATAATCATTTATCATTTGTCTAGGGGTATTGGTCGCACAGGAATTTAAAGAAACGGATGCTGAGGGGTTTTTTCGGTATAGGACTAATCCCAAAGTTGCGCTATATCAAAGTGAATTATGGGTAGATTTCACAATTGAACAAGTAGTGGAATTCGTCAGAGAACAAAGTGATTTTGAACCAGGTATACCCGATAGTTGGTTTATCCTGGTTAGGTGAAGGCATATAAAGCAAAGATTCCAGAAAGGCCTATTGACTATCCCTTGCAATGGAGGGTTTATACTGCTTACGAGGAGGTGAGGTCATTTATAAAATCGGTGAGTTTTCAAAAATTACAAATCTAACGGTTAAGACCTTGAGGTATTACGATGAACAGAATATCTTGAAGCCGTCTTACCGTGCAGAAAACGCTTATCGTTATTATGATGACAATGATTTTGAAAGAGCAAAGGTTGTTATTTTATTACGTAATTTAGATTTTTCTATTTCAGAAATTAGAGATATCATTGCCAATTGTGATAGCCATGATGATTTATCATATTATTTATCCGAGAAGAAAGAAATGATTGCTGAACAGATCAATAAAGGAAAAGAACTGATTAGTAAAATTGACCTTTTCCTTCAGCCGAAAAAGGTGGAGGCAGGTAGTATGAACTACAAAATTGAGTTAAAAGAATTCAATGCACTGACAGTTGCAGCTATTCGATTTAAAGGAAAGTATAGCGATGTTGGTAAATACATAGGCATGATCTATCAAGAGGCTAAAGGAGAAACTTCCGGAGAACCGTTTTGCTGCTATTACGATGACGATTTTAAGGAAGAGGCTGATATTGAACTCTGCGTTCCTACTAAAGGGATGGTGGCCGGAAAGAAGACTGTAGCAAAGCTGTTGCCCAAAATACGAGCAATCTGCACCATTCATGTCGGTACTTATGAAACTTTAAATTTAGCTTACAAAGCTGTGTTGGATTATGCAAAAGAACATAGACTTAAGTCTATATTGCCTTCGAGAGAGATTTACCATAAAGGACCTGGTCTAGTCTTTAAAGGAAATCCCAATAAGTACATTACGGAAATTGTGATTCCCATTGAACAGGAGGGTTAAACTATGGCTGGTAAATTCGATTACAAAAAAGAATATAAGGATTTGTATATGCCCAAACAAAAGCCTGTCCTAATTGACGTTCCAGTGATGAATTTTATTATGGTTGATGGTGCTGGGGACCCGAATACTTCAGAAGAATATCAGGAGGCCTTGGAAATTCTTTACGGTTTAAGCTTTGCCATTAAGATGAGTAAGATGAGCGGAAAGCAACCTGCAGGATATTTTGAATATGTTGTACCGCCTTTGGAGGGACTTTGGTGGTTTCAGGACGATAGTTTTGACGGTACACAGTTAATAGACAAATCTAAATTTCAATGGACATCTATGATTCGTCAACCTGAATTTGTCACCGAAGAAGTTTTTGACTGGGCCGTTAGTGTGTTGAAACAGAAAAAGCCTAAGATTGATCCGACAAAGGCGCGTTTAGTATCTTTGACAGAGGGACTCTGTGTACAAATGATGCATAACGGCCCCTATGATAGCGAACCGGTTACTCTTGGGCAAATGGAACAATTCCTTTTGGATAATGGATATAGATGTGCAATCTCCGATATACTCCCTTCCGGTCAAATTAGACGTCACCATGAAATCTACCTAAGTGACCCACGAAAGACGACACCCGAAAAGTTAAGAACAGTATTGAGGCACCCAGTCAAAAAAATCTAGATTTATACTTAATCAGTCGCTGGAGGACTTGCATTTGGACATAAAGATAAGAGAAGCAGAGATCATTGATTACGAAGACTTATGTGAAATTTATGTTGAACTTGATGAACAACATAGGTTAAATCATCCTGAGCTTTTCAAGAAATCTGAAGATTATGGAAGGGCAAAAGAATATATATCAGAAATCATCAATGATAGCAATAAGGCCCTATTTGTTGCAGTTGTTGATTCGACAGTTGTAGCTTTTGCGGAGTGTTGTATTCAAAAATCAACAGATTTTCCAGTTATCAAGAAGAGGGAATGGGTACAGTTAGACGGTATTGCTGTGAAGAAAGAGTACCAGAATTATCAAATTGGTTCTATGTTATTAAGAAAAATTATTGGATGGTCTAAAAGTAAGAAAATAGTAAGGATTGAATTAAAGGTTTATTCTTTCAATATTTCAGCGGATAAATTTTATTCAAGGAAGGGTTTTAAAGATTTAAGTAAGGTTATGTATTTAGACTTATAGCATTTGCTTCCTGACCTGGACTTTGGGTAAATACCAAACCAGGTTATTTTTTACATTAAACTCATATAGCGCATGAACTTCTATAAGTTTGAGATTCGGAAGTGAAATAATGCCAGAGATGGTTAAGATTAAGAATAATATAGAATTTAATGATGTAGAAGAAATATTGAGTACATTTGTCTAGGGGTATTGGTGACAAAGGAATATAATACCGGATTGTTACAAAAAGATGAAAAATGCTCATTCTGCTTCCTTAGGACACCTTTAAAATCAATGCCGTATAATTGCGCCACTCTTGGCTAATAAGTAAAGGGAAGATCTTTTCGTTCTTTAAGGGCTTGTTAGTTTTCCGTCGACAACCTTTTAGAATAGTTGTATAATGTATACAGAATACATTATACTTACTTCGCAATGATTGGGGAGGACATACTATGCGTCAAGAAAAAGATTTGATAGGTGTTCATGACGTTCCGGATGATGTTTATTATGGGATTCAAACATTAAGAGCAACCGAAAATTTCCCCATTACGGGGTATCATCCTCATCGAGAGTTGATTTGTGCTTTGGGTATGGTTAAAGGGGCGGCGGCTGAGGCAAATATGTTTGTCGGTTCTCTTAGTCCTTCTATAGGCAAAGTGATTGTTGAAGCTTCGAAGGAGCTTATTGACGGGAAGTTTGATGATCAGTTTGTTGTTGATGTGATTCAAGGGGGGGCCGGGACTTCTATAAATATGAACGCCAATGAAGTTATTGCCAATCGGGCGATAGAGCTTCTTGACGGTAAAAAGGGAGAGTACTTTAAAGTTCATCCCAATGTTCATGTCAACATGGCACAAAGCACCAACGATGTGTTTCCTACGGCAATTCGGATCGCCAGTCTGAATGTGGCTACGGATTTAGTGAAGGCTTTAGACGAATTGCGCCAATCCTTGGAGAAGAAAGCTCAGGAATTTGACGGTGTCATTAAAATGGGCAGAACTCATTTACAGGATGCAGTGCCGATCCGACTTGGTCAGGAGTTTTCGGCCTATGCTCATATGATAGGCCGCGATCTTCAGCGAATAAAGCAGGCGATGAAATCTCTTGAAGTGATTAATATGGGTGCTACTGCGGTAGGTACAGGTTTAAATGCAGACCCCAGGTATATTGAGAAGGTTACGGAACGTATTGTGGACTGGACAGGCCTGCCAATGCGTATGGCCGATGATTTGGTTGATGCCACTCAGAACACGGATGCCTTTATGGAGGTTTCGGGAGCTCTGAAAACTTTGGCTGTTAATCTTTCTAAAGTGGCAAATGACTTGCGTCTGATGGCTTCAGGGCCGAGAACCGGTTTGAATGAGATTAATTTGCCCCCGATGCAGCCGGGATCTTCAATCATGCCTGGAAAAGTAAACCCAGTAATGGCTGAAGTGGTTAATCAGGTAGCTTTTCAGGTTCAGGGGAATGATTTTACTATTGCCTTAGCTTGTGGAGCCGGTCAGCTTGAGCTGAATGTTATGGAGCCTGTCGTTGTGTTTAATCTGCTGCAGTCCTTAGATATATTGCGTAATGTGATCCGTGTCTTCCGCCAACGTTGTGTAGAGGGAATTACGGCAAATGTAGAACGCTGCGGGCACATGGTGGAAAACAGTGTGGGGATTGTTACCGCGATTAACCCGCATGTAGGCTATGAAGTAGCTTCCGGTGTGGCCAAGGAAGCGATTATGAGTGGCAGACCTGTTCGGGATATTGTGTTGGAAAAGGGAGTTTTGACTTCTGAAGAGCTTGATATAATTTTACATCCCTATGAAATGACGAAACCCGGGATCGCGGGGGCGGAGTTGTTGGAGAGAAAATAGGGAGAGAATCGCGTCACAGTTATTCAGCCATGCGTTCGTCGCGCCAAACTAGGGCTTTAAATTCTTGATGCAAGCGGGTGGGGCGGGAAACGTCCTGTTTCCCGCCCCACGAATGAAAGAGAATTTAAAGCCGAGATTGGCTGCGACTCGCGCAGAGGCATCACGCGTTGTGACGCGATTCTCTTGGTTTAGTGGCCTGTTTCCCCGGCGAATCCTTAGCAAAAGATAGGCTATATGGACTATTTACACCTTCTATGCTATATTCTACAGTTGAGGTAAGAATTTTGTTTAGGAGGAATCTTATTTGTCGGATAAACCATTACCTTGGCATAAAATGAATGCCGGAAAACAAAATAAAATTATCATCGGGGTGTGTGTTCTAATTGCATTGTGTGTCATAGGTGTTTCATACCTTTTGTTTCACTGATCAACAAGCTGTGGGTTAAGAAAGAACAATTGGAATTCGAAAGAAACAAGGGACGGTTCTTTACTGTATGAACTCAATTTTCATGCCGTAAAGAACCGTTCTTCATTTCTTTATTTACTGATCAAAGTTCAGGTTTTGGTGGTTCCCCTTTACGTACATGCACGGGACAAAATTCCCCTACCATATTATGGAATGTATAGTAATCCAACTCCATTATAGGAAATAGGGGGAATAATATATGTACGGCATGCCTGGTTATTGGGGTTATCGCCATATGGGATATCCTGGGTGGGGATTCCATCATCATCCGTTTTTTGGCTGGGGACATCATTTCGGTTGGAGACATCGTCATTGGTAAGCTTCAAGAGCCTGAAAAGGCTCTTTTCTATTGGGGGTGAAGCAGCCGATTAAGGCTGCTTCAGTTAGCTGTTAATGAGTTTCTCCTTTAGACGTTCCTGTAGTTCTTGAGAGAAATTCACCCCGGCTTCATCTCCCAAGACTTTGAGGTACTTTGGCACAGAAACGTTGATTCGCATTGTTGTCATGAAGTATTTTTATTTTTTCAAAGGCGTTCTTTTTAGGCTTCAGGCAAGGGGTTGAACTTGCTTAGTCAGGGGGAAGATGCTAAACTTAGTGAGAAGTCATAGTTTGGGGATTTGTAGATAAAAGACTGAATTTCTGTAGATGGAAGGGGAAAAAACTATGGCGGTTGGGCGTAATTCTTCGGGGACAGGAAGAATAATATTGCTCATTTTGATTGGTGCTGCCCTGGGAACTCTAGTCGGATTTGGCTTGGATAAATATGGCATTTTTGCGCCATTTTTAAAGCCGGCCGTCATCGATTTTCCGTCACATACTTACCTCGATTTCTTTTTTCTCTCCCTTTCTTTTGGTTTTCGTTTGAGTATTACCAGTGCTACCTTACTCGGTGCCCTGGGCGGATATATGTTATCAAGGAAGTGGTAAGATGCTTGTACTTGCATCGACATCTCCCCGCAGATCAATGTTGCTTCGCGAGGCTGGCTTCACATTCGAAACCGTTAAATCGACTGTTTCGGAAATGCTGCCCAACGGAATGTTACCGAAGCCCGGGGTTAGAGAATTAGCAGAACGCAAAGCAAGAGCAGGCCTTGAGCAGTGGCTGAAACTTGGGGGAGACTCCTTGGATGTTGTGTTAGGTGCGGATACTATGGTTGTATTGGATACTCGAATTTTGGGGAAACCAGCGAATCCGCGGGAAGCAGAAGAAATGCTGCAAGGATTAAGCGGACGCAATCACGCTGTTCTGACCGGCGTGGCTTTGCTCAATGGTTTGGGGAAATTGAAGACTGAGGTGATTGAAACCTCTGTTGTTTTTCGCCCGATTTCCGCTAAGGAAATTAAAGATTATGTTCGCAGCGGAGAACCGATGGATAAAGCGGGTGCCTATGGAATTCAGGGGGGAGCTAAAAAGTTTGTCACAGCCATCGAGGGATCGCTGACAAACGTTATTGGTCTTCCTATGGAATATCTAATGGAACAGTTGAAGGCGTGGGGGATTAAGCAGACAAATATCGCTTCACGCGAGGTGTATCATGGAGTATCGGCGTCTGAAAGATTTACCTGAGGAATTATTGCCTCGGGAAAGACTTTGCCTACTGGGACCTGAGGTACTGTCCAATAGTGAAATTCTGGCAATTCTCTTGCGCACCGGTATTAAAGGTGAAAACGTTTTATCTCTGGCAGAACGTATCTTAGCCGGGGTTGGCGGTCTCTCGGGGTTAGGAAAGCTTACCGTTCACGAATTAGCTCAAATTCACGGTTTAGGCAAGGCGAAGTCCGCTGAGCTGAAAGCTGCCCTTGAATTGGGACGCCGTTCGGTTTCTGTAGATCCAATGTCAAGGCCAACCGTTAATTCACCGCAGGATGTGGCCCATATTGTCATGGAAGAGATGCGCTATCTCGACAGAGAACATTTTCGAGTCGTCTCTCTTTCGACGAAAAATCATGTCTTGGGGATCAGTCCCATTTCTATTGGTTCGCTGAATTCATCGTTGGTTCATCCGCGGGAATGTTTTAAAGAGGCTATTCGGAGAAACTCCAATGCCATTATTTTATTACATAATCATCCCAGCGGTGACCCAACACCTAGTAAAGAAGATATAGACGTTACCCGTCGTCTGGCAGACGGGGGGAAGATTCTTGGAATTGAAGTTCTTGATCACGTAATTATTGGAGATAACCGTTATGTTAGTTTGAAAGAACGGGGAATCCTCTAATAGAGACACAAAATTATGCTCATAATTAATTAGACAATCAATTTATCAGATTCGAATAGAAGATTTGGTAGTTTGAGGGTTAAACGGGTATACTGTTCGTATATAGAGAGTGACTGGAAGGAGTTTTTATAAACCATGTTTAGTATTTTCAGCCGGGATTTAGGGATTGACCTTGGGACAGCGAACTCATTAGTTCATTTAAAAGGAAAAGGGATTGTTGTACGTGAGCCCTCTGTTGTTGCGATGGATATTATGACGAAGACCCCGATGGCTGTTGGAGACAAGGCTAAGGAAATGATTGGCCGTACTCCAAGTAATATTGTTGCCATTCGTCCTCTTAAAGACGGGGTTATTTCGGATTTTAATATAACTCAGAAGATGTTGAAATACTTTATCAGCCGAGCCCTTGGCACAGATCATCCGTTTATTCGTCCCAGGGTGGTAATCTGCGTGCCTTCCGGTGTAACTCCCGTAGAGGAACGGGCAGTTAAAGAAGCCGCTATGGCTGCCGGAGCCAAAGATCCGATGATTTTGGAAGAGCCCATGGCAGCGGCTATTGGTGCCGGACTTCCCGTCAGTGAACCTACGGGCAACATGATTGTTGATATCGGTGGGGGAACAACGGAAGTTGCTGTCATTTCTTTGGGAGGAATTGTAACCAGCCGTTCCATCCGCGTCGCAGGCGATGAAATGGATGATGCGATTATTGCTCATATTAAGAGACGCTATAATTTGACGGTGGGTTATCGTACTGCTGAATCGTTAAAATTTGAAATCGGCTATGCCTACATGTCCGAACCGGGGAATTACACCGTGCGAGGGCGTGACCTGTTGACAGGACTTCCCAAAACCATCGATGTTTCTGCGGAAGAGATCCAAGATGCGCTGCAGGAACCTGTCATGGCTATTGTCGATGCGGTAAAATCATGTTTGGAGAAAACTCCGCCGGAATTATCGTCAGACATTATGGATCGTGGGATTATGATGGCGGGAGGAGGCTCATTGCTGCGCAATCTCGATCGGTTGATTTCAGATGAAACAGGAATTGCGGTGCACTTGGCGGAGGACCCTCTATCCTGTGTTGTCCACGGGACAGGGCATGTCCTGGAACACGCTGATGTTCTTCGTAAAATAGCTGCCTCGCAAAAAAGCTAAGGATAGCGGGGAGGAATCTTGGTGGGGAAGAGAGTTAATGTAACGGGAATTGCGGTTCTCGTTTTCTTTCTGTTGCTAGGGGTATTAATAAGTATTCGCTTGACAGGTCTCGGCAGCCGGTTTCCCAACCCTGTTGGGGGAGCGATGCAGCGAGTGTTGAGTGTTGTAGAAAAACCAATTCTTCAGTTAGGAAACGGGATTCGGGATAATACCAAAGCCTTGTGGAATTTTAGAAATGTAGAACAAGAAAACCAAGACTTACAAAAAAAAGTTAATCAGTTAACCGGCGATAACCTTAAACTTAAACAACAAGTCTTAGCCGGATTAAGGTACAACGAGCTCGATCAGGGGATCTTTCGCAGCCCGACACTTGACAAATATTCCAAAGTCGGCGCTTCGGTCATCAACCGTAATCCGACGACTTGGTACCGGACACTGACCGTAAATCGGGGTGGTCAGGACGGGGTTCAGGTTAATGATCCCGTGATCGGAGACTTGGGGCTTGTTGGTAAGGTGGTGTCTGTTTCGCCAACGACGTCCGAAGTCCTGATGATTCTCGACGGTGAAGGAGAAGTGAGTGCCGTTGTTCGCGGCAGTACCGGCAACGGTACTTTCGGAATCGTCCAGGGGACGTATAAGCGAGGCTCGCGTCTGACCCCCGAGGGAAATCTGGAGATGCTCTTTCGTCGGGCCGACAATGTTAATGTCGGCAATTTGGTCCTGACCTCAGGCCAAGGAGGAGTATACCCTCAAGATGTTCCCATCGGGAAAGTCAAACAAATTGAGCTTGATCCTTCAGGACTTCTCAAAACAGCTTATATCGAGCCTTTGGTTGATTTTGACTCCTTAGAAGAGGTGTATATAGTTAAAGTGTTGGGGGCGAAATAATGCGCTACATCCTAATTGCTTTAATGTTCTTCCTTAGTCTGATCCTGCCGGGAACTCTCTTTCACTTCTGGGCCTGGTCGGGGATTAAACCGGATCTTCTGATCTTGTTAACCATCTATATGGCCATGCACCACAGGCGTCTTTCGAGTGTGCTTTGGGGTTTGGGAGCAGGTTTATTGGAAGACTTTTACTTAGGCAGGTATATAGGAATGTATACCCTCACGTTATTGGTAGTGGCCTTCTTAAGCAATTGGCTGACGGAACGTTGGTATCGTGATAACTTTCTGTTAACCACCTTCATGGTATTCATTGTCACGGTTGTTGGCCAAATCTGTGTTGCCTTTTTAGGACTGGGAGCCGGGCTGCAATGGTCCCTGGGGGATATTACTCAATTAGTCTTTGGAGTCGCGCTTTATAACGCTGTTCTGGTTCCTGTAACCTATCCTTTGATCCATAGGTCCTTTTTGCACGGCTGGCTGCGCTATCGTCCCAGGTATGATAGATAAATAATTAATAACTCATGACCTTTATATGCATATAAAAGAGGCTATACACAAATAAAATAATAAAAGGTTACTTGTAATAAAGGCTAGAAAGATTTTAGCAGTTGGATCGACTCTATTTTAAGTGAAGTTTAACTGGTAACTGCCGTTCTTCGATTCATAGAATCCGTTTCGAACCACGAATAGTAAATTGGAGGAGTTTTTGAGATGGATGACAAAGAACGAAAGCCATATACACATCGCTTTTGGGGACTCTCCACGGTGGTTGTGCTCGTATTTTTAATTTTGGGCTTCAACCTTTGGCGCTTGCAGATTGCTGAAGGATCTTACTATTCGGAAATGGCCAAGGGTAACGTGATGCAGGTCGTGAAAATTCCAACAACCCGGGGGGATATTGTTGATAAAAACAATAAACTTCTTGCCACCAGTGTACCGGAATTTGTTTTAACCTTGGACTGGCTCGATTTGCAGCAGTCGAAAACCACAAACTGGAAGGACGTTGTCAAACGTTTAGCGGGCTTTATTAAACCCTATTGGACGAATCCCAATGAGAGCGTTGATAACATCGATGTGGATATTTTAGTCAATATTCAAAACCATCAATGGGAACGCTACCGTCCTGTGACGATTTTGGACAATGTTCCTCAGGAACTTCAAGCCATCATTGCGGAACATCAGGATGAGCTTCCCGGTGTCAGTGTCGATGCGACACCGATTCGCTCTTACCCTCAGCATACTTTGGCTGGCCAGATTCTTGGCTATGTGCGGGAGATCGGTCCCAATGAGATAGATCAATTTAATAAAAACCCGGATGCCCAAAAGGCCGGCTTTACCTATTCTCAAGGAGATTTAGTCGGTAAGGACGGTGTGGAAAAAAGCTATGATTTTTGGCTGCGCGGCCAGGAAGGCGTTCAACAAGTAGAAGTTGATAATAATGCCCGCCCCCTGTCCAAAAAAGTGGTTCAGCCCCCCGAACCGGGAAAGACAGTTCAGCTAACCATTGATGCGGATTTGCAAAAAACCGTTGAAGACAGCCTTGATCAGGTTATTTCTGATGTCCAGAAGACAACGAATCCTAACGCCAAGTCGGGTGCCGCTGTGGTTATTGATGTTAATACCGGCAAGATTCTGGCTATGGCTTCCCGTCCGAGTATGGACCCGAATGATTTAATCGGCAATATTTCTCAGGCCGTATCGGATAAATACTTTACCAATAAAGATGCACCTGCTGCCTCTTTGGATCGTGCTCTTGCCGGACTTTACCCGCCCGGCTCCACCTTTAAAATGATTACAGCCATGGCTGCCTTACAACTGAAAGTGACGAATCCGCAGGAACAGATCAATGACGTTATTTCATCCTTGGGAAATATGGTAGCCCAGCGACAGGGTTTTGTTGAATGGGGCGGCAATAACTTTGGCCTTGTAAACCTCTATCGGGCCATAGCCTTATCGTCAGATATTTATTTTGAGGTCATAGGCCGGCGAGTGTTTGATTCAAATCCAGAATTTATTGGCCAGATTGCCCATGAATTCGGCTTAGGTACGTACAGCGGCGTTGACTTGCCCGGAGAAGCGAAGGGACTTGTACCGTCAGCGGCCTGGAAAAAAGCCAATAATCAGCCTACCTATGATAAACAGAGGGATCAGAAACTGGCCGACATTGACAGCAAATATGCGTCCAAAATCGCTCAGGCTAAGGATGCCCAGACTAAACAAAAACTCCAGGCCCAGGAAGACCAGGAGAAAAAACAGGTTCAGGTTTGGTATCAGCAAATGATCAGCCAGGAAGTTGATTGGCAAGCTTATGACAGCTATAACAATGCTATTGGGCAGGGGTATAATGATTATACACCTCTCCAACTGGCGGATTATGTGGCAACTATAGTGAATGGCGGAAAACACTATCGTCCCTATATCGTCAATAAAATCACAGATCCCATCACGGGAAAAGTTGTCAAACAAAATGAGCCGCAAGTTACAAATACGGTGTCCATTTCGCCTGATGTTTTAAATACCGTTAAACAAGCAATGCAGGCTACGACACAAGGAGAAGGAACAGCGTCCTTTCTATTCTCCGACCTCCCGGAATTCTCAGGGGGTGCTAAGACAGGTACTGCGCAAATCGGGTCGAAAGATACAATTTCGGGTGAACTCTATAATGGTGAGTTTGTGGCCTTTGCTCCTTATGATCATCCTCAGATTGCCTTTGCCGGTGTTGTTGAATATGGCAGTCACGGCGGGGATACCGCAGGATACGTCGCTAGAGCAGCATTTATGAAGTATTTTGGTTGGAAATCCACGAATGGGGGCTAAAAAACGAGGAAATTTCTCCTCGTTTTTTTTTTAGAAGAAAAGGGAATTGGGACAGGCTTGTAGAATTTATAGTAAGCATTGATTATGAGAAGCAATGGAGGATTGTGCAGGTTGACACGGACAGAACATGTTGCCCTGAAGGGTACCCGCGATGGGTTGGTTCTATACTTTGATCCCCTCGCGGATTTCGGATTGTTGCTAACGGAACTTAACAAGCTGCTGAAGGATTCAGTTCAATTCCTGCAAGGTGCGACAGTTCGATGTTTTGCTGGAGACAAAGAATACTCAGAGGATGAACATGATCAGCTAACAAATCTTTTACAAGAGCATCAGTTGGAACTTGGGGGATGGTTAACGACAGAGGAAGTGTACGTGCCAGGAAAAGTTCAATCCCAGACAATTGAGAAAGAAACGCGACTTGGAGATGAAGGAATGGTGGAAGGGCCCTGCCTCTTCGTAGAGCGCAACTTGCGTAACGGCAATAGTGTGCAATATGAGGGTCATGTAGTTGTACTGGGTGATGTCAATCCTGGTGCTGAAATTATTGCAACGGGGAACATTGTTGTTTTAGGATCCTTGCGCGGTGTTGCTCATGCAGGAGCAACCGGCGAACGGAATGCCTCAGTGAGCGCCTATCATCTTGCCCCTACGCAGCTAAGAATCGCAGATTTAGTTACCAGAGCGCCGGATGAGGATTCAGAGGAACGTGGACCGGAAATTGCCAGAATCAAAGATGACCGCTTGATTGTAGAAGCAGCCGGTTTAACTGGTTATCGTGCCAAGGGTCGTTGAGAAGAATAAAGAACTAAGCGGAAAGGTAGGTCAAACTATGGGAGAGGTAATCGTCGTAACTTCCGGTAAAGGGGGCGTAGGCAAGACCACAACATCAGCGAATATCGGGACTGGACTTGCGTCGGCAGGTTTTAGCGTCGTTTTAGTTGATACAGATATCGGGTTACGTAATCTTGATGTTGTGATGGGACTGGAGAACCGAATTGTCTATGATCTTGTGGATGTGACGAGCGAAAATTGCCGTTTAAAGCAAGCGCTCATTAAAGATAAACGTTTTCCCAATCTCCACCTGCTTCCGGCGGCACAAACGAAGGATAAAACAGCCGTCAGTCCGGAGCAGATGAAAGCCTTGGCAGAGGAGTTAAAGAAAGAATTTGACTATGCAATTATCGATTGCCCCGCAGGCATTGAGCAAGGTTTCCGTAATGCGATTGCCGGAGCAGATCGAGCAGTTGTTGTCTGCACTCCTGAAGTCAGTTCGGTGCGGGATGCTGACCGGATTATCGGCCTCTTAGAGGCTGCAGATCTTAAAAACCCTAAATTAATTATCAATCGCATTCGTCCCCAGATGGTAAAACGCGGGGATATGATGGATATCGATGATATCCTGGATATTTTGGCTATTGACTTGATCGGGGTTGTTCCGGAAGATGAGAGTATTGTCATTTCTACGAACCGGGGAGAACCTTGTGTTATGGATAAGAATTCTAAGGCTGGAGAGGCCTATCGCAGAATCACCAAGCGGATTCAGGGCGAGGAGGTCCCTCTGATGAATTTAGAGGTACCGGAAGGACTTATGGATAAACTTAAGAAACTCATCGGCTTACGTTAATCGTTCGGTAGTGAGAGGAGGGATCGTCCTTGTTAGAATTTATCAGCCGCATCCTTGGCAAGGAAACTGCCTCAAGCAAGTCGTTGGCCAAAGAACGTCTGCGGCTCGTTTTGGTTCATGACCGTGCCAGTATATCGCCAGCCATGCTCAACCGCATGAGGGAAGATTTGGTTAAAGTAATCTCCAACTACATGGAAATTGACGAAACTGCCCTGGAATTTAATCTTTGTCAAGATGAACGGGATGTAGCCCTGGTGGCTAATATTCCGGTGATTAAGATGAAGCGCGATTATGCGGCAAAATGTTAAGTCAACAATAAGTCAATAAGCAGGTCAATACGTAGAGAGAATGTTGGTAACGCTGCAGCGACATAAATAAGTTGCTGCGGCCTTTTTCTATTTCTTTCCTTTTTAATCTATTGGGGGGGAAAGTCCAGTTGTGTTATAATGTTTAAGGATTATAACTGAAGGGGACAATTTTTGTGGATAAACGTGTATATAGAAACATAGACCTGTTGTTTGTAGTCTTTACATTCCTGCTTTTAGCAGCGAGCTTATTTATTCTCAGTACCGCTTCTATTAATGTGGACAAGGCAGACCCTATGCATTATGTCAAGGCACAAGCGGTTTGGATTGCCACTGGAATTGTGATTACAGTTGTTCTGGTTGCCATTGATTATCAGAAATGGCGGCATTTTCGCTGGTGGATTTACGGTCTGAATCTGGCTCTGCTCGGGGCGGTTATCCTCTTTGGTTCCACCGCCAAGGGAGCAACCCGCTGGATTCCCATCACCTCAACGATTGGTATCCAACCCTCGGAATTCGCTAAGATTTTCATTATTCTTACCCTTGCGGACTTTTTAGCGGATCGTCAAGGAAAACTTAATAATTTCAAGGACTTTATTCCGCCTTTTCTCTTCGTTTTAATCCCCATGCTCTTGATTTTTAAACAGCCTGACTTGGGAACTACCTTAGTTTTTGCAGCGATTTTCATCGGCATGATGTTTGTTGCCGGGGCCAACCCCTACAAATTCGGCGGTTTGTTATTGGCCGGAGCCTGCATTATAGCGGTTGCTCTCTGGCTTCACTTCGCGACGGATTTACCTTGGTGGCTGCATTGGGCTCAGGGACTTCCGCTTCCCCTCCAGGACTATCAGTTAAAACGCTTAATCATTTTCACGAATCCTATGGCAGATAAGTCTACAGATGGGTGGCATATTGTTCAATCGCTCTGGGCTATTGGATCGGGTGGCTTTTGGGGAAAAGGGTATCGAATGGGGACACAAGGACAGTTAAACTTTTTACCCGAACATCACACCGACTTTATTTTTTCCGTGGTTGGTGAAGAGTTTGGCTTTATTGGATCGGTGACCTTGCTCTTTATCTTTTTGATTTTTATTCTTCGCAGTATCAGTATTGCCATGAAAGCCCGAGGGCCCTACGGGATGCTGGTCGGAACAGGAATCATATCGATGTTTACCTTTCATATCTTAGTCAATGTCGGGATGACTTCGGGGATTATGCCTGTAACTGGTATTCCTTTACCGCTGATAAGCTTTGGCGGAAGTGCCATGTGGTCCAATATGGCGGCAGTTGGACTGCTGCTGAGCATCAATCTCAGGAGTCAAAGGCTAATGTTCTGAATCAGAAATAGAACTCTCAGGAGTTCTATTTTTTTTGCCCTCTCATAGACTAGTAAAGAACTAGTACGAGCTTGGTCATAGCGATCAACGGTAAAGTGAGGCCTTGCAGTATGAATCCTTTTGAACGTTGGGATGATTGGGAATGGGAACGAGCGATCCAAGAGGTTGGGAAAGAGAAAGGACAGGGAAGAGCAGGGAGCCGTAATTATAATCCCGGTGGGCAGCGGCCATCGCCCAGGGAGACCTGGGGCAACATCTTTAAGCATTGGAACGGAATCCAGAAACAGACGCTTATCGCAGCCATGTTATTTCTTCTGGTTTTCTTCAGTGCCAATGGTACGGACGGCATCTCGCAGGCGGTCCACGGCCTCTATCGCAGTGCCATGGACTCAGAAAATTATTATGATACTCTGAACGGAATGGCCAAAGATGCCCTGTCTCTCGGTGGTGTCAGCAATAACAGTGTTCCCGTTGATGCCAAGATGTTGGGACAGTTTTTGCCGCCCATTTCCGGGCAAGTGATGGCTAAATTTGGGGTAAAAGGCGAAGGCGGAACGAATGCATCCGGTACAGTCCATCAAGGCATTGACGTTCTCAGCGCTTTGGGAAACCCTGTGGCTGCACCGGCCGACGGAGTCGTCACCTTCGTAGGCAGTGACCCTCAGTTAGGGAATGTCGTGAAAGCCGATTTAGGTGACGGATGGACGACGGTGCTGGGAAATCTGGGCACAGTTTATGTTGAAAAAGGCCAACGGATCAATCGGGGAGGCGTTCTGGGGACGGTTGGTTTATCAGCTCCTCTGAAGAAGCCCTGGCTGCACTTTGAACTGCGCAAGAACAACAAACCCCTTGATCCGATACCATACTTGATTCCACCTCAGTCTAAAAATTAGGGGCTTACTCCCTGTGGGTTATTGAATCTAGAGAAAGAGGTGAAATCTCCGGTTTACGAAAACCGGGTTCAATTATGGAGCTTTTTAAAGTGTTTGGCATAAGCCTGCGAATCCATCCGACATTCTTTCTTTTCATGGCAATTTATGGGGTCCTGGGTCTTGTTGCCCAGGCTCTTCTCATCTTCGCCTTGGTCTTAGGTCATGAGTTGACCCACCTATTAACGGCTCGGGCCTATGGTTTCAGAGTCGTCGGTCTGGAACTTTTCCCCTTTGGCGGTGCAGCCTATTGTGATGATCTTTTTGAGGGGCGAAAAATCGAGGAGAGCATTATGGCTCTGGCCGGTCCGGCCTTTAATATCGTTCTTTTATTTGCTGCCCAAGGCCTAAGGTGGCAGGGAATTTGGGCAGGTGATTTTGCCGATGCTTTTGTCCGCTATAATCTCTGGCTGGCAGTGTTTAACTTATTTCCTGTCTTGCCCTTGGACGGCGGGCGGATTATGCGGGCACTTTGGGCGGATGCTTTCGGTTTTGTGCGGACGACGAAGTTTTTGGCCTGGGCAGGGAAAGGGCTGGGGGTCCTGCTGGCTCTTTATGGGATCTTTCTCTGGAGTAAGGGACAGTTTTCTGAAGGCCCTCTGACCTTTATTATTCTGGGAGGATTTTTCTGGCTGGCAGGCAGCAAGGAAATTTCGGCCGCGCATATCACCTTTCTCCGGCAGTTAACCCATAAGAAGGAGGAACTGCTCAAGAAGGGACTTATGCGCAGCAAGTGGCTCACGGTTCAGCCCAATACGCCCTTGGTACGCATTGTTGAGGAATTTACCCCAGATCGTTACACCCTTATCAGTTTGACAAAGGAAGGAATGGATCTGGAAAAAATTCTGACAGAAACGGATGTCTTAGAGGGCATGTTAAGAGAAGGAATTCGTTTTCCCGTGGGGAAGTTGGAGAAAAAGAGCGGCTGATTTTAATGATCTGGAAACCTAAGGGAACTTGGACAAAATATTGGGTATTTTGGACTATCTGTGATATAATGTAAGTTCACAAAGGAGTGCAAGGAGGCTTCACTAAAATCATGAGTGAACTTACTGCGGCGGAGCTTCGCCGGCAGGTAGAAATGTTTTTGCCTAAAGTTTTGAAACCAAGCCGTTACCTGGGTTCGGAATGGAACGCGATAAAAAAAGACTGGGATAAAACAGAGGTCCATATGGCTTTTGCTTTCCCGGATGTCTATGAAGTAGGAATGTCCCATCTGGGAACTAAGATTCTTTACCATTTGGTAAATTCGTTTCCGGAGTTTCTCTGTGAAAGGGTTTTTGCTCCCTGGGTGGATATGGAGGAAATGCTGCGGCAAAAGAAGCTTCCCCTATATACCCTCGAATCCTTTCAGCCGCTGCAAGCCTTTGATGTTATCGGCTTCACGCTGCAGTATGAAATGAGTTTTACCAACATTCTCAATATGCTCGATTTAGCAGGTATTCCTCTGCGCTGCGAGGAACGTAAAGAGGAGGATCCCTGGATTATTGCCGGGGGACCCTGTGCCTTTAATCCTGAACCTTTGGTCGGATTTGTTGATTTCTTTTTATTAGGCGAAAGCGAAGAACAATTGCCGGAAGTGCTGCGTCTGATTGCTGAGCAGAAGAAACATCCTCTGCCGCGCCGGGAGTTTTTGCTGCGAGTTGCCCAAGTCCAAGGCGTATATGTTCCGGATTTCTACCATGTATCCTATAAGCCGGACGGACGGATTGCGGAGATTAAAGCAGAACCCGGTGTTCCGGCTGTCGTGGAAAAAGCCATTGTGGAGGATTTCGATCAAGCCTTTTTCCCGACGAAGCCGATTGTCCCTTATATGGAAATCGTCCATGACCGGATGATGCTGGAAGTTATGCGCGGTTGTTCACGGGGCTGTCGTTTTTGTCAGGCGGGCATGATTTATCGGCCTGTACGGGAGAGATCGACAGAAACTCTTCTTAAACAAACGGAAGAACTGGTTCGCTCCACAGGGTATGATGAAATTGCGCTGACCTCACTTTCCAGCGGAGATTATACTGGCATTCAGCCCACGATTCATTCCATTATGGAAAAGCATAGCTGTGAAGGAGTGGGGGTTTCACTGCCCTCTCTGAGAGTTGACTCTTTTGATGTGGATCTCGCCGAGTCCATCCAAAAAAGCCGCAAATCCGGTTTGACCTTTGCTCCGGAAGCCGGATCTCAGCGTTTGCGTAATGTGATTAACAAAGGGGTTACTGAGGAAAATCTGCTGGCTGCTGTAGGAGCTGCTTTCCAAAAAGGCTGGTCCAACATTAAGCTTTACTTTATGATGGGACTGCCGACAGAAACTCAGGAAGACATTGACGGAATTGCGGATTTGGCCAAAAAAGTGGCCAATCTGGGAACCCAGCACGGGCGCCGCAATGTGAATGTGACGGTTTCCACCAGCATTTTTGTTCCGAAAGCACATACTCCTTTTCAGTGGGAACCTCAGGAGTCACATCTTTCCGTTAAACTGAAACAGCAATATCTGAAAGAGAAACTTAGGGATCGACGCATAAAATATAATTACCATGACATGGAGACCAGCTATATGGAAGCCGTTTTTGCCAAGGGAGACCGGCGCTTAGCTCCGCTTTTGGAATGGGCGTTCAAACATGGCTGCCGTTTTGATGGTTGGTCTGAACATTTTGACCAGGAGACTTGGATGGAAGGATTTAAGGAACTGGACATCGATCCTAAGTTTTATGCCAACAGGGCTATGGATTATGATGATATCCTGCCCTGGGAGCATTTGGAAAGCGGTGTAACCAAACAATTCTTGGTTGAAGAGCATCATCGGGCGCTGCAGGAAGCGAGGACCATTGATTGTCGGTATGATGTCTGTACCGGGTGTGGTATTTGCCCGGGCAGGGGAGTTCAGATTGATTTGAAAGGGTGAGTGCCATGCGGCTAAGAATCGCCTATACCAAAAAAGAAGATGCTAAGTTTATTGCCCATCTTGATTTAACTCGGGTCTTTGAGCGGGCAATCCGACGGGCAGGAATTAGAATGGTCTATACAGAAGGTTTTAATCCCCGGCCCAAAATCTCCTTTGGTTTCGCTTTAGCGGTGGGAACAGAAGGAGAACGGGAATATGTAGATATTGACTTGGAACGGGACCTGGAGCTGGGAGATGTCCTGGGACGAATTCAAGAACAATTGCCCTCGGGAATCCGGCTCTTGGAAGGTCAGGTTTTGACAACGGGAGCTAAGCCCTTGATGGCTGTCTTGAATGCGGCCAGTTACCGGATGCGTGTTCCAATGGCTCTGCCGATTCAGGAGGATCGCCTCCAAGAAGGACTGCAAGCCTGGCTGGCTCGGGAACATGTGACGTTTTCCCGTTATTCCAAAAAGGGACCGACGGATAAGGATATTCGTCCCTGGGTGAAGAGTTTGACGGGAGTAATTCAGGGCGATGAGGTTGTCTTTGAATTGGAAGTCGAGATGGGGAATGCGGGCAGTGTTCGGCCGGAGGAAGTTTTGGGCAGTCTCCGGGAGTTGGAGAATTTGCCGCTTGATCTGGATAACTTGCGGGTTAAGAGGACGGGTGTGCATGTGAGTTATCAGGGGCGGAAGAGTTCGCCGTTTGAGTTGCTCGCTGAGTAGGGGCCGTGCGTTGCGGGTCTTGCTGGGGAGCGAGTGGCGCGTCACCTTGTTCAACCATGCGTGAGCCGCGCCAAACTAGGGCTTTAAATTCTTGATGGAAGAGGGCAGGGTGCCCGGCCTATGCGTCATCCTTGACGCAAGGCCGGCGGGAAACGTCCTGTTTCCCGCCCTGCAGGATGAAAGAGAATTTAAAGCCGAGTTTGGCAGCGGCTCCCGCAGAGGTTTCACGCCGGTGATCGTGCCCCTCGCTCTGAAGCTCGGGCGGCAATGCTTGGGTATTCCTATTGGGGCTCGCTGAGTGGGCCGATCGCGGGTCCTGCTGGGGAGCGAGTGGCGCGTCACCTTGTTCAACCATGCGTGAGCCGGCCAAACTAGGGCTTTAAATTCTTGATGGAAGTGGGCAGGGTGCCCGGCCTATGCGACGTCCTTGTCGCAAGGCCGGCGGGAAACGTCCTGTTTCCCGCCCTGCTGGATGGAAGAGAATTTAAAGCCGAGTTTGGCAGCGGCTCCCGCAGAGGTTTCACGCCGGTGATCGCGCCCCTCGCTCTGAAGCTCGGGCGGCGACCTGGGATTCCTGCTTGTATTCCTATTAGAAATGCTTGGGGCAGAATTAGCCTAGAACTTGCGCTTACAAAAGCGACCTTCTTTGATCGAGCAGCTATCAAACTTGACACAAGAGCGCTTTCATAGGCGGGGCAGTGTACAGGACGTACACTGCCGGCATTCGGACAGGGATGTCCGATATGCCGGGAACCCCGCCCTCTCATTATCAGGCTCTTGGGTCTTAGTTTGATCTGCGAGATCATGCAAGGGAGCGTTGTAACGCAAGTTCTCTCATATAGTTCGTCGGGGAGGTGTAATCAATCTATGAAACTTGAAAGCTCGGGGAGCTGTAAGAAGGAACTTGTTCTTCAAAGTGAACAATTGGCGAAATCCAAATCTCAAAGGATTCGGGCGGCTGTGTTTGAAGATGGTGATTTGATGGATGTCTTTGAGGATGAGGGTGGTTCTTCCCATTTGGTGGGGAATATTTATCGAGGGCGGGTGGAAAACGTTTTGCCCGGGATGCAGGCGGCTTTTGTTGATATTGGCTTGGAGAAGAATGCTTTTCTCTATGTCGGCGATGCTATTCCTTCCCCTTCTCGTTTTGAGGACGAGGATAAGGGTTCTTCGGTGATTCAAGAGCGGATTGAGAACATCTTAAAGCCCCGTCAGGAACTTCTGGTGCAGATTACTAAAGAACCTGTGAGTACGAAGGGGGCCCGGATTAGTGTTAACTTGACGCTGCCGGGGCGGTATGTTGTCCTTCTTCCTCAGGTGAGTTATATTGGGGTGTCGCGCAAGATTAGCGATGCGCAGGAACGGGCGAGGTTAAAGGATTTGGCGGAGAAGGTCAAACCTGAAGGGATGGGTGTGATTATTCGCACCTTGGCGGTAGGAGTTGATGGTGAGGAAATTGCCGAAGATATTGGTCATCTGGTGACGACCTGGCAAGCTCTGGAGCGTAAAATTCCCCATGTCTCTGTCCCGGGATTAGTACATAAGGATGTTGATTTGGTTTCGCGCTTAGTTCGTGACTGGGTGGATCAGGATGTGGAGAAGATTACCGTCGATCAGGAAGAAACGGCTGAGACCTTGCGTCAGGCTTTACGGGAAATAGAGCATCCGGCAGTTAAGCGGATTTTTGTTATGCCGGGTGAGGACTTGTTTGGCCGTTATGGGGTAGACGATGAAATTCGTAAAGCCCTGCGTTCGAAAGTATGGTTAAAGAGCGGCGGATACTTGATCATTCAGCAAACAGAGGCCTTAAGTGTTATTGATGTGAATACGGGAAAATATGTTGGGCAGCGTTCTCTGGAGGAGACTGTCGTTCATACAAATTTGGAAGCGGCTGGGGAGATTGCCCGGCAGCTGCGGCTGAGAAACCTGGGTGGAATCATCATTATTGATTTTATTGATATGGCAGCGAAAGAGAATCAGCAGCAGGTAATTGAAGCCTTAGAGGCGGCTTGTGCCGTGGATAAAACAAAGTCTCAGGTTTTAGGACTGACGCAGCTTGGCTTGGTGGAAATGACCCGCAAGAAAGTCGGCCAGACCTTAGCCGTGCGATATACGGCACCCTGTCCGACCTGTGACGGAAGCGGAAGGGTATAATATGCTTTGCAAGTTGATTAGAGAATTGAGAGTTCTTTTTTTATTTAAGAGTATAAGTTTTAGGGGTACCTGTCCGACTTTGGGGGGTACCCCTTTTCTTAACGATTAATGTTGGGAATTTTATAGATCTATATAGTTATTGCACTAATCAAAAATCGAAGAAATTTTTTTTATTTTTGTAACCTTTTAGCTTACTTATATACTCTATAATTTAGAATAATGAAAGGAGAATTTCATGATGAAAAAGCTAATACCCATACTTGTAGTCGTTTTTATGCTAATGGGGGCTCAAGCAGCCCTGGGAGACACGTCAATCACTCTTAACACGAAGGCGGTAGCGATACCCAATGTCTACCAAACAATCTCTGGTGGTCAATGCACAATTGTAAATAATGGTGATGGAACTATCAACATCTCTGGATGGACGTCAACTTACTCAGCGGTTACTCAAATAGGATTACAATTAAATTTACAATATCTATCTGGCGGCCAATGGTATACATTGAACACTTACAGTTATTACAAACCTAATGCGTCGTATGTGTATGGGGGGCAGTTATTGGCGGTATCAAAAGGATATTATTATAGAGTAGTAGCAAAACACTCGTCCTTAAATGGTTCCTTAAGCGAAAGTGGTTTATCATATTCTGAAGACTTGTATGTTCAATAAGATAAAGATATAAATGGAGGAGAACACCATAGATTTTAGGTCTATGGTGTTTATTATTTTATAGAATTTGCAATTTTTGTCATGTTTTCCTCAGTTATTATTCCTCGTATCTGAAGAATAAGGCCGCGATCTTGCCACTCTATAGTGTTAACACTATTTTTACTCATAAATAATGTAGCTGGGTACCCATTTATCGTAAGATTCTTTACAGTAGTATCATCAGTATCATATAAAGAGCCACGGGATACGCCGTTTGCGCTGTTTTGTTGACTAAAAATAATGAGTTGATTACTAATATTATATTCAATAGAAACTTGATAAACATCTGACCCTAATGGGGTAAGCAATACCCGTTTAGTTTTTGTGCCTTCTGGAAGATAGTTTGGAATAACTAACTTAAAGGGAACCGAAGATTGTGCTTGTTCAAGTGTAACTTCTTTTTCCTCATTCGCACTTAAATTCTGTACCTTTGGCGGTGCCGGGTCATTAGGCTGCCTAAATGTTTCAGTTTTATCTTGGGTAGTCTTTCCAACGATATGATTATAATACTCGGCAATTTTATTTCCGAAAGCATTTGCGTTGTATGAAAGAAAGTTCAACGAAGCAATTGATAAGAGAATAGCTGCAGCCGCAAAAACCACTCTTTTACGGGTTAGCCTCGTGTTCCCTTTATGAGTAATCTTGTTATCGACAACAATTTTTTGCTTGATGTTCTGCCATTGCTCTTCTATGTCGGGAATATCAATGTCGGAAGTTAACTCTTTGGATAATTGGCTGACTATTAATTGTTCAAGCTCTTCTTCTGATAAAGCCATTTTGAGTCTCAACCTCCTATATTTTTAAAATCATTTTCAATCAATTCACGGAATTTTTCTTTTGCCCTATGTAAGCGAACTTTTGTACTAGAAATATTAAGGTCTAATAAATTTGCAATTTGTTTTAGTGTTAAGTCAGCATAATATTTGAGCAATAAAATTTCCGTATCTTTTTGCTTTAGTTTACTAAGAGCGTTATTAATATCTTCCTTAAGTTCTATAACGGTTTCTATTCTATCCGGATACCTATTAAGGTCTAACATCGAGGTAACCTTAGGATTATGTTGTTCTTTTAGCATTCGTTTCGCCTCATTTAGGGCTATTGAAATGACCCATGAAGCAAATTTGTCCTTAGAATTTAACTGATTTAACTTGTTATAAGCTATAACAAATGCCTGTTGAACCGCATCCTCAGATATAAACTTATCTTTGGTATAGCAAAATACCATTTGGTAGACTTTTTGATAATTCTGCTTAACAAGCACTTCGAATATATCCAAATTTCGGTCATTATTCAACAATTATTATCACCGCCTAATTGTCAATTCGAGGTAGATAAAACAAAACCTGCTTGGGAACAAAAATTTTAGAAATATAACAATAATATTCAAGACGTTGGGGAAGTAGTCCATTATAGTTGTTAAAAGAATGAATAGGGATTTAGGTTGTAAATGCATTTTATTAATAAAATATTTTATAAGGCAAAGATGTAACCTTTTACAAGACTTTAACCCTCTAGTATATGAAATAGAAAGGTGGTGAAAATACGCTCTTGCTTTTTCATCAATTAAGTTCGAAACTAAAATTTATTAGGGGGTAAATCAAATGTTCAAAATGCTTAAAGTTGTCCTTTCATCTCTAGTAAGTGTCATGCTTCTGGCAACACCAGTGGTAGCAACTCCTGCATCTGGGCCACACGTAAAATTTCAGAAACCTCTTATAACAGACGTCAATGTACTATTCGATAGAGCTGAGAAGGGAGTAACCGACCTAAAAGATCAAAACATTGTTTCTCGAGCAAGCATTGTTAGTAAAGAAACCGGGAAAAAGTTAGATGCTAAAATATACTCTACAACTCAACTTAATAAAGTTACGGAGGAAGCAAATGGTGAGGTAGTGAACACATATGCTACAACGACGTTTGCTGTAGCAACTCCAAATGATACTCTCGGCACAAGCACAACTCAATCTTATGATGGGTCTAATTATAATAGCAAATGGGATGGATCTATATCAGTTAGAGCTTATTCTACGGTTTACTGGACTTACTCATCCTACGGAGGTCTTACATTTTGTAACATGGCAGGTCAATCTTTAACTGGAGGCTGGGCTGTTAGTGATAGCACGGTGTCTGTTAGCAATCGATATTTCACAGTTGGACAATCTGGTCCGGGCTATACCTGGTTTCAAGATAATGAATCAGGAAATCAATATCCCTCAAGCCTTACTTACAGTTATTATGTACCAAGCACTTGGACACCGGTTCAATATGTCAATGGCGGACTTTCTTCGGTAGGTATGCATTCATATGCAACACTAGTCCGTGGAGGGAGCAGCTGGAATCTGACGTTTGATAACTATGTATGTCATTAGAAAAGAACGTATTTGAAAATTAACTAAAGAGATGAAACATGGAAAAAATGTTTCATCTCTTCTTAAAGATAACGTCCCCGCGTCTATCATAATTATGGGAAAGGGAGGCTATTCAGTGAAAAGGTTTGTTGGAAATTTCTTATATGTTCTATTTGTAGGTGTTATTACGTATTGGGGGGAAATGTATGGGCAACACATAAAAAGCGAAACGTTCCATTTATATCCACTATATATGTTTATTTCTATTTATCCAATTGTAATAGGTATCCTCTTAGCACTTCCCGGATTGTTTTTACGAATTCGACAAAAGGGAAAATGGACTATTGACTGGCAATTGCTTATACCGATTGGAGTCCCGACATTTATAATTAATATTAATATTTTATTGAATAAAAGCTTCTCACTGTACCAATTTGAGTGGTTTCGATTAATGATAAGCAGCACTAGAATTTTTGATATTAGCGGAATTGTTTGTGGTTATGTTTTAATATCATCTCTCAAACGTACAAACTCGAAAGAAAGCACATTAGATGAAAAGCTTTAATTTGATTTTGAACAGTTTATTTTATTCTGTCTTAAAAGAGAAATCGGCTGCCCTAGCCGATTAGCGATGGGCAACCGATTTTTCCTATCAAGGGATTGTATGATTATGCTTTTGTAATTGTAATTGAGTATGTTCCACCCTGTCCAGCAGGATTAGTACTGGGATTTTGAAACCAAATTCCATAAGTTGTTTGACTCGGGCCGTAGATACCGCCTGTGCCTGGCTGGTCACTCCAAGTCGCATTTAGAGATTTAAATTCGGAGAAACTATTGTTGATAACTCTTGTTGTGCTTTCATCAATCATTCTAAGATTAGGAATATTCGTAGTTACGGTAATTAAATATCTACCAGCTGTTTGATTTGCCAAACCGTAGAACTCAGTTTGTCCACTTAATAGTTCATTTTTTTCGACTAACGAATTAGTGCCATCTTTATAAATCCAATTTGAATCAAGACCACTCGTCGACATGTTTATTGTTATTTTCGCCCCAGAAGTTTGTTTAGAATAAACGTACAAAAGGTATTCCGTATTTGGTATAAGGTATCGTGCGATTCTACTATTCATTCTATAAGCGCCGGAATCAAAATGAATCATATTTGAATAGAATGAATTTGCGGTAACTAATTCAGTTCTCACGGGATAATCCGAATCGACACTGATAAATCTCTTGTTCAGATCTGGAACGGTGATACTGAATACCGTAACATTTGAATTCATCACTGTACTAATAGGTTGTCCATCTTTTAATTCGGGAGCTGAAGCAGCAAAAGCCTTTGGAGTAAATATGGTGGATAGAAATAGAACCATTACGGTCATCAGGACTAGAACTTTTGATAAACCTTTAATTCTTCGCATACATAACTCTCCTTTTTCAATTTAATGAATGTTGACGACGTATACACTTAAGAAATAATGTACTTTCCTCCTTCTGTTATTTTTTGTGTTTCAATATATAGAGTCTTTAAAACGGAAAAAGGTTACAACAAAATAGAAAAAAATATATAAAATGTATAAATAATCCTCAATTGGTTATATCAATACATTTGATAATAATTACAGTGGTGTTCTTAAAGGCGTGCCCCAATAGGGCATGCCTTTTTGATTGGTTCATATTAAAAAAACTTGAAAATTATTTAGATAGAAGAAATAATATTTATTTTAGTAAAAATTATAATTAAAAGGGTAATTTTAGCAGGAATATTTTTCTGGACGGCGAACTAGAATCAGAATGCATAATTGTTATGACGGACCATCTTATCCACATAAAGGTAATCTTTAAACCCAATCCAGCATGAATTCTTTTAAAAAACGAAAGAGGAGGCCACTATTTGTGAAAAAAATAATGAAACATAAGCTATTGAATGGTTGTATGGTTGCTGCCGTTGCTTTGACGACAACCCTAACTCCTTTTGTAGCTAACGCAAGTACATCAAGTACATCTGGGGTTTCAAGTTCAGTGTCCAGAATCGGCGGCTTAGATCAGTATGATACCGCAGCCTTAATGGCTGAAAAGGGCTGGACTGGAACGTGTAATAGTGTGGTGCTTGCATCCGGCATGAATTATGCACTCGTTGACGCCCTTGCAGCCGGTCCATTGGCAACAAATCTAAAAGCTCCTATTCTTTTGACCAATAACGGAGAAACTTTAAATTCACGGGCAAAGGACGAGTTAATCCGCTTAAAACCTCAAAAAGTTTACATAACAAGCGGTACGGCAGTCATTAAACAATCGGTTCTTGATGAAATCAAAGCAATGGGCATTACTCCCGTTCAGCTTGGCGGGTATGACCAATATGAAACTTCAGTAAATATCGCAAAAGAAATGGCAAAACAGGGCGCTGATATTTCTCGTGTTGTTGTAGCTGCAGGATGGTTAAGTCCGGCAGATGCTCTTTCCGTTGCACCAATTGCGGCTGCTCAGGGCATGCCTATTTTAACGACAACTCAGAATAACCTTCCATCTGTGGTTAGTTCATATCTTGACAGCGTAAAAAGTCAGATCACAAATTCCTATGTCGTTGGTGGAAGTGTCGTTGTCTCAGATTCTGTTAAAAACGTATTACCTGGCAAATCAACACGCTTCTCCGGGCAGACGAAATATGATACGAACGTTCAGATCTTGAAGGGTCTCGCTAAAGACTATACGAATAAAAAAGTCTATTTTGCCAATGGGGAAACCTTAGTCGATGCCTTAGCCGGAGTACCTTTGGCAGCTGAAACCCAATCCCCGGTTGTTTTGGTTAATCAGCAAATTGATAGTTCCACAAAGGATTTTGTTAAATTATTTATGTCGACCGCTGACATGGTTGCTTTAGGAGGAGAAGCAGTTGTTCCTTCAAGTGGTTTGAGTTCGTTGTCGTCGATGGTCTCGTATGGGACTGATAATGCCAAAGAAGGCTCAACCGATACGGCAAAGCCTGCAGAACTGACGGATAATGTTCTGATAACAGGAAATAATGTGACGTTGCAGAATGCCAAAGCAGATTACAGTGTTTATGTAAAAGGCAACAATATTACACTCAAAAACCTTACAGTAAAAGGGACTGTCTTTGTTGATCCGGGAGATAAGGGGACAGCGACCTTAGACAGTGTAACCGCTGCCAACATCGTTATACTTTCCGGAGCATCTGACAGTATCCATCTTACCAATACCAGTGCAGATACCCTCTCAGTCGATAGTGACAGCAGCGACGTACATGTCGAAGCCACAGGAACCTCCAAATTTGGTAATACAATCGTTCGTACGTATGCGATTATTGATGCCAATGGCAATTCCATGGGTAACGTTACAATCACAAGTTCACCCGGTGAGACTCCGGTTGTCGAGCTGCGCGGGACCTTTAATCAACCGGTTGTTGTTGAGGGCCAGGTATCGCTGAAAGCAGCAGCAGGCGCCGTTGTTTCATCTGTAATTGTTAATACACCGAGTCCAAATCAAAAAGTAACCTTTAATGGGAAATTCAAAGCAATAGACGTACAATCCCCAGCTAAAGTGGATTTAGCTGCCAATACAGTCATTGAAAGCATGAAGACCTCAGCTAAAGCTGACATTACTATTCCCAGCAGTTCAAGTATCGGCAGCTTAGAGTCTGGCTCAACGGGTACTCTAGTTAGCGGCGGAGGTAATGTTAACGGTAAACCAACCACATCCACGCCCAGCGCACCGCCATCCTCGACGGGCGGGACAAGCGGCGGTAGTTCAGGTGGAGGCGGCGGTGGCGGCAATAGCGGACCCACCGATTCAACGAAGATTGTTAGTTTTGACATTTTAAATGGTACTAGTGAATTAACAAGTTCTACAGTAAATGGAACCAGTGGTAATGCAAATCTCGTCGGATTCACGAACAATGACCAAAGAATAACTTCTATTAAAATTACAGCCAATCCGGCCGACAGCACTCTGGCGCTTACAAGTTTGACCTCTCCTTCGATCGGGACGCTAAGCTTCACCAATAAAACCTTCTCATTAAGTAATCCAATAACCATGGCAGACCTGCTTGGAAACGCCATCAGCGGCGGAGATGTAAGTCTGGGGACACTTAGAGCATTATTTGGAGATACAGTTACATTTAATGGTACTTTATCCAAGTCCGGATATGCCGCAAGCAGCGTATCCCTAACACTTAAGTTGGGAAGTTCCACAACTACAGTTCTGAATAATGATTGGGCTACCATGGATGTTAACAGCTCAACTCACGTTATTACAGCCAATATAAAAGCTGGTAAAGAAAGCACGAAACTTAGCACTATGGGTATTAATAATCTTCTCATGACATCAGTAGGCACCCTTCCAACATCAGTAAGTACGGACGGAAGCCAATGGTTTAGCCCTATCACTCAAAGCCAGCAAATCAAAGATGCCATCGCAGCTTTGGCAGGCAGCACTTCATGGGATTCTGCAACGTTATCTCAGCTTGTTAATAAATCAATTTTCTTCAAAGATCAGAGCAGTGTTACCTGGACATTAACTTGTCGTTAAGAAGTATATGGTTAAACAATGTTATTTGGGTTAAGTTAAAAAATTAAAGTTAAAAACCACTAGGAGGCTGTAAAAAACTGTTTTTAGTTTTTTACAGCCTCCACATCTGAGAAAGTTATAATTACAAAAGGGACTTTTATATACTTATTACAGCTAAGATAGAGACATAAACATATTGTTCTAATGGATTGTAAAATAAATAGGCCTTTAAGTTAAAATGAATCAAATTTTAGCTTAATAAATAAAAAAAGCGAGAATAATTAATTTTTTAGTAAAAGAATGTTTAAGAATAGTTAGAAGGAAAATTCTTTCTCACCTCGAATAAATAATCTTCAACGGCCATAATACGGGGTCATATGGGAGGGCGACAATGGAAGAAGAAATTGATTTACGGCAGTACCTGGAAGTGCTAAGAAAACGATGGTTAATCATAGCAGCGATACCTCTCATTGCAGCCATTACGAGCGGAGCTATCAGCTTTTTTATTCTTAAACCCTCATATGAAGCGTCTACAACCCTGATTGTCGGAAAAAAGGCGACTGAGGAAGGACAAGCTGCCGCCCAAATGCTGGACAACAATGTTCTGCTGGCCAATCAGCAATTGGCCAAAACTTATGCCACCATTGCTCAAAGCAGAACTGTGGAGGAAAACGTCATTAAGGATTTAGACCTGCCTTTGACTGCCGAGGACCTCGATAAGCTCATCTCTGTTGATCAGGTGAAGACAACCGAGATATTAGAAATCAAAGTCAGCAATACAGACCCTAAACTGGCAGCATCTATCGCCAATACTATGGCCCAAGAGTTTTCCAAAGCAGTGATTGAGATCAAAAAGGTAGACAGTGTCAGTATTGTTGATAAAGCCGAGTTCCCGAACGCCCCCGTCAAACCGAACAAGATTCTCAATATCTTAATTGCTTTTGTTGTGGGCTTAATGGTTGCAGTAGGGATTGCCTTTCTATTGGAGTATTTGGATAACACTGTGAAAACTTCTAACGACGTGGAAAAACTGTTGGGGGTTCCCGTTTTAGGAGTTATACCAAACTATAAGATCGGAAAACAGGCATAAGAGAGGAAAATTTCAGTGGAGTATTCATTAATTACTTTGGAGCAATCGAAATCACCGATCTCAGAAGCCTTTAGAACTCTACGCACCAATGTTCAGTTTACGAGCGTAGATTCTCAGACGAAAAAGATTATGGTGACGAGTGCAGGTCCGCGGGAAGGAAAATCTTCAACGGTTGCCAACCTAGCCGTAAGCATCGCTCAGACAGGAAAGACAGTTTTGGTCATGGATGCTGATTTGCGCAATCCTACTCAGCACAAGCTTTTTCGGCTGCCGAATTTTGAAGGTTTATCCGTTGCTTTGGTTCAAGATCAAGACTACTGGAGTTATATCCGGGAAACAAGTGTGTCCGGCTTAATGGTCATGACCGGCGGACCTATCCCGCCGAATCCTGCTGAGCTTGTCGGCTCAAATCGCATGAAGCGGTTAATTGAAGAGCTCAGTGAGCATTTTGACATTCTTCTGATTGATACCCCTCCCGTTGTGGCAGTAACAGATGCTTGTATTTTGGCCCAGGAAGTTGATGGGGCTATTTTAGTTGTGGCCTCCGGTGAAGTCAACAAGGATTATGCCCAACGGGCGAAGGAACAATTAGATAAAGTAGGAGCTAAGATATTAGGTGTAGTTCTTAATAAAGCAGATCTGAAGACGAGTGAATATTACTATTATTACTATTACCATGGGTCGGATAATTCCAAAGGTTCCAAGAAAAGGCGTAAACGGCAAAAAGCATGACAATGACAAATCAAATGACAACACAAACAGTAATGCGGACAGTAACAGAAATAACAAACGAAGGCCGATTCTTTCCATGCTTTGAAAGGGTCGGTTTTGATTTATCAGGTTTTATAACAGTATTATGCAACCTAAGAGTATCTGATCAATATTAAACTATAGTTTTTAGGAGAGTTCAGATGATTGATATTCACAGCCATATACTTCCCAGCGTGGACGACGGATCAAAAAGTATGGAAGAGTCATTAGGAATTCTGCGTCAACTGCAGGGAGAAGGGTTCAATACTATCCTGGCAACTCCCCATGTTATGGAAGGGACTGACTATCTGCAGCCGCAAGAAATACTCACGGCAACCGAGAGTGTGCGTCAAAGGGCGATCGAGGCAGGAATAACCGTAGAGGTCTTTCCTGGAGCAGAGAACTATATTTTCCCGGAGATGGCTAAATGGGCGCGGGATGGGAAATTAATGACCCTGGGTAACACAGGTACTTACATCCTTGTTGAGCTGCCAATGATGGAAATCCCTCGCTATACGGATCAGGTCTTCTTCGAATTGCAAGTTGAGGGGTTAACGCCGGTATTGGCCCACCCGGAGAGATATCAGGGATTGTTCCGTGAGCCCCAACGTATAACAGAATGGGCAAAGCGAGGAATCCTCTTTCAGATTGACTTCAGGAGCTTAAGCGGAAGATATGGACCTCAGCCGAAGCGGCTTGCGGAAAGGATGATTAGCAGTGGTTTGATTCACTTTGTCGGTTCTGATGCCCATCGTATTTCTCGCAGCGAATCGACAAATAAAGAGGCACTTCAGACTCTCCGGCAAATGTTAGGTGAAGAAAGGTTTGAAGAAGTCACCATTAAGAATCCCCGAAGTATCCTTGAAGGGAAGGTTATACAGTGCAGTTCGGATTATATGCTGAATGATGTAGATATAAAGAAGAAAAAGCGAAGTCTTTGGTCGATCATAGGAAAAATAATGTCGAAATAATAAATTTAATAATTAATAATGAGTTATAACACAAGAAATTACTTAAAAAAATTAGGTAATTTCTTTTATTTTATGGATTTAAATAAAACCATGTACATAAAATGTAATTTCTTAAAAGATTAACAGTTATTTTTTTTAAAGGAAAATAAAGGGATATAGAGAATAAATAAAAAGTGCAACGAAGCATTAAACCATAGGACCGTAGATTCGTATATTTAGGTCTACGGTCTTAGTTATGAGCATACGTTTAGATCGTTGGCAAGCTATCAGTTGGAGATGAGGAGGCTTTATGTGATTAATCATGATCTCGGGTAGAGCAAGAAAATGTCTCCGGTAACAGTTCATGGGTAATCAAGATTAACGTTGAATTTTCACTTAATGGTTCGCTTGTGTTTGCGTTTAAAATAAGGATGCCTTGATATGATTGAGCTGGCAAAAAATTTTACGTTAAATAGATAATTAGAAATAGTAAGAGATGAGACTTGAAGCCCTCATTGAGATGTTTAAACGATTGAGTTGGGCGTATTTCGAAACGTATTAAGTTTAATTTAGAGAGTCAAGAAATTAAGGGGGGCTCTATAAAGGAACCCTAATTTTTTATTGTTATTATTACATCGCTCATGTGACATTAGATCATAAATTCCTTAAAAGCAGGCCGATAGTACAAATAAGGTCCGGTGAAGATATTCTTTACTAGGATGAAGGAGTGATTTTTAAACATGAATATGCGAGCTTCGGAAGTTTTTAGAGAGGAAGCCCACATACAATTTGATCAAAGGAAATTCCCGATATGGAAACGATCTGTTGATTTAGTAGGTGCTTTAATCGGACTTGTTATACTTTTTCCCATTTTTTCTATTATATTATTTTTAATTTTAATTACTGATGGTCGGCCAATATTCTTTTCACAAGAAAGATTAGGAATCGGTGGTGAAACCTTTAGGATATTTAAATTTCGATCAATGCGAAAAGATGCAGAAGAAATTTTACGAATAGACCCAGTTATTTATGACCTATATGTTTCAAATGATTATAAGTTACCAGAGGGAGAAGATCCGCGAATTACGAAGATTGGACTTTTTTTAAGAAAAACAAGCTTAGATGAGATTCCACAATTTTGGAATGTGTTAATAGGTGATATGTCTTTGGTTGGACCTCGGCCAATTGTTTGGGATGAGTTGAATGAATATGGTAGTAAAAAACATCTTTTTCTAAGCATGAAACCAGGAATAACAGGGGTGTGGCAGGTTTCAGGTCGTAGTGGTTTAAAATATCCAGAGAGAGCAGATGTGGAATTGAGTTATTTAGAGAAACAAGGGATGGCGTTTGATATAGCTGTGTTGTTTAGAACCGTTTTTTGTGTAGTTAAACGTAAAGGTGCATTCTGATTATTTAGCTTAGGGCGGGTGAAAGTATTTTTATGAGGTTGAAAATATAATTGTTAATTCACATATTGTACTTAATTACTTTTTGTTCTTTTTAGTATATGTTCTTTTAAGGTTTCTTAGGGCGAATGTATATTGGGGACTATGGGTCTCGCGTTTCATGTATTTATTGAGGGAGCTTGGACAAATGGTCAATACCACTTTTTCGCGTTTGCGCTTTGTATAACGTTCGATTTGTATGCTCCAAGGTCTATCAATAGCCCCTTTGTGTTTTATGTTTTGAAACTGTCGTTCTTGTTTTTACCTTAGGTATACATATCCTCGTTTGCCTTCCTTTACAACTATGTGGAAATCGGAGTGTAGTCCAAGGTATGTCTAATGTATTTAAGAATATTCTTGGGTTGCGTTACACCTTCGGTTCAGAGTTGAAAATTGAAATTTATTATAGCATAAAGGTCAAAAACCAAGATGCAGTTGAAAAGAATCAGCAAGTCAATATGGCATATAATCCAGACGAAGGTTGGCCTGAAATAAAAGGGAGAAATGATCTAATGAATATCATTTTATTATCCGGTGGCAGTGGAAAACGTCTTTGGCCGCTGTCAAATGATGTTAGAAGCAAACAATTTATTAAGCTATTTAAGGATGATGATGGTGAGTATGAATCCATGGTTCAGCGTGTATATCGTCAGATTACATCAGTAGATAGAGATGCCAAGATAACAATTGCAACCAGTAAGTCACAAGCGAGTGCAATCAAGAACCAGTTGGGAGATATAGCGTCAATTTGTGTCGAACCTTGCAGAAGAGACACTTTTCCAGCAATCCTACTTGCAGCGACTTATCTCCATGATGAACTTGGGGTTGCAGAGGATGAAAGTGTTGTTGTCTGCCCGGTTGATCCATATGTAGACAACACCTATTATGAAGCGGTTCAGCAACTTGAAAAGTTGGTAGAACAGAAGAACACTAATCTCACTCTCATGGGAATTGAACCGACTTACCCGAGTGAAAAGTATGGGTACATCATTCCAGAAACTTCCGATACTGTCAGCATGGTGAAGGAGTTTAAGGAAAAGCCTGATACGGAAACCGCTAAAATCTATCTTACTCAAAATGCACTTTGGAATGCAGGAGTGTTTGCTTTCCGTTTGGGCTACTTGCTTGAAAAGGCGCATAGCATAGTCGAATTTAGAGATTATCGCGCTCTATATGCAAAGTACGAGACTCTGACCAAAATTAGTTTTGATTATTCTGTCGTTGAGAACGAGCCAAGCATTCAGGTAATGCGTTATAACGGAGATTGGAAGGATGTCGGCACATGGAATATGATGTCCGAGGTCATGGCTGATGACATAATGGGTAAGGCTGTTATGGATAATACTTGTGAAAATACGCATGTCGTAAATGAACTGAATATCCCGATTATTTGCATGGGATGCAAGGATATGGTGATTGCGGCCAGTGGAGACGGCATCCTTATTTCTGATAAAGAGCGTAGCGGTTATATGAAGCCTTTTGTGGATAAAGTATGTAGCGATGCGATGTTTGCCGAAAAGTCTTGGGGAACGTACACCGTCATGGATGTTCAGCCTGGTTCTATGACAGTAAAGGTTTCTATGCAGGCTGGTCAGCAGATGAGTTATCACAGCCACGATTATCGTGAAGAAGTATGGACAGTGGTTGCAGGCAGCGGCAAGGCTATTGTGGACGATATGGAGCAGGTACTTCGTGTGGGTGATGTCCTAACAATTGCAGCGGGATGCAAGCACACGGTCAGAGCTGAAACAAATCTGGACATTATTGAAGTCCAATTAGGTGAAAGTATAAGTGCGGATGATAAGAGAAAGTATCCCTCTGAGAATAAGTAGTTCGGAGGTTCGGAAATGGAAATAATGAAGCTCTTGCCAACGGGCAAGGATTATCTTTGGGGAGGTACAAGGCTTCGTGAGGAATATGGGAAGAAAATCAACTTAGACCCACTAGCTGAAACATGGGAATGCTCTGTTCATCCTGAAGGTTTGAGTGTTGTGGCTAATGGGAGATATGTAGGAAAAACACTTGCTGAAGTTCTACACAAACATCCTGAGTTTCTTGGGAGTAAAGTGGATAATAGCAAGAAACTGCCGATTCTCGTAAAGTTCATTGATGCAAAAAAGGACCTATCAGTGCAGGTTCACCCAGATGATGAGTATGCTAGAGAGCATGAATATCAAAACGGAAAGACAGAGATGTGGTATGTCGTTGATGCGGATGACGATGCAAGTCTTATCTACGGGTTTGCCCATACTGTCACAGCTGAACTGCTAAGAGATGCTGTTGCAGAAGGAACATTGGATAAGCGTCTTCAGAAAATTAAGGTGCATAAAGGAGACCTTTACTATGTACCGGCTGGTACGGTTCATGGAATTGGAGCTGGAACATTGGTTGCAGAGATTCAGGAGAGCTCCAATGTAACATACCGTGTGTATGACTACGGACGTGTTGATAAAAATGGCAACAAGCGAGAACTTCATTTTGATAAGGCGGTTGAAGTTATGAACATGGGTGTGGCCCCAGATGTGGGTCAAAAACCGAAGTTAGTCCACTATTATCCTGGGTGTTCTAGGGAGATTCTCTGTAGATGCAAGTATTTTGAAACGGAGCGTATTCAGGTTAAGCAAGGATTTTCATTTTCTGTAATGGAGACTTCATTCCAGGTGTTACTCTGTTTATCGGGTGACGGGGGAGTTGAAGTCGAACATAGAAGACCTACTCGCTTTTCAAAGGGAGACTGCCTATTTATTCCTGCAGGTATTGGTAGATGCCATGTGATTGGGGAAGCAGAACTTTTGAAGATACGCTGCTAAAGATTCTGCGGCTGTAACTAGGGTTTTTCGATAGGTCCAAAATTATTGTTTTAAAGGAGATTTAACGATTATGAAAAGGGCACTTATTACTGGTATCACCGGTCAGGACGGTTCCTACTTGGCAGAGTTCCTTCTGGAGAAGGGCTATGAGGTTCATGGAATTATCCGCCGTGCTTCCGTTTCTACAACTGAGAGAATTGACCATTTGACCGCTCTGAACGTAATCAAGCTTCATGACGGCGATTTATCTGATTCTTCCAGCATCATCCGCATTGTGAATGAAGTGAAGCCGGATGAAATCTATAATTTGGCGGCGCAGAGCCATGTTGGAGTCAGCTTTGACGCTGCTGAGTATACTGGCGATGTGGATGCACTGGGTGTCTTACGTATTCTGGAGGCTGTTCACATCCCGGGTCTGGATAAAACTTGTAGAATCTATCAGGCATCTACTTCAGAGCTATATGGCAAAGTTGAGGAGTGCCCTCAGAATGAGAATACCCCATTTCATCCATACAGTCCTTATGCTGTTGCGAAACAGTATGGTTTCTGGATGGTGAAGCAATATCGTGAAGCCTATGGCATGTTTGCCTGCAATGGTATCCTGTTCAATCATGAGTCCGAGCGCCGCGGAGCTAATTTTGTTACCCGTAAGATTACTCTTGCAGCAGGGCGTATCGCATGTGGTCTTCAAGATCATCTTGAACTAGGTAACTTGGATTCATTACGTGATTGGGGTTATGCAAAAGACTATGTAGAGTGTATGTGGCTGATTCTACAGCAGGATGTTCCAGATGATTTCATTATTGCTACTGGTGTTCAGCATACTGTTCGTGAATTCACTACCCTTGCATTTGCCAATGATGGAATTGAGATTGAGTGGAAGGGCCAAGGCATTGAAGAAAAGGGTTACGACAAGGCTACAGGAAAGATGGTTGTTTGCGTGAATTCTCAGTGGTTCCGTCCAACAGATGTTGTTAACCTGTGGGGTAACCCGGACAAAGCAAAGACGGTGCTTGGATGGAATCCGCAGAAGACCAGTTACGAGGAGTTGTGCGCGATCATGGCCGAACATGATCTGCGGCTTGCAAAGAAGGAAGCTGGATTGATTTAATAAATCAGGTTACCGGCGAGGAGTTTGTAGAGCATGGTTTCAGCTGTTCTTAAACGCTTCATGTCTATGACTGTATTTATTTCTTACGGATAGGGTGGCGAAGATGAAAAAAGTTTTGATATTTGGGATAGGGGGGTTCGTTGGCCGTTATCTGGCACGGGAATTTCTGGATAATGGTTATTCTGTTTGCGGGAGCGGTATAGACAAAAAAGAAGGATTACAGGAAGAAGTTCAGTACTTTGAAGCAGATTTAATGGATTCCGATGAAGTAGCAAGACTTGTTGCGAAAGTTTCGCCCGACATCATCATTAACCTTGCAGCTATTAGCAGTGTAAGTGCTTCTTGGGGGACTCCACAAACGACTATTTCTGTGAATGTTATTGGTGGATTGAATATGCTGGAGGCTATCAGAAAGTGCAATCTAAAGGCGAAGGTCATGTTTATCGGTTCCAGTGAGGAGTATGAGATATCAGATAAGCCAATAAGCGAAAAGACTTCTTTAAATGCCAACAATCCATACGGCATTTCCAAAATGGCACAGGAGAAGTTCGCTGAGGTCTACCGTGAACGATATGGTATAAAGATTTACTGCGTCAGACCATTCAATCATACAGGTACCGGTCAGAGAGACTCTTTCGTATTACCAAGTTTTTGTAAGCAGGTAGCCGAGATTGAAAAGTCTGGAAAACCAGGTGTGATTAAGGTTGGGAATCTAGCTGCTAAACGAGACTTTAGTAATGTGAAAGATGTTGTCAGAGCTTATCGAATGATTGTAGAAAGTGATGACTGCACAAAGGTGTTTAATGTAGGCTCTGGAAAAGCATATAGCCTGAGGGAAATATTAGATTACATTGTTTCCCTGAGTTCGCAACAGATTACTGTTGAGGTTGACCCGGAACGGTTCAGACCGGTAGATACATCGACGATTTGTTGTGATTATAGTTATATAAAGGCAGAACTTGGTTGGGAACCGGAATATAGTATTTTTGAAACTTTAAAAGAACTGTATTATTCCTATCTCATAGAACTGTAAAGAGATACTAAGTTATGAATTACATTATTTTGGGTGGATCTGGATTTATAGGAACACATTTTCATTAAACTGCTTAAAACAGAGGTAATTACTCCAAATGACAAGGTAAATGTTTCAGACATTGCAATGCCGAGTGAGCAAGGCGTAGTACCTGGAGTAGCCGGAACAAATTGAATGTGTTTAGTTTAATCCGTTTGCATGTACGCAGCCCAACGAGTTTGATTTTCGGCCCACTGATAAGGATATATCGTTTTCAATTTGGCTACAGTTTCCCTTGGATATCCTAATTATGGGAATTTCGAGTCAATATCCGCGGAGTGTAACAGTTTTTGCTGAAAAGTGCGGCAACAAAATGATACTTTTTACATGTTCCATTGCGCCCTGGCTCGACTGAAGAACTAAAGGAAGAAACCACCCTTCCAACCCCTAAAACTCCCTACGGCATTAGCAAGCTGGTGGGAGAGAAAATTTATCAGGGGTGGCAGGGAAAAGTTGCAAATCGTAAATTGACTATTTAACGCTCAGGTGTTGTGTACGGTAAGGGCGAAAACGGCAACTTTACTCACCTGTATTTTGGCCAGCGTAAGCATCACTATTTCTTCAATCCGGGTCGAAAGGATATAATCAAGGCCTTTTTATTTGTGTTGAAGAGCATAAACGCTTTATGAAATACCGGATGATCAATAACAACTTTCCAGGTTCCGATATTTATGACTGTAACTTTGAGCCGTCTTATACCATAGAGCAGATTTGCAACGAGATTCAGAGAGCCACCGATTTGAAGCGGTATGTCCATTAGTCCCTGCTTGATGCTGATTGACTGCAGCGTGGTCCCATTGAGTGAATAAACTTGGACTTAATTCAGCGTGAGTGAAGAAGCTAATGATCTCAACCAATATCAGTGGGAATAAACTGTTAGCCAGTGGCTACAAGTTCTTTGAGGAAACTTTGAAAGACTGGTTTGATGACTGTGGTAAAAAAGGGCTTGAGTAACAATTAACTTCGGATTGTGAAAGGAACTCGCTAATTATGAAGATATTACAAATTCCTAATTATATGTATCCTAATATTGGAGGTGTTGAGCAGGTTGGACGTGATATCGTTAACGTACTTCAGGGCGAGTCCGATATAGAACAAAAAATTATTTGCTTCAACGAACATGCCTCTGATGGTGATTACATTTGCAAGAGAAAAGAAACAGTTCACGATCAAGTAGATGGAGTTGATGTTATCCGCTGCGGATGTATTGCAAAGATACAGTCTCAATCACTTTCTCTTACATATGCTCAGGAATTGTCGAAGTTAATAAATGATTTTCAACCGGAGGTTGTGATTTTTCATTATCCAAATCCATTTGTGGCATCTTTATTATCAAAATACATGAAGAGAAATCTTAGATTAATTCTTTACTGGCATTTGGATATTACACAGCAAAAACTTCTAGGGAAACTGTTTCATGGACAAACAATTCGATTGCTAGAGTGGGCGGACGTGGTTGTAGCCACTAGCCCGAACTATATAGAAGGAAGCCCATATCTTAATCGGTATAAAAATAAGTGTATCGTAGTACCTAATTGTATCGGAACAAGAAGAATGCAGATCACCGAAGAAATTAGTATAAAAGCTGATCAATTGAGAAAAAAGTATGAAGGAAAAATGCTATGTTTTGGGCTCGGTAGGCACATTCCATATAAAGGATTTACTTACTTGATCAAAGCAAGTAAGTTGTTAGATGATAATTTTCGAATTTGTATTGGAGGGAAAGGTCCATTAACTGAGCGGCTGCAGACTGAAGCACAAGGAGATGCAAAAATTGCGTTTTTAGGGCGTATTAGTAATGAAGAAATGGTTGCATATTATCTTGCCTGTGATATTTTCTGTTTCCCGTCAATCACAAAAAATGAGGCATTTGGAATTGCGCTTGCCGAAGGTATGTACTTTGGAAAGCCCGCAGTAACTTTTAAAATAGTGGGAAGCGGAGTGAATTATGTAAACATTAATGGGGTCACGGGAATTGAGTGCCCTAACGGAAACGTGGAAGCCTATGCAGGAGCCCTTCGAAAGTTGGCATCTGATACAGAACTGAGAAAAAAACTTGGGAAAAATGCGCGACAGAGAGTTAACGAACAATTTATGAGAGAACAATTTTCTAAGAAAATTAAAAGCCTAATTAATTCATTAAGGTAAGGAAACGGAGTATATGAAGTACACTTATGTTATAAATGGAAAATTCATGGCAGATCGCATGATGGGAATTGTAAGATATGCGAGTGAATTAGTACGGACATTGGACAAGTATTTAACTAATGATGAATACGTTACATTATTACTTCCGCCCAATGCTAAAGATGTACCGAACTATATGAACATTCATATCGAAAAATATGGAATCCATTCTGGAATGCTTTGGGAACAAGTTGATTTAGCCCGTTACATGAACAGGCATAAGGAAGCTATTTGTCTCAATCTGTGTAATGTAGCGCCATTCTTCTCACGGCCAGGGATAACGACGATTCATGACATAATGTATAAGGCTAATCCTTTACACTATACGACTCTACGAAACAAACTATCTAGATATTGGCATATATTTCAGTACTGGTTTACTACTCATCGTGAGATTGTGGTCTTGACAGTTAGTGATTATAGTAAAGGTGAAATTATTCGCTATTACCCTGCAGCTAAAGAAAAAGTTAAAGTAATACCAAATGCATGGCAACATGTATTGAATTATAATGACAGCCTGGATTGGCAGCAACGCTATCCTTTTTTATCTCCTGGGAGTTATTTCTTCTCACTTGCAACTCTAGCTAAGAACAAGAATGGTCGTTGGATCCTTGAAGCTGCACACAAAAATCCGGATCTTACATTTGTGATAGCTGGTAAGCATTACGAAACAGACAATGTCATAGAGATTCCGCAAAACGTCCATATATTGGGGTTTATTTCGGATGAGGACGCATGTTCTTTAATTAAAAATTGTCGTGCGTTCTTGTTTCCTTCTATCTATGAAGGGTTTGGCTTGCCGCCGCTGGAAGCGTTGGCTTTAGGGGCCAACGTAATCTCTTCCAATGCAACTTCATTACCGGAGGTGCTGGGAAACAGTGTTCATTATATTTCACCGGACAATGCAAATGTGAATTTAGACCAGATCCTGGAAGAGCCTGTTGAGGATAAGCAGAATACTCTATGTCGTTTCAGTTGGGATATGTCTGCCAGCATGTTACTAGAAGTTATGCAGAAATATGCAATACATTCGAATTAAGGGAGGAAATAGTATTAATGCATGCAGATGTAGTGATCAATGGTCGTGTGTTGATGTATCCGATCAATGGCATACCGAGATATGCTTACGAGATTATTAACCGACTCGATGAACATGCCGATACCTCATTATCAATTGACCTTGTTATTCCTGAAAATGCTAAGAAAGAATTTCACTTTAAGCACATTCGCGTTGTTCAATTACCACAGGGATTTGCATGGGATTATTTTAAAGCGGAGATGTATGCCAGGAAGTGTCAAGCTATCTATGTCAATTTAGCTGGAAAGGGTGTCCTTTATCGTAAAAGTCTTATAGTTGTACATGATATTCGAATTTTGAGGTTGGGTGATGGTAAACGTTCTTGGCGAACAATTTTGACGAAGATGAAATTTTGGATTTCGTATCAATTGGCGGTTTCCTATGCAGGAAAATTGATTGCTGACTCAGAGTTTACACGTCATGAAATGTCAATTTACTCAGGAATTGAGTGCTCAAAAATAGATGTGATTGGTGCAGGCTGGGAGCATATTTACCGCATGGAAAAAGATAATTCAATTTTTGAGGAATTTCCACTGATCCAGAAAAAAGAATATTATCTGGCCGTAAGCAGTATAGCACCACACAAGAACTTTAAATGGATCGTCGAAAATGCTAGGCATAATCCATCCTGTCAGTATGTGATTATGGGAAAGACAGATATTTCCTTGTGGCAAGATAAAACAGAAGATTTTACCGGAAATATTATCTATGTAGGGTATCAGGAAGACGAACGAATGAAAGCGCTGTTGCTTGAATCTAAGGGCCTGATTTTTCCCTCACTGTACGAAGGATTTGGTATACCGCCATTGGAAGCTCTGGCATGCGGCATTCCTGTAATCGTATCCGACATACCGGTGTTGCGGGAAATATACGGAGATTCTGTGCACTACATGAATACGAAAAATTCCGACATTAATCTTGATATAATAATATCCGAAGTAGTAGAAAATCCACGGATGGTATTGCGGAAATATACATGGAATCATGCAGCACAGCAATGGTTGACAATAATTCAGAAATCAACCTGGAGGTAATAAGTCATGAAGCCTACTATACTAATGGTTTCAGAAAGAGTACCGTTTCCGGCCGATAACGGTGGAAAATTACGTACAGCAAATACGCTGAAACACTTATCCAAGTACTATACAATTGACTTCGTCATGTATTCAATTGACACAGTATCGGAAAAGCAATTGGAGCAGGTTCAGAGATATTGCCGGAAAATAATGGTCTTTCCTGAAGGTATTCCTAGTAAGAGAAAGCATCTTCGGCATTTTATCACAGGAAAAAGTGGTATTGCATGTTGTATATATTCCAAGAGTATGCAAGCGGCCATCGATCAGCTCCTTGCAGAAAACCAATATCATTTTCTTTGGGTGGAACGTCTGTTTTGTCTTCCTTATTTTAATAGACGATTAAAGAAGAATGGAAATAACCCACCGGTTATTCTGAATATGCATGATGTCGACCACGAAGCAGTCCAATTTTTCTCTCAAGTTGACCTAAGTTATTTAAAACGAATGTATTATCGAGAGGAATACAAGCGCGTTCTTCGTTTAGAAGAGTATGCAATTCGCTCAGTTCATCGCATCATTGCGGTATCCGAGCGTGATCGGAAGCTATATCAAGAGAAGTTTCCATTTTGTACAGATAAGTGGTTTAGTGCCAATAATGGAGTTGATTTGAGTGTTGCAAGAAATGCTCAACATAAGGAGAGAGCGAAATCGAAAGTACTTTTTGTAGGTGGCCTGGACAATCCGTGCAATCGTCACGGAATTTTATGGTTTGTCAAGGAGGTATGGGAAAAAATTCTTGTAGCTTGTCCTGATGCTCAGTTAGATATTGCGGGTTCGGGGAAATCAACAACTAAATTGAAGGAAGAACTATGCAGTTCACCCCATGTGAATTTTCTTGGTTACGTGGATGACGTAAACGAACTGTATCAGAAAGCAACCTGCATCATTGTTCCGTTACTCAGTGGAAGCGGTACAAGATTGAAAATTGTGGAAGCTTTCTCATTTAAACTGCCTGTTGTATCTACATCTATTGGTGCTGAAGGACTTCCTGTTGAGAATGGTAGAGAATTAATTATTGCTGATAATGCGGATTCTTTTGCCAAGGGAGTGATTAAAGCAATTCAAGATAATGGATGCTGTAACCTGATGACAGAGGAAGCTTATAACATTGCAGTAAAATATTATGATTGGGATGTTATTATGGATAATTTAATAAAGAAAGTAGAAGCCTCATTATGATAAATGAGATCAAAAAGGAAAAGCTGAATATAACTGTCTCATTAATTAATTTCCATTTTGCACATAATTATGGAGCAGTATTGCAGTGCCTCGCATTGCAAACATTGCTACAAAAAAGAGGATATGATCTGCATGTAATCGATTATCGCCCTTACTATCAGCAACAATACTATACTAGATATGCCAATCCATTTCGTTGTATGTATTGGAGATATAAACTACTATGGGGGGAGAAAAAATCAAAGAGAATTTTCCAATCTGTGAGATGGGGAGCTTGTGTTATATGTGGCTATCGTCAAGCTGGACGTCGAGGCCAGTTGGAAGAAGCCTTTGATCCGTTCGTACGACGGAATCTGTGTTTAACCAAAAGGTACAACAGTCTCAAAGAATTACAAAAACATCCACCGAAATCTGATGTGTATATTTGTGGTAGTGATCAGGTGTGGAATCCCCTAGTGACATCTGGTGTTGATCCTGCATATTACCTCGATTTTGGTAGTGACAATCACTATCGAATAGCTTATGCAGTCAGTCCCTGTCAGGCACTGGATACCAAGTATCATAGATTGCTTCTTTCTCGTTTATTGGGTCGTTTTGATGCAATTTCGCTTCGTGAAGCTGAAAAAAAGGCCGAATTGGAGGAGCATAGCAATAAATCAATTTCAATTTGCCTTGACCCAACACTTTTACTGCATGCGGATGATTATTATTCCTTTGAGGAGAAAATAGAGGACTGCGACCAGTATGTTTTGGTGTATGCGTTTAAAGAGACAACGGGGGGGAACAGAATTATTGGCATTGTACACGAGATGCAACAGCGGATGAAGCTTCGCGTAATCGACATTTCATTCGAGAAAATTGCTTGGGATATCCCTGTTACGAAACGTTTTGGTATTACACCGGGGCAATTTTTAACCTATTTCAGAAACGCAGCTTTTGTCGTTACAAATTCCTTCCACGGAACAGCATTTTCCATTATTTATCGTAGGCCTTTTCTTAGTATTCCGAAAGATGGTACTGCTCAGCGCATGACAGAATTACTCAACAAGCTTGAACTTGGCAATTGTTTGGCCGCTAATAATATTTTACCAATAGGAACACCGATGCCAGATTATGATCATATAGCTAAAAGGCTTGAAATTCTGTGCGCTGAAAGTCAGCAATTCTTGTCGCAGGCTCTTGGCGATGTAGAAAAGGGAGATCACCGTGAGAATTAATAGCATTAGCTTAATTTGTAAATTATTTACACTTTTTCTAGGATTGTATTGCAGTACCATTTTAAGCCTACAAAAGATGATACCCACGTCCATATATATTATATTTCTTCTTGGAATGCCTGTTGCTATGGCTTTTTTAGGGTTGATTTTTGGGATTTGTATTAAACGTAAAGTAATCGTAGATATAGTAGTGTTGTCAGCGATTGGTATGATTATTGTCATGCTGTTCTGGAACAACTATACAATCAAGGATGTAGGTATTGTTGGTATGTATGGATTACTGTTGCCAGTCTTTTTTTTCATTGTTTGCTGGAGAAATTCAGACTGGCACATAGAATTGCTAACAATAATGATGGTATTTGGTATTTTCTATGCATTCTGGACAATTATTTGTCTCGCCTATCCGACGATTTATTACCAGCATATTGCGTCGCTAATGCAGAGCCTTTATCCTCAAATTAGTTATGATATAAATCCAGAAGCTGGGTTAACAGCACACTATAGCACAAACGGTATGTATCTCGCTAATGGCGTAATTGCGACATTGTGTAAATGGCTACTTAGCGATAAAAATGCTACGAAAAGTAGAAAACTTTATATAATTGCAATTAGTTTTCAAGCGGCTGCATTATTAATTTCAGGTAAGCGTGGACCATTGCTCTGTGTTATCATTGCTCTTTATGTTGCATACTTTTTGTATCATATAAATAAACCAAAGGGGCGTTTCTTTAAATTGGTACTAATTTCCCTCTTAGCAATGATAATCCTTTACTTGGCTATACTAATTGTCCCAGCGTTAGCAAATCCCTTTATGAGAATGTTTCAGATGATGAACACAGATGACGTTTCCACTGGTCGCTTTGATCTTTGGGCAGCAGGATGGCGTGATTTCCTCCAGAGCCCACTTATTGGCCGTGGCTGGCGATGGTTTTACTACAATGATACTCAAGTATTTGCTAATTTTGATATTCATAATGTCTATTTGCAGTTCCTGGTAGAAACGGGAATCTTGGGAAGCATTACCTTTTATGTATTTATCTTTGTTAACTACTATAGAACAGTGAAACTGACAAAGGCTTGGCGAAGGGAAATTTTCCAAGACGGTAATAGCATAAACTATGGTATTTTATTGTTTTGTATAATTTACCAAACATACTATTTAATTTTTATTTTTGAGGGAACTGCTTTTTTCAATCCAGAAGCGATGTTTCCCTATATAGCATCTTGCGCAATGACACAATATATTTATAGAAATTCCAAAATACGGAAAGTTGACTATGATGCTCTAAAGGCTAAAGATGGGAGAAAAAAGATATGGGCATAGCTGAAATGATAATTTTTCTTTTTCTAATTTTACATATTCTGAATTTATTGTTCCTGAGTCTCTATTGCAGGCTAGCAAGAATATTGGATCAAAGACATAGGGCAAAGGAAGAAATGAATCAAAATCAAATAAACAACCAGCAACCTAAAAAGTTGCCTCTGATAAAACGAATTTATAGTTGGTTGGAGCCATATTTTTATGGTTGGATGCGGTACTCGATTATTGTAATCGGGCACATTCCTAGCCATAGAATACGCAATTTTCTTTATCGTTTTGTTTTTTGCATGCAAATCACAACTAGAACAGTTATCTATGGCGGATGCGAAATTCGATCACCGTGGAATATTAAGGCAGGTAACTGTGTTATTTCAACTTATTGCATTCTTGATGGGCGAAATGGTATCGAATTTGGTGATAATGTTGTGTTGGGCAGTGGTGTACATATCTGGACAGAAGAGCATGGATTAAACGATCCGTTGTTTGGTGTGCAGAATGAGAATCGAGCACCTGTCGTTATGAAGTCTCACGCATGGGTTTGTTCCGATTCCACACTATTACCAGGTGTAATTGTGGGTGAGGGAGCTGTAGTGGCATCACGAGCCTGTTTAACAAAGGATGCCGAGCCATTCGGGGTATATGCAGGCATTCCGGCTCGTAAGATCAAAGAGAGGAACCGTGATCTTCCATATGTTCTTACTGGAAAACCGACCTGGCATTTTTATTGAGCAGATGCTTTTCAGTTAGCTTCGCGACAGTAAGGAGAAAAAATGGAAAGCAGAAGAAAACAATTAGCAGGTAGAACGGCAATTTTGTTGATTGGAAAGCTCTGTACACAGTTTGTCAGCTTTTTTATGCTACCACTGTATACATCTATCTTAGCGCCGGAAGAGTATGGTATTGTCGACCTAATCAATACATATATTACTTTGTTGTTGCCCATCGTCAACTTTCAGGTTGATCTTGGATTGTTCCGATTTATGCTTGACTGTAGGCATAACGTAAAACATCAAAGTGTTTTATTGACGAGTGTTATGGCAAGTAACTTAAAACATTGTCTAGTTTACATTTTGGTATTTTGCATTGCGCAACAGTGGATACAGATGGAGTATAAAATCTATCTGCTGATACTTGTGGTGCTGAATGTGTTCTTAAGTACGCTATTGCAGTTTGCACGAGGAAGGGAAGATAATATTGCTTACACGGTAGCAAGTTTTCTCTCTGCGGCAATTACTATACTTTTGAATGTATTGCTTGTAGCAGTGATTCGAGTCGGAGCAGTCGGTATGTTCTGGTCCTTTATTGTCGGACAGTTGGTCGCAATAACTTATTTGATTATCTCACAACGTATATGGCGATTTGTAGGAATTAAATTCTATGATAAAACCGTTCTGAAGGAGGTTTACCAGTACTCTTTGCCGCTCGTCCCCACGAATCTTTCTTGGTGGGTAATTAGCGCTTCAGATCGATCTATTATAACATATATACTCAATGTTGCAGCGAATGGCATTTATTCAGTGGCTAGCAAATTTTCTGGACTAGTCAATACGTTCTATGGCATATTCAATATGGCATGGACTGAGACTGTGAGTCAGCATATTGACGATGACGATAGGGATGAATTTTTAAGCGAGACAGTTAGCTATCTATTCAACCTCTTTTTTTGCGTTTGTGTTGGAATCATTGCTGTAATGCCGTTTGCGTTTCCGTTTTTTGTCAATAATAAATATCATGCAGCCTATTCTATCATTCCAATTTTAATGGTGGCTGTGTTTATGCAGATAATATGCGGATTGTTTAGCGTTGTCTTCCTTGCAAAAAAAAATACTAAGGAAAATGCAAAGACAGCCTTTATAGCAGCGTTAATGAATGTTGTATTAAATATTTTGTTCATTCGGAAAGCTGGTCTTTATGCAGTCGCACTGTCATCACTTGTAGCTTATAGCAGCATGGCAATTTATCGGTATTATACAGTTCAACGTTATGTTAGAATTATAATATTTAAGTATACAATAGTTGCAACTCTTATTATGGGTATAATAGTAATAACATCATACTATACCGGAAACAAGATTTTTCAGTTAATCTCACTGGCGATAACAGTTGTTTATTGTTTTATTGCCAACAAGAATATGATATTTTCAGCGAAGAATATGATTATACATAAATTAAAGGGACAACCCCTATGAATATACCTGTTTTTTTAAGTTGTTGTGAAGCATGCGTAAATGTTTGCCTCTTTCATGCTATTACAATGAAAGAAATTGACGTAGGTTTTCGTTATCGGGTCTTGCAAAAAGAATTATGCGTAAGCTGTGGTTTATGTTTCAAAAAATGTCCCGTCTTCTCTAGTTAAGGAAAAGTATCATTATAACGAAAGTGGAGCTTTTATTATGATTATTCACAACGATAAGGGGCAGGAGTTAGCATCCTATATCAATGAAAAATATGCTTATTTGGAAATGAAGACTATGAAGAACTTGCTTATAAAAATCCACGAATAGAGCGCCCTCGGGAACCTTCTAAAGAGTATGGACTATTTGTAAAGTAGATGGGCAATATTTACTCTATGGAAGAAGCGGCACGTTCATACACCTAAAAGCATTCTGCATAATTGAAGATATGTAAACTGCTTGAATAATAGAAAAAGAAGATAAGTGGAATTTACGATACTATTATCGATTTCCTGTCTTATACACGCGTTGAATTTATTCGTAATATGGAGTTGGCATAGGGACATTGTAACAAAGGAAGGACATTATTCTCTTAATAAAACAGAATCCAGCAGATACAGCACCAGACGGAGGAAAGTAAATTCACAGTAAGGAAAGTGAAGTTTTTCTATTGAATTCGTTCAAAAATATGTAGCAACCAGAGAATAAGGAATAACATTGTTTAATGAAAGCTAAAAATAAAACCATATCGAGTATGCTCTTGTATTCATTCTTTCATTATGCCTGTTGACTATTAAAACCGGGAAGTTTTTAACTATTTATTCCATATTACTTATTTCGACACATAATTTGCTATCTTCGTGGTATAATTTGATTAATTTACATATTGATACTTATTACTAGCGATAAAGGCAAACTTAGTGAAAACTAAGGACGCAAAGCTATGGGTCTTCCGGATAACGCTGATGACTGCCAGGCCGCCGAAAAGTTGTTGCTATTGTCGCTGTACCTTTCTTTATAGGTAAGCGATTTTTATTTTTCACAAGACACTCTTTTGAAAATCCGGAGGGTTTACAGATGAAATTTATTATTCTTTATCTCTTAGCTTTGACTGTTTTATTATTATTTAATTACAGTGCTCATTCTAAGGAGAGAATTGCCCGCGAATTATTGGAACAACAAGAAAATCAGTCTCAGAATTCTGATTCAAAAAAGTTTAAAGCGACTTGCTGTAAAATTTAGAGAAAACAAGTAGAAATGGCAATTACAGTTTAATAAGGATTCCCTTGAAAGACATGATTCGTTTGGTTTTTCAGGGGAATCCTTTCTGCATATTTGTACTAATCGTATGATATAGATGGAAAAGGTGGGGTTGAACCAAAATTTATAGCTCTTAAATCGGAGTGAAAAGTATTGATAAATAAAAATATCTATTGTGCCTAGGGAAAAAAATAGGATAATAAACAATCCCTGAAATCCAGATCGTCGCTGGTTTTCAGGGATTATTTCTTTTCTGAACTATTTAGTTGGATTTTTTCGGGTAACGAGATTCCGAACGAAGTTTAACGATAATATCCAGCAAATCTTCCAGAAGGTCCGGTGAGAGACCGGCTTCTTCTGCTTTTTGAGCTAGACGAAGGAAAGGCCGGCTTTCTTCCTTAATCGTAAAATTAATGAGATCCTCGTTACCGTAAGAGCCTTCAGAAGTTCTTAAGTTTGAGAGCGGTGCTTGGATAGATTCGCTGCTGAGAAAGACGGTAGGGGGAACCTCTAAGGCCAGTGCTAAGCGACTAATGGTATCTATGCCGGTTGATTGTCGTTTTCCAGTCTCCAATTGACTAATAAGGCTACGTGCTACCCCAGACCGTTTTGATAATTCTTTAGCACTGAGGCCTTTAGTCAGCCGAATTTCTTTAAGCTTTTTTCCGAGTTCTGGCACAAGGTTACCCTCCTTTCTTAGATGCTTGCCATTTATTCTAAAATTCATAAGAAGTTGCTAAAACTGATTATAAAGTGAAGTTCTTTTTTTAGAAATAAAACCCTTTCCGGTTCGCAAAATAGGACATATATGGTATAATGACTAATATTGTGAATTTAATTCGCTTGAGTATAAAAGGAGACTGGAGAAATGGATGGGAATCTTTTTGGCCGAAATTTAAAGGAGTGGCGGTTATATAGGGGAATGACTCTGCAGGATTTAGAACTTAAAACAGGCTTGAAGAAACACTATCTCACTCGTATCGAACAGGGATTAAATAAAGGGACACCAAATCAATGGATAAGGCTGTTAAAGGCATTAAATGTTTCCCTTGGCGAGGAACAGTTACCTCGCAGGAAATCGCAGAGTTAAGTACTAAAACGCTTTTTGAATATTAACTGATTTATCTTCCTAATCATCTTAAGAACAATCCACATTACCCTCAATGTAGTATAATACTATCGGAGGGGTGTAAGAATGAAGAAGTTTTTCGTTGCAATGATCATGGTTTCAGTGTTTTTAGTTGGATGTGGAAGTTCGAAAGCCCAAAATGCTGAGGTATCTCCACAAACAACGTCAGATGCTGTCCAGTCGACTCAATCTAAAGAGACTAATCAGTCCGTTACTACGACTAAAGATACTAATAATCCTGTTAATAACACTGAGAAATTGGATAAAGCAGCATTTACTAAGTTCTTTGACGATACAGAGGTTCTTTTACACGAAATAGATGACCTTACCAATTCAACCGACCCAAGTAATCTTGATTCTGTGAAGGCGGGCTTGAACAAAGTATCAATTATTAATGATCGGCTATATGCTTTAAAAGTACCTAACGATCCAACTGGAGCCATCAATCCATACGAGTTACAATCGTATTTATCGGCGTACAATCTAGACTTCAGGGCATTGCTTATTTACAAACAATTGACATTGACGAATCAGACCACGGATATTGATCCTGTTGAAATGACCAAAAAGATGACAAAAGATCGAGAGCAGTATACTGCTGAGTTAACTAAATACAGGGGGATATGTAAGTAGGAAATCTTCGGACCAAGCAGTAAGCTCTAATTTATATATAAAGTTAACAGACAAGAAGATAAACTAAAAAGACAAAAACATAAACACACAAACATATACACATTAACACATAAGCCGGATAAACAGATAAACACATAAACAGACAGAGAATCCCTGAAAGGCGTAAGCTAATTGCCTTCAGGGACTCCTTTTTGAACAATTATAGTTGATTCAGAGATTCTAATACATGATTAGCATGTCTTATGTCTCTGGATTAATGTGAAACATGCTTTATTCTTAGCCAAACACCGGAGGAAAATAGGTCAGCCAACCGCCGGTCAAATCTCTTACGCGTGTGAAGCCGTGTTGCGTTAAAACTCTATAGGCGACGTAGCCGCGCAAACCGATTTCGCAGTAGACGACGATGTCTTTGTCTTTAGGCAGTTCGGAGAGGTGGTCGCGGAGTTCATCGATAGGGATATGGATGGACCCGGGGATGAATTTCCCTCGCCGTTCCTCGATAGTGCGGACATCGATGATACAGACATCGTTGGGGTTCATATCTTTGACTTCATACCATTGAACCATACGGACATCACCGTTAATAACGTTTTCAGCCACATAGCCGGCCATGTTGACCGGGTCCTTGGCGGAGGAGAAGGGTGGGGCATAGGCTAATTCGAGTTCCTGCAAGTCATAGACGGTGCCTTGACGGCGGATGACGCCGGCAATATCGTCGATTCGTTTATCGACACCGTTCATGCCGACAATTTGTGCTCCCAGGACCCGGCCATTACTTTTATCAAAGAGAAGTTTCGTGGACAGGCGGGTGGCTCCGGGGTAATAAGCGGCATTGGAGCCGGAGTGAGTGAAGATGACTTCGTAAGGAATTCCGTATCGTTTAAGCATTTTTTCATTAGCACCGGTAGAAGCTGCTGCCATATCAAAAACTTTGGCAATGGAGGTTCCTTGGGTTCCTTCATATTTGCTGTCGCGTCCGGCAATAACGTCGGCAACGATGCGGCCTTGTTTATTGGCGGGACCAGCCAGAGGGATGAGAGCCGGTTTTCCGGTGACAAAATGTTTCACTTCAATGGCATCGCCGACGGCGAAAATGTTAGGATCTGAGGTTTGGAGCTTCTCATTGACTTTGATTCCGCCCAATTCGCCAATAGCCAATCCGGCTTCCTTAGCGAGTTTAATTTCGGGTTTGACACCGATGGCCAGGATAATCAATTCTGTCTCAACCTGATTACCGCTTTGCAGGGTGATAAGAGTCTTATCTCCTTCTTGGGTGAAGGATTTTACTCCGTCTTCTAAGATCAGGTCCACGTTTTTGTTGAAAATATGTTCATGCAGAATGGCAGCCATTTCATAGTCCAAGGGGGCCATGACCTGATTGCTCATTTCAATCAGCGTGGTGTCTACTCCTTTATGCTGCAGATTCTCTGCCATTTCCAGGCCGATAAATCCGCCGCCTACGACGGCAGCTGATCGAGGCTGCTTCTCATCAATATATTGTTTAATACGGTCAATATCTGTAACGTTGCGCACGACTAATGCTTCGATGTCGTCAATTCCGGGAATCGGCGGGCGAAGCGGTGCTGCTCCGGGAGAAAGGATCAATTGGTCATAGGTTTCGCGATAGGTCTTCCCGTAAGCTTCTTGGACCTCCACAGCCTTTTCTGCGGGTAAAATACGAGTGACTTCGCTAAAGGTTCGAACATCAATATTAAAACGTTTTTTCATTCCTTCGGGTGTTTGAACCAACAGAGCATCTCTCTGGTTGATGACTCCACTGACATAATAGGGTAAACCGCAGTTAGCGTAGGAAATATGTTCTCCACGTTCAAAGATGATGATTTCCATGTCTTCATCCAGACGACGTAACCGTGCTGCGGCGCTGGCTCCTCCAGCTACTCCGCCGACTATGACTACCTTCTTGCCCATCACAACGTCTCCTTCGGCTTATAGATTAAACCCCACCCCTTAGGGGTAACTGAATTTATGAAAATAATAACACGATTATTGGCATTTGACAATAATCGTGTTATTCTCAGGTAAGGTATCAACAGAGCAGATCAAACCGAAAGGAGAGACCTATGCCTAGACCAGTTAAATGGAGAAGGGTCGAATATATACCTGAGAATAAGTTTTTTGCACCCTGTCCCAAGGGGAAATGCTCCTGCCTTGAGGGAATTGAAGAAGTTCAGCTGAAAATAGAAGAATTAGAAGCAATGCGGTTAAAGGATCTGGAAGGGCTTTCGCAAGAAGAGTGCGCAGCCAGGATGCAGATTTCCAGACAAACTTTCCAAAATATTATTGACGAGGCACGGAGGAAGGTCGTCAGGGCACTTATGGAAGACAGAGCGATTAAGATAGGTGGCGGACATTATACGAAGAATGTCTGTTGCTTTAAATGCTTAGTTTGCGGGAATGAGGTCACAGCAACTTATGAGGAACACGGGACGGTTTGCCAATACTGCGGCTCAACGAGGGTCGAGTGCAATCGGAAACAATGTTGTCAGACCCCCTGTGAAAAGTAAGGCACCGGATAGCAACCCGGTGCCTTTAAAAATGACTTTAATGCATGAATTTCGCCTAATCGAATAAATCGTCTGTTGTGGTGTCAATAATTTTCACATCTCGCTTGGAGATGAGTTCTCCCCCGGAGGTAAGGAAGATATTCTTGGCGATGATCTGATCCATGACGGCTTCGATGTCGGCTGCTGTCAACTCGGCCTTTGGTTGGGGCAGGGATATGGTTACGGCTTTTCCTGCTGCGTTATTAAAGGTCATTCTCAGGACCTTTTTAGTTGTGCTGGCTATTGGTATTCTCCTCCTTTCTTTTCGGGTTTCTCGCTTTGTTAATTCTTAATTCTTGTTTCACGATCTGTTACTGAGTCAGATCGACACGGTTATCTCTCCTTACGCTGATTAAGGGATATTCTTGAAGGCTGTAAAGGGCTGTCGCAACGTCGTAGACATCTTGATCTGAGCTGGCCGATTTAATATTGGGAAAACTGCGCGTAGTAAGCTTCGGAGAACCCTGGTCTGTCAAACCAATCTGGTAGGTTATGACCATCACGGTGTCTTTCGTGCTGGCAACGACGGGCATAATTTCACATCCTTTCCCTTGTAAATTAGACACACCCCCGACTCTTGATGCTAAAACAGCCGATACTGCCGACTGTTTTTCAAAGATGAAGAGGGGTTGTCCTAATTTCAGTATATTGGAGTCCGTGAAATACTGTCACCTTTACAGAAAAGACCGGGAATTAAATCACACCTGGTTAATCTGTGTAATCTGTCCATTCTCCCCCTAAAACCTCGGCAATTTTCTGAGCCCAGGAAGGGCTCATCCGGCGTTTACCTCGTTCCAAATCACTGATGATATTTGCAGGAATTCCTGTCCTTACAGATAATTCCTTTTGCGTCCCAATAGCCGCTTCAAGGCGGGCTTTTCTTAATTTTTGTCCGTAATAGATAACGTGACCTTGCTTACCCAAAATTTGAGCCCTCCTTCATTTGTAAATCTTAATATTATATGGGCCTGTCCTAATGGTGGTGCTCGAATGACTCTGAGAAATTAAGGGTAATGGAGGGGTCAGAGCCGCAAATTAAAATATCTAATAAGAAGAAAAAGTTCTTTAAAAGGATCATATGTCGAAATAAAGATAAAACATATTTAAGTAATTTTATTAAAGGTTGCCTTAAAAACTCTTTAGGACAAGTATCTCGTCATTGCGATTCTCGATTAGGGACCCTAAGGACTATCCATTTGAAATGTTGAAACAAAAAGAATAAAAATGAATAAATGAGAATTAATAAGAATAATAATAATTATTGTTGGATAAATATGGTTGAAAATTCCGGCGATCTTACAATATAATTATTAAAAAAATACAGCAATCGAAATAGTCTTAGTGTGAAAGCGATGATCCGTAACTATCTTTCAAATGGTCACCTTGTGTTACGGTAGCGAATGGTGAACCCGGCACACCTGAATTTAAGGTGTGCTTTTATTTTTGAGCAAAGGAGGACGACTCGAACCCAAAACGTTGATTAACCCTATGTGATATAAAGATTCCACTGCAAAAACTACCAATTTGATTCCGTTGATCAAAAGTAAGTTCTTTAAAGGAGCTTAATGGTAAAGGAGAGCTGGTTTATGGCAAAAGCGTGGTCGTATATAACAAAGGGAATTGTTTCATCATTTTTGCCCCAGAATCTCGATGTAAAACAAAAGGCTATTGTTTCTTTTCGCTATTTATCATGGTTGATTATGTCGATATATTATTTCTGCGAACCTCCATATGACAATTTAAAATTAAAAATTATTGTTATTTCGATATTATTAATTTCTAGTTGCTTTTTAATGGACAGGTACCTTAAAAGTAAGTCGACATTAGGTATACAAATAACAATTGTTGTTGAGAAATTAGGACTAATTATATTGATAATCTCTACAGGTGGTCTTGAAAGTCCATTCATCTGGTATGCATTTATTACTGTTTTTATTACATCGAACTACCTTAAAGCGATTTATAATTATTTGTACTTAATTTTGTATCTTCTGACAGCTATTATTGCAAGTTCTATTTTTTACAAGGCAGCGAATCCAAATATGCTGCAAATTCTACATAATAAGGCCTATATTATTGCTGTTTATGTTCAAATACAAGTTGCTATGATATTGCAATCCCGCCTGATTAATCAACTGGATTTACAAGCACAAACCTTAAAAAGACAGAGACAGCAACTGGTTGAGATGAATGATAAATTAAATGATGCGAACTCAAATGTGAAACGATCAATGGATTATTTAATGTCCTTATATCAAATAATCGAGTCCATTTCTTTGCGAGGAGAAATTTCCGGTATTCTGAAGCAATTGCTTGAATCAACAGTTGATATTATGGGGGATAAAGCCACGTTTCTTTGGGTGAATTTAGATAAGGATACACCAGAAGATTTTATGACACATAATTTTCCCTCGGAAGAGGTTTGTCAGTTTCAGACTTATGTGGAGAAAGAAGTTTTTTCGTATTCAGATAAGAATCGATTTGAACTTAATTATCGGGATACGTCATTTGAAGTTATCTCAGTTCGTTCAACAGCGAGAAAATACGGGTTTATCGGAGTAGAAATTAAGAAAGGCGATAATCTGGGTCTGGATCTACTAAAACTAAAACTTTTAATTTTCCTTGCGGATTTGATTGCTGTAATCCTTGAGAGAGAGTATTTCGAAAGGATTTCGTCTAAACTCTTAATCTTGGACGAACAAAATCGTATCAGTAATGAAATTCATGATAATGTCTCGCAAAGGTTATTTAGTATTCTTTGTGCGATTCATACGCTAAATGTAAAAAGACGAACGATGGATGAAAGTGATGTGGGTAAACAACTTCAGTTAATTGAACAATTTGCCAAAGAAGCAAGCCAAGAACTGAGAGCTTCTATTTATCGCTTAAGTTCCAGTAAGCAGGAAGAAAGTGCCTTTAAACAAAGTATCATGAGCTATTTGCAAGATTTTGCAAACCTTAATAATGTGACTGTAAACTTTGATTTTCACGGCGAGGAAGAGATTGTGTCCTATAAATTAAAGCAAGCGTTGTACCGTATTATTAGGGAGGCAATAGGTAATGCAGTCAGGCATGGCAAATCATCAGAAATGCTGGTCAAAATTAGTGTTGATCCTAAAAATTTAGAACTAAGCATTAAGGATAACGGGCAGGGATTTGACAGTGTATTTGCCCTGGAAAATCAAAAGAATAATGGGCTTGGTTTAAAAAATATGCTGTTGTTGACTCAGGCCTTTGGAGGTAGTTTCAATATTTCAAGCACTATAGGAACGGGATGTGAAATTGAGGTTCTTATTCCTTTAACGACTAGTCAGGAATTGAAAGCAAAGAAAGAAGGAGTAGCATGAACATAGTCATCATCGATGATCATCCTTTAGTCTGCCAAGGTATAATTGCGATTATCTCAAATGAAGAGGATATGCAGCTTGTTGGTGAAGCTTCAAATGAGGATGAAGCCGTTAATCTGATAATTAACACCCAGCCGGACATAGCGCTTGTTGACTTAAGGCTAGTGGATGCATCGGGACTTGACATAGTGAAGGCTTGCAAGGAAAAGATTTCAACCTCTAAATATATTATTTTGACCTCATCAGGTAATCGAGAGGATTTCCGCCGGGCATGTGAAATCGGAGTCGATGGATATGTCCTAAAAGAAGCATTTCCGGAAGAACTGCTCTCCGCCATCCGACTTGTGCATCGAGGACGAAAATATTACGATCCGGGCATGGTTGATTTTATGATAAATAAAGGCGAAAACGATACTCTCATGGAACAACTGACTCCCCGAGAATTGGAAGTTTTCCGTGCACTTGGAGAAGGTTTGAATAACAAAGAAATTGCCAAAAGGTTATTTATTACTGAGTATACGGTAAAGAAGCATGTCAGTCAGGTGCTTTCTAAATTGGGCTTTTCTGATCGTACTCAAGCTGCTTTATCTGCTATGCAAAAGCGAATAACTGTCTAATGATAGAAGAGATAATTAGGGATAACCCAGGGGCCGTTGCAAAACGAACTAACATAGTTCGCAAGCAACGGCCCTTTTTTATAAAAATAAAACTGACGGTTCCAAAGTAACCACAAAATTACTATCTAGCACCGAAATCATTCTACTAAAGTGTAAGATGCGGTGGAAATTCAATTGGTACTGCAAGATAGGCGTGGATTATTAAAAGTGTGATGTTAATCACTTCTGGAAGATCGTCAATGGTGAACGTTAGAGTGAAGAAAAGAAGATCGAGATAAATGATAATGTAACTAGATTATAGATCCGAACAAAAAACTGATTTAAGGCTTAACTGTAGTAATGAATAGTTTAAGAAACTCGATTTTCTATAAGTTGTGGTGGGGACTGGCAACTTGATTAGTTAAGTGCTATAAACCACACAAATGTTGATTAACAGAAAGGGATGACATTTTGAATGAAGCGTGTACTAAAGTGGGGCAGTACTGTTGTTACGGTGATTTTGGGGATAGCGTTAATAGTGACAGTCTATACAGCAGTTACATCCAGGATCAAAGGGGTACCTGAAATTGGCGGCTTACAGATGTATGAAGTCCTTTCAGGATCTATGGAACCGGGGATTCATACGGGGTCGGTGATTTTTGATAAGCCTGGTGTTGATGCCAAAACCCTCAGAGTTGGCGATGTAATCACCTTCAAAGCGATCGATAATCCAAAGATGCTAATTACTCACAGAATTGTACAGGTTAAAACTCAAGATGGGGCACCGGCATTTCAGACTAAAGGTGATGCAAACGACGCAGCCGATTCTGGACTTGTACCAGCAGCTAACGTAGTAGCTCAATATAAAAACATTACAATTCCCTATGTCGGTTATTATCTTAATTTCATGAAGTCAAAAATGGGAATTATCTTATTGATCATTGTTCCTGGCGCGCTTCTTATTCTGACAACTATGATCAGTTTGTTCCGCGAGATCATGAAGATAGAGAAAGACAAAAAGCCTGATTTAGTAAATGCCTCATCAGATGCTACCTCAGAGAATGCTACGAAGGCCTAAAACATCGTTTTAAACTTTGGTTTGAATACTTCTCACCAGACGAAGAGGAGGAGAAGGTCCATTCGTAAAGGCATGGGAGGTTTCAAATAAATTACCCTTTACATAAGGGAAAAAATTTAGGGAGGAATTATAAATGAGTCTTAAAACTAAAATGGTAATGGCGGTCGCAACCACTACAGTAGGAGCTGCAATCATGGCAGCAGGATCCTTTGCATTGTTCACTAGTAATGTAACGAACGAAGGAAATACATTCACAGCCGGAACTGTCATTGTTACCGACCAAACTGGCGGAACTCTTTCTTCTCAAGAAATCAACGCTGGCAATCTGGCGCCTGGAGATGGCAAAACATTAACCATGACAGTTAAGAACGAGGGTACTTTGGATGAGTGGGTTAAGATTGACCAAGATGAAACTAACGCATCTAAAGATGGCGGCTTGTTTGAAGGTGCTACTCCTATGACTTTAACTTTAGACAGCAGCGTAGTTAAGTTGGCACCGGGTGATGAAACTACATTTAATGTTGACTATAGCCTTCCGCTTGGTGCAGACGATTCATATCAAGGTGCAGACGGAAGCTTTAATGTAAAAGTCGATGCTGTTCAAGCTCGCAACAACACTAACGCTGACGGCACAGGCCCTAACGCTTGGGAATAATCGATTAGCATCAGGAGAGGGTGGGTATAACACCACCCTCTTTTTGAATAATAAGGCAGTCTTGAATCTATAACCGCTGAAGGCAAAATCCTTCAGAAAAGGAGGATAAGATGAAAAAGAGACTCCTAATGTTAATCCCAACGAGTGTTATGGCAGTTAGCTTGCTTGTTGGCGCAGGAACATATGCCTTGTTCACTAACAATGCGACGAACACCAATAATAACTTTACAGCGGGTACAGTCATATTAGATCAACAAAGAGATTTATCTGATACTGTTCCGGGACCTATGTTCTATTCTGCAAATACTGATGAAACAGGTCAATATCCCTATGATACTAATAAAAACGATCCAAATCAGCCGCCTGGCGGAGAGGCAACTGGCGGCTGGGCTCCTGGCGATAAAGCAACAAGAGCCATGAATGTTTATAACCGTGGAACCTTAAAGGCTAATTTAGATCAGTTAAAGGCGACTGTTCATTCAGGGGCAACATCTTCAGGTGCTGCTTACGACGAATTTATTAGCAAAATGAATATTAAAGTTTTGTATCCAGCGGGAGATAAGGTTCTATATGATGGACCGTTATCTGGTTTGTTAAACGATTATGTAAATATTCCCCATGTAACACTAACACCTAACCCTTCCAATCCATCTGCTGCCTCGCCAGCTAATATTACCTTTAAGGCAACAATGGATCCATCTGCCAATAATCTTATTCAAGGCCAATCTTTCGTATTTGATTTCACAGTTCATGCTTCCCAAGCCAGAAATAACCCCTAAAGTAATAGTCAACTCCCAACCACATTTTTATATGTGGTTGGGGTATGTTTAAAATGCTGTTGTTTATTAATTGAGAGGTATTCATAGGGGAGATGTAATTTGAAAAAGCGGCTTATAGCCCTTATTTCGGCTATGTTCATAGGGAATGGTCTGTTGATTGGCGGAGGGACTTATGCATTGTTGACATCGTCGACAACCAATACCTCTAATCAATTTGCAACATTCCAGGCCGAAACAATTAATGTCCAATCATCTCCAACGGAGAGTACTAATACAACATTTCGCTCCCTAGCGCTAATGGCAAATTGTTCCGGGCGAACCTCCCTATTAACTATGTTTTATGACACCAACTCTAATCCAACTGGTACCCACCCTTATGACAAAACTATTTCTCCGCCCTCCGGTGAAATTCCAGGCAGGTGGGCACCGGGAGATACTGTTACACGCTACTGGTCAGTAAATAACTTGGGAAGCCAGGCTAAGTTTACGCAAATATCAGCAAAATTGGATTCTCTGACTGGCCCAAAAGGTACTATCTCCCCAGGGACACAGACTTATAAGGATTTTCTGAATCACATGAAGGTGGCAGTCTATTCACCGGAAGACAGTTATGCGAAGCCTGTGTTTAACGGCACATTTCAAGAAATCCTAGGCGGCAGTCAGCCTTTAGATACCATCATGTATCTAGGAAAAGGTTGTACAGGTTACAAACCGAAATTTGTAGTTTCTATGGATTTGGATGCAGGTAATAATCTTCAGGCGGTTAAAGGAGTTCTTGACTTCACATTATCTCCGGAACAGACGAGACATAATTGTTTTGACCCGCCCTTTAGTAATTGGGACTATTCCATGAAATGCGGATCAATGACCCCAATCAAATTCGAATGCTTTGATGCTGATGGGAGCTTTATAAGGAATAGTAGAGACGTAAAGCTTGTTATTTCCGGCGGAGGCTTTACTAATACGTATATCTTGGGTAATGGTCTGAGTTGTAATGGCGGCCACTATCAAGCAAATATTTATGGTGATAAAAATCGGTTCATTGATGGTTTGACCTATACTGCCACTGTTTACAACGGTTCCGAGATTTGTGGTCAAAAGACGTTCACCACAGAACCAGGGAATCGCTCCAATTCAAGATAGTATTGGGCTAATTAAAGGATTGGAGTAAAAGTCAACCACTTTGGTGGTTAACTAATACGTAATAAATAACCTAGATAGATCTTGGCGTTTATATATAACATGATTTCGTAGTGTTTACCATATACATAGATTCCCAAAAAGACTGTTAAAATTAATGCAGATTAAAAATGCAAAGGTTACAATTGGCTCAACATTACAACAGGATAATAATCCCAACCGATAATAAAAAAGGCCAATCGCTTATGTGGTTGGCTTTTACTTCAAATGCAACAGAAAAAATCAATAGACGACCCTTAAGAAATCAATATTTAAAAGAAGGTTGAAATCGGTGCAGAAAAAGAAGCTAATATTTTTCACTCTCGGGTTATTTATATTTGTCACAGTCGGCCTCACTATGGTTTTCTTTTTAATTCCTACGAGTAGTGTCTTCGCTGTAGAAGCTCGGAATGAAAACCTAGGAATAACTATTAGTCCGGGGAAAGAACTCATAAGGGTGAAAAATATGGCACCTGGGGATAAGGTAAGTGCACCGTTGACAGTGATAAATAAAGGGAAGAAGGACTTTTCCCTTGACATTAGTGCTGAGATGGAGAGAGGCGATAAGTTATATAATAAACTCGATTTAATAATTACTGATCCGAAAGATAACTCACCAATGTATAGCGGAAAATTAAGCGGACTAAAGGATCTTGATCTCGGAATACTCGATATTTCAAAAAATAAAACGCTTAATATAGCGGTTGGCCTGCCAAATGATGCTGGAAACGAATATCAAGGAATTTATACCTCGATGAAATTTGTACTTACCCCGTTCCCTATATCACAGTCTGGTAACAATAACCATACAAAAGATTAGAGGTCTGATCACACTGTTTTCTCAAATAACATGTGATCAGACCATAAGCAGTATAAGGATTAAAAAGAAATTAGTATTGTGCTGAACAAAGTTTGCTTAATAATCTTAAATTAAAAGTGAGGTAGAGTATGAAAAAAATCATTCTTCTTCTCTTAAGTCTTGTTTTTCTTTTGGGAATGGAATCAAGCGCTTATGCCTCAGTTCCTAAAAGATTAACGGGTAATAACCAATATGAAACTGCAGTGGCAATCGCTCAAGATGGTTGGGAGCAATCGGATTATGCTGTTTTAGCAAACGGTGAAACTTATCCCGATGCTTTATGCGCAGCCCCGTTAGCCCAAAAATATAATGCGCCTATTTTACTAACAACGTTTAATGATCTTCCGAGCGTAACGAAAAAGGAATTGGCCGCTCTCAAAGTCCAGTATGTATTTATTGTAGGCGGAACTGGTGTTATTTCCGAAGCAATTGAATCCGAGCTTCAAACTATGGGAGTTAAAACTATCCGCCTATCTGGACATGATCAATATGATACAGCCGTTCAGATCGCCAGAGAGCTGCCATCCCCTCACGAGATTTTCGTAGTAACTGGAGAGGATTATCCTGATGCCTTATCAGTTGCCCCGATTGCATCAATAGCCCAAGCACCGATTCTTTTCGTTCCAAGCGATTATTTACCAGAAAGTATAAAGAAATTTATATCTGAAAATACAATTAATAAGACTTACATAATAGGGGATAAAGATCTAATTAACGATAATGTTGTAGGTCAGTTTCCTGGGGGAGAACGAATCATTGGATCGGATAAATATGTTCGAAACGTGAACATTAATAATAAGTTCAAGCAGCTAATTTCAGCCAAATGTATTTATGTGGCAAGGGGAGAAGGATTTGCTGATGCTTTAGCCGGCGGCCCGCTGGCCGCTAAACTCAAGGGGCCCATCCTTCTGGTAGATCCCAATTCTGATGAATTACCATCTTCAATTGTTGCTTATTTGCATCGGCTTAGAGCAGACAGAGTACAACCGCAGCTCACTTCTTTAGGCGGGACGGCAGCAGTTCCTGACATATTAATGCAGAAAATCTCAAATTTTTTAAAGGAACAATCATCAGGATCAATTTCTAAAAGCGATTTAATCTCCGGTGTAATCCAACGTATTGACGCCAATAGTACGGTTGTAAACATCAGCCTCAGCACCCCGTCCACTTACATTGGTGCAACCCAGTACCAAGTTTGTATCAAAAATTGTGCTGTATCTTCCGTAGTGCCAATTGGCACCGATACTACTGTTAACCAACAAGTTTCTTCTGGCAGTACAGTTCAGGTTAAGTTCACGAATGCCAAAGGTGATCAGATTGGGTCTATTACTAACGTTCTTTTAAAGGCTACAACGACAACTTTACAAACCGATGTAGTCTCCTGCACACTCAAGAGTACAGATGACAATAGTTCAGTTATAACCATTAACCTTAGAAACCCATCTGTTTACCGGGGCGCTACCCGATGTCAGGTGTATGTAAACGGCCTTGAATCGTTCATTATGCCAATTGGTTTTCCCATGACTATTAGTCAAGAACTGAATTCCGGTGATATCGTTCTGGTTACCTTTTATAATGATAAGACTGCTATTGTTGGGCCAGTGAACGTTCCTTTCAAGTTAGTGAAGAATAAATAGTGCCTGGAGGTCAAGTGATTTACCACTATAGTATACCAAGAGATATACGTATAGAGAAATTAAGATGGTTCCGTTAGATTGAAAATATTACTTATATGTATGCAGATGAATTTCTCCGAAAAAGAGATAATTACTAATAAGACACCAAGAAAATAGGTTATTAAATAGGTAATTATTAATGGGTTTTTCTTACCTTTAATATAGGGATTAAGGCAAGATGGAAGGAGAAAAGGGTTGTGAATAGAAAAACCTGTCCTAATTGTAAAAACAGGTCTTATTTCTCTGATAGTGTTGTAAGCTGGGAATGCCCTTATTGTGGAAATAACTTAGATATGGTTCCGAATGAGAAGAAGCCCTGGAGAAAATCGATTAGTCAAACCCAACCGAAGTGCAAACATATGCGGCCTTCTACGAGGAATACTTCTATATTGGCAAGTAAACCCCTTGCCTTGTTTTTCGGAATCGGATTAAGCATAGCTAATTGTGCAATGATTCCTAATACATATGCTTTTATGAGTGCCCAATCTTCAGTGCCGTTGCAGTTTCATGCTGCGGATACCTTCCCTGTACCTGTACCCATTATCCCAGTTATACCTCCACAGTTGGTAGCCGTAAATCCAGCAAACCCTAATGAGGTTCAGGTGGGTGCAGCACCAGGGACAACACCGGTGGATGCAACCCCACCCCCCCAAGACCCTGAACTGAATACAGGAGCGGGTTCAGGTACACCGACAGGAACGGAGACGGGAGCGGGTACGCCGACGGGAACAGGGGCGGGTGCAGGTACGTCGACAGGAACGGAGACGGGAGCGGGTACACCGACAGGAACGGAGGCAAGTGCTGGTACGCCGACAGGAACGGAGGCAAGTGCAGGTACACCGACAGGAACAGGAGCGGGTGCTGGTACGCCGACAGGAACGGAGACGGGCACGGGTACATCGACAGGAACAGGAGCGGGTGCTGGTACGCCGACAGGAACGGAGACGGGCACGGGTACACCGACAGGAACAGGAGCGGGTGCTGGTACGCCGACAGGAACGGAGACGGGCACGGGTACACCGACAGGAACAGGAGCGGGTGCAGGTACACCGACAGGAACGGAGACGGGCACGGGTACATCGACAGGAACAGGAGCGGGTGCAGGTACACCGACAGGAATGGAGACGGGCACGGGTACATCGACAGGAACAGGAGCGGGTGCAGGTACACCGTCAGGAACGGAGACGGGCACGGGTACACCGACAGGAAGCCAAGCGGGTTCAGGTGCACCGACAGGAACGGAGACGGGAGCGGGTACGCCGACAGGAAGCGAAGCGGGTTCAGGTGCACCGACAGGAACGGAGACGGGCACGGGTACGCCGACAGGAACGGGAGCGGGTGCAGGTACGCCGACTGGAACGGAGACGGGAGCGGGTACGCCGACAGGAAGCGAAGCGGGTTCAGGTGCACCGACAGGAACGGAGACGGGCACGGGTACGCCGACAGGAACGGGAGCGGGTGCAGGTACGCCGACTGGAACGGAGACGGGCACGGGCACGGCGACTGGAATAGAAGCGGGTTCAGGTACACCAACAGAAACGGAGGCAGGTACGAGTACACCGGCAGGAACAGAAACGGGCACGAGTACATCTGTAGGAACGGAAGCCAGCGCGAGTTCGCCGACAGGAACAGAAGTCAGTACGAATGCACAGACAGAAACGGAAGCCAGCGCGAATACATCGACAGAAACAGAAAAAGGACAAATTGCTCCTGCAGCAGATTCCGCATCATCATCTGAAAGGACAGTTACAGGATCAACTAAGGATTCAATGGAAAAAGCATCAGATATAAATATGAAAGAAACTAGTAAGGATGATGGAAACCAAGGGGGTGAAGTAACACAACAGAGTCCGGAACTACCAAGACGGCTGGGGCAAGTCAGGCGGCCGGAATCAAATTCAGATCAAGAGGTCAATTCAGATCAAGAGGTCACAGATGACTGCGCGATAGACAATGCAGCAAATGGTCGTCAAGAAGCTCCGAGTCCAACTGACGAAAATTTAAGTGCAGGTATTTCAGAAAACTCCGGAACGAGTGATCCGACAGGAGGGAGTATGGATGAATAGAAGGACTTGTCCCGATTGCGGAGGAAGATCATATTCCTCCAGTGATAAAGGGAAATGGGATTGCCCATACTGTGGTAAAGACATGAGTGAGGTTTGCAATGATCAAAATCTATGGGCCAATTTAACGAATGCACTTGAAGAGAAGACACAGGAATTAATAGATTTATTGCCAAAAGCGTAAGGTAACTGTTCAATCCGATAAAAATATTGATATTACGGATATTACGTATATTACGGCTTTAAAAAGAGATCTAGTTCTTCAGTAACTGGTTCTCTTTTTTTATAGTTATTTAGAAATTTAGTCTATAACATCGAATTTTAGGTCTTGACAAGAACGGCAGTTTGGAAGAAAATTAGTCATGCTAGCAAACAATATGCACACGAACGGTTGCAGTGCAAACATAAGGGGGATTGGAATGAAAAGAGTTGCTTTAATCGTGCTGGCCATGGCTGTTGTTCTGACGGGCTGTGGTACAACGAGTCAACCGGCTGCAGGTCAATCAGCTGCTAAAGCAAGTACCAATGTTCAAACGACGAAACCTGTCTATGTCATGGCAGGAATTATTAATGCCAATGATAAGGCGAATATCACGACAAAGATTGCCGCCAAGGTTACAGGGGTTTCGGTCGACGTTGGTTCTGTCGTCAAACAAGGAGACACTTTAGTTACCTTAGATACGAATGATATTCAGGCTCAAGTGAACCAAGCCCAAGCAGCAGTAGCAACTGCTCAGGCTAACTTGGCCAATGCTCAAGCCGGAGCGCGGCCCGAACAGATTTCTCAGGCTCAGGCGGCGGTAGACGCGGCGAAAAGCGCCTATACGAATGCTCAAACGACTTATAACCGTGATCAACAGCTCTTTCAAGCAGGAGCTCTTCCGCAAGCGCAGTTAGACGCTGCTCAGACTCAGCTCACAGCTGCTCAAGCACAGTATAACTCGGCCCAGGATCAGTTGGATTTGTTAAAGAAGGGGCAAACCAAGGAAGCCATCGATGCCCTGCAGGCTCAAGTTCAACAAGCTCAGTCGGCCGTGGATTATGCTAAAACCATGTTGGCTAATGGAACCATTGTGGCTCCTATTGCGGGAACAATTAGTGCCAAAAGTATCAATATCGGAGAATTGGCTTCCCCGGGAGTAACTTTACTTACGATCACGAACAATACTTCTTTATTTGTCAATGCCTCTTTGCCGGCAGGACTTGCTGGCAGTATTAAGGTCGGCCAAGGCGTTGATGTTAAAGTTTCCGAGATTCCTGATAAAAATTTCACAGGGACTGTTTCGATGGTCAACTCTGTGGTTGATTCCCAAAACACAAGCGTATTAGTGAAAATACAGATTAATAATCCGGATCCCGCCTTAAAACCCGGTATGCTGGCGGAAATAGGCCTTAAAAAGTAAGGAGGCGATACGATAAGATGAACGAAAAGCGCAAAAAAATGATTTTAGCAATTCTTGTAGTTATGATCGCGGTCTTTGCCGGGATCGGAGGATATTACTGGTATCAAAATACGTATTACGTTTCCACTGAGGATGCCACCGTAACGGGTGACCTGGTTGCCGTCAGTCCCCAGATCTCCGGTAAACTGGTAGAGTTAGATGTAGAAGAAGGAGATACAGTGATTCAGGGCCAAATTATCGGCCGCCAGGGCATTGATAATCCTTCGGACACCAACATCGATGAAACGGTTCTCAGAGCACCAGTCAACGGAATTGTGGTTAAGAAACAAGCAACTGTGGGAGAGGTTGTTTCCCCGGGTCAAACCATTGCTTACCTCATTGATCCTTCAAAGCTCTATGTTTCGGCGAATATTGAAGAAACAAAACTTGGTTCAGTTAAAGCAGGCCAAAAAGTCGATCTTACGATTGACCAATTTGGCGGCAAACAATTTACCGGCACGGTCAAATATGTCGGTCAAGCTGCAAACTCTGCTTTTTCTCTGCTGCCAACCTCGACAAGTGGAACGTTTACCAAGGTTATTCAAAAAATACCTGTAAAAATTAATCTTGATAAAAACGATGCTTCAATTCTGCCAGGGACAAATGCTGTGGTCCATATTCACATCAAGTGATGAGGTGAGATAAGTATGACTGAACATCACCATCCTGAACCGGAAGGTGCAGGTGACAACTCTTATAAGTGGTTAGCCTTATTTGTGGTTGTCATAGGTACCTTTATGGTTATGTTGGACAGCAGTATTGTTAATATTGCGATTCCTAAAATGATGAATGTTTTCGGCACGGATTTGGACTCTATTAAGTGGGTACTGACGGGTTATACTTTGGCCATGGGTGCCGTCGTTCCTATTACTGGTTTTTTAAGTGATACGTTTGGTATCAAAAAACTGTTTATTGGTGCTCTGGGTTTATTTACTATCGGTTCTTTCTTATGTGGTTTTTCCTGGAGCAATAATGTGATGGTTATCTTCCGAGTTGTTCAGGCGATAGGCGGCGGAGCTATTATGCCCGTCGGAATGTCCTATATTATGCAGATTTTCCCTCTTCAAGAGCGGGGAAAAGCTTTAGGCTTCTGGGGAATTGCCTCTATGGCTGCTCCGGCCATTGGTCCTACCTTGGGAGGATATATCATTCAATACATGGATTGGCGCTTTATTTTCTATGTTAATGTTCCTATCGGCATCTTCGGGGTTATCTTTGCGAGTATTTTACTTAAAGACACGCCCTTAGTGCCCTATAAAGGCGATTTTGACTTTATTGGTTTAGTATCTTCGATTGTGGGTATTGTGAGCCTTCTGTATGTGCTTGGCGAAGCAGATACTATTGATTGGGGAAATGTAAAATTCCCGCTGCTGATAGCCCTTGGTGTTTTTGGCCTCATGATCTTTGTGGTTAATGAATTAAACCATCCTAACCCTATGCTGGAATTGCGTGTCCTTAAGATCTATGATTTTACCCTCAGCCAATTTATTACGGGGATTACGACCTTAGCTCTGATGGGCGGAGTCTATGTGCTTCCTTTATTCCTGCAAAATTTAAGAGGCTATACAGCGATGCAAACAGGCTTGATTCTTTTTCCCTCGGCCATTGCCTCAGGGTTGATGATGCCTGTCAGCGGTGCGATTTTTGATAAGTTCGGGGCCAAGGTGGTTACCCTTCCCGGTCTTCTGATCCTTGCCTTTGCCACCTATAAAATGTCGCTTTTTAATATGAATACACCTTCAACCTATATTACGATTATTGCGGCAATCCGGGGAATCGGCCTTGGTCTGGCTATGATGCCTGTCAACACGGCGGCGATGAACGCTGTTCCCAGGCATTTATACGGGAAAGCAACCGCCCTTTCCACGACAATCCGCAGTATTTTGTCAGCTGTATCTGTAACCTTTATGACGACGATCATTTCTGGGTCCACCAATGTTAACTATGCCAGACTGGCTGAACAGATAACTCCCTTTAATCGGACAGCCTCTTCGGTCATTTCCATGTTGAAAGGTGTCTATTGGAGTTACGGGTTATCTCAAATGAATGCTATGGAAAATGCTTATGCGACCCTTGGCAAGGTGATTTATGGTCAAGCTTATTTGGACGCCATGAATCATGCGATTGCTCTCACTGTGCCGATAGTTTTCGTGGCGATCGTGTTGGTTCTCATGATGAGTCCTAAAAAAGCAACTGGGCAGAAGAAGGGCCCAACTCAGGAAGGAGAGAAGGTGACTCATGAACCAGAAACAGGAGTCGCAGCAATTATGGAGTAATCCTCCCGAGAGCCCTTCTGAGCGAATCGTATTTTTATTCAAAGCGGTTCAGAAAATCTATCGGGACCAGATTTTCGAAAAGTCGCAGCAATATGGGTTTACTGGTCCGCAATTAGGTTTGATCTTTGGCCTGAGCAAGCACCCTTATTCTACCTTAAATGAGCTGAGCGATTGTATAGGATTATCTAAGAGTACGGTTTCCGGAATTGTTAACCGCTTGGTTGGTCAGGGAGTTGTTATTCGCGAGATTCCCGAGAATAATCGCCGGATTGTGCGCTTATCTCTGTCCCCGGAATTTGAAAAAAACAACGTCATTAAAGAACTGTTCAACAATTACATTTCGGATTCGCTCAAGGGTGCCAGTGAAGAAGAACTCGAGAAGATAATTGGCGGGCTGGAGGTCCTTTATAACTTATTGACTAAAGGCAAAGATCCCTCCTAGAACGCCTTATCCCAGATACAACGCTTGAAGAACTGAAGAACTGTTTTCCAAAATTAAAAGGCTCAGCTGAGATTTTGAGCTGCCCTCTGTTCATAAGGGGGCATATCATCTTCACTCAACTGAGCCTTTTTAGCGTTTATCCAATCGTAAAACTCCCGCTTCGACAAGTGGGAGGAGTTACCATACCTTGCTTCGGTGAGGGCAGAGTCATCCTTCAGTGCGATAGTATTTGTTATGGCCAAGGCGCTTTCATTATGTTCATTTGAACATTTAAATGTTGATGGGAGAGGGCATTACCGTTGTTTGGCTTTCTGCGCTTGGGGAAACTAAGTTAAGAGCGCCAGATAAAAAATGCAATAATCAGAAGGCATATAACCACGGTCCCCGCAATAATTACTAAGTCCTGGCGGGATGGCAGATGGAAGGGAGAATCATTAAGGTGCTTCCAGGGCATTTTTTTCACTCCTCCGTATAAATGGATAGGTATATATTCCACGCCGTGATAAATTTTCCTTTTACATCCATAACATATCTTGGAATTATTTCTAAAGTCTATTAGTTTACATCTTATTTTGGTATAATTTATTGTAACAATTAATCATCTTCTACTCATCTGCTATAACGTTATCAAATCGTGAGACTGCCGCTTCTATAAGTGGGAGAGGTTTCAATTTCTTGCTTAATCTTTATTTGACAAATGACATGATCGGATGCTAAAATAACTAAATGTGGTGACTTCTCACCGCAACCGCTCAAATCAGGTATTAACAGGCTTTTAAGATTCGAAGCCGGCCTGCAATGGCGAGTCTAGGGTATGGGAGGTGTAATGTAATTATGTACGCAGTAATTGAAACCGGCGGCAAACAGTTTAAAGTCCAAGAAGGCGACGAGATTCTCGTTGAGAAATTGGAAGCGAATGTTGGAGATACGGTGACCATTGACAAAGTTCTGCTCTTGGAAAAAGAGGGTGTTGTCAAAGTTGGTACTCCTGTTGTAGCAGGTGCTAGCGCAGTGCTTAAAGTTGTAGAGCACGGCAAAGGGGCGAAAGTTATTGTTTTCAAATATAAGGCGAAGAAAAACTATCGTCGTAAACAAGGACATCGTCAACCTTACACAAAAGTTCTCGTCGAAGCACTCCAAGCCTAAAGGAGAAGAGGGAATTCGTTTCCTGGTTTGGCTGGATGAGCAGAAGCGGATTCGCGGTTTTGAGATCTCCGGTCATTCCGGATACGCCGAAGCAGGTCAAGATATTGTCTGTGCAGGGGTTTCCGCTCTGAGTATTGCTGCTGCCAATGGTTTGGAACATTTTCTTTCTCAGGCTCCTCAGGTGCAGGAAGACGAAGGTTTTCTTTCTTGTCAGCTGAAAGGAATTTCTGAGCAGGAACTGGATCAGGCGCAGTGGATACTGCAAACCTTAAAGCTTGGTATCGAACAAATAGAAGCGGTCTACGGGCCGGCATATATATTAATTGATCAAAGGAGGTGGACTCCATGTTAAACATGAATCTGCAGCTCTTTGCCCATAAAAAAGGGGTAGGTAGTTCCAGAAACGGCCGGGACAGTAATGCCCAACGTCTTGGGTTAAAACGAGGCGACGGACAATTCGTTACAGCCGGAACAATTATCGTTCGCCAACGGGGAACGAAGTTCCATCCCGCTAAAAATTGCGGCATTGGTAAAGATGATACCTTATTTGCACTCATTGATGGTTATGTTAAATTTGAGCATAAAGACAGGGTGCACAAACAAGTGAGCGTTTATGCGGAACGCAAAACACCGGTGGTTGCTGCAAAATAAGCTGTTTCCCTTACGCCCCTGGGATTTCCCCAGGGGCTTTCTATGCTCGGCATAAGCCGAGTTTTCTTTATACTATCGAAAAGTATAACTCTAGTTGTATACTGCAAGAAGAGTTAATATGTGCGAAGACAGTGTCTTCGTCTTCTAGTATAAGTGCAACTAGGCAGCCGCCTGTCACGTCTTTTTATACATACATAAATATATGGTAAAACTTAACGCTGATTTATCCAATCGTAAGACTTCCGTTTCAAAAAGTGGGAGAGGTTTCTATGCCTTGTTCAGCATTCGCTGAATGAGTTCACTGGGAACAAAAAGTTACCAATGAGAGGAAAGGATGATAATGTCTGAACTTGAACATCAGTTATTAGCGGAGATGGTCCAGTGGTATCGTCTGCAGCGGCATGATTTTTTTAACCACTGGCAGGTCGTGATGGGGAATATACAGCTCCAGCAGCCGGAGAAGGCCCTTGCCTATATCCACGAAGTGATCAAGCCTCAAGAGGAGCAGAAGATTGGCCAAATTCCAGTCCCGGTGCTTTCGGCAATCCTGCTCAGCTGGGTCATTCACCTTAGGCAGCTTAATATTACGACCTCTTTGAGTTTTCCGGACGAGATGCGGCTGGAGGATTTTTGGCAGGATCATTGGCAAAAAGAATATGGAGAGAGCTTATTCGGGTACACTAGAGAGTGTTTGGAGAAGGTACAGCAGTATAACGGATTGCCGGATTTGAATTCGGAGGTCTATTTATTTGAAGAGAACGAAGGCTTTTCTTGCCAGTTTATTCTGGAGGATGAAGAAAAAGTGCTCTTTGAGAAGATGAGTTATTTTGGGATACAAGGAGAATAGCCATGTCGTTATTTTATGATCGAGCAAAGATTTATGTCAAGGGAGGCGACGGCGGAGCAGGTGCAGTTGCCTTTCGCCGGGAGAAATATGTGCCGGAAGGCGGTCCCAGCGGCGGAGACGGTGGCCGGGGCGGCGATGTTGTTTTTGTCGGTGATGAGGGTATGAGTACTCTGGTGGATTTTCGCTATAAACGCCATTATAAAGGGGATCGGGGCGAGCATGGACAGTCGAAGAATATGACCGGAAAAAGTGCTGACGATGTGGTTCTGCGTGTTCCTGTGGGCACAGTAGTTTTGGATGATGACAACGGGAATGTTATTGCCGATATTACGGAACATGGCCAACGGGTGATCGTTGCTGCCGGCGGCAGAGGGGGCCGGGGAAATGCCCGCTTTATGAGCAATACGAACAAGGCTCCTACCCTGGCAGAGAATGGCGAACCGGGCGAGGAGCGCTGGCTGAGATTAGAATTAAAACTCCTGGCAGACGTGGGATTGGTGGGATTCCCCAATGTGGGGAAATCTACCTTGATTTCTAAAGTTTCAGCCGCCAAGCCTAAGATTGCTGATTACCATTTCACAACTCTTGTGCCGAATCTCGGGGTTGTTGAGCTCGAAGACGGACTGAGTTTTGTTATGGCAGATATTCCGGGCCTGATTGAAGGTGCCCATACCGGAGCGGGATTGGGCCATGAATTTTTGCGGCATACGGAGAGAACTCGCCTGATTCTGCATGTCCTGGATATTTCCGGGTCGGAAGAACGAGACCCCCTGGAGGATTTTAGTATTATTCAGAAGGAGCTTAGACTGTATAGTCCGGCCCTGGCTGAACGTCCTCTTTTGATTGCAGCCAATAAAATGGATATTCCGGGTGCGGAAGAAAATCTTCAGCGTCTCAAAGATGAGCTGGAGGAAGGGCAGGAAGTTTTCCCTATCTCCGCGGCAACGGGTGAAGGACTGCAAGCCTTAATTTATCGGATTGCTCAACTTTTGCCGGATATTCCGATGCCGGAAATTACAAACTATGATGAGGAACATTTAGTAACGAAAGCTGAGCCGGAAAAACGCTTCGAAATTATTAAAGACAATGATCATTATCTGATCACAGGAAAAGAAATCGAGAAACATGTGGCCATGACGCTGTTTGACCATGAAGAGAGTGTTTACCGTTTTCAAAATATCTTAAAAGCCATGGGGGTTGACGATGCTCTGCGTGAAGCGGGTATTAAAGAGGGAGACAGCGTGGAGATTGCGGGAGTAACCTTTGAATGGGAGTAGGCAGCAACAAGAATTTGGACCTTTGGAGGTAATACTGTGAAGAGACGTCTCTGGTGGGGAATAGGAATCGTAGTTGTTCTTCTGACGGCTGGCGGCTGGTGGTTTTGGCGAAATGCTCAGACACCACTGAAAGTCAGTGCCGGCAAAGTATCTCCGATTTCGATGCAGGAGGACATTTATGCCACGGGAAGTGTTGTTCCTGATTCGCGCCAGGATGTGTATGCCTTAAACCCCGGTCTTGTTGCCAAGGTCGCAGTTAAGGCTGGAGACTCTGTCAAAACCGGTCAGGACCTGGTCGCTCTTGATCAGACTTTGGCCAATGCCCAAGTCGCTCAGGCTCAAGCGAATGTTGATGCGGCGCAGGCCGCTGTCAATGCTGCCCAAGGTAATGTAACAGATTTGAAGCAAGCTCAGAATGCTGTTCAAAGCTCTGCAGCCACTGCCGGAGCCGCACAAGCGGGTGTCGGTACTGTTAATATCAGTGGAACGGTTGGCGGAAATATTAGCGGTGATACTGTGAATGCCGGCAGCAATCCGGCAGCAGCGGGTTCAGTGGTTCCAAGTGCTTTGTCAAGCAGCGGCCTGGGAGGTTCTGTTCACCAGGCTGAAGGGGCTCTGGCCCAGAGCCAGGCCGGATTAAAGCAGGCCCGGGAAGCCTTGCAGGTTGCTCAGGTCCAAAGAGACCAATTAACCTACAAGTCGACCCTTGACGGGACAGCTCTTGAGGTCAATGCTCAGGCCGGGAATCCGGCACCGGTCCAGCAGCCCTTAGTGGTAGTAGCGGATCTGAAGCATATGAATGTGCAATTGCAGCTCAATGAAATGGACGCCGCTAAGCTCAAGGTCGGCGGGAAAGTGACAGTAACCAGCAAGACTTTGGGAAGCACTTCTCTGACGGGAGTTGTTGCTAAAATCGCACCTGAGGCGGTCATTCAGCCATCTGCTCAGGGAAACAATTCTCCGACCGTGGCGGTGACGGTCCGTTTGGATCAAGCGCCTGCTATGATGAAGCCGGGTTATTCCGTAACAGTCCAGGCTATTGTGGCCACGAAAAAGAATGTTCTGGCGGTTCCTCTGGAATCTTTATTTCAGGAGGGAAGCAAGAATTACGTCTATCGTATTCAGAACGGGCTCCTTCAAAAGACGGAGGTCAAGGTGGGGATCGGCAATGATACCGATCAGGAGATTACCGCTGGGCTTAAATCCGGGGATCTGATTGTTCTCAATCCTACGAATCAACTTTCCGAAGGCCAGGCTGTAACTCCCGATTGGGGGAGTGAAGGAGCATGAGTCTGTATGAGGCCTTGCGGGGAGCCCTGTTTAGTTTGCGGACCAACAAGCTGAGGTCAGGTCTGACTATGTTGGGTATTGTCATAGGAATTGCTGCTGTTATTGCGGTGGTGACCATCGGTTTGGGCGGCAAGGCGGCCATAATGCAGGAAATGGAAAAGAGCGGCGTCAATCTCTTTGTCTTGTACCCGAAATCTGTTAGCCAAACGGCACAATCTGAGGATAACGGCTTGACCCTGCAGGACTGTGAAACTTTAAAAAGGTCTTTACCCCAAGTAAAGACGCTGCTTCCGGCAAGTGTTAACTATGCTGCTTTGGAAGTCAATCAAAAAAATTCCTCGGCCATGATCGTGGGAACAACCTCGGAATTCGCCGGTTTGCGCAGTCGGGATGTGGCCTTGGGACGTTTTTTCTCCGGGGAGGAATATGAAGCGGAACGCCGCGTTGTGGTCATAGATCAAAGTTTGGCTGATACGTTGTTTGGAGCCGGTAACCCTTTGGGACAGCAGGTGATGATCCAAAACGTTCCTTGCAGAGTTATCGGTGTTCTGGCTAAAGATACCTCGGCCTTTTCCCAGTTTGAAGTAGGTCCTCAGAATTCCTATGCCTATGTTCCCTGGGGGACTTGGACGGATATTTTCCAATCGACTCGGGTTGACCAATTAGAGGGTGCAACATATCAGGAATCTGATCTGGACAGCGTAATTTCCAGAGCGAAAGGCATTCTGAATGTGCGCCATGGAACGACTGATCAGTATGAGGCCTATAATGTCCAGCAGTTAGTAAAGTCTGCCGATAAAATTACGCAAATTTTAACGAGTATCATTGGCTTGGTCGCCGGGATTTCGCTGCTGGTCGGCGGGATTGGAATCATGAATATTATGCTGGTGTCGGTGACGGAACGGACGCATGAAATAGGCTTGCGGAAAGCTGTCGGGGCCAAAGAGCGCGATATTTTGCTGCAATTTCTCTTGGAGGCGATTGTTTTAGCGCTGACGGGAGGCATTGTGGGGATTGCCCTGGGTGTGGGAAGTGCACTGACGGCGGCGAATCTTTTAAACTGGCCGCCTTTGTTATCCGGATGGGCGATTCTCTTTGCCGTGACGTTTTCCTTGGCAGTCGGACTTTTCTTCGGCTATTATCCGGCGTTACAAGCAGCAAAACTTGAACCGATTACAGCTTTGCGATATGAATGACGCTTGAGTCCTTTCAGGGAAGATCCAGAATTACTTGAATTTTAGATATGTCAATAGGTTTTTCTGATTTTATTTGCTAAATGAAGAAGGAATAAAGGCGTTTTGTTAATTAAGGAGGAAACTTTGTGTTAAAAGGTAAGCAAAAACGTTATTTAAGGGCTATGGGTAATGAAATGGACCCAATTCTTCAAGTCGGTAAGGGAGGAATTGGGGAAAACGTCGTCACTCAGACCGATGAGGCCTTGGAGGCTCGTGAACTGATCAAGGGACGAGTCTTGCAAAATTGTTTGGAAGACCCTAAGGGTGTGGCAGCTGATCTGGCTGAACAAACCGGGTCCGAACTAGTTCAAGTCATCGGCAGAAATTTTTTGCTTTACAGGCAGTCAAAAGAAAAGCCGCTCATTGTTTTGCCTGATTAGAGCTTATTGCATAGCTGTTCTGAAGGCTGCTAAAGACGTGAAAAAAGGTTTCTGGGGATTAGCCCCGAAACCTTTTTTTATTGGCATTTTCATTTTACTTCATTAATCTTAGTTATTAATTGCTTGTATATGTAATTGGACATTAGCTTATATCCCTTGTCTTTAGGGTGAAGCCCGTCAGATAATACGGCAGCCAAATCAGTTTGATTCGTTGGGAAAGCGCTCCAGACATCCAATAAGTTTGCTCCATAACTTTTTGAAGCTAGGCTTATTTGCGATCTTATTGCTTTAAATAAGGATTCATCAGAGGATACCATTGGGGGTTCAACTATACAGAAAATATCAGCATTTGGTGCTTTATTTTTAATGAGCTGGATTAACTGAATGTATTTTAGGCAAAATTGATCAGGCGTATAATAGTTTCGATCATTTCTTCCTACACAAATAAAAACAGCATCTGTATTTTCTGCTATTTCATCTGCTCTTTGCAAACAATAATCAACAAGGGTACCGGAAGAACCTTTGTTGTACCATAATATATTATGTGAATACATTGAGGTCAGAGAGGTGAAAAGAATTGACTCCCATCCTGTTGTTGAAGGATCGGAAGCCCCTTGATTTACTGCGATGGAATCTCCAAGTATAACAACGTTAATGTTACTGGTTTTTAGCTTTTTAATTCCGGTTAAGGCAGGAGCTGCAGCAGTCGTTGAATTAACTGCGGTATTCTCTGTTGCTTGAACTTTATTTGGAGCGATAATACTTGATATGGTGATTAGTATTGCCAGGGACAAAACCATTGCTGTTCTATTTTTAATGTTCATTAAGTCGTTTCTCTCTCTTTCTGGTACTAGAACCGGTCTACCTCATACCATTCTACCATAATGATCCCACAATTTTTCTGCGAAGTAAGGGGAAATTTGTCCAAAAAACAAAAACAGTCCCTCTTTATGAAGGATTCCTAATTAATAAAAGAAGTTATGGCTGTATTTAAAGTTTGCTAATGACTTGACAAAAGATCTTGATATCGATGCATTAACTGGTATAGTAAGAGGGGAAAGTTTGGCAAATAATAATGAAAGAAAATGGGGATAGTTGTTAGTTGATGAACCCTATGGAGCCGAAAAAGCCATTCGCTCGGAACGGACTCGCGGATGTGTTTTCGCTGCTGCGGTAGTAGACATGAAGGTGGGAATTCCGAGCGGCCTAAAAAAGGAGGGTAATAATGATCAGTAACCAGGATATCTCACAAGCTATGACCATTAAATTAGATGCTGTATTGCCTGAGCCTAAGAAATTCGTGGAAGGAATTCGCCGGGCACCCGATCGGGGATATAGTCTTACCCCGGAACAAACGAAGATTGCTTTAAAAAATGCTCTGCGCTATGTCCCGGAAGAGCTGCATGAAACCTTAGCTCCTGAGTTTCTCGAAGAACTGCGCACTCGGGGGAGAGTTTATGCCTATCGTTATCGACCGGAAGGTCGATTATATGGAAAGCCTATCTCAGAGTATAAAGGGAACTGTCTTGAAGGAAAAGCTTTTCAGGTGATGATTGACAATAATCTGGACTTTGACGTAGCCTTATATCCCTATGAGTTAGTTACATATGGGGAAACGGGCAGCGTTTGTCAGAACTGGCTGCAGTATTGTTTGATTAAAAAGTATTTGGAAGTCTTGACCGATGAGCAGACGTTAGTGTTGGAATCCGGTCATCCCGTGGGCTTGTTCCCTTCGCGCCCTGAGGCGCCTCGAGTTATTATCACCAATGCTCTAATGGTAGGGATGTTTGACAATCAGAAAGACTGGGAAATTGCTGAACAAATGGGCGTTGCCAATTACGGACAGATGACTGCGGGCGGCTGGATGTACATCGGGCCCCAAGGCATTGTGCATGGAACGTTTAATACCTTACTTAATGCCGGGCGAATGAAATTAGGGGTTCCCCACGATGGAGATCTGAGAGGCCGTTTATTCATCTCTTCAGGTCTTGGGGGTATGAGCGGTGCCCAGGCTAAATCCATTGAAATTGCCCGGGGTGTGGGGATTATCGCTGAAGTTGACGAATCGCGGATCGAAACCCGGCACGAACAAGGCTGGGTTACTAAGACCTCGTCTGATCTGGGTGAAGTCTTTAGAATCGCTGAGGAGTATTTGCAGAAGAAGGAACCCATGTCCATCGCCTATCACGGGAACGTGGTTGATCTCCTGGAGTATGCAGTGGAAAAGAATATTAAGGTTGACTTGCTTTCTGATCAGACGTCTTGTCATGTGGTCTATGAAGGCGGCTACTGTCCCCAAGGGGTAACGTTTGCCCAGCGGACAGAGATGCTTGCTGCGAATCGCGAGGAATTTAAGAAGCGAGTCGATCAAAGCCTGAGACGCCACTATGATTTAATTTCAGTGTTAGTTAAGCGGGGAACCTATTTCTTTGACTATGGCAACGCTTTTATGAAAGCGGTCTATGATGCTGGGGTCAAGGAAATTTCCAAAAATGGAGTCGATGAAAAAGACGGTTTTATTTTCCCATCCTATGTAGAAGACATTATGGGGCCGGAACTCTTTGACTATGGTTATGGGCCTTTCCGCTGGGTTTGTCTGAGCGGCAAAAAGGAAGACTTGCATAAAACGGACGAAGCGGCTATGGTCTGCATTGATCCGGATCGCCGGGGACAAGACAGGGACAACTATATTTGGATCCGGGACGCTGAAAAGAATAAGCTGGTCGTAGGAACTCAAGCAAGAATTTTATATCAGGATGCCGAAGGGCGCATTAAGATTGCTTTAAAATTCAATGAATTAGTCCGTCGGGGAGAAATTGGTCCGGTAATGCTGGGACGGGACCATCATGATGTGAGTGGTACGGATTCCCCCTTCAGGGAGACAGCTAATATTAAAGACGGAAGTAATGTTATGGCCGATATGGCTGTGCAGAGTTTTGCCGGTGATGCTGCCCGGGGAATGAGTCTGGTTTCCCTGCACAACGGTGGGGGCGTAGGCATCGGCAAAGCCATCAACGGAGGCTTCGGTTTAGTTCTTGACGGGAGCGAACGAGTGGATAAAGTTATTAAATCGGCTCTTTTATGGGATGTTATGGGAGGCGTTGCCCGCCGCTCCTGGGCACGCAATAGTCATTCCGTTGAGACAAGCATAGAATTTAATGAACGGTATCAAGGTGCGGGGCATATTACTATACCGTTTATTCCTAGTGAGGAACTCATAGAGAGGGTAACGAGACATTTGCTCGGCCATACGCCGGGCCGCTCAAACTAGGGTTTTAACTAGAAGGAAGAGGGTAGGGTTCCCGACGGCTAAGGATGGCCTGCGGAAAACGTAGTTTTTTGATTAGGGGGAGCAGAGTTTTGGAGTTAAAAAATATGAGCCTGCGGGAGTTTGCTTTGGAGGTGGCTTCTTCGTCACCTGCACCTGGGGGAGGAAGTGTTGCTGCTTATGCCGGGGCTCAAGGCTTTGCGTTGGTGGCGATGGTTTGCCGCTTAACCATCGGGAAGGAGAAGTTTTCCGCTGTTCAGGATGAGATGAAATCCTTGTTGGCCATCGTTGAGAAGAAACAAGAGTCTATGCTGGCGCTGGTGGATGATGATACTGAGGGGTTTAAGGCTGTTATGAAGGCTTTAAGTCTCCCGAAGAACAGTGACGAGGAAAAAGCTCTGCGCCGTGAAGCTTTGGAAGAGGCGACCTTAATGGCCGCTGTCATCCCTTTGCATACTGCTCGGGAGTGTTTGGCAGGGCTGCGCGAGCTTCCCGGTTTGTTGGATAAAGGGAATCCTAATGCCTTAAGTGACATGGGAGTGGCGGCCTTGATGTTTAAGTCCGGATTAGAAGGGGCTTTATATAATGTTCAGATCAACGCTATAGGCTTAAAGTCACCTGAGAAAAAAGAGGACTTACTGACGAAATGTAAGGCCCTGCGATCCGAGGGAAATGGGTTATTTGAAGCGTGTCAGGGGAAAGTGTTGGAGCGGTTAAAGTGAGTGAATAAAAGGCACATTATCGGTTTTATATAGCAATTAGATAATAATTTATATAATGTCATGAAAGAGAAGCAGAGTTTTTTAGGGGGATTAATGGTGGTAAAAATCGTAGAATGTATTCCTAATATCAGTGAGGGACGACGACCTGAAGTTGTCGAAGAAGTCCTTGCCGAAGTGAGACAAGTTCCGGGTGTTACGTTGCTGGATTATTCGAGTAATGCCGACCATAATAGAACCGTTATCAGTATGATCGGTGAGCCGGAAAAAGTGCTGGAGGCTGCCTGGCGGTTGATTGTTAAAGCCGCCGAAAGGATTGATTTGGACCAGCATCAAGGTGAACATCCTCGCATGGGAGCAACGGATGTTGTTCCTTTTGTTCCGGTTCGGGGCATGACTATGGAGGAGTGTGTGGATCTGGCCAAACGATTGGGAGAACGTGTTGGGCGGGAGCTGTCCATTCCGGTTTATCTCTATGAGAAAGCGGCAACGCGGCCGGAACGCCGTAATTTGGCTGATGTACGCAGAGGACAGTACGAGGGCCTGAAAGAGAGTATTAAAACACCGGAGCGCACGCCCGATTTTGGACCGGGTGTTCTGGGAAAAGCCGGAGCGATTGCCATTGGTGCGCGGCCTCCTTTAGTCGCTTTTAACGTCAATCTGGGGACAACAAATTTAGCAATCGGCAAGGCTATTGCCAAAGGGATCCGCGGCAGTTCCGGGGGATTTGTCAATGTTAAGGCCTTAGGGATCGATCTTTCTGAACAGGGCATGATCCAAATCTCAATGAACATGGTTGATACCCAAGGAACTCCGCTGTATCGAGCCATGGAATTCATTAAAACGGAAGCGGCCCATTTCGGCGTCCCGGTTATCGGCAGCGAAATTGTGGGGCTTGTTCCGTTGGATGCTATGCTTGATGCAGCTGCATATTATTTGAAGCTGCACGACTTTTCCAGCGAGCAGCTTTTAGAGAAGAGAGTTTTTGGGTTTTAGGATTAGAAGGAACTATGGATCAGATTCTAGAGGAGATGATATCATGCCGAGCGCAGATCTTGTGATCCATTCTGCGGATATGCTGGTGACGATGAGGGGACACTCTGACTCTCCGGCGCGCCGGGAGGGAATGGCGGAGATTGGGTTAATTGAAAACGGCGCAGTAGCCCTGCGCGAAGGTCAGATTGTTGCTGTTGGTTCGACTGAGGATATTTTAGCAGAGGGATGGGTAGGCCCCTATACCGTGAAAATTAATGCTCAGGGTAAGGTGGTAACACCAGGGTTTGTTGACCCGCATACTCACGTTATATATGCAGGTTCGAGGGAAAATGAGTTATCCCTGAAATTAAAGGGTGTACCCTACATGGGAATTCTCCAACAAGGCGGAGGAATTCATGCAACGGTCCGGGATACGCGGCTGGCTTCTGATGCGGAGATAAAAACGCAAACCGGAAGCCGTCTGAAGACGATGTTAAGTCATGGAACGACGACGGCAGAAGTTAAGAGCGGTTATGGACTTACTGTTGAGGAAGAGCTGCGTATGTTACGCTTAATCAAGGAAATAAATAGGGAGCAGGATTTGGACCTCGTTCCGACCTTTATGGGCGCTCATGCCGTCCCTTCTGGTTATACTGAAGATGAGTATACGGACTATGTTGTGGAGGATATGCTGCCTCAAGTTGCTTCTCAAGGGCTGGCAGAGTTTTGTGATGTTTTCTGTGAGCCGGGAGTTTTCAGTGTCCGCTCAAGTGAAAGGATTTTAAGCAAGGCCAAGGAATTGAACTTAAAGCTTAAAATCCACGCTGATGAATTAGAATCTGCCGGAGGCGCTGAATTAGGGGCCAAACTGGAAGTCATCAGCGCTGATCATCTGCTGCAGGCTTCTGATGAAGGCATTGCGGCTCTCGCCGAACGGGGAGTTATTGCTGTTCTCCTCCCGGCAACTTCCTTTAATCTTGCTAAAAATTCTTATGCTCGGGCACGGGCAATGATCGAAGCAGGGGTGCCTGTGGCTGTGGCAACAGATTGCAATCCCGGGTCATCGCCGACGGAATCGATGCCTTTTGTTTTGACTCTTGCCTGTCTTTATCTTCGCCTGACTCCTGAGGAGGCTTTGACAGCGGCAACAATCAATGCAGCCCATGCGGTGGGCAGAGCCGCTCAGGCAGGCAGCCTGGAAGTCGGCAAGCAAGGAGACATTTTAGTTCTGAATGTTCCTAATCTCAATTATTTACCCTACCATTTTGGCAATAATCCTGTTGATGTGGTGATCAAGAACGGCAGGATCGTCTGGAGAGTTTGATATGTAAGATTTGGCGTCTCTGCAGCGGATGGGCCCACTTTTATAGGCGAGGCTGCTTTTCTCTAGGGTCTATCGTGGTTTTTGAGATATGCTTAATTTTAAACAGAGCCTTGTGAAGTTCTAATGCTGAAGTTCACAAGGCTCTTCTTTGGTTTCGGCTTGTGATTTATTTTCGCCAACGGGTATTACGTCCTCGTTCGATGCATTGGATAATTCCTTTCTGGCCAAGGCTATTAAGTATTCTTTGGATCGTTGGTCTGCTGACGCCGGGAACGATTTCTGATTATTATGTACATTTACAAATAAATGAAAAGTGGTATAATGAACACTAATAAACATAATAGAACTACGTCGAACAATGACATTAATATTCAAACATAATAGAACATTAATAAACAAATAGTAGGTGCGAATTATGTTTCAGATTGAGCGCAGAGACTTGATAATGCAGTACCTGGAGCAGCACGAAAGTGCTACTGTGGAAGAATTGGCCAAACATTTAAATGTTACCCCTATGACTATAAGGCGGGATCTTAACCATTTAGAAGACACTAATATCATTACTCGCACGTTCGGCGGGGCGGTCCTAAAATCTCGTTTAGCTGCTGAAGTACCCTACAAACACAAAAGTATCAGTCATAAGAAAGAAAAAGAAAGAATTGCCGAGTACGCAGTTTTCCTGGTACAGGACGGACAGATCGTTTTCCTGGATTCAGGAACCACCACTATGGAGATTGTCAAAAGGCTGACGAGTAAAAAGGATCTTACGGTTGTGACCAATGATGTTATGATTGCTGCTTATCTTGCTAATCATTCCGATTTCCAAATTTTATGTACCGGAGGTTATGTCCAGAATCGGACAGGTACCTGTATGGGATCAAAATCCACCGAGTTCTTGCAGGGAATCAACGGAGATATTTGTTTTGTTGGAGCTAATGCTATTGATTTGGAGAAGGGCGTTTGTACCCCGACTTTAGAAAAGGCTGATGTCAAAAGACAAATGCTCAAATCGGCTGCTACCCGTGTTTTAGTCGTCGACAGCAGCAAATTTAACAAAAGAAGTTTCTCAAAGGTTTGTGATTTAGATGATCTGGATATCATTGTTACCGATAGTAACCTGGATGAGGAAACAGTCACCAAAATTAAAGACTTCAATCTTGAGATAAGGCAAGTTTAAGTCTTGAGGGAATTTGAGATCGGAGCTGAAATTAATGCCAAAGGTTGTTATTATCGCCGATGATTTAACTGGAGCTAACGCTACGGGTGTCCTGCTGGCCAGACAAGGTTTTAAGACCGCAACTTTTTTGGATTTGCATCAATACGATGAACAAGAGAATTCAGGGTTGAATGTTATTTCCATAAATACCGACAGCAGAGGCGTTGATGAAGATACCGCCTACGAGAGAGTCAAAGAAGCGGTTCGGTTTTTTCAGGATACAGGAACAGACGTCGGGTTGTTTTGCAAGCGCATCGATAGTACTCTGCGCGGCAACATTGGTGCGGAAATTGCCGCAGTTTTGGACAATTTGCCAGACGAAACAATTGCCGTAGTGGTTCCGGCTTTTCCTGGTTCCGGACGGGTAAGCATCGGCGGTTACCTGATGGTAAATTCTGTCCCCTTGGAAAAAACAGGCGTAGCCAGAGATCCCAAATCACCCGTTCATACCTCTCAGATTGTAGATTTAATTAAATTTCAATTGAGAGAGAACGTCGGATTCATAGATCTAGCTAAAACTCTGCGCGGCGTCGAGGCCATTAAAGATGCACTTCTCAAAGAAAAGCAAATGGGTCAAAAAGTCATTGTGGTCGATGCAACTACCGATGAGGATATTTCGAATATAGCCAGGGCAGTTCGGGAGTCTAAGCTTAAGACTGTTGCTGTGGACCCCGGACCTTTTTCCGCCGCTTTAGCTCTTCAACTTTTGGGACAGCCTAAATTAGGACCCGGACAAAAAGTGATGCTGACCATAGGCAGTATAACGGAGCTGACCCGAGTACAGCTGGAGGAATTCAAGCTTAACCATCCGGCTTTGTTGGTCGATGTTGCCGCCCCAAAACTTCTTAATGACCAAACCGCTGCGGCAGAGATTGACCGGGTGTCCGAAAATCTGATTAAAGACATTCATAATTACAATGTGATTGGAGTCGTTTCCGGCGGCTTTGAGGAAGAAATCCTGGACCTGAAAATTGTTGCCCAGGAACTCCAAATAACTGAAGAGCAGGTATCTCAAAAAATCTGTAACGGTTTAGCCAAGATTACAAGCAAAGTTTTAGCTGAAAGTCATTCAGCTATAGGCGGGCTGTATACCAGTGGAGGTGATGTTACGGTTGCAGTTTGCAAGGAACTGGAGGCCAAGGGCATAGAAGTTAAAGACGAGGTTATTCCTTTAGCGGTTTATGGAAGAATTAGTAAAGGAAACTATGACAATACCCCGATTATTACTAAAGGCGGTTTGGTAGGGGAAAACAATGCTATTTGCAAATGTGTTGATTATCTTTTGACCAAAGTATCCAATGAATACTACTTGAACCCGTAAAAATAACATACTGGAGATGGAGCAAATGATGAAGCCGTTAATTGGAATACCGATGGGGGATCCCGCCGGAGTGGGACCGGAAATAATCGTCAAGGCCTTGAATGATGAGCATGTCTATGAGTATGCCCGGCCCATTGTTATTGGAGAACGAAAAACCCTGGAACAAGCTATGAGAATCTGTGATATCTCCCTGGAAATCAATACTGTCGAAGAACCGGAGCAAGGGAAATTTGTTAAAGGAACTCTTGATTTGATTGATCTCAAAAATATTGATATCGACCAGTTGGAATTAGGCAAGGTTCAAGCCCCGGCCGGTAAAGCTGCCTTCCAATATATTAAGGCCGCTACAGACTTGGCCTTGGAAAATAAGGTTGAGGCTATTGCTACGACTCCAATCAATAAGGAATCCTTAAAAGCCGGAGGTATACCTTATATTGGCCATACGGAAATATTAGAGGATTTAACCAGGACCAAAAATCCTTTAACCATGTTTCAGGTCCATAATCTGCGCGTTTTCTTTTTAACCAGGCATGTTTCGCTCAAGAGAGCCTGCGAACTGATAACTAAGGAAAGTGTTTTCGAGTTTATTGAACGATGTATTGAAGCTCTTCGTGTCCTGGGTATTAAAAATCCTAAAATTGCGGTTGCTGGTTTAAATCCCCATAGCGGAGAACACGGCCTTTTCGGGGATGAAGAGGTGAGAGAGATAGCCCCAGCCATTGAAGAGGCCCAGGCTAAGGGTATTAATGTCGTTGGCCCGGTTCCTGCCGATTCAGTGTTTCATTTCGGCCTACTGGGAAGATTTGACGCGGTTCTTTCCCTATATCATGATCAAGGGCATATTGCCACTAAGATGGTCGATTTTGAACGAACGATTTCTGTGACGAATAACATGCCTTTTGTTCGAACTTCTGTGGATCATGGTACTGCTTTTGATATCGCAGGTACGGGAAAGGTCAGTCAGGTCAGCATGGTTGAAGCCATTCGTCTGGCGGCAGATTATGCGCCTAGCTTCAATCGTATCCGCTAATTTATCCAATCGTAAGACTCCCGCTTCTAGAAGTGGGAGTGCCCGTTGTTCAGTTTTAGCTGAACGAGTTCACTGATATTAGATAAATACTTATTGAGGAGGAAAAGGGTATGCAAGTTGCGGGAAGTCAGATGATCATCGGACTGGTTATTGGAATTATTGCTTTAGTTTTTCTTATCTTAAAGACCAAAATTCATGCTTTCCCGGCTCTTATTATTGCAGCAGCAGCAACAGGTATCATCGGGGGGATGCCTCCGAACAAAGTTATTGATGCTATCACCAGTGGTTTTGGCAGCACCCTTGGCAGTATTGGAATTATTATTGGATTTGGGGTCATGATGGGTGAACTGTTTGAGGCCTCCGGAGCTGCTGAAAAAATGGCTCAAACCTTTGTCAAACGATTGGGCAAGGGCAGAGAGGAAATTGCTCTTGCTATTACGGGATTTTTGGTCTCCATCCCTATTTTTTGTGATTCTGGATTTGTCATCCTCTCGCCTCTGGCTAAGGCAATTTCCCGGAAAACTAAAAAATCAGTGATCACACTCGGTGTAGCGTTGGCTTCAGGTTTGGTTATTACCCACTCCTTAATTCCGCCGACTCCTGGGCCCGTGGGTGTTGCCGGACTCTTTAAAATTAATGTTGGAAGTATGATTTTATGGGGAATTGTTTTTGCTATTCCTATGACGATTGCTGCCATTATTTATGCTCGCTGGATTGGTAAGAAAATATATCAGGTGCCTTCTGAGGACGGGGAGAGCTGGGAGCGGCCTGCTTATCAAGAACCGGTGCATAACTTTAATCTTGAGAACGATGCCAATCTGCCCTCAGCGTTTATGGCTTTTGCTCCAATTATTGTTCCCATTATTTTAATCTTGTTCAGTACGGTGGCCACGGCAGCTAAGTTAACAGGAAGTATTGCTGTCGTGATTAATTTTCTGGGTGCGCCCGTTATTGCTGTTGGCATAGGATTATTGACAGCTATCTATGGCCTTACCAATAAAATGTCTCGCGAAGAAACTATTTTAAAAATGGAACAAGGTGTTAAATCAGCCGGTATTATTATTCTGGTTACCGGCGGTGGCGGAGCCCTGGGAATGGTCCTGAGAAACAGCGGAGCAGGGGATTATATCGCTAAGCTGATCGCCCATACTTCACTTCCGGCTATCTTATTGCCCTTCGTCATTGCCTCTCTCGTTAGGCTCATTCAGGGCAGCGGTACTGTTGCCATGATTACTGCAGCTTCGATCACTGCTCCTATTATCGCGACTTTAGACGTTAATCCTGTATTTGCTTCTATGGCTTGCGCAATGGGTTCTCTGATTTTCTCTTATTTTAATGACAGTTACTACTGGGTTGTGAACCGTATGTTGGGTATACAAGATGCCAAGGAACAAATTAGAATATGGTCAGTGACCACGACTATTTTCTGGGCTGTTGGACTCGTTGAATTACTAATCATTAATGCGATTTTTGGTTAATTATTTTTAAATCTCAGCATGATTCTGAAAGGAGAATCCCCTGGATACCTTGGCGAGAGGCTTCCAGAGGATTCTTAGTTTATTTGCGCAATTGAGGTTCTTTTTGGGGATTTTTAATGAGTCGAGTTGGAAATGGTTACGACCATGCTGACTTCTCCGGAGGATTTGGCAGCTTCAAAAACTTTCTTGATGCCATTCCATACTTGTTCGTCATTTCCGTCGATGTGAGTACTGAGTGAACCAACTTCGTACTTGATATTTTCGTTGGAAAGAGAGCTAATTGATTTGTTGATGACATCACTGGAACTATTCGTTTTTTGCGGATATACAGATACTTCGGCACATAACATAAGCGATAACCCCCTTCAACTGACTAATAATTTTTTGATCCCAAAATAGCCTTCCCAAGTTCAATGAATCTATTATTGTTTTTCGCGGTTCATATTCTCGTTTTAAACAACGTGAAAATTAGCTATACTATAAATTAGTAAAATAAAGGAGTTTTCTCTAATCGGGAAGAATAGATTACAATACCCTTAGTTTAGCTGAGAAAGTAGGGATAATTAGTGAATGATGTTGAATTTTTAGGGCTGCTGGAGAAGGAACTTGTCGTTACTTTAGGATGTACTGAGCCTATGGCCATTGCCTACACCGCCGCTTTAGCCAAGACGTATGTCAGAGGAGAGGTCACGTCCGTAAACGTATTTGCAAGTGCTAACGTTATTAAGAATGCAATGTCTGTCACTATTCCCGGGACAAAGAACAGCGGCGTTAATTTAGCTGCTGCTTTGGGAGTAATCGCGGGAGACTGTACTAAAGGGTTGGAAGTTCTGGAAGGTCTGACTTTACTCGATATTGAGAAGGCTAAGGCCATGATTAGGGAAGAAAGAGTCACTGTCGAGGTTGCAGAGACCTCAAAGAAACTATATATTGAAGTGATTTTAGCGACGCCTGAATCGTTTGCCAGAGTTGTTGTTGCTGATGAACATACTCATGTTGTTCTTATCCAAGTCGATGGCCAAACGCTTCTAAATACTTTGGCTGAGGAGGAGGGGGATGACAACGAGGAGACGGAGTATTCCTTTTTATCTCTTGACTCGATCTGGGAGTTTGTACAAGCAGTAAACTCTAAGGATTTGACGATTATCAAGAAGGCGATCGAGCTGAATAAAACCATTGGTTTGGAAGGGCTATTCAATGAGTATGGCTTACAAGTCGGCAAAACGATCAAGGAGAATATCCGTAAAGGTTTATTTGCGGATGATTTGATCACCCAGGCTATGGCTTTAACGGCTGGTGCTTCTGATGCCAGAATGTCGGGGTGTCCCTTGCCTGTCATGGGTAACTCGGGCAGCGGAAATCAAGGAATTTCAGCTACTTTACCTGTTGTAGCTGTAGGGGAGAAATTAGGCGCTGCGGAGGATCAATTAATACGGGCCGTGGCTTTGAGCAATCTCATCGCCATCTATATCAAAACTAAAATCGGTCGTCTTTCGGCCCTTTGCGGAGCAACGGCGTCGGGTACCGGTGCCAGCTGTGGTATTACCTATTTGCTTGGCGGCGGTAAGAATGAAATTCAAAGGGCCATCCAGAATATGCAGGGTAATGTGGCCGGGATGTTTTGTGATGGAGCAAAAGCCGGATGTGCTCTGAAATTGTCAACTTGCACGAGTACAGCGGTGCAGTCCGCGATCATGGCGATGGAGGGGCTTGCCATTCAGTCCACCGACGGCATTATTGAGCAGACGGCCGAACAAACCATAGCCAACCTTGGCCGCCTCGCGACTCAAGGCACCAAAGAAGTGGATCGGATTATTCTTGATATCATGGTTAACAAGAAAGTTGGTTAGTGAACTCATTCGCTAAAACGCCTAGCCCATAACAAATGCTATCAGGAACCACTCCTACTTAATAGAAGTGGGAGTATTACGATTGGATCAAATATTTAGTCAATCTTACTTGTTAAGAACTACTTATATAAGCCCGGGAAACCTTAAGAATAAGTCCCATAACGAATGTCCTAAGGCGGCGACATCGTTATGGGACTTTTATGCGGGAATCCTGGCGCAAAGCATGATATAATGAGATATTTGGAGGAACGAATATGAATATCATGTCTGTTGAAAATTTGACGAAGAGTTATAGTGATAAGATCCTTTTTCAGGATCTTTCCTTTGGTATTGATGAAGGGGAAAAGATCGGAATCATCGGGGTAAATGGAACCGGTAAGTCGACTCTGCTTAAAATTCTGGCGGGAGTTGAGCCGCCGGATCAAGGCAGTATTACTATGGGCAATAACGTCAAGTTAGAGTTCTTGCCGCAAAATCCTGAGTTTGACGATCAGGCCACAGTTTTGCAGCAGGTTTTTCGCGGGAATTCCCCCGTTATGAACTTGCTGCGCGAGTATGAAAGTGCTCTGGAACAGTTAAATGACCGGCCGGAGGATGCCAAGCTTCAGCAAGTGGTGATAGCCCTCGGACAGAGGATGGACGAGCTGGATGCCTGGCAGCTGGAGAATGAAGCGAAAACAATTCTTACGAAATTAGGAATTACCAAGTTTGACCTGGTTGTAGGGACATTGTCCGGGGGACAAAGAAAGCGCGTCGCCTTGGCCAGTGCCCTGATTAATCCGGCGGATATTTTAGTTTTGGATGAACCCACCAACCACATTGACAATGATACGGTGGATTGGCTGGAACAATATTTGAATAAACGCAAGGGTGCCTTAGTCATGATTACCCATGATCGCTATTTTCTTGATCGTGTCGTAGGGCGTATTTTGGAATTAGATCAAGGCAGGATGTATCCTTATCCCGGAAATTACAGTCGTTTTCTGGAGTTAAAAGTGGAACGGGAGGAACAGGCAGAGGCCAGTGAGAAAAAACGCCAAAACCTCTTGCGCAATGAACTGGCTTGGATGCGTCGAGGGGCTCAGGCTCGCTCGACGAAGCAAAGGGCCAGGATCGAACGTTTTGAAAAGCTTCAGGCTGAAAAACCTTCAGAAAACAACGATCGCTTGGAAATCACTGCCGGGGCTTCTCGCCTGGGTAAAAAAGTCCTTGAATGTCAGGCGGTGGAAAAGGGGTTTCCAAGCCGGGGGACTGTCATTCAAGATTTTAATTATGTTTTGCTGCGCAATGACCGGATAGGGATTATTGGTCCGAATGGCAGCGGTAAATCAACACTTTTGAACATGTTGGCGGGTCGTATAAGCCCGGATCAAGGCGTTATCGATGTGGGTTCAACGGTCAAAATCGGGTACTTCGCTCAGGAAAATGCGGCTTTAAATCCGGAATGGCGTGTGATTGAGGAAATCAAAGCTGTGGCAGAAGTGATTCCCACCGGAGATGGCGGTTTTTTGACGGCCTCGCAAATGTTGGAGAGGTTTTTGTTTCCGCCGTCATCCCAGTGGACTCCCATTCGTAAGCTTTCCGGGGGAGAAAAACGCAGACTTTATCTCTTAAAAGTTTTAATGGGAGCTCCGAATGTCCTTCTGTTGGACGAACCTACCAATGATCTGGATATTCAGACCCTGACGGTCCTGGAGAATTATCTCGACGATTTTCCAGGTGCTGTCGTTGCTGTTTCCCATGACCGCTATTTTCTGGATCGGATGGCGGAGAAGATTTTCTCCTTTGAGGGAGAAGGCTTGATTCGACAATATGTAGGCAACTATTCGGATTATCGAGAGCAGCTCTACGCTTCGGCCCAGGAAGAAGCTCAAGAGGTTCGGCAAGCGGCCTTGCGAGCAGCGATTAAGCCGAACAAGACCAAGACTGGGAATAGTTCTGCGAAACTTTCCGGCACAAGTACAGGTAAAGATACAGGTGGCCAGGGGGACAGCCAAATAGGTGAAGGGAGAAAAGAACGCCCTCTGAAGATGACCTATAAAGAGCAGCAGGAATTTGCTCAAATCGATGAGCGCATTGCTCAGGTTGAAGAGGAATTGCAAATTAATCTGCAAAAGATGAATGAGGCGGGCAGTGATTTTGGAACACTAAATGAGTTAACGAAGGTTCAGCAAGAGTTGGAAGGCAAGCTTGATGAACTGATTGAGCGCTGGACCTATTTAAATGAGTTGGCCGAGAAAATTGCTCAGAGCAAAGTAAAGAACTGATGAATGGACAAAGAAAAATCAGATAGGGCAACGAGGAAAATCAGATCGATAGGAGATAAATCAATGGATGATAAGACAATTGAACAGATGAAGAAAATTCTTGCCGCTAAAAAACTGAAGAGTTCGCAGCAGGGAGGCCCCGTTAAATCGACGCAAAAGATTGGTGAAACGCGAAAAGGCATTAAACGACGCAAAGTCGGAGGCATGTTTGATAAGTAAGGAGAGAAGTAAGGGTCAATGAGTATCTTAAATGTAGAAAATGTGAGTCATGGTTTTGGCGGGCGCAAGATTCTGGAAGAGGTAAGCTTCCGCTTATTAAAAGGAGAACACGTCGGCCTGGTAGGGGCTAATGGAGAAGGAAAAACCACCTTTTTGGATATTATCACTGGGAAGCTGATGCCTGATAAAGGAAAAGTTGAATGGTCAAACCGGGTTACCGTCGGATATTTGGATCAACATTCGGTCTTAAGCAAAGGAAAGACGATTCGCGATGCCCTGAAAGAAGCTTTTCAAGGGATGTTTGATTTAGAAGCGGAGATCATGACCCTATATGACCGCATGGGCAGCGCTTCAGAAGAGGAAATGACTAAACTTCTGGACGATGTGGGGGAAATCCAAAGTATTTTGGAGCACAACGGGTTTTATATGCTGGATGCCAAAATCGAAGAAGTTGCCAATGGTTTAGGATTAGGTGAAATCGGTTTAGACAAAGATGTCACAGATTTAAGCGGAGGGCAGCGAACGAAGGTTTTATTGACGAAGCTTTTGCTTCAGAGCCCTACGATCTTGATCCTGGATGAGCCGACAAATTTCCTGGATGCTGAGCATATTGAGTGGCTGAAGCGTTATTTGATTAATTATGAAAATGCCTTTATTCTGGTATCTCATGATGTTCCTTTCTTAAACGATGTGATTAATGTCATTTATCATGTGGAAAACGCCAGTTTAACTCGCTATACCGGGAACTATGAACAATTTGTCCAGCTTGCCGAAACTCGCAAACAGCAGGAGCTTAAGGCCTATGACAAACAACAGAAGGAAGTTGATCGCCTGGAGGATTTTATTGCCCGCAATAAAGCAAGAATTTCCACGACAGGCCGGGCTAAGAGCCGTCAGAAGCAGCTGGATAAGATGGAATTGATTGAGAAACCAAAGGAAAAGATTAAGCCGACCTTCAAGTTTCGTGAAGCCCGGGCACCGGGAAAAATGATTTTTGAGGCCAAAGATATTGTTTTAGGTTATGATGAACCCTTGACCCGTCCCTTGAATTTGACGCTGGAGCGCGGGCAGAAGGTTGCGATTCGCGGGGTTAATGGACTGGGCAAATCGACCCTGCTCAAGACCCTTTTGGGATTTATCGAGCCGATCTCTGGAGTTGTTGAACTTGGCGATTACCTGTATCCGGGTTATTTCGAGCAGGAATCGAGCCGCAAGAATGAGAAGACGGCCTTAGAAGAGGTTTGGGATGAATATCCCAGTATGGCTAATGCTGAAGTCCGCGGTGCTTTAGCTAAGTGCGGTTTAACCAGCGAGCATATTTCCAGCAAAATGATGGTTTTGAGCGGGGGAGAGAACGCTAAAGTACGGTTATGTAAGCTAATGCTTAAAGATGTAAATTGGCTGGTTCTCGACGAACCGACGAATCATCTGGATGTGGAAGCCAAAGCAGAACTGAAAAAGGCAATTATGAATTATCGCGGAACAGTGGTTCTTGTTTCCCACGAGCCTGATTTTTATGAGGATTGGGTGACGGATGTGTGGAATTTAGAAGAGTGGACGACAAAGATCGTTTAACAATTCCAGATAACAACAGCATTTTTAGATGTTTTTGCATTATATAACGCCTTATCCGCAAGATCAATCAGAAGGTCCAAAGAATTATTGTCACTCTCAGTCTCAATAATTCTTTGGTTCAAATCCTGAGTCGACGCTATACCGGCACTTATTGTTATTTGGTGTGAGATAATCCCAAAATCGGTTGATTCAATGACTTTTCGAATTCGATCTCACCTTCTAAGAGATTTTTTTATTACAAATCTCAATAAACGCTTGGACCAAGGCCGGATCAAATTGCTTTCCTGAGAATTTTCGCAGTTCCTCTAAAGCTTTTTCCATCGATGAAGAACTTCGATACGAGCGACTAGATGTTATAGCATCAACAGTATCGGCGATGCTGATAATTCGTGCGAGAAATGGGATTTCCTCGCCCCGCAATCCATCAGGATATCCTGTTCCATCGTAACGTTCATGATGAAATCGGATAACAGGCAAAATTTCTTGGGCAAACTTTAAGCGAGAACAAATTAATTCACCCTGGACCGGATGCGATTCCATAATTTCCCATTCGTGTTTTGTTAAAGCTATGGGTTTATTTAAAATGGCGTCTGGAATCCCAATCTTTCCGATATCATGCAATATCGCTGCTCTCTGAATATTTATACAATCGGCCTCGCTCAAATTCAGATGCCTGGCTAATTCTAGTGCATATTTAGCGACACGCTCCGAGTGCCCACTGGTATATGTATCCTTTGATTCTAACGCTAAGGCTAGTGTGAAGATAACATTTTGGGATTCATCAAGGGCAGATAAAGATTCTTGAAGCTCAATTACGGTACATTCTAAATTTAAATTAACTTTTTCCAGCTGGCCCTTTTGCTTTTCGATGGTTTGTTTATTAATAAAATCATTGATCTTGGCCTGATAAAAGATAACGGAGAGCAGCCAAGCAAGAAACGTTATAATGAAAATATTAATTATTGGCTTTTTAAAATGTCCAGATCAGTTTGAACAAGCTTTATGCCAATCAAAAAAGCTGCACTTGCACAAAAATTGAGAAGAAAGTTACTTAATGGGCTCGAGTAATTGATAATAGCGAAAATTATAATGCCCATAATATAAACTGTCATTTCGCCATTAATCATTTGATCAGAAATTGAAGTTAATGAGCAATCCAATGTGACAAGGTAAGATAGAAGTAAAACATATGCCCTGCTCCATCTTAGATGATTGGGGTTTTGGGATCTCGATAATAATAGGAAGGGCATCAATAAAAGGATCCCCGAAAATAAAAGTAAATGGCAATAAAATAAATACCGGTAGCCATGTTCCGCCATCCATAATCCATTTTTATAATTATAATAGTCGGTTATCAATAATAAGAAAGATACGATGAGTAGGGCCAAAGCTAAGATACTTGATCGTCCAAAGTTGATGCTTGTAATTTCTGACAAGAAATGCTTTTTATCCTCTTCTTGAAGCTTTTCTTTTATTTTGATCAATTCATTCACCCTACAGTCTTAGCGTATACATTGATAGTTTTGTCGGAAATAAATCCAACATCTTTCATATGTTTTATCATTTTTTCTATAAATCTTTGATCAATTTCTTCCCAGTTAAATCCCAGCTTGTTTAGGAATCGATTTGTAAACGACGAATCAATTCTTAAATTATTGTCTTGATCCGTCATTAAGTTTGTAACAATTCCGATTAAAATGTCTTTTCCAATTTTCGTTTTAGATAAATCGATAATAAAATTGTTATAGTCTGCTTCGGGAAGAACTTCTACCTTGCAGTTCAAGTTTTCTAAAAGCTTAAGAAAGTCTTTAATCGGAAGCATTTCGTTTTTTTGCATGTGAAAGACTAGTCCATGATTAGGGTTATGGCAAACAACTTTCACAATACCACGGGCACATAAATCAACAGGTGTTATATTAATTGTCTGATTCAGAAAACCTTCCGGGATAACCCTGAGCGAAAGAATGGCCTTTAATTTTCGATAAAAGGCATTATCCTCAATGTTTACCTGAAATTTACCGTCACAATGGCGTCCGACTAAAATACCCACCCTGAAAATGTTGGCTTTCAGCCCCTTCTCCTCAGCTTCAAAAATTCGATGTTCGGCCATAAATTTACTGCGCACATACACATTTTTTTGGTAATCTTGACCGATATAAAAGTCATTTTCACTAAAAGTGAAATTTGTTAACCTTTTATCGGCCCAAGAGTTACCCGATATGCTTATTGTTGAGATATGATTGAAACGTTTATCGAACTTTAAGCAAAAATCAATAACTTCTGAGGTTCCGTTAACATTCGCTTTCTCAAAATCTGTGTAATTTCCGTAATGCTTAGTAATGGCTGCACAATGAATAACCGTTTGAATTTTTCGTCCTAGTATTTGATAGTCCTTGTCACTTAGACCTAAATTCTTTGCCGTAATCTCTCCTGGGATAACTTTAATTCGGTTTTGATATTCTTTAGGATGGGTATCAAAATAGTAATCAACTACCCCTTGAAGTCTTTTTTCTGGATCTTCGCCACGGACTAAGCAATAGATATCCTTGGACGTTTGATCTAAGAGTTCTTTTAATAAATGTACACCCAAGAATCCCGTTACACCGGTTAAGAGAATATTCCCTGGATCAATGCTGTCAATGGAAGGATTCATGGGAAATGAACGAGTCTGATGAATAATTTCTGAGGGCTCCTTTTTTTCTTGGCTATTAACAATCCGACTTGATAGTTCCCGAATCGTTGGATATTCATAAAAATCTTGGGCATTTAGTTTCCAGTTATACTCTAATGCTCCTGACATAATCTCAAGAATCGTGAGCGAGTCTCCACCTAATGCAAAAAGGTTATCGTCGATTCCTACCTCTTCAATATCAAGTGCTTCGGCCCATAAATGAGCCATTATTATTTCCAGATTACTTCGAGGCGCACTATAACTTTTTAAAGGGTACAATTTATTGGGATCGGGTAAAGCTTTGCGGTCAATCTTTCCGTTTGGAGTAAAGGGAAATTGGGAAAGCCTTGTAAACGAGGTTGGTAACATATAATTTGGAAGGTACTTGAGTATAAAATCTTTTAAATTCTCCGGATCTGCCTCATCACCTGTGTAATAAGCATGAACTTGCTTTTTCCCCGTTGATTCCGACCGAGTTATAACCACCGCTTCCTCGACATTGGGATGATTCACTAGACATTCTTCTATCTCACCGAGTTCAATCCGGAAGCCTCTAATTTTAACTTGATTGTCGTTTCTGCCGTGATATTCGATTTCTCCATTATCAAGCCAACATCCATAGTCACCGGTCTTGTACATTCTCCCACCTGGAATAAAAGGATTAGGTAAAAATGACTTCTCTGTTAAATCAGATCGATTGAGATATCCTTGCGAGGCCCCGTCTCCAGAAATAAACAGCTCACCGATCATTCCCAACGGCATAGGGCAAAGATTTGAATCTAAAATATACACTTGAGTATTGGATATAGGTTTCCCAATTGTGATTCTATCAGAATCAAGCTTCTTAACAGTAGACCAGACGGTCGTCTCGGTTGGACCGTACAAATTATAGACTTCTGCCGAAGTTACTCTTCTTAGACTTGTCATTAAGGATGGCGGAAAGACTTCTCCACCAATTAATAGGTATTTTAGATGGGATAAACACGATTTCCCATTACTTTCACTTAAAAGAAGTTTCATCCGGGATGGGGTTGCCTGGAGAACATCCACTTTTTCCTGAGCCATCCGCTCAAAAAGTATCCTTGGAATAATCTGCTCATCTTCAGTTGCAATTAAGACCTTCATGCCAAACATTAACGGTAAAATCGTTTCTAAAAAGAAAATATCAAAGGATACGGTAGTTAGGGAAACAATTGTTTTTCCCTGAAAGTCAAAGATTACACCCATCGCTTTAATAAAATTGCAAAGGGCCTGGTGATGAACCATGACTCCTTTCGGCTTTCCTGTCGAGCCCGACGTATAGAGAACATAAGCCAAATCATTCATTTGAATTGGTAAGTTTAAATTAGAACCGTCTAAATGGTATAAGTCTGTGTTATTAAGGGATATATCGAGTACGTTGTGCGTTAGCTTTACATCCGTAAGATTTGTCAAAATTAATTCTATATTGCTTTGGCTTATTATGTAAGAAATTCTTTCTGCAGGATAATTCGGATCTATAGGGCAATAGGTGCATCCTGCTTTAAGAATTGCGAGTATTCCAATGACCATTTCAAATGTTCGGCTCGTATAGAGACCTATCAGTTGATTTTTCGTTCTGATTCTTCTTTGAATCACTCGAGCTAGTTGATTTGCCTTTTTATTCAGCTCTTGATAGCTTAATGATTGATCCCGCCAAACGAGAGCACAATGGTTTGGCACCTCAGCGGTTTTTTCCTCAAACATTTGGGATAGGGGCTTCAGTTCATAAGTCAGATGGGTTTGATTGAAACGCGATATTATTTTCTTTAACTCGTCATCCTCCATCAAACGTAATTCGAATAGCCTCTTCTCGGGACTCGTCAAGCTTTTTTCCATTAGAGCGCAGATATTTTTGTGAATCAGATCAATCTCTTCATCCGTAAAAACATCTATTGAATAATCATAATCTAAGATTGGAATGCCTGTATCCGCCCTGTCACTAACCGATAGGGATAACGAGTTCGTTTGGGCACCACAATATTTCCATGTTCCTTCGTAAGGAATAACGGAGTCAAAGATTTCATTATGATAATTTAAGGTAACATCCATCAAATTTCCCGAATACTGGTGCTTTTCGCGAAAATCCTTTAAGATTAACCAGTAAGGAAAGCGCTGATTTTTTAAGTACTTTCGATATTGACTGGATACAGTGTTTACAAAGGACAAAAAATCGCTCTCGGCTTCGACCTCAATTCTCGTCGGTACATTATGCATAAACATGCCAACAGTATTTTTTTCCTTAATACCCATTCGATTTAAAATTGGTGTACCAATAACAAGATCCTTTTTTGATGTTCGTTTGTAGAGATAAACAGCTAAAATGGCATAAAAAAAGTTAAAACGGGAGATCTTATTTTGCTCACAAAACTTTTGCAGTTTTGTACTTAAAGATTTTGAAAGGATGAAGGTCTTTCTTTTTGCATCTAATCTTTCTGAATTTCGCTCGGGTTTAAGGGATATGAATTCAGGGAACGTTGAATAAATGTCTTGCCAGAAGTTCTGATGCTGTTGAAAACGTTTAGAGCTTATATAGTTTTCATCATCTATTATATGGTCAATAAATGATGGTTCATCTTGGGCTTCCTCAATTCCTAATGTAAGCCTCTTATATTCTTGGAGAACTTTACGAATAAAAAGCACAATTCCCCAGGCATCAACTAAGATGTGATGAAAATTTAAAAAACAGATTGTTTTATTTTCAGGCATTTTAATAAGAGCAAAATAATAAAGCTTAGATCCGTTCAACGAAAAGGGTTTACGTGTGAATTCATCTTCCCAAGTCTTATATTCCTCTTCTCCACCGGGGAAGCTAAAATCCACTTGATCAAAAGTTTCATAGGAAAAGTCTATAAAATATTGTTCGGGAACCCCTGCATTATTTTTTATCCTTATACGAAGCGCATCATTCTTTTTAACGGCTAGGTTCAAAGCCAAATTCATTAAGTCTAGGTCAATAGTTTCTGAGATTTCGACGATTGCAGTCAAATTATTTTGGCTTGTCCCTGGGTATAATTGATCAGCAACCCAAATGGACCTTTGAGCATTAGTTAACGTATACGTTTCCATCGAATTCCTCCAAAACCATTTTGATTTGAAGTTATTCGTCAAAATCTCCTTAAATCCTTTTTCTCCTCAGAGCTATGAAAATAAGAATTCGGTTTAAATTTCCCTCCTGTCAAATAAGTAATATCCGGCAGTGATGAAGATAATTCCATACGACAATAGGAGTAAAAGCAAGTTTAGTTCTCTTAAACTATTTGTTCCACTTGTAAGCCACAGTGAGGACCAATTCAAATAAGTGGTAAAAACGTTGTTATTTAACAAGGTATTGAATAGTGACAAGGCCCTTATGCCGATAAATATAACGATTGAGCTGATTAAAGCCGTACTTCCACTTCGGAAAAACTGGGCAATAAAGGATGCAAAAATAACTAATACGAGAGCCGGGATAACGTCTATCAAGTAACCTAAGGCAACACTCATAATACTTGGTATGGTGATATTCAAACAGAATGCAGAGAATATAGAAACAAGGAAAATCATCAGGAAATTCAAAAGGACGTAAATACTGATTGCTACTAGTTTTGAGATATAAATCTTAAAACGGCTTATTGGCATCGTCAGGATTAATTTTAGAGTTCTATCTGCTATTTCGCCGGGAAATAAATCTGAGGCCGCCATAAAAACAAATAAGGGCAGAAAACTATTCGTAAAGATGGCTAAAAGCATCATGGGATAGCTGATTGAATTAATAGCAATAAATATGAGCTTGGCCTGGATGTTTGATATAAAGAGTGCTGTCACAAAGCTCAATATAGCCATGAGGAGCAGATAGACAAGGGCCTTTTTCTTTAAGAATAATTTTCTAACTTCATTTAGGACATTTGCTTTGAGGCTATCCATCAATCGTTTCCTCCTTCCTTGACCTGATCTAGATAGAAGTCCTCCAGAGAATTAAAATCCTTTTTTATGCTCTCGACGGATACGCCGCTGTTGACAAGACGTCCTTCATGAATGATGGCAACTTTGTTGCACATTAGTTCAACCTCATGAACTAAATGGCTGGAAATAAAGAAGGTCATTTTTCTTTTTTCTGCAAGTTCCTTGATTAGATTGCGCATTTGGACAGTACCTTCGATATCTAAGCCATTAGTAGGCTCGTCCAGAATTATTAACTTGGGATTTGGCAGCAAAGCTCTAGCAAGTGCTAACCTCTGTTTCATACCAAGGGAAAACTTCCCAGCCTTCTCTCGTTTGTATTTTGTCAGATTCACCAATTCCAAGATGGTATCAATATCTTCTTCCTTAGTATTTTTATGAAAACGAGATACAAATTTCAGGTTTTCATAGGCACTCATATATTCATAAACATCGGCAGTCTCGATTATCGAACCGACATTACTCATGGCACTTTCAAAGTGGGAGTTCAGGTCATAGCCTAATATTTTGACAGTTCCTTTTTGGCTTGTGTTTAATCCTGTAATTCCTTTCATGACCGTGGTTTTTCCTGCTCCATTAGGGCCTAAGAAACCAAAGATGTCGCCTGTGTCAACGTCAAAGGTGATATCGTTTACCCCTCGTCCATTCTTATAAATCTTGGTAAGTCCGGCCACTTCTAATACCTTTTCCACTTGCTTCACCCATTTTTGTTTATTAGCAGAAAATGAGCAAAACTAAAATTGCTCATTTTCTGTCATGCTTTTTTCTAATCCAAGGTGATTCGTTCAAGCTAATTTGATTCGGTTGAGTATAAAATCAGAATCAGAATCAAATTAGAACCAGAATCAGAATTCAAATCAGTTATTAGTTTTCCTCATTATGAAAACTCACGGTTTTTACTTGTTTTCCTGTTAAGTCAACTTTATCCGGAGTTGTGCTGTTGATATTGGACAGGTTCAAATCGATTTTAAATGTCAGTTGATGTTGAGTCCCTTGAGCATCTGTTCCCGAAACAACGATTGTTGCGGTTTGGTTTGTAATAATATCATTACTGTTGATATTGCCAGTTGAGTTAACACTTACAACTTTGATATCGCTTTGCAGCTGAGGGATAAGATCTTTGAAGTCTTTCATATTAGTTTTCTCACTGCTGGTGTTTTGGTAGGAACCCCTGTGATTTTCTGCCGTGAAAGCTAAAGAAGTCAAAGCGTTGACGAGAGGCGTTACATCGCTTTCACCAATGTTAATGTTGATGCTTTTTGTTCCATCTGCGTTGTCAGTTGTATTTATCTTATTTTGCATACTTCCTACCAAGGTATCAACGACAACTTCCATGCTCTTTTGAACAACTGGATTTTGGGTGTCTTTGGCAGCTTTGGAATTAAGATGACTGTCGTCCCTTTCTAAGTATTGGTCGCTGTTACTGTTTTTAGTGATTCTTTTCCCGTCCTGTTCATAACTGCTGTAGGTTTGATTTACATCACCTGATTTTAGGGTAGTTACTTCGCTCATAGCGTTAGAGCTTTCATTTCGTTTAAGATTGGAGCTTATGTTTGCCAAGCTGCTGCCATTATCAGTAATGGAAGCTGTCATATCAATGGTTTCATTCTGGAGATTTTTCGTATCGTTTAGGGCGTTTTTATAAGCTTCATAGCCTGATAATTGAGAAGCATTTGTTAACACAGCTCCAAAAAGCAGAGATCCCCCAATGGCTAAACTTGCAGCCATGGCCATAGTTTTTTTGTTCATTATGCCGCCTCCTATTAGTTAGTTTTAAAAAGCAGGGTCGAATATTTTGAGTATCACCCCCACAAAAAGTGTGCTGTTGCAGGGCAAATTTATTTTGAGTTGCCTTGCTTATCTATGATAAATTACTAACCTTTAGTTTTTCTTAGAAATTTGGTCTGGATCTAAATTTCTATAATAGAAAAGGAACCTATTTTGCTAGATTCCTTTAATAAGGTGGGCGAAGACAATGCTCATGGTCTCCGATATTTCTTAGTAAGCAGATCTCAGTACCATCTTCGTCTTTAATCCACTCGAATGTTATTATAATCCTCATAGTTATACTTGCTTCCCAAATCCTATCAGTTCCTTGCACCCGTTTAACCGCATTATGCCAAGGCTGAGTTTGCTTAATAAGCTCCGGTGTTTTTAACTGAACTTATAGATACGCTTAATGAGCTTCAGGCTATGGGCCAGAATGCGCGGGTTAATTTTCTGAGCAAGGTCTATACACAGATTGATAAAGCTGCCCCGCAGTTCTGCATATAGTTTTTTATCGCTTTGTTTGATATAGTCCCAAAGCTCGTCTGCCTTGCTGCGAAGTGTTTTGTCCTCCGCTATATAGAGATGAGTCACGGTAGTAGCTACCATCATCGAAAGATAAAAAAGCATGTATTGTCTAAGGCTTTTATAGTCGATGTCGTTATAAACATCGTAGGCTTCAATCATCATGCGTGTTACTTTGATCTGTTGATCGATTCGCTTGATCATGATCTGCGTGTTGACGGATTGGTCTGGTCGGCCAATGAAATAGTGATAGGGAGAACAATCCAGGTATATTAAGCTTTTGACATAGGGAAGAGGTAAATAGGCAACCAGGTTGTCCACGTAAAAGGTGTGTTCCGGCAGTTTTAAGCCGCACTGTCTTAATAATTCTGTGCGGTAAAACATGGAATGCATGAGCATCAATTGGTCGAAGCGAAAAGAACGCATGTTGTCCCAGGAAATAACCTTCCCTTCGGGAAAAACATTGTTGTAGCGCATCACTTTATGTTTGCCGTTATAGGAATATTCGTAAACATAATTGGTGATCAGCAGGTCCACGGAAGAATTGCTGCGTAAGAAGGAAAGCACCGACAAGTAGTCTGTAGGGTCTAACCAGTCGTCACTATCAACAACTTTGAAATATGCACCTGTGGCAACCTCTAAGCCGCGGTTGACTGCTGAACCATGGCCGCCGTTTTCTTTCTGTTCAAGACGGACAATATCAGGATAGCGATCACAGTATTCACGGGCTATGGCCGCCGTGTTGTCTGTGGAACCATCATCAACGACGATAACCTCTACTTCTGGTCCGCCTTGGACAACAGTATCCAGACAGAGATGAAGATAATCCTGTGAATTATAGGAAGGTACCACAATCGATAAACGTTTAATTTTTGTTCATCTCCACTTATTATCATTTTGTTTGTATTAGATGCTTATTACGTGTTTATTCACTTCGGATTTTTTTGGAGACTTGTACGTCTCATATTACTGAGCGTCTCTCCGTATTGCCCGCGAAGAGCAACAATGTAAAGGAAGATACCTAAGGGCAGGAGTGCCGCGTACTGGATCAGATGCAATAACAAGCTTGCTGAGAGTGCTGTCGTCTGGTCGATTCCCAAGCCCCCGAGGCCTAGAATTGTTCCATATTCGAAGAGACCGATCGCTCCCGGGGTAGCTGGTATGAAATTAATGATATTGGTCGCAGCGAAAACAGCCAGGGACATGCGAATGGATGCTCCCCAGGGAAAGCCAAAGGCTACAAGCCCGATCCATGTCGACACAAGCAGCAGAACCCAGGAAAGAATAACCCAAGCCATCATTTTGACTGTATCAAAATTTAAATATTCACCGAAATAACCGCGCAGCCGAGGAAGAAGAGCGATGAGGATACCAAAAACAATAAAGACGGCTATACAGAGAAAGGTCAGAAGCCAGAGGGCTTTGAGCAAATTTTGATCCTTGAACCCTGCAAAGGGAACCGCAGGAATCGAAACCAACATAATTGCGGCAAAATCTGCGAAAGCCGGTATGATCAAGAGCTTTGTCCGCCGCAGGGCATTGTAGCTTGCCGGGAAAAAGGCAGCCCGCAGTCCTTCGCCGACATGGAAAGGTAAAACCATGTTAGCGGCGTGACCTAAACCCACAATTTGTAAAGCGGTCATTCTGTCCATGTCCCGGTCAATGCCTCGTGTATAGGCAAGTCCGCGAATGTAGTTGGCATAGATATAAACAGCAATTGAAAAAATTGTCAGGCTCCAGCTGATATTTGAACTGAATACTTGTTCGACATGCAGATCTTTGATTGCTCCGATCGAGTAGTAAATAACAACAACAGTAATCAGCATACCTGAAATGAGCTTTAGTTTTGTAGCATTGGGCATTCATTTGCTCCCTTGATTAAAGATTCTCGTGAATTTGAAGAGGTCAGTTGAATTTATAGACTTTTCGGGCGATGTTATATAAGCCAACGGTGATTTTATTGCCGGAATTTCCGGGCAGGGTTGTCACCATTCTGAGGAACCTTATGAGGGCATGCCGGTATAGGCCATTGTCGCAACTGATCAAGAAGGACCAAAGCTCTTTTTCTTTCTTAATGTCTTCCTGTGTTCCGGAAATTCTCAGGAACACGGTGCAAATGGTCATCATGATTGCCAAATAGCCCAGCATATAGCTGGACAGCTTTTTACTGGCTATACTTCCAGGCAAACGGTGACAGCCTATCATGATGCGGGTTACTAAGAGCTGCTGATCAATTCTCTTGAGCATTACACTTTCGTTGACCGATTGATCCTGGCGGCCAATAAAGTAATGATAAAGATCCACATCAAGATAATATATAGTTTTGACGAAAGGCAGCGGTTGATATGCAACTATATTGTCCACATAAAACGTGTGTTTAGGCAGTTTAAGACCACATTCGTGCAAGAGCTGTGTTTTGTAAATTAAAGAATGCATTAAAAGGTACTTCCAGGGATGGAATCTCTTCATGTCATCCCAACCGAATATCTGCTGACGCGGGAAGACATTGTTATAGTTAATGACGTGCCTGGTCCCTTCAGCCAGTTTTTCGTAGATATAGTTACAGACCATCATGTCTGGAGCAGAGTTGTCGGTAACTAAGGTTTTGAGGGTTTGCAGAACCTTAGCCAAGCCTTGTTCGTCGATCCAGTCATCAGAGTCTACAACTTTAAAGTAAAGACCGGAGGCGTTTTTTATACCTGTATTAACCGCTTCACCATGGCCGCCGTTTTCTTGATGAATTACTCGTACAAAATCTGGGTATTGTTCGGCATAATGATCGGCAATTTTTCCGGTGTCATCGGTAGAACCGTCGTCGACAATAATAATCTCCACATCATTTCCGAAGGGAAGAAGAGTATCGATGCAGCGTTCCATATAAGAGGCTGAATTGTAACAGGGGATGGCAAATGAAATTGTTCTCAAACTAAATGCTCCGTTCTTTTGTGTTGATTTTCCCGATCTTGGGAAGTGAACTCGTTCTCGTTCAGCGAACCACTCCCACTTGTGGAAGTGGGAGTGTTAAGAATGGATGAATTGAAATTCCCTTAACCTATTATGGTATCTGCAAGTTCTAAAGCTTTAGCAGCTATTGCGTCCATATTATAGTATTTGTACTCTGCAAGTCTGCCTAAGACATGAAAATTAGGGAATTCATCAGTAAGGGTTCGATAGCGTTCGTAGAGGGTTGAATTTTCAGGATTTTGGATTGGGTAATAGGGAGTTTCGCCGTCTGCTCCCGTATATGCCCGGGGATATTCTTTGACTGTCGTTGTTCGCTCGTTCAGAACCTGCCCCGTGAGGTGTTTGAATTCAGTAATACGGGTATAGTCCTGATCAACCGGATAATTTACAGTCCCTTTGGGTTGGTACTGGGTCGTTTCATGCGTCTCGAAAACAAAATCTAACGTTCGGTAGGGCAGGCGTCCGTAGCGGCAGTCAAACAATTCATCGAGCGGTCCGGAGTAGATGACTGTTCCGTTAAAAGGATTCCCGTCAAAAAATACGTTCCCGGATTCGAGACGGAGCCGTTTGCGGGCGTCAGAATTAAGACAAAGCTCAATATTAGGATGCTCGAGCATGCCGGCAAAAAGTGAGGTATAGCTTTGGTCGGGGATACCTTGATAAGTATCCTGAAAGTAGCGGTTGTCATAAGAAATAAAAACAGGTACGCGTGCTGTAACTAAAGAATCGATTTCATCTGGAGCGAGTCCCCATTGCTTTTGGGTGTAATACAAAAACACGTTCTTGTAAATGAAATCTGCGATTTCGGCAAGTTCAGGATCATGTTGCTGTCGTAAATCCAAGATGGGTACCTTGCTGCCGAAGCCAAAAGTGTCGATCAGCTTTTGTTCAATTCTGCCTGCTTTGCTTGGCTCATAGGCTAAGTGAAGGGAATTAAGGTTAAAAGGAATAGGCATCAGTTGTCCGTGGATATCGCCTACTACCTCGTGGGAGTAATTGCGCCAAGATGTAAAGCGAGAGAGAAAATCAAAGACCCGTTTATTGTTCGTATGAAAGATGTGAGGACCATACCCATGGATGAGTATCCCGCTTTTATCCTTAAAATCATAAGTATTGCCGCCAATATGACTACGCATTTCCAGAATCAATACTTTTTTACCTGCTCGTTCCGCCAGTTCCCGCCCAATAACTGATCCTGCCATACCACAGCCGATCACGAGGCAATCATAAAGTTTTTTGTCGTTCATGTTGATTTTATCCTGCATTCTAAAGTATTTTTAATAGTGTTGTGGTCCTAGTGATGCTTATTAATTTCATATTACCATGGTCTGAAATTATTGCAATTAGTTAGGGAAAATTCTCCAATATCAATTGGGCACAAAAAGTATTATATCGACCGAAACTTAAATTCACCTTAAAGATTAATTAAATTGAAGTCAATCCAGTTAATCTAATCTAATATCGCAATCAAAATCAATCCAATCGATTCAAACAATTGAGTTGAATCCAATTCAATTTGCTTTATAACCTAGGTTATCATGGCAATATAGTCTATATAGAATAATCATTTACTTAGGTTGCTCAACAACTATTTAATCTCATTCTCTATTAATTCTATAAGGCTTTGTCCTAGATTTGTTCCTTCTGCCGGGCGATCCGGGCCACCCTTTTTGAGGTTCTTTTGATAGCGGCTGAAGGGATCTAAATCACTTTGACGATTAATGAATCGTTCGACAAACGAATAGGGGAAGATTAATTTATGATGGTTATTCGTGAGGCTTTCACAATAAAACTCAGCAGCGACGAGTCCTTGCCTGCTTAGTAAATCAACTGTCGCTAAAAAACTATTCCCGCTTACTCCCAAAGAAGGGAGATCGGATATCAAATAATAGCAATAATCATCATCCAGTAGTTTAAAGTCTTTAAGGTCAAGTTTCCTGAAGCTATGTAACTGTGCTGTCAGTGTTTGGCTGCGATTTGAATTTGCTGTATCATTGTTTTCTTTTTCCCGGGATTGTTGGAGTGTTATTTTAACTCTTAGATTCTTAAATGGAATGGGGAAACCAAGGTAAATGTTAGAATCAAGAACTTTCAAGCGCGACGAAACAGCCGCAAGGGTAATAACATTCAAGTTATTCGCAAGAAAGTCAGCATCCAATAATTCTTCAACTGTCGGCAGCTGCCCGACCTTACTGACATTTTTTAAATCTCCTAAGATCTTAATGATGAAATAAAAGATAAAACAAAGGGCCAGACTTAGACCGAGGAGCAGGATAATTTTGTCCGTGAGAGAAGGATTTCCAATTAAAAGATTTAGAACTATTGTCGTCCATATTATGATTGAAAAGGTTAAGACCATTTGAGAAAAGGTAATAATCTTTATTAAGAAGGCGTTTTTGTCCTTGATAATTTGTTCGTACAAAATGAATTTGCGAAAGACTTCCTGGCCGATAGCTTGTTTATCAAGAAATAAGTTCTTTCTATAGGGCAAGGTAAAAATGCCCCAGAGAATTTCACGGCTATACTGCACGCTGTGCTGGCTGTTCATGGATATAAAGATGGTAATCAGACCAACAACAGAAAGTATCCCTGAGTTAATTGCCAACAGCAGACCAATTGTTTCACCAGACATTAAAACCCTCCTATACTCAGTTGAAACTGATTGATGAATAAGTAGATTCAACGTCTAGTTTGCACCTGTAAACTATGTTTAATTTAATTCAAGTTTCGATGTTCAGCTTTAGCTGAATGGGTTCACTTTGCACGCGCAGAATTGTTTAAAGCTCTTCTTAAAGCTAAAAGCTTATATGAGTTAGGATGGTATCGAGCTGCGATAGGGTAACCCAAGTCGCGGCTGTTTTTATGATCATATTATAAATCGATGTGCTGCTGAGTAACCAAAAATCAGCTGATTTGCCAAACGTTCTGCATTTTGCTTGTTGTCAAGAATATTATTCTATAGAATCATTTACCTGAGAAATTATAAATGATATTATACATATAGTACAGAATATAATTTCTTCAACAAAAGGAGATCGTAATATGGCAGTTATACTTGATGATATTGACAAAGCGATCTTAAGAGAATTGCAGGAAGATGCTTCAATATCGAACCTCAGCTTATCTAAGAAAATTGGGCTTTCACCTTCAGCTTGCCTTGCAAGAACAAAGAACTTGGTAGAAACGGGTATTATCAAAAAATTCGCCACTATTGTTGATGAGAAGAAATTAGGGATGGAAGTCCTGGCCTTTGCTCTTGTTAATCTTTCACCTCTTAACAGAAAAACAATTCATTCGTTCTTAGAAGAAGTGAAAAGGTTCCCGCAAGTTCAGGAATGTTATTCACTCACTGGCAGTCACGATTATCTGCTCAAAATTGTAGCCAAAGATATGGACAGTTACAGGGATTTTATCATTGATTCCTTGATGCAGAATACAATAATCAGCCGTGTTGAGACCAGCATGGTTATGGGGATAGAAAAACGAACGGTCTATGTACCAATAGAAGAAGGTTAATGAGGTGTCGAGATTGAAAGAAGAAATTAAAGCCTTAAAAGCTGCATTTCCGCCTACTATTCCTGTATTTACAGGGTATATTTTTTTAGGTATTGCCTATGGGATCTTAATGAGTAGTAAGGGGTATGGTGTGGGTTGGACCGTTTTGATGAGTTTACTGGCATATGCAGGCTCTGCTCAATACCTGGCCGTTACGTTTCTGACATCAATTTTTAATCCGCTATTGGCCTTGTTAATGACGTTGATGATTAATGCTCGGCATTTGTTTTACGGTATTTCCATGCTGGAGAAGTACAAAGATAGCGGTAAGTTTAAACCATATCTTATCTTTGGTCTGACTGATGAGACTTTCTCTATCACTTGTTCGGCAAAGCCACCCGCAGGCGTAAACCGGAACTGGTTTTATTTCTTTATTACCCTGCTGGACCACTGCTATTGGGTGCTAGGCTCAGCTGTTGGCGGGATACTGGGTTTTATGGTTAGCTTTAATACAAAGGGTCTTGATTTTGTATTGACTGCTCTTTTTATTGTAATATTCGTGGGGCAATGGAAAACTCAGAAAGAACACAAACCAGCCATCATCGGTGTTTTGTGTTCTGTGATCTGTCTGATTGCTTTCGGGCCAAGTAATTTCATTATTCCTTCTATGCTTACTATATTGCTGGTATTGACACAATCTCGAAAGCAATACGTCGAGAAGAAGGAACTGATGGAGGGGAGGGCACAATGACCTTAACATCAATGCAAACGTTGATCATTATTTGTATGGTGACTATAGGTACCATGATCACAAGGTTTTTGCCGTTTGTAGTTTTTCGAGGTACTAAATCCAATTCATATATTAGTTATCTTGGGCAAGTCTTGCCCTATTCTGTAATTGGCTTGTTGGTCATTTATTGTCTTAAAAGCGTGAGTTTTAAAGCTCCTACATATTGGTTCCCAGAGGCTATAGCTATTATTTGTATTGTTGCGCTTCATTATTGGAAGGAAAATACACTTCTGAGCATTGGAGTAGGTACAGTTATTTACATGGTACTTGTGCAAACTATTTTCGGGTAAGTATCAAAATATCTGTGATTTAAGAGGGGCACAGTAACCTGTTTGTCAAGATTTAGACTATAACCTCTTGAAATTTCCAGCACACTTAGTCAGCATTAACTAATGCTGATTCATAGATTCTGACCCTTAAAGATTAGGAATAACAAGACTTTAGGAACTGATACTGTTATTGTAATTGGAGATAGCCTTGGTCCCATATGCTTGTTGAAGTTTTGAAGCATTTTGGGGTAAAATAACGATGTTATTAACTAATGATAAATTTATCTATTATTATTTTTCTTTAACGAAAAAAATTATAATCATGAATATAGAGGTTAGTATGGAGAGAATTGGAATTATGGGGGGAACCTTCGATCCCATCCATTATGGACATTTAGTTGCTGCAGAAATGGCGCGCAGTGAATTTAATCTGAGTAAGGTTTTATTTATCCCAACGGGGATACCGCCTCACAAAGACCGGCACGATATTTCGGCGGGGAAATCCCGCTTGGAAATGGTTGAACGCGCTATTAAAGACAATCCTGCCTTCGAATGTTCTGCCATGGAAATTGAGCGTCAGGGGCCCTCCTATACGGTAGAGACACTGCGCCATTTGAGCAAAATTTGGCCTGAGCATGAGCTGTATTTTATTACGGGAACAGATGCCCTGCGTGAGATTTTTTCTTGGCGGGAGGCTGAAGAGATTTTGACCATGATTCAATTTATTGGGGCAGCCCGCCCCGGCTTCGATGCGAAGGATTTTTTGCAGTCTGTACGACGGGACCATCCGGAAATTGTTGATAAAATTCATTATTTGGAAGTCCCGGCTCTGGCGATTTCTTCTACGGATATTAGAATGCGGGTAAAACAGCAAAAACCTATTCGCTATTTACTGCCTGAAGGGGTACGTTTGTTTATTGAGCAAAAAAATCTCTATCGGTGAACTTGTCATTACATACTCTGCTGGGATTTGACCATACTAAAAATGAATCAATATCAAAGAGGTGAGTATTATAATGACAACTCTATACGTCGGAAATCTCCCGTGGAATACTACAGCGGATGAACTCGGGGAATTCTTCTCTACCTATGGCCATGTGGAAAGCAGCCGAATTATTACTGATCGTGAGACAGGCCGCTCCAGAGGATTTGGATTTATTGAGGTTGGCGAAGAGGACGCTGAACGTATGACACAGGAGTTAAATGGCAAAGATTTTGGCGGAAGACCTCTAACGGTGAATGAAGCTAAACCGAAACAAATGTAATATCCCGCGGACTGGAAGGGAGGCCCTCTGACATGCTTGTGGGGGTCTCCCTTCTAAAATGACTAAATAAATTTCAACTGCTTCCTGTACCCCTTGTTGAGCAATCATATGTACATTAATGTTTTAAGTCACAGATCACGGACAATACTAAAATTAAGGTTAATTTATAAAAAATTTTGCAGTCTATGGCCTAAATTGATAGAATGTAAGATAATGCAAAAGAGATAGATAATTGGCGTTTAAGGGGGAGCGGGAACGTGGAGCTGCAAGTTGAAGAGGTAATGAGTCTTGCCAAGCATATGATTTCAGAGTCAAGGTTCAAGCATACTTTGGGCGTTGCTGATCATGCTGAAATGTTAGCCAAACGCCACGGGGTCGATCCTGTGAAAGCACGCTGTGCGGGGTTAGCTCATGATTTGGCAAAGGAACTTCCGGCAAAGGTACAGGTGGGTTTAGCACGCTATTGGAATCTGCTGGAATACCCCGAAGATGAGAAGTATCCTTATGTTTTGCACGGCCGTCTTTCGGCCTATTGGCTGGAACATTATTTTAAGGTTGAGGATAAAGACTTGTTGGCGGCAATTGCCAGTCATACTTTAGGGAGACCAGGAATGTCCCCCTTAGAGATGCTGATTTACAGCGCTGATCTAACAGAACCAGGCCGAACTTTTCCGGAAGTGGACAAGTTGCGTCAATCCCTGTATGATGATTTAGAAAAGGGTACGTTTGACTGTGTTGAAGGCACTTTACTATATTTAAAGGAAAGCAACCATCCAATTCATCCTTTAACGCAACTAACCTATGATGATTTGAAAAGGAGGATATCTATTGGAACTTGATCAAAATAAACTTACCGAAGTTATTCATCTGGCCGAAGATAAAAAGGGTGGTGATCTTACCCTTCTCAACCTAAAGGGGATTTCTATGGTTACAGATTATTGTCTGATTGTGACGGGAAATTCATCAATCCAGGTGAAAGCGATCACGAATCACTTGGAGGAAAAATTGCCAGAGATCGGAATTCCAGTAATGCACGTTGAAGGATTGCCTGATGCTAAGTGGGTTTTGATGGATTGCGGCGGAGATTTGGTCATACATATCATGACTCCGGAACAACGTGAATTTTACCAGCTTGAGCGCCTTTGGAAGGATGCTCAGGAGGTTTCTTTCGTTAGTTTGGTTTAAGGGTTTTTAAAAAAGTAATTTATTGTTAAGGAAAAACGACTTCTATAATTAAAAGCTGTGATAGGGAATAGTACTCGAAACCCTTCCTCAGAGAAGCGGCGGTTGGTGAAAGCCGTTGAAGGGGATTGTTGGAACTCGTCCTGGAGCTGTGTTCAGGTAATAATGAACATCGGTGAGAACCGTTACAATCTTTGAGTGCATTTAGGAATTTGGGTGGTATCACGGGAGCAGGCCTCTCGTCCCTTGGGACGGGGGGATTTTTGCTATAAGCCGTAATAATAAGGGGGAAGGTTTTAGTGCAAGAGAAATATTCGTTTACAGAAATTGAACCAAAGTGGCAGAAAAAATGGCTGGAAGAAAAGGCTTATAAGACAGAAGAATCTTCGGACAAGCCAAAGTATTATGCTTTAGCCATGTTCCCTTATCCCTCCGGGGATTTGCATATGGGTCATGTAAGAAACTATTCTATTGCCGATGTTATCGCCCGTTTTAAACGGATGCAGGGTTTTAATGTTCTTCATCCCATTGGCTGGGACTCTTTTGGTTTGCCTGCAGAAAATGCTGCCATTAAGCACCAGACTCCGCCGGCAGATTGGACTTGGAAAAACATTGCCAATATGCAGAGACAGCTTAAGGGAATGGGTCTTTCCTACGATTGGGATCGGGAAGTAGCAACTTGCCATCCTGGATATTATAAGTGGACACAGTGGATGTTTTTGGAGTTTTATAAGCATGGCTTGGTGTATAAGAAAAAGGCTGCGGTTAATTGGTGTCCTTCCTGCACCACGGTTTTAGCAAATGAGCAGGTTGTCGACGGGGCCTGTGAGCGGTGTGATACGCCTGTGACGAAGAAAAACCTCGAACAGTGGTTTTTCAAAATTACGGATTATGCTGAGACTCTGCTGCGGGATTTGGATGATCTGCCCGGCTGGCCTGAGAAGGTTAAAACCATGCAGCGCAATTGGATTGGGCGTTCGGAAGGTGTCGAGGTTCAATTTGCTTTAGATGGGCGATCAGAGAAATTTTCGGTTTATACAACTCGTGTTGATACATTGTTCGGAGTAAGTTATGTTGTTCTAGCGCCTGAACATCCCCTGGTTCTGGAATTAGTAAAGGGAACGAAGTATGAGGCTGACGTTTTGGCCTTCATCAATAAAATGAACGGGCTGAATGAAATCGCTCGGACTTCGACAGAAGCTGAAAAAGAAGGCTTGTTTATCGGGGCTTATTGCCTTAATCCCTTAAGCGGTGAGAAACTGCCGATTTGGATTGCCAATTATGTTCTTGTGGAATACGGCACCGGTGCGGTTATGGGAGTTCCTGCCCACGATGAACGGGACTTTGAGTTTGCCACGAAGTATCAATTACCTATTAAAACGGTCATTGTGTCTAACGATAGTGAGCCTGGTGAGAAGGACAACCCCCTTACAGCTGCTTATACGGACGATGGTATTCTGGTTAATTCCGGTTCTTTTGACGGTCTAAGCAGTGACGAGGGCTGGGATAAGATTGCTGATGAAGTAGAGCATCGTGGTGTTGGCCAGCGCAAGGTCAATTTCCGCTTGCGTGACTGGCTCATATCCCGTCAGCGGTATTGGGGTGCACCGATTCCGATGGTATATTGTGAAGCTTGCGGTACTGTTCCTGTCCCGGAAGAGCAGCTGCCGGTAATGCTCCCTGAAGATGTGGTGTTTAAAACGGGAGAGAATCCTTTGGCGACTTCGAAGTCCTTTACGGAAACGACATGTCCGAAGTGCGGCGGTCCTGCGCACCGTGAAACAGATACCATGGATACCTTTGCTTGTTCCTCCTGGTATTTCCTCAGATATACCGATCCTCGAAATACTGAGGCACCTTTTACTAAGGATGCTGTGGATCAGTGGATGAATGTTGACCAGTATGTGGGCGGGGTTGAACATGCTATTCTTCACCTTTTATACGCACGCTTCTTTACCAAAGGCCTGCGGGATTTTGGTTATCTGAAGGCTAATGAACCCTTCCAGAACTTACTGACTCAAGGCATGGTTTGTATGGACGGTTCGAAAATGTCCAAATCGAAGGGGAATATCGTCAGCCCCGAGGTCATTATCGGGAAATATGGCGCTGATACTGCGAGATTATTTATCCTTTTCGCCGCTCCGCCGGAAAGAGATCTGGAATGGAGCGATCAGGGGGTTGAAGGGTGCTATCGCTTCCTCAATCGGATTTGGCGCTTAGTTGCTCAATATGAGTCTATTATTAAGGAGACGAGAAAGGTTCCTTCTTCTAAGGCTGATTTGGAAAAAGAGTGGGCTAATCTGGATTCGGCAGGCAAAGAGATGAGACGGCAAACTCACTTGGCGATCCAGAGAGTGACAGTGGATGTTGGCACGCGCTATAACTTTAATACTGCCATCAGTACGATTATGGAGTGGGTCAACGCTCTCTATCTCTATAAGGAGCAGCCAACGGCCAATGCTTTAGTCGGCAGAGAGGCTATTGAAGGAATTCTTCTTCTTCTAGCTCCTTTTGCGCCGCATATTACGGAGGAACTCTGGCAAGGCATTGGGCATACGAACAGTATTCATGAACAGCCATGGCCTGAGGTGGATGAAAAAGCCCTTGTTCAGGATGAAGTGACGGTTGTTCTGCAGGTCAATGGGAAGGTTCGGGATCGGATTCAGGTTCCCGCCGAGATTTCGGCTGAGGAGTTGGAAGAGATCGTTGTTTCTCAGCCGAAAGTGGTTGAATGGACCCAGGGGAAAACTGTTGTTAAGGTGATTACGGTGCCTGGGAAATTGGTGAATTTGGTGGTTAAATAGGGGGACTTGTGTCAGGCCTCGCTCGGTGCATACGACGCAGAGCAAACTAGCCGTTCAAGCGACTTGCTTTGGGGAGCGGGGTTCCCACCATAAGCGCCATCCATGGCGCTATGGCGGCGGCGCACGTCCTGTGCGCCGCCCCGTGTCTGGGGTCAAGTCGCTTTCACGGAGTTTGCTGACTGCTTACGTAAAGACCTCGCGCTGCCTGACACTGCGTCCCTGGCTAAAGGGTCGGGGAACGGTGCGGGTAAGTCTTATAAGGTGTGGTTTTGGGAGACGGCACATAAATGTG
>NZ_JBNFTW010000001.1:211049-710276 GCF_049943955.1 Desulfosporosinus sp. SYSU MS00001
TAAAGACCTCGCGCTGCCTGACACTGCGTCCCTGGCTAAAGGGTCGGGGAACGGTGCGGGTAAGTCTTATAAGGTGTGGTTTTGGGAGACGGCACATAAATGTGCGCCGTCTTTTTTTGTGGACGAGGGGATAAGTGGAGATTTTTTTGTGTTTGTGTCTGATTGAATGTTCGATGCAAATGATGGGCTGCTGCATTTACGGAGTTTGCTGACTGCTTACGTAAAGACCTCGCGCTGCCTGACACTGCGTCCCTGGCTAAAGGGTCGGGGAATGGCGCGGGTAAGTCTTATAAGTGTGGTTTTGGGAGACGGCACATAAATGTGCACCGTCTTTTTTTGTGGACGAGAGGGGTAAGTAACACAGAAATGATCTATTTGGAATAATATGGTGGTATGAGGAGGTGATGGAATGGGTCAGCAGGATAAATTAAAGGGCCAATGGCCTCCGCATATTTGGTATCCGCCACATCCAGATCCTATAAGTTCATCAAATGTCGAGAAGGGAGAGGCATCCTTCACCTATTCTAAACCTTTCCCAAAACCTGAGCGTGAATCTGGCGGATTATCGGAGCGAGATATTGTAGTTGCTGAAATTTGGCCTTTGCTGCCTGCGGCTGTTGGGGCCGGAGCTGCGATCTTATTGCTGCTTATGGCAAACCATAAGCAATGGAATGATGAGAACGATAATGAGGGTTTTGAAGGATATCCGGAGCCTCAAAATACGCCGGTTGGCTCGGCTGTAGTCGTTATTTATTCGATAGTCGCAACTGCTGGTGTCTCTTACTATGTGTATAGGGTCTTATCATCAACAGATGGGCATTTGCTTACTGCATTTATTCCTACGGTCTCTGCCATTACTCTTTTGTTAATTTATTTTGCAGCTGCTTATGACCTTGAATATCACATGGTTCCGGGAAGTTTTACAGGAAGCAATTTCGGAAACGACATTGTCTCCGAATTATTTACTTTTGTTTATTTTAGTATTACAACGTTTGCTACTGCAAGCATGGGAGACTTCTCGCCAATAAGTAATGCCTCAAGAATTTTAGTAACTCTCGAAGTTCTATTCTTTATATATATCTTTACAATGGGGATCGTCTTTTTTGCTGATCCCTAAATGTGCGAATTAAAGATTACCAACCTAGATTTAGGAAGTTCGCTGACTCTTATGTAAGCTAGAAGGATTTTGTCATGCTTTTTCAGAGCATGGCTTTTTTTGTTGGTTTCCGTATGCTGGTCATGGTTATTTCATTATGGAATATAGATTAAATGAGATAAGTTTACATGCAGTAATGGATTTCTAAAGATATTTGGGAAGTTATGGAATATGTTATTAGAAGAGGGGCAAAAAGGATGTGTTAGTTTGCAAAAGGTCTATGTGCTCGATTCAAGTGTATTATTGCATAACCCGAGAGCGATTTTTCAATTCCAGGATAATGAGGTCGTTATTCCGTTTGTTGTTTTAGAGGAAATCGAAGGCAAAAAACGTCAGCAGGATAATGTTGGCCGAGCGGCTCGGGAGGCTGTTCGAAATCTGGATTATTTGCGGAATTCCGGTCAGCTTTCTCAAGGAGTCCCTTTACCAGGCGGGGGAATAATTCGGATTGAACTTAATCATTATTCAAAGGAAATTCTTCCGCTTAAGTCCGATATGGGTTTAGCGGATAATAGAATTTTGGCAGTTTCCTTAAGTTTGGCCCATGAGGATGAGCGCAGTGTGATATTGGTTACGAAGGATATTGCTATGCGTGTTAAAGCTGATGCTTTGGGAATTTTGACGGAGGATTATTATAATGACAAGGTGGCTATGACTCAGATTACGGATGAAGTTTTGACTTTATCCCTGGAAGATGAGCAGATCGATGAACTATACCGGAATAACTTTATTTATTGGCAAGAGCCTTTACCGGCCAATGGCTGTATTAAGACGGTTTTGAGTGATCAATGTGTCCTCCCGCTTGTTGCGTCGCCGGATGGCAATAAGCTGATTTATTGCCTGGGGCAAGGACGGGCTTCCTGGGATATTCGGCCTAAAAATATGGAACAGTCCTGGGCTTTGGAGATGCTCCACAATCCGGAAATAAAGTTGGTCAATCTGATGGGTCCGGCGGGGACGGGGAAGACCCTGCTTGCTTTAGCGAGTGGTTTGGAACAGACGGTTCACGCTGAGAAATATGTTCGGCTGCTTTGTGCCCGGCCAATAATTCCTTTTGGCAAAGATATTGGTTTTCTTCCCGGGGAAAAGGAACAAAAGGTACGTCCCTATATGCAGCCTATTTATGACAATCTGGAGTTTTTGTTAAGGTCGAAGCGGGATAAGGAACGGGAGCGAAACAGTGAGTCTATTGTGGAGAGTGCCATTGATCTGCTGATTAAGAAAAAACAGCTGGAAATTGAAGTGCTCACATATATTCGGGGACGGAGTATTCCTAATCAATTTTTGATTATTGATGAGGCTCAGAATCTGACGGCCCATGAGGTTAAGACGATTATAACGCGTGCCGGTGAGGGGACGAAAATTGTTCTTTGCGGGGATACGGATCAGATTGATCATCCGTATTTGGATAGGGAAAGTAATGGGTTGGCGTATATTGCCTCACGGCTGAAAGGGCAGCCGTTCTATGGCCAGGTGCGGCTGATTCACGGGGAACGGAGCGATTTGGCAACAAGGGCAGCAAGCTTGCTTTAGAGGGAGATGGCGCTATGGCGGCGGCGCACGTCCGACGGCCATGGATGGCGAGAGGGGACCTGCGAGCCGCCCCGAGTCTGGGGTCAAGTCGCTTTCACGGAGTTTGCTGACTGCTTACGTAAAGACCTCGCGCTGCCTGACACTGCGTCCCTGGCTAAGGGGTCGAGCAAAGAGGCTGTTTGCATCTCAAAATGGAATCCCTTGCTTATTCGACAGGATAAGAAATACTTTGCAGCAGGAAAAAGAGGGAATTTACCGAAATCAAAATTAAATAGGAGTTGCATGGCTCTGTCACAGCAGATGGTTGCTAATTTAATGTTTTTTAGCAAAGAAAAATCTCTGTGATATAATTGACTTGTAATATATGTAAAATAGGGAGAAGCGATATGGCCCTTGTAAAAGCCAGAACCATTTCTTACGAGGACTTTCTTAAACTCAGAGAAGCAAGTAATGATAAAGTGGAGTTTATTGATAACATCGTGTATATGACTCCAGCGCCGTCACCCCTACATCAGCGAATTTGTTTTCAAGTGGCTAAAATTTTGGATGGACATTTTACGGATAAGAATTACCAGATGTTACAAGGAGTTAATATCAGGTTTTTGGATGATGAAAAAAGGAAAATTGGGGATGTGATCCCTGACATTACGGTGGTTTGTGGTAACAACGACATAAATTCAACTTTCATTGAGGAGATTCCAGTACTGATCGTCGAGGTTGTTTCACCATCTTCGGTTTATGCTGATAACATCGAAAAGGCTGCTCTGTACAAACGGTCAGGAGTGAAGGAATACTGGATCATTGATCCAAAATCAAAATGCATCACAGTCTGGAACTTTGTTTCCGATGAACAAATGATATATCACGATGTTGCTAGGTCATATTTATTTGAAGGTTTAAGTGTAGAATTAAGCGATATATTTGTTTAGGGTAGAAGTGTGTGAATTTCAATCATTAGTTGTGACTGAGCCTTTATCATTTATATGGGCTTGTAATGGATTGCGAAGTTAGAGAGGGAATTATGGTGTTTTCGCAGATACGAGTGCAGAACTAATAGTCACCAATGGTAACCTGAATGGGGGTTCGGTCAATGGAGCGTAAGCTGCGTAAGGTTTGGTGGTTTGTCCTTTTTGTGCTGGTGGTTTTGGCCATCTGGAAGCTGTTTTTGCCCCATGGCACAAATGCCTATTTGCAAAAATCTGCTGCTAACCGCGAAATTGTCGTTTACGTTGCCGGAGCCGTTAAAACCCCAGGGCTTGTTCATCTAGCGCCGGATGCACGTTTGGATGATGCTTTGAAACAGGTTCATCTTTTACCGGAGGCTAATTTGGAGAGTATGAATCCGGCAGAACGCCTCAAGGATGGGCAGAAGATTACGGTGCCTTATAAGAATCTTTCTGCTTCGTTAAACGGAGGTGTCGGAACTTCCCCGACGGGAGGCAGTGCTGAAAATGGTAGTGTGACGAAGGGGGCAGGAGAGGTTTCCGGAAGTGGTGGTGCGGTGAGTGCCGGGGGAATGAGTACGGGAAAGGTTAGTGCGGGATCTGCTGAGGGTAAGATAAATATTAATACGGCCGGGGTTACTGAGCTGGACAAGCTGCCTGGTGTGGGACCGGCGTTGGCAGGGAGGATTGTTCAGTACCGGACGGAGCACGGGTTTTTTTCCCAGCCGGAAGATCTGCAGAATGTTTCGGGTATTGGTGCGAAGACCTATGAGAAAATGGCTGCGCAAGTAACGGTAGGGCCATGAGAGATCCCTGGGTTGGACGTTCGGCTGCTTTATTAGGCGGGGGGCTTTGCGCTGCTTTGATGCCTGAGTCTCTGCGCTTTTGGGTGTTTGGTGTTCTCTGCTTATTGGGGCTGCGCTTGGTCTTTTTTTGGCGGCCTCGTGATTTTATGGGCAAAGTATATCGGCCGGAGTTTTTGTTGTTGGCTGTTACTCTTTTGTTGGGTTATATGTATGGGGCTTTAGCTGATAGAATGCTGTTGGAGCCGCTGACTTTGAATAGGGTTGAAGTCACCGGGACTCTTAGGGATTGGGATGTGGGGAGAGATAAGAGCGTCGGGGTACTCTTGGTTGAAAGGGCTGTGGCGGACGGTGAGCTACGGGAAGAGCTGGGAGGTCAGTCTTATCGCTTAGTTGTCTATGCGGATAAAGAGGGGAAAGTACCTGGACAATGGCAAGGGGTTCAGCCGGGAGATCGGGTTGAATTTTTGGGTCGTTTGGAGAGGCCGAAGCCGGTGGGTACACCAGGCGGTTTTGATTTGCGCTTGTACAATGCGGTCAGGGGGCTTAGCGGAACGTTGACAGCGCAGGGGGATGCTAAGCTGGCTGCTCTCGGAGAGCCGTCTTTGACTTGGAAAATACGCCACAACGTTCATAGACAGTTAGAAGCATGGGATCCTCAGGAAACAGGAGTTCTCGAAGGGATTTTCTTTGGCGATTCCAGTCATATTCCTTCTGAAATCCAAGAGCGCTATAAGGTAACTGGTGTTCTGCATGTTTTTGCCGCCTCGGGATCAAATGTTGCTTTTGTCATGGGATTGGCTTGGCTGGTTTTGGGTTTCCTGCCGAAACGGCTGCGGATTATTGGGTCGATTCTGGCACTGATTCTTTATGGTGCTTTATGCGGGGGAAATGCTCCCATTATCCGGGCAACTGTCTTAGGAGTTGCTGTTCTTTTAGGACGTCTTGGCCGGGGAAGGGTGGCAGCCCTTCGTTGGTTGTTCTTTAGCGGTGCTGGCTTATTTATCTTTAATCCTTTGCTGATTCGGGATCTTGGCTTTCAGCTGTCTTTTAGTGCGGCCTGGGGTCTGGTTGTACTTGTGCCCAGGTTTTTGCAAACAGCTTGCCTGCAAAGGGTTCCTGCTTTATTTCGAACGGTTTTGGCAAGCACCATAGGGGCTCAAGTGGCTACGCTGCCTCTGCTCGTAACGGCTTTTCACCGGTTGTCTCTCATCGGGCTCCTGGCTAATGTGCTGATTCTTTTTCTGCTAGGAAGTGTGCTGGAGATAGGCTTGATTGGAGTTATTGCCTCATTCTCCTGGCGTCTGTGTGCACCGCTTTTCCAGGTTAGTCTCTGGCTTTTGGGAGGGGCAAACGGGGTTTTGAAGGTACTGGCCGGCGTTCCTTGGGCAGATGTCTGGATTGTTAGTCCGGGACCGCTTTTTGGCTTGGTCTGGTACGGAACCATTGGGGTTCTTCTCTGGGGAAAGGAGCGGACGTTTTTTAGTTTTAATGTCTGGCTGCTTTTTTTGAAACGACGACTGGAAGCAGCCGCACTAAAGCTTATGACGTTGCGATGCGCTGAAATTAGTCATGGATTAAGGGCTTTGAGTGAAGGTATTTCTCAAAGCGGTTTAGCAATTAAAAGGCAACGTTTGTATTTTTGGTGTTCTAGCGGTCTTTTGTTCATGTTCGTTCTGCTTTGGAGTCCTTGGAATTTTTCAAGGGAGTTGGAAGTGGATTTGATTGATGTAGGACAAGGAGATTCAATTTTAATTCGAACTCCTGAACAACATGCCCTCTTAATTGATGCCGGTCCGCGCAGTCAGAGTTTTGATACGGGGGAGCGGATCGTTTTGCCCTATTTGTTGAAAAGGGGAATCGGTCATTTAGATGCTGTATTGATTACTCATGAAGATCAGGATCACATCGGGGGAATTCGAGCTGTCTTAAATGTGATTCCTACTGATTGGATTGGGGTACCCAACGTGGGGGAGCGTCTAGAGAATGAAGAATGGGAAGGGGGACTTCCTGCAGGTTTGACTGTTCATTCCCCATTATTGAAGACATTACAAAGGGGAGATCGTATTGAGTTGGATTCCGGAGCTTTCTTGGAGGTTTTTGGCCCCCAAGAAGTTCTCGCTAACACTCATTCGGATCCCAACAATAATTCTTTGGTGATGATGCTCAATTATTCAGGACAGAAGGTATTTTTAACTGGGGATATGGAGCAAGAAGAAATGGCAGAGATCGCAGCTGCGGGAGAGACTTTTGAAGCAGACGTTTTCAAGGAGCCTCACCACGGAAGCCGTTTTTCTCTGGACAGATCCTGGCTTGATAGGCTCCATCCAAGTGCTGTGATTATTTCAGTTGGTAAAAATACTTTTGGCCATCCGGCTCCTGAGGTTTTGCAGTACTGGGGTGATCGTCACATTCCGGTCTATCGCACTGATGAGCAGGGTACGTTAAGAGTTTTATTTAAAGCAGGAATGATAGAAATTATTCCTGGCAGACAAGCATCTTAAAAAAGTTCTTCTGAGCCAGACTTTTATGTATAAAAAGGAAATATTGGGTAAGAATAACAAGGAACATCTCTTTTCTCCTCCTCTTTCTTTTGCCCCTTCACGATCATGAGTCGTGGAGGGCTTTTTTTCGTACAAGTCTGAGGAGTAAAATCTGGCTTTTTTTTGAGGTCTCGATTAAAATGAGCAAAGGGGGGTGGATTTCATGAAAGAAATTGAGCAAGTTAAGGCGAGTGTGGCAAAGGGTAAGATTCCACCCGTTTGTTTATGGTATGGTGAAGACCGTTTTTTGATGCAAGAGGCCTATGATGTTCTTAAGTCCTTCTATCTTCAGACAGATCCTTCCGGGAGCGGGATCGAACGTGTTTCGGCGAAGATTGTTGCTCCTGGTGATATTTGTGAAGTGGCTAATTCTATGTCTTTTTTTGCCAATCGTTTAGTTGTGGTTGAAGAAGTTACTTATTTTCAAGACGGACAGACTGCTGATCTCGAGCCTTTGCTGGGCTATCTCACGAATCCTAATCCTTCGACTTGTCTTCTGTTTCTGGCGGAAAATGTCCATAAAGGGAGGAAGCTTTATAAGGCTCTCGATCGAGCCGGGGAAATTCTGGAGTTTCGCTCTCCCAAACGACCGCAGGAATGGATCGAATGGCTGCAAGATGAAGTAAAACTTCGCGGAAAAACAATGAGCCGTCAGACTGTTTCTCAATTTATTGAATGGGCCGGGCATAATACGGGTGTCCTAAGCCGAGAATTAGATAAACTTGAGATTTATACGGGAGATCGGAAGACGATCACAGTAGACGACTTTAAAGCAGTGACGACCCAAACTATTGAGGCGAGTGTCTTTCAACTTCTTGATGCGGTGGCGAAGCGCTCTGTCAAGGAGGCAATTATGGCCTTGCATGAAGTTCTGCGCAAGGAACATCCACTGAAGGTGCTAACGTTGCTGGTTCGTCAAGTACGGCTGCTCTTAGGCTGTAATGCTTTACGAGAACGGGGCGGAAGTGTATCTGAGGCTCCTTCTTCTTTGGGGATTTCACCCTTTGAAGCTCAAAAGTTATGGCAGCAATCCCTTCATCTCTCGACAGAGAAATTAACCCGCGGGCTGCAAGAATGTTTGAAGACAGATCTGGCCCTTAAAACAAGCGGCGGGGATTCAGGGCTTTTATTGGAAGTCATGATTGTGAAATTTTGTGAGTAAAAAAATACAAATTACTTTTTAGAGCTAAAAAACGCAAAAAGAGAGCGACGATTAATCGTCGCTCTCTTTTTGTGTCATCGTAAGAAATATAAACTTAACCTACTTTAGAAAATTGGGTTTTGAATCTCTTAGTCAGACGGGACTTTTTGCGAGCTGCTAGGTTCTTATGAATTAAACCCTTGGAGGAGGCTTTATCCAAAGCACGAGTAGCCTTTTTCAAAGCGAGTGCTGCAGTCTCAGAATCTGTGCTGATTGACTCTTCAAAACGTCGAATGGTCGTACGTAAAGCTGATTTCGCAGCAGCATTCTTAATCATGCGAGCTTTTCCCAACTCGACTCTTTTGATGGCAGATTTAATGTTTGGCACTAATAGTCACCCCCTTTGGTTGCGATATCCTCAGTTGTACACAAACTACATTTTAACATTTTGATTTAAAATTATCAAGGTAAATTAGGATGAGAATGGAATAAATAAATTTCTTGTTTTTTGTTAAAACTAGTTTCGTAGTTTAAAATTGCTTTCAAAAAAGCGAGAAAATAAATAAGGAGGGGTCTATCAATGATAGGTATGATCGTAAGGTTTATCGTATCTGCTTTGGTTTTGTTATTAGTAAGCTACATTGTTCCCGGCTTGCGAGTCGCCGGTTTCACAGGTGCCCTAATTGCAGCGGTGGTGATTGCTGTTATTGGGTATCTGGTTGAATTGGCCTTTGGGAACAAGGTTTCACGGATGGGACGAGGTTCTATTGGCTTTATAACGGCAGCTGTAGTTATTTATTTGAGCCAGTTTATCGTTCCCGGTTCCATTTCAGTTTCCATTATTGGGGCTCTGTTAGCTTCCCTGGTTATTGGAATTGTGGATAGTTTTGTACCGACAACACTCCGTTAATTATTTGGGGCTAACAAGACGATAAACGTCTAAACAGAATTACTTTTTAGTTCTACTTAAGACTTGTCCCTCATATTTCTTCAATAGGAGAAAGGGGGACAAGTTCTTTGTTGCGGGAAAATTATTATCATTATAATCATTACAATAATAAAAAAATCAAAGGCTGGAAATTTAAAGAATGGATGAGAGGATTGTTTTTTGGCCTGGTTAGCTGCCTCGTTCTGCTAAGCTTTATATATTCCGTTAAAAATGAAAGTTCAGTACAATTTGTCCAATTTTTAACACAGCAATCCTTTCCTTTTGAGGCGATCATGTTGGAAGGAATTCCGGGCTACTCTCAACCGCAGCGTGCACGCTTAGATGAGGTTAGGAGTCAGAGCTTAGCTACGGGTATGTATTTATTGACAGGTGTTAATGTTGCCGATCCTCGCACATTTTTTCTTAGTTATTTTTCTCCGCCTCCTGAAGGGCCGACTTGGTTGGGGTGGGCTTATAATCCTAAAGATCCGGAGTTTGAGGGACCGATACTGGAACCTATTGAAAGCCCTCCTAAAGTGAATAATAATGCGGCAACGACTCCTGCGCCGCCGGTCTCCGGAGCCAAGGACGTTCTTGTAGGAATTTACAATACGCATAACAGTGAATGTTATTCCGGAGATGGAGGCCCCGACCGCGAGCAAGGAGAAAATGGAGACGTGGTGACGGTAGGAGAAACTTTGAAAAAGGCCTTGGAGCAACATGGCATTGGAGCGGCTCATTCTTTGACCATCCATGATGGGGAGAATTTTATGACGGCATATTCCCGCTCTGTTAATACGGCAGCGAAACTACTTAAAGATTATCCAACCATTAAAATCTTAATAGACCTTCATCGGGATGGATTCCCGCCGGGGGTGTCCAAAGAGACAGTCAGCGTTAATGGTAAAGACGTCAGTCCGGCAATGGTTGTTATTGGCAAGAAAAATCCGCATTGGCAAATCAATGATGCTTTGGCTAAAGAACTTATTGCTTTAGGAAATAAGAAATATCCCGGGCTTTTTGAAGAGAATATAAGTTATGCCGATGATGCCCGCTACAATCAACACCTTTCCAATGGCGGGATATTGCTGGAATTTGGGAGTCAGCTCAACACATTAGCGGAAGCCAACGGCACAGCTGAAGCCGTCGCTGATATTTTGGCGGATTATCTTAAAGGAACGTCTAATAGATAACGTGAACATGCTCCTCTCACTACGTTCTGCGAACGTTGAAGTGGGGACTTCTTGCTAACGCGGTTAAAGAATAAGAAGGAAGAATCATTTAGTATTACGGTACATGTCGCAAACAGTACCACCGATGAATAAAATTGTGTCCGTTTTCTTTATCCCCTGAAAAATGCTATAATGCGGAAGGTAAGACTAGGATGATGGGGAGAAGAGGTTAGAGATGTCATCAACGAACCGTACACTTTTAAAAGCTGCCGGATTTTTAATGGCAGCACAAATGGCTTCGCGACTCCTAGGTTTTTTGCGGGAAACGTTAATTGCAGGGTTTTTTGGGCAGAGTCGAGTTACGGATGCCTATAATACGGCGTTTATTCTCCCTGACTTGCTCTATTGGTTATTGGTAGGCGGGGTTTTGAGTGCTGCTTTTATTCCTGTTTTCTCCGAATATATTGCTCAAGGCAACGAAGATGAAGGCTGGCGTGTCGTCAGCTCAGTTGTGAATATCATTTTTCTTGTTCTTGGGGTATTCGTCTTGTTTGGGCTTTTTTTCACACCGGAGTTCTTAAAGCTTATGGTTCCGGGGTTTCAAGCCAAAGATATTGCGATGACAACTCACTTAACGCGAATTTTGTTGATGCAGCCCTTGTTTATGGCCTTCAGCGGCTTGACGATGGGCGTTCTGAATTCTTATAAAATCTTTTGGCCTTCGGCCTTAGGCACAGTCTTTTATAATGCCAGTGTTATATTCTTTGGAACAATTTTGGCGAACCCAGCGAAACCAGAAAGTATTTCCGGGTTTGCCGTAGGGGTAGTTGTCGGTGCTTTGGTCAATTTTGCGATCCAGATTCCTGCCCTGCGTAAAGTAGGGGTACGTTATCACCCGATTATTGATTGGCATCATCCCGGTGTGCGCCGGATTGCTGCCTTGGCTGTGCCGATTATTTTGAGTTATTCCTTAAATCAAATTCAGATTGCTGTGAATAATAACTTTGGCTCAACTCTTTTTCCGGGAAGTATTTCCGCTATTTGGTATTCGTCGCGTCTCTTCCAAATGCCCGTTGGCATCTTTGCTTTAGCAATTGCAGTGGCCGCTTTCCCAACGATGACAGAGCAAGCGGCGTTAAAGCAATGGGACGGTCTGCGTGAAACGATTTCCCGGACGATCCGCATGGTGGTTTTTATTACCCTTCCGGTTTCTGTAGGCATGATTGTTCTGCGCTTTCCACTCATACGAGCACTCTTTCAACACGGGCATTTTACGGCTGAGGATACAGCGCGGACAACAGTCCCGCTGCTTTATTTCTGTTTAGGAATTTCGGCTCAGTCTGTGATTCAGATTTTGCCCCGGGCTTTCTATGCCCTGCAGGATACATGGACACCGGTGATTTTGGGCCTGATTTCCATGGCTATTGATATTTTATGCATGTTTTTGCTGGTTCATCCTCTCGCTGCTGGAGGACTTGCTCTGGCCGATACGGTCTCAGCCGTTGTCAATATGTTGTTGCTGTTCTATGTCCTGCGTAAGAAATTGGGCAAAATGGATGGGAGAAGTATGCTGATAACCGGCCTAAAGACGCTGTTTTCTTCTTTGCTTATGGCCTTTGTTATTTGGATTTGGAGTCAGTGGACAACGAGGTTTTTAGGGGTTAAAACTATTTCTTCGCTGATTGTCTTGATTTCCGGTACGGTTCTGGGGGCTGTAGTCTTTGGCATTTCGGCAAAGGTCTTGAAAATGGAGGAGTTTGAACAGACCGTTGGCTTACTGCAGCGGAGGTTTAAGAGAGCTCATTAAGGCTATGATTTATCCGGTTTTTAAGACCTCCACTTCGATAAGTGGGGTGGGTCGAGTTTACTGAAACTTTTCGTAAATGGATGGATTTAAACGATTCTATTATGAAATGCTTGTTAAATATCCCTATTTCCTGGAATATGGAAACATATCAGCTGTGACAAAAACCTGATTCTTAGGTATTATAACTATTATTAGTTAACCAAGAGGCAATGGAGCCGTCGAGATATCTTAATGATATCTGGCGGCTTTTTTTGTCGTTAAAGGGGAGGGCATGTTCTGTGAAAGTTAAAACGAAGCCTTCCTTGGAACGTTCCGCGATCCTTTTAGCTATGACTGAAACGAGAGAGGAAGAAGAAAGGCTCAAGAAAGCTCTTCAGGAATCTACAGGTATTCGCTGCGGGGTGACGGAACTTGGAGGAATGGTCTCGACCTTGCAGCATACGGGTAAACTGACCAATTCAGTGATCTCGGCAGCATTTAACACAGGAGTAATTCCCAAGGAAGGCCGTAAAATTCACGCTCTGATCCATGCAACGCTGGAAGCCAGCAACAGTATTTTTATTCATACGAACAGCAATGCCAGTTTTGCCCTGAAAATCGGTTTAACAACGGATACGGAGTGGATTGCGGTAGCAATTTTCGGCCGTTCGTCTTTACACCCTCTATTAGAACATTCCCGTGTGGGTTTGGGATTTATGCATCTTTGATAATAAAGAGGGATACCCGTTTATAGGAGTCGCCGTTAGAGTTTTAGAATTTATTGAAGTGGGTTTAATCAGGGGGAAGTTGGAATCCAAAGGGTGATTATTAATTTAGCGTGTAACAATTGTGTAATTGTGTTGAAGAGGAATAGTGATTTTGCCCATATTGGGATAATTGAATAACCGGGCACCAAACTAAGGAATGGTTTGGAGCGGAAAAGTGTTTTAGAGAGCCCTTAATTTTAGGAATTAGGGCTCTCTTTGTCTTTTTCTAAAGACTTATCTCAAGGATATTTGCTTACAACACAATTCTACGGGATTCTGTTGCGAAGGATTATTGCAGGAGGTGATGCGATTGATCGTTTACCTAAGTTCCGGTGGACTTATAGTAAAAAGCACATTAATCCAAAACTTGAAGGAGGATGATTTCTATGAAAATGATTAGAGCAATTGTCAGGCCGGATAAAACGGAGGAGGTTGCTGAGTCCCTGGCTCAGGCAGGGATGCCTTCCTTAACGAAAATGCATGTCTTTGGGCGCGGCAGAACAAAAGGAATCCGAATTGGCGACGTTGTATACGATGAGTTTCCCAAGACGCTTCTGCTTTTAGTGATCGAAGATTACAAACTGGAAGAGGCCATTTCCATTATCCTGGAAAAAGCAAAAACGGGAACCATGGGGGATGGGAAAATTTTTGTGACGGAAGTGGAAGAGGCTTATACCGTAAGTTCTGGAACAAAGGGGTTGTAATTTATGAAAGAAATTATGACATTTATACGGCGGCATCAAGTTCCCGCCACTAAGAAAGTCTTCGAAGATGCCGGATTTCCCGCCCTCACCATTCAAAGCGTCGAGGGCCGTGGCAAACAAGGTGGAATTGGAGGATGGGCCGCTGAGGTTGATCCGGAATTGAATACTGTGATTGATCAGGTACACCCGGATGAGTCCCAATTCCACTGGATTCCCAAACGGCTGTTAACCATCGTGGTACAGGATGATCAAGTTCAGGAGGTTGTGGATTTAATTATTAAAGCAAACCAGACGGGGCATATGGGAGACGGGAAAATCTTTGTCTGTCCGCTGAAAGAAGTTGTGCGGGTGCGTACCGGAGAAACCGGAAGCGATGCGGTGGTTTAAGTATTAAGAGTCGAAAGTTAAGAGCCAAAAGTTAAGAGCCAAAAGTTAAGAGCCAAAAGTTAAGAGCCAAAAGTTAAGAGCTAAGAGTTAAGAGTTAAGAGCTAAGAGTTAAGAGTTAAGAGTTAAGAGTTAAGAGTTAAGCAGTCCCTGAGAGGGGTGAAAAATAACAGTTAGGATGGTAAAAGGTGCAAATTTCCTATTGAAAGGTTAGAGATAAAGGAGATGTATTGTCATGAGGCAAATTGCAATTTACGGAAAAGGTGGTATCGGCAAATCAACGACCACCCAAAATACAGTGGTGGCTCTGGCTGAAATGGGAAGAAAAGTTACAGTCGTGGGTTGTGACCCTAAAGCGGATTCCACGCGCTTGATTCTCAACAGCAAGGCTCAAACGACAGTGATGGATTTGGCCCGTGAGCGGGGGACTGTGGAAGATTTGGAACTGGAAGATGTTTTAGTTGAAGGTTTTTTAGGTATTCGCTGTTCCGAATCAGGGGGGCCGGAACCAGGGGTAGGCTGCGCAGGCCGAGGGGTTATCACGGCGATTAACTTCCTGGAGGAAAACGGAGCTTATACCTCGGATACCGATTATGTTTTCTACGATGTTTTAGGAGACGTTGTTTGCGGCGGGTTTGCCATGCCGATCCGTGAAAACAAAGCGAAGGAAATTTATATTGTAACTTCCGGCGAGATGATGGCGATGTATGCTGCCAACAATATTTCGAAGGGGATTCTCAAATATGCCCTGACCGGAACGGTGCGTTTGGGCGGTTTAATTTGCAACAGCCGTGTTGTGGACAAAGAACAGGAATTGATTGAGGCCTTGGCTAAAGCGTTAAATACCCAAATGATTCACTTTATGCCCCGGGATAATGAGGTTCAGCGAGCTGAAGTGCGCAAACAAACGGTAATTCAATATAATCCCAGCCATCCTCAGGCAGATCAATATCGAGAATTGGCCAAAAAAATTGAGAATAATACCCAGCTGACCATCCCGACTCCGCTCAGCATGGATGAATTAGAAGCCTTAATGATGGAATTCGGCATTATGGAAATGTAATAACGGGCAGCGATGGAAATGAGGGAGGACAGCCTTATGAGTGTATTAGAGACAACGGATTTCCGGAAACAGGTTGTGGAAGAAGTATTGGAGATTTATCCGGAGAAGGCCAAAAAGAATCGGAGAAAACATATCACCGTCAAAGAAAATAATGAGTGCTCCAGCTGTGCTGTTAAATCAAACGCCAAAACAGTTCCGGGGCTGATGACTGCCCGGGGGTGCGCTTATGCGGGAGCCAAGGGAGTTGTTTGGGGGCCGGTAAAAGACATTACCCATATTTCCCACGGGCCTGTGGGGTGCGGGTTTTACTCCTGGGCTAACCGCAGGAATCTGGCGGAAGGCGAGATCGGTATAGACAACTTTGTCCCCTTTTTATTCACTACAGACTTTCAGGAGAGCGATATCATCTACGGCGGAGACAAAAAGCTGGAGAAAGTTATTGAAGAGGTTGTGGAGCTGTTTCCCAATACCAAAGGGGTTTCTGTCCTCTCGGAATGTCCTGTAGGGTTGATCGGTGATGACATTGAGAGCGTGGCGCGGCGCATGACTGAGAATCTGAAGCTGCCGGTCATTCCCGTTCGCTGTGAGGGATTTCGGGGCATCAGTCAGTCATTGGGTCATCATATTGCCAATGACGCCATCCGCGATCACCTCATTGGCAAAGGTCCGAAACGAGACGTCGGTCCCTACGATGTCGGGATTATCGGGGATTACAACATCGGCGGCGATGCTTGGGCCAGTAAAAAAATTCTGGAGGAAATGGGCTTAAACGTTGTTAATATCTGGACCGGGGATTCTACTGTAGAAATGCTGCAAAATGGGCATCTTGTCAAGCTGAACTTAATTCACTGTTATCGCAGTATGAATTACATGGCCCGTCACATGGAGGAAACTTATGGTACTCCCTGGCTGGAGTTCAACTTCTTCGGCCCGACAAAGATCAGAGAATCGGTTCTTAAAATTGCTGCCATGTTTGATGACTACATTATGGAAAAAGCTCATGCCGTTCTGGAAAAGTATGAGGCAGAGATGCAGAAGGTTATCGAGATTTATCGCCCGCGTCTTGAGGGGAAAAAGGTCATGCTTTATGTAGGAGGGCTTCGCCCCAGGCACGTGGTGGGAGCCTATGAGGACTTGGGCATGGAGGTTATCGGGACGGGCTACGAATTCGCCCACGGCGAAGATTATGACAAAACTATGGCCAACATTAAAGACGGGACCCTCATTTACGATGATGTAACAGCCTATGAACTTGAGGAATTTGTTAATAAACTTAAGCCTGATCTCGTTGGATCAGGGATCAAAGAGAAATATGTTTTTGAGAAGATGGGTCTGCCTTTCCGGCAAATGCATTCCTGGGATTATTCAGGGCCGTATCATGGTTACCAAGGGTTCCCCATTTTCGCCCGGGATATGGATATGGCCATTAACAGCCCTACCTGGAAATCAATTAAAGCTCCCTGGGCTAAATAAGTTGGGCAGAAAGGATGTCGCATATGGAGACTTGTACTAAGGTCACAAAAGATTGGCTTAATTCGATGGAATACCGGGAAAAGAATTTTGCCCGTGAAAAATTGGTGATTAATCCGGCTAAAGCCTGCCAACCCCTCGGTGCCCTGCTTTGTTCTTTGGGAATTGAAGGATGCCTGCCTTTTGTTCATGGTTCTCAAGGATGTGCCGCTTATTTCCGCAGCACCTTGGCCCGGCATTTCCGGGAGCCTGTAGCAGCGGTATCCGATTCCATGACTGAGGACTCGGCGGTTTTTGGCGGACAGAATAACTTTCATGAAGGTTTGAAGAATGCCTATACCGTTTACAAGCCCAAATTGATCGCGGTTTTCACCAGCTGTATGGCTGAAGTTATTGGTGATGATATTAAGGCTTATTTAGGGAATGCCAAAAAGCAAGGTTCAATTCCCCAAGAGTTTCCCGTTGCTTTGGCCAACACCCCAAGCTTTAAGGGGTCGCACATTATGGGCTATGACTCCATGCTTAAAGGTCTTATTGATTGTTTGGGTGAGCCGAGAGAGGAGGATAAACTTAACGACAGGCTCTATGTTGTTCCTGGATTTGATACCTATCCCTCGAATCTTCGGGAATATAAGCGCTATCTCAAAATTATGGGTGCTCCCTTCACCCTAATTCCTGATCACAGTGAGGTCTTAGATTCCCCGAATTTGGGCACCTATGAGCTCTTCCCCGGCGGAACCCCCATTCAGGACATGAAGGAATCCTTAAATGCCAAGAGCTATTTATGTTTACAGTCCTATTCCACTCCGGCAACCAGCAAGTACCTGGAAGGCAAAGGAGTTCCTGTGGAAACAATTCCCATGCCCATCGGCGTTGGGGGAACGGACAGATTCATTGAAGCCATCGCCAAATTCACGGGCCAGGATGTTCCCGAGGAAATTACCCGTGAGCGGGGACGGGCCGTTGATGCTATGACAGATGCTCATCAATATATTCATGGCAAGAGGTTTGCTCTCTTTGGCGATCCGGATATTCTGATCGGCGTCGTCTCCTTCCTCTTGGAAATGGGCGGGGAGCCTGTTCATATCGTTTGTACCAACTCCACCCCCGCCTTTAAGAAAGCGATGGAGAAGCTGCTTGCCTCCAGTCCTTACGGTCAAGGCGCGACACTCTATCCCGGCAAAGATCTCTGGCACCTGCGGTCTTTGTTGGTGACGGAACCGGTTGACATGTTGATCGGCGACGGCCACGGCAAATATGCAGCCCGCGATGCCGATATTCCCTTAATTCGCATCGGCCTGCCTATTTATGACCGGGTGAATCTCCACCGCTATCCAATCATTGGTTATAACGGGGTTATTAATCTGATTACTATGATTGCTAACACCTTTCTGGAGGAAAAGGACAGGAATTCCACAGACACCTATTTTGAATTAATGCGTTAGATGCGTTGAGAACGGAGGGGTCATTTATGTTTACCAATCTAACAAAATTGGACCTCAAAGATAAACCTTCCCTGGCAGAGGCCGGGTCGCCGAAATTGTGCATGAAGGCCCTGCCCGGCGAAGGCGCAGAGCGGAGTTGTGCTTATGATGGAGCCAGAGTTGTGCTGATGCCCATTACCGATGTTGCACATCTTATTCACGGTCCCATTGCCTGCGCGGGAAACTCATGGGATAACCGGGGAGCTCGCTCCTCCGGTTCCCAGCTTTACCGCCGAGGGTTGACCACTGATCTCCTGGAGAACGACGTAATTTATGGCGGAGAGTTGAAGCTGAAAGAGGCTATCCGGGAAATTGCCGCCAAGCATCAGCCGAAAGCAATCTTTGTCTACGCAACCTGTGTTTCTGCCCTGATCGGTGATGATATGAGCAAAATCTGTGCCGAGGCTGAGGCGGAACTGCCAATTCCCGTCATCCCTGTCAACGCTCCGGGCTTTTTGGGTGATAAGAATATCGGGAATCGCATTGCCGGCGAAGTTTTGTTTGAACGGGTTATCGGCACCGGCGATGTTTCGGCAGAGAAAATTCCCTTGTCCATTAATCTGATTGGCGAATATAACATCGCCGGGGACCTTTGGGGAATCCTGCCGGACTTAAAAAACCTGGGGATTACACTGCAAACGGCAATCACGGGAGACGCCAAGTTTGATGATCTGCGCTCGGCCCACCGAGCCTGCCTGAATGTCCTGATTTGCTCCAAAAGCCTGACCAACTTGGTGCGGAAAATGGAAATTCACTATGGGATACCATTTATTGAAGGCTCTTTTTACGGAATTCACGATACTTCCGCAACCCTGATTGCTATCGCTAAAGCCCTTAGGGACCCTGACTTATTAACGAGAACTGAGGCTTATGTGCAGAAGCGAGAGAAGGAAACACGGGCAATTATAGCTCAATATAAAAAGCGTTTAGAGAATAAACAGGCTATTTTGTTTACCGGGGGGGTTAAGACCTGGTCCATGGTTTCTACCCTGGCGGAATTAGGGATCAATATTCTGGCGGGAGGGACGCAAAACTCCACTCCGGAGGATTTTCAACGGATGAAAGAACTTATGGATCCCACGGCTCAGATTATCGAAGACACCAGTTCAGCGGGATTTTTAAAGATTATTGCCGAGAAAAAACCGGATTTGATTGTTGCCGGAGGCAAGACAAAGTATTTGGCTCATAAAACGCGAACGCCCTTTCTCGATATTAACCATGGCCGAAAACTTCCTTATGCCGGTTATGAGGGAATGGTCACCTTTGCCGAGTCTTTAACACGAACCGTCTTTAGTCCGGTTTGGGGGTATTTAAGAGCAGAATTTCCCCCGGTGGGAGGGTAAGAGCATGATGAATGCAAGATCGTATCAGGGTAATCCTCAAAAAAATAGTCCAGCCTTGGGAGCGACCTTAGCTTTTCTCGGAGTGAATGGACTTCTGGCTTTGCTCCATGGGTCGCAGGGGTGTTCTTCCTTTATTCGCCTGCAGCTGTCCCGCCATTTTCGAGAACCGATTCCCTTGAATTCCACCGCTCTTTTAGAAGATTCGGCGATCTTTGGCGGTTGGGAATATCTCAAAAAAGGGATTGCCGTGGCAGCCGATAAGTACAAACCGCAAATTATAGGGGTCATGAGTACCGGTCTGACGGAAACCTTTGGCGATGATATGGTGAGTGCCCTGTCCAGCCTTCGCTCGGAACGGACGGACTTACTGGATCTGCCGGTTGTTTTAGCCAGTACTCCGGATTATATCGGCTCTATGCAAGAAGGCTATCAGCGGACGGTGGAGTCGCTCTTGACCACCTTGGCCGTTAATTCCGAAATTGATGAGGAAGTTTCCGGCAGCCTCGAGGATGAAGGAGATGGTAAGGCCAGAGCTCAAGCTGAATCCCTCCCTGCCGTTGTCTTACTGCCTGGATGTCATTTAACGCCGGGGGATGTGGATGAACTTAAAGAGATTGTCAGTTTGTTCGGTTTTCAAGCGATTACTATTCCTGACTTGTCGATCTCCCTAGACGGGCATGCGGAGTTGGAAGCAGCTCCTCTGGTACAGGGCGGGACATTGCTGCAAGATTTCCGGCGTTTGGCCAAGTGCAGTGCTTGTTTTTCCTTTGGCTTAAGTATGGAAAAAGCCGGAGAATTTTTAAAACGCACTTACGGGATTCCCCACACCAACTTTCCTTCCCTGACCGGCTTGGCGGCAACGGACTCCTTTATTTTGACCCTGGCTCGGCTAACGGGTAAATCGATCCCTGAAAAACTTCTGCGTCAAAGAGCCCGGTTGTTGGATACGCTGGTTGATTTTCATGATCAATTGGGGAAGCTCAGAGTTGCAGTTGCTTTAGAAATGGACCTTTTGTATAGCTTGGCGTCCTGCCTGGCTGAGGTGGGTGCGGAAATTACCTTGGCCTTAGCGGCCTCCCCAGCGGGAATTCACAGGCTCTCACTGCCTGTTCCCATTGAAGTGGGAGATTTAGAGGCTCTTGAAGAGGGAGCACGGACCAGCACTTTGATTATCGCCAATTCTAATGGCCGTCAAGCAGCAGATAAGCTGAAGAAGCCCCATTTAAGAGCGGGATTGCCGGTGTTTGATCGGGTTGGTTATCCGCAAAAACGCTGGATCGGTTATGAAGGAACTCAACAGTTTCTCTTTGATACGTTAAACTCACATAATTAGCTGGAAGCAGAGACGGGGGACCCACTCCCGCTTAAGAAGTGGGAGTCTTACAATTGGATAAATTAATTATGCGAGGAGGTTTCGGAATGTTAATAGCCTTTGCCAGCAGCAACGGAGAATCCATAGATTCGCATTTTGCATCTTCACCAGCCTTTGAAGTCTATGAGTTCGGAGGCAAAAGCCGTGGCTTTGTCCATTCTGCGCAAGTTCATACGGAAAAGGCCGCCGGCGGCGAAGAAGCGGAGGATAAAGTTGATGTTCGGATCAAGCAATTAAAAGAATGCGCCATTATCTATTGCACTCAGATCGGCGGACCGGCGGCAGCCCGCCTCGTTCAGAGTGGTATTCATCCCTTGAAGGTGCCGGAAGGGACAAAAATTTACGACGAGTTGGGTAAACTGGTGCAATTGTTTAATTCCGGCAAACTGCCGCCTTGGTTAAGAAAGAAACTGGCTCAAGAAAAGAGGTGAACGAACAATGATTGACTGCAAGACATTTGGGGGATTTTCCTGGACCCCTTTATATGTGGAAACCATCGATAAGGACAAATGCTTTGGCTGTGGGAGATGTGTTAAATTGTGTGTGCAAAAGTGTTTGGGACTGGAAAGCTTCGAGGATGAGGAGGGGACAGAACGCCATGTTGCTGTCATTGTCGGTAAGGATCAGTGCATTGGCTGTCAGTCCTGCGGCAGCGTTTGTGTCCGGAAGGCTCACAGCTTTAAAGCAAAATCTGCCTGAGTGAACTCGCTTACGTTAAAGCTGAACATCGGGTCTTCAGATACAAGAGAATTCATTTTCATCTCCAACTGTTTTGAGCTTCAGAGAAACTCATGAAGCGTGGAGATAACCATGATAGGAGGGATTAAGATGCAACTAGAATGTCTGCAAAGAAATCAAACCAGTCCTCGCTTAGATTTAGGGCACCCCTGTTTTGCCACTCACGGACATGGCAAAACAGGACGTATTCATCTTGCTGTGGCTCCGGGGTGTAATATCTCCTGCAATTATTGCGTCCGTAAATTCGATTGTGCTAATGAATCCCGACCGGGAGTAACCAGTAAGGTGCAAACACCGGAGGAAGCTTTGGAAACTGTCCGCAAGGCGAAGGGTTCGGAGATGGGACCGAAGTACAGGGTTGTGGGAATTGCCGGTCCCGGCGAACCTTTAGCCAACAGTGCAACCTTTGCGACTTTCCGAGGGGTAAAACGGGAATTTCCGGACATGATTCTTTGTTTAAGTACTAATGGACTGCTCTTGCCGGAAAAAATTGAAGAGTTAACAGAGATTGGAGTATCCCATATCACGATTACGATTAATACCCTTGATGAGGACGTGGGAGCTAAGATTTACAGTTATGTACGCTGGAAAGGGAAAACTCTCATTGGGCCCAGGGGAGCAAGGGTTCTGCTGGAAAATCAGCTTTCAGGTCTGCAAATGGCAGCTCAGGCCGGTATGACGGTAAAGATCAACACAGTGATTATCCCGGGGATTAATGACAAGCTTCTCTACAGCTTAGCTCAAGAAATTAAAAAGCGAGGTGCCCACATTCATAATATCGTTCCTTTGATTCCTCAGGCCAAACTGTCTCATATCAAAGCTCCCTCCAAAGAAATGATCGCCGGCTGCCGGAGCAGTATGGGTGGAATCCTTCCGCAAATGCAGCATTGTCAGCAATGTCGTGCGGACGCCATTGGTATACTTTAAGAACGAAAAGGGGTGTTAGCTATGGAAAGGATTATGTTATGTGATACGACTTTAAGGGATGGTGAGCAAGCACCTGGTGTCGCTTTAGGGTTCCGGGAGAAGGAAATGATTGCCCGGGCTTTGGCAGACGCCGGTATTGACGAACTGGAAGTAGGAGTTCCGGCGGTTGGAGACTCGGAAATTAAGACAATTTCCCAGCTGGCAGCTTTGCATTTACCGGTTCGTCTCATAACCTGGAACCGAGCTGTGCTGACAGACCTTCAGGCAAGTTATCGTACGGGGGTTGAAGGAGTCGCCATCTCTATTCCCGCTTCAGAACAGCAGATCTGCAACAAATTGAGAAAAGACCGGGCTTGGGTTCTCGAACAAATGGGGCAATGTATTTTAAATGCCAAAAAAGAAGTCGACTATATTGTCCTAGGTTTGGAAGATGCCAGTCGAGCAGATTTTATTTTTCTGGCGGAAATTTTGGCCGAAGCAGAAAGACTGGGTGTTAATCGCGTGCGTTTTGCCGATACCATAGGTGTTTTAGAGCCCATAAAAGTATTTTTCACCCTCCAGGATCTGGTCAGGATGTCCGGCATTCCTTTGGAATTTCATGCGCATAACGACCTGGGCATGGCTACGGCGAACTCTCTTGCAGCTGTTCAGGCAGGATTTAAGGCTTTGAGTGTAACGGTAGGGGGATTGGGCGAGCGGGCAGGAAATGCACCTTTGGAAGAGGTGGCAGTTGCTCTGAGGTACACCCTGTCTGAGGAGACAGGCATTGATTTGAAGTGCTTAAATACGATTGGTTCCCTGGTAAGTTTGGCAACGGGCCGGCAAATTCCCAGAGGGAAACCGATCATCGGGCGCGACGTCTTTACTCATACCTCGTCAATTCATATCGACGGTCTTAAAAAGGATTTCCACAACTATCAAACCTTTCCACCCGAAACGGTAGGCAGACAACACACGACGTCCTTCGGCAAATACTCTGGCCGCAAGAGCATCCTGCGTTTGTTGAAGACTAAAGGGATAGAACTTGATCAGGAAACCATTGATAAGCTTCTGGCCAAAATTTTGCGGCGGGCCTGCGAAATTAAGAGGGTCTTGAGGGAAGATGATATTATGGAAATTGTCGTGAGCTCATGTTAGATGGGAAATCAAAGACTAAGGCCTTCTTTGCTGCAGCTAGCTCAAAGAAGGCCTTTAGTATATGTAGGTAAGATTATGACAGATCGGAAGCAGTAAGATTTAAGGCAGAACGGAAGTGGTAAGGATATGACGGATCAGAGTCCTCGCTATAGGATAAGAAGGGCAAATCAAGGGGATATCGGAGGAATGACCAATCTCCTCAAACTCTTATTTTCCCTGGAAAGCGATTTTTCCTTTGCTGAGTTGACTCAGCAGCGGGGATTGCAAATGATGCTCGCTGATACTAGGATGCGTTGCCTCATGGTGGCAGAATCGCAGCAGCAAATCATAGGAATGTGCACGGCCCAGATGTTGGTTTCGACGGCCGAGGGCGGAAGCGTGGCCTTGATTGAAGATGTAGTTATTGAGGAAGCCTGGAGAGGGCAGGGCTTGGGAAAAGAATTGTTGTCGTCGATAGAAGCTTGGGCCCTGGAGAGAGGCGCTGCCCGATTACAGCTCTTAGCGGACCGCAATAACACCCCGGCTTTGGCTTTTTATCAGGCACTGAATTGGAAAACTACAGAGATGATATGTCTGCGGAAAGGTGGGAAATTATCTTAAGGTAATCTCTAATTTTTTTAGTTTTTTGTAAAGGGAATTACGGGAAATCCCCATCTCTTTGGCTGTATGGCTAATATTGCCTTGACATGTTAACAGTTTGTTGATTATTTCCTGCCGCTCATTCCTGGCCAAGAGCTTTTTAATGGAGAGTTTATCCTGGTCATTGGTTAATGTATTCACCTTATTTAACGCATTTAACCTCTTGGCGGAATCTGAGAAACGTTCCCTTTCCGGTTGTGAAACAGATGGATCGGGCAAGAGAATTTCATCCGGAAGGTGTTCCGGGCGTATACCTTGTCCTTGAGCTAAATTCACCATTCTCTCGATAACATTTTGCAATTCGCGAACATTTCCCGGCCAATGATATTGACTTAAATAGGTGACAACCCGCGAATCAACAGGCAGGAGATTTACGCCCAGCTTGGTGCATAGTTCTTTATAAAATGCTCTGAATAATAAAGGGATGTCTTCCCTCCGTTCCCGCAAAGGAGGAAGGGAGATATTGAGGACATTAAGGCGAAAGAAAAGATCCTGCCGGAAATTTCCTTTTCTGACTTCTTCGCGGAGATTCTTATTTGTAGCACAGATGATGCGGACATCCACCAGCACCGATTGATAACCTCCGATTCTCATGACACGCTTATCTTGCAGGACCCTGAGGAGGGCGACTTGTTGTTCCAGGGGCATATCGCCGATTTCATCCAAAAAGAGGGTTCCCCCTGCGGCCAGCTCGAATTTGCCAGGCCTGCCGCCGGACTTGGCTCCGGTAAAAGCACCGCCTTCATAACCAAAAAGCTCGCTGCCAATCAATTCCCTCGGGATGGCACCGCAGTTGATGGGCACGAAGGGTCCGTTCCTGCGGCTGCTGGAATTATGGATCGCCTGAGCGAATACCTCTTTGCCTGTGCCGCTTTCTCCTTGGATCAGGACATGGCTTTTGCTTGTGGCGGCAATTTTGGCTAATTCGATGCCCTTTTGGAGCTCTTTGTTCACGCCAATGATGGCTGAAAATTCATAGGCTGCCGGTGCTCCGCTGCCCCGATTTGCGCAATGTTTGTTTCGGGGAATTGGGTTGATAAATAAAACGCCTCCCGAGAGGTCTCCCTTGTCATCTCTAACCGGTTTTCCGGAAGAAAGACAATTGGTGCTGCCCTTGGGAGTATAGGTTGTAATTTCGGAACTCTTAAAGGATTTTCCCTCTGCCAGCATCTCTTGTATAAGCGCTGACTTGCCGAGGTACTTCGTGATGGGGTTTCCTTTGATTTCTGCTTCGGGTTGGTGAAGGATGGTTTCGGCTATCGGATTTATTTGTTCGATCAGTCCTCCCTTATTGAGAACGATGATTCCTTCGGAAACAGTTAGAATTACATTCTTCAAGCGATTATTGAGCAAACTTAAATCTCTATTTTTAAGGTGCGCCCGGATTTGAATTTTAAAGGCCTCCACAGCAGCTACGACCATGCCCAGGGTGTGTTCATGAGTTTTCCAGTTAGGTCCGGACATTTGTAATACGCCCATGATTTTTCCCTGAGAATCCAAAATGGGAGCGGCGGAACAAGTCCAGAAATGAACTTTTTGACAATAATGTTCTGCGCCGGAGATCTGGACAGGTTTCTGAGTTGCCAGGGCCGTGCCAATACCGTTTGTGCCGACTTCTTCTTCAACCCAGCTGGCTCCTTGGCTTAAATTGAGCTGCGTAGCAACGGTCATTGTTTCACGGTCTCCAATTACTTCCATGATATAGCCATGTTCATCGGAGAGCATGACTATAAAACCTGATCCGGCGACGAACCGGTAAAGGTTGGTCATAAAGAGTCTGGCAATTTGCAGCAGGCTTCTTTTTTTGGCCCGTAAATCTTCCAACTGCCTCTGGTCTAAAAGCAGGTGACTGACGCCGTTGTGATAAGGATTAACACTGGCCTCGGAACAGCGCTGCCATGAGGCAGCTACCTCCGCGCGCACAATACCGTCATCGATGGCGGCACCCGAGACAAATCTATTCCATGCCTGGGTAATTTCCGGAGCGATATCTTTGGTCATACTTAAGCCTTCCTTCTTTGGAAAGAATAATCATTTCTAAGATCTTGTTACCATAGAATTCAGACAATCGTTCTGACTAAGTTGCTCAACACATCTCAGAGAAAATTTTCATGTACAAGTCATGTTTTAGATTTCTGTTGCACCTCCTTTCTGAAGCCGGCCTGCAAAATCGGGGAGTGTTTACGGATTGTCACCCTGTTGTTTGAACAATAGGGTGACAAATGGGTTACAAATGGGTTACAATGCTTTTTTGGGATAGCTGAGAAAGGAACAGCACTTAGTACTTTTGGTGCTTGTTTTTTTATGCTATGAGAAAGTACATCCTTCGGTTGTATACTTTCTCATGGCATAAGGGCAACTATCCTTGTCACTTTCGCCGCAGCAAACAAGTGCGAAGACAGTGTCTTCGAGCGCCAGCTGAGTTTCTTTACTTACATCGTAGTCATTTGGCATAGAAAATGCAATCTCAGTATTTAGAAAATTTACGAATGTCAAATAATGAGGGGGCGATTGTTAAACGTTACAGATAAAAACTAAATTGCAGATTAAAAGTTGAGATGAAGAGAGTGGATTTGTGAACTCTGAAATTTATATTAAGAGGAGTGGGATTACGATGGAAAATATTGCCGATCAGGAGTACAAACTTTATATCGATGGTCAATGGGTTGAATCTCAAGATGGGAAACGCTTCAAATCTATTTGCCCTGCCAATGGTGAAGTTTTGGCCACATGTGCTGATGCCAGCAAGGACGATGTCGATAAAGCAGTTGGGGCGGCCTGGAAGGCATGGGAGACGTGGAAAGATATCAGTCCTCAGGATCGAGCCGCTATGTTATTGAAAATCGCCGATTTAATTGACCAGAACGCTGAGCGACTGGCCATGATCGAAACTCTCGATAACGGCAAACCGATCAGGGAAACCTCGGGAATCGACGTTCCTCTCTCTTCAGATCATTTTCGCTATTTTGCTTCTGCCATCCGGACAGAAGAAGGCGAGGCAGTGATGATCGACAAAAATACCATGAGTCTTATTCTCAGAGAACCTATCGGTGTCGTCGGACAGATTATCCCCTGGAATTTCCCCTTGCTCATGGGGGCCTGGAAAATTGCTCCTGTCTTAGCCGCAGGCTGCTGTACCGTTATTAAGCCGTCAAGCAGTACTTCTTTGAGTCTCTTAGAACTGGCTAAGATTTTTGATCAGGTTCTCCCTCCCGGAGTGGTGAATGTGATCACGGGCCGAGGTTCAGGAGCCGGCAATTATATGTTGGAGAATCAGGGCTTCCGCAAACTGGCCTTTACCGGTTCCACTGAGGTTGGGTATACGATTGCTGATGCTGCGGCCAAAAAGCTAATTCCTTCCACGTTGGAATTGGGCGGAAAGTCTGCCAATATCTACTTCCCTGATTGTCCCTGGGAGAAAGCTATCGAAGGTTTGCAGATCGGCATCTTGTTTAATCAGGGTCAAGTATGCTGCGCCGGTTCCCGTGTTTTCGTCCATGAAGATATTTATGACAAGTTTGTCGCCGAAGCCATCACGGCCTTTAATAAGGTGAAGGTTGGTTTGCCTTGGGAAAAGGATACTCAATTAGGCTCCCTGATCTATGAATCCCATTTGCAGGATGTCTTAAACTATATTGAAATTGGCAAGCAGGAAGGGGCTAAAGTTGCCTGCGGCGGCTACAGAATTAAAGACAAGGGCTTGGATAAAGGGTGCTTTATGGCTCCGACGCTTCTCGTTGACGTTAACAATAAGATGCGGGTTGCTCAGGAGGAAATCTTCGGCCCTGTTGCCGTGGTGATTAAATTTAAGACTGAAGAAGAAGTGATTGCCATGGCTAATGACAGTGAGTTCGGTCTGGGCGGAGCGGTATGGACCAGAGACATTAATCGGGCCTTCCGCGTGGCCAACAGCATCCAGACCGGCCGAATGTGGATTAACAACTATAATAACCTGCCTGCCCATGCGCCCTTCGGCGGTTATAAAAAGTCCGGCATCGGCCGTGAAACTCATAAAGTGATCCTTGATCATTACACTCAGATGAAGAATATCTTTATGAGTCTGAGTGAAGACAAAGTCGGGCTTTATTAGACAATGGGGAGCAGGATGACTGAACAAGGGGGGGTCCAAAAGGGTTGTCAATATTCAAAGCGCGGTCGTGTGCTAAACTATGTGGTTGGAAAAATTTAAGGGTTATACTTGCAAAGTAATGGGTTCCAAAATTAGGTGCAAAATCGAAAGCCACAGAAAAATCTCCAATAACTCTAATAAATTAGGGGCTAAATGCGTAAAATTCACATTAGCCCCTAATGCTTTGTTTGTGGGGAAATACTCAGGTGCCTCGGTGGGTAATTTTTTACGCTGCGGTAGAAGGTGCTGAGCTAGTAAATTGTAAGGAAATTGTATTAAGTATAAAATTTCCTACTGTCTTGTGCAATTTGCTCAGGGCATAGTATAATGGCTTTAGTTAAGTTTTGTTAGTTTTAGATAGTTATAGTAATGTGTCGTTAGGAAATGGCCAAATACAAACTAACTTAAACAAACAAAATTAGTGTTACATAGAGGGGGAGTAAATGTGAAAAAGATCGTTTTATTGGTATCCAGTCTGCTCTTGATTTTCACTTTAGTGGGTTGCGGCACAGGAAATACTGCCCAATCCTCAGAAAACACTGCAAACACTTCACAGACTCAAGCGAAACCCACTGAGATTATGATCGCTGCTGCCGCAAGTTTAAAAGATTCCTTGACGGAACTTCAAAGCGATTATACAAAAGTAAAACCTGATGTAAAACTTACCTTTAATTTTGCGGCTTCCGGTACCCTTCAGCAGCAAATTGAACAAGGCGCTCCTGTGGACTTATTTATTTCTGCCGGAAAGAGTCAGATGGATGCCCTGGAGAAAAAGAATTTATTGCTTAAAGACAGCAGAATCAACTTACTGGGCAATGATTTAGTTCTCGTTGCTGGGAAAGATAACAGTAAGATTGCTTCCGTACAAGATTTGGCAAAAGCAGATGTTAGTCAGGTCAGTATCGGTACTCCTGAATCAGTGCCTGCAGGCAAATATGCCCAGGAATCTTTGAAGAACCTCAAACTTTGGGATGCTGTCCAGTCCAAACTGGTCCAAGCCAAAGATGTGACCCAGGTCCTTAATTACGTTGAAACTGGGAATGCAGATGCAGGTTTTGTTTATCGCTCGGATGCTCAACAATCAAAGAAAGTAAAAGTTGTTGCCGTTGTTCCCGATAACACTCACACTCCCATCGTTTACCCGGCAGCTATCATTGCCGCAACGAAAAATCAGCAAGCTACTCAAGATTTCTTCAAATACTTACAAAGTGCCGATGCTCAAAAGGTTTTTCAAAACTATGGATTTAAAACTTTAGCAAAATAATTGATAGCCGGGTGAGTCCTATGGATTTTAGTTTTGTGCCGATTATATTATCTCTGAAGGTAGCTTTGGCAGCTGTTATCATTGTCACCTGTTTTTCCATTCCCATAGCAGGACTCATGGCACGGCGGGAGTTCTGGGGCAAAGATGTTGTGGAGTCAATTATTACCTTACCCTTAGTACTCCCGCCTTCCGTTATCGGTTTTATGCTGCTGGTTGTTTTCGGGAAGAACGGTCCCTTAGGCGTGTTTCTTGAACAGTTCTTTCATACTAGAGTTGTTTTTACCATAGAAGGAGCGGTGATCGCGGCAGTTGTGGTTTCCTTTCCTTTAATGTACCAATCTGTAAGGGTTGCCATGGAAAATGTTGACCAAAACCTGGAGAAGGCTGCCCGCACCTTAGGGGCGAGGGAAGTAAGGGTGTTTTTAACTATTACTTTGCCGCTGGCCTGGAATGGCATTATTGCCGGTTTGGTTCTGGCCTTCGCCCGGTCACTGGGGGAATTCGGGGCGACCTTGATGATCGCCGGCAATATCCCCGGCAGAACTCAAACCATGCCTCTGGCTATCTATTTTGCCAATGAATCGGGGGATATGCGTACGGCGAGTATCTTGGTTATTCTCATGACTGCCTTTAGCTTTCTGGTGATTTATGGCTTGAATCGCTGGGGAAAAGGAAAACGACGAGATGCGCGGGGAGGCGGGACAAATGCTTAAGGCTCATTTTAAGAAGAAATTACCCTCCTTTGAGCTGGAGGTTGATGTTTCCATCAGTAATGGTATTCTCGCTCTCGTCGGGCATTCCGGTGCCGGCAAGACGACAATTCTGCAATGTGTGGCAGGCCTTCAGACCCCATCTTGGGGTGAAATCGCAATTTCCAATAAGACAGTCTTCTCTTCCGAATTAGGGACAAATGTTCCTATTCGTAAACGGCGTATCGGGTATCTCTTTCAAGATTATGCTTTATTTCCCCATATGACGGTTGAGAAAAACGTCCTGTATGGCAAGCCGAAAAAAGGGAGTGCTTCCGAAAAAGTCCTTACCGCCGGAGATGTGCTGGAGATGCTCAAAATTGGACATCTGCGGAATCGCTATCCTAGTCAGATTTCAGGGGGAGAGAAACAGAGAGTTGCCCTTGCTCGGGCTTTAATGACGGAACCGGAATTATTGCTGCTCGATGAACCTCTCTCGGCTCTTGATCAAAACACCCGCAGCACCCTCCAACAAGAGCTGCTTAAGCTCCAAGCACAATGGAAGATTCCTTTTGTTCTCGTGACCCATGACCTTCAGGAAGCCGAAATGTTGGGCAATCAGATCATTAAAATTGATCATGGGCAACAGGAGATAATCAAGGAACAGGAAGAACAGGGAAAACTGGAACTAGTCAGGGGACTTAATAATGCCCGATGAGCGGATCTATCGTTTCTCAATATTATGTGCATGATTATAATGTGAAATTATTATGATGGGCATAGGGGGAGAAAATCCTCAGATGATGTTTCCGAAAATTTAATAATGTATCTCCGAGCCAGAAGGACCTAAAGAGCAAATGAGTGCATCCAAGGTCGCTGGACAGGATTTTTGATCCTCAGGGTGTCTCTGGAAACGGGTACGCCTTCACGTTTTGAAAAGGAGCAGCACGGAATACCGGTTGAATATCGGTTTAATAATGGCTCCCTTTTTAGGGAGCCATTATTTTGCTCAGACATATGTCGCGAACGGCACCTTTCTTTGAGCATCAGTGCAGCTAATCCCCGAAGACACTGTCTCCGTACCTGTTAGTCAAAAGTTTTTTTTAATGATAACCTTTAACGAAAAGGGAAAGGAGGATATTTTGTTTAGCTTTATAAGCGAAATGGATTTTTCACCATTATTGATTTCTCTCAGGGCGGCAACTTTGGCTACCCTTGTGACCTTCTTTTTCGGCCTGGCGGCTGCAAATTTTGTCTCAGTTTATCGGGGGAAATTTAAGGGGGTGATTGACGGCCTTCTTACCTTGCCTCTGGTTCTGCCTCCAACCGTCGTTGGATTTTTACTGCTTTTAGTTTTTGGCAGGAATGGTCCTCTGGGTAAATTTCTGCTGGGCCTTGGAATGACGGTCATCTTTTCCTGGCCGGCCACAGTTATTGCAGCTTCTGTTGTGGCATTTCCTTTAATGTATCGAACTGTGCGCAGTGCTTTTGAGCAAATTGACCCTACCCTTATTTATGCCGCTCGTACTTTGGGTGTCTCGGAATGGAAAATATTTTGGAGGATAACCATTCCTTTGGCCTGGCCGGGGGTAGCCGCCGGGACAGTATTAGCTTTCGCCAGGGCCTTAGGTGACTTTGGCGCTACTCTGATGATCGGCGGCAATATTCCGGGAGAAACACTGACGATCCCTGCGGCTATCTTTTTTGCCGCCGAAGGAGGAGATATGGAAAAGGCTCTGTTATGGGTGATCCTGATTTTTATTATTTCGTTGATCGTCATGACGTTAATGAATTATTGGTCAGACTTCCAGCGCAAGACTATTGTTGCAGGCGGCAGAGAATAAGATGGGATTGATTGTTGATATCCGCAAAGAATTAGCGGGTTTTGAACTCAAGGTTAACTTTGAAACTCAGGGAGAGGTTTTAGGCCTTTTGGGGGCTTCAGGTTCAGGCAAAAGCATGACGTTACGCTGTATTGCCGGTATAGAATCTCCTGATGAGGGGCGAATTGTCCTCAATGGCCGCGTTTTGTTTGATTCTCAAAAAGGCATTAATCTGCCTTGCCGGCGCAGGAAAGTCGGCTATGTCTTTCAAAATTACGCCTTGTTTCCTCATCTGACGGTGGAAGAAAATATTGGCTTCGGAATTGGGAAGCGGAAGCGGGAAGATCGTTTGGCGATCATTAAGGAAATGGTTAAGATGATAAAGTTGGAGGGCTTAGAAAAGAGATACCCCAGCCAGCTCTCAGGAGGCCAACAGCAGCGAGTTGCCCTGGCCAGGGCCTTGGGGGCAAAGCCTGAAGCCTTGCTTTTAGATGAACCCTTTTCAGCTCTGGATGATTATCTGAGAAACCACATGGTCAAACAATTAACGGAGACTTTGGCCGGGTATTCTGGGGCAACTTTGTTTGTGAGCCATAATATGGAGGAAGTCTATCGGGTATGCCAACGTTTGATTCTCTTGGCACGAGGGAAAATCGAAGGGAAAGGAGGGACGGAGGAGGTATTTAAAGCTCCCTCGTCGCTGGCGGCGGCCCAATTAACGGGGTGCAAAAATATTTCTCCTGCCAATTACATATCGCCTTTTAAGCTGGAAGCCCTAGCTTGGGGCATTACCTTGAACACTAATATTCAGCTCTCACGACAAGTTGCCCATGTAGGTGTTCGTGCCCATTTGATCGGAACTGCCGCCGGGGAAATGAGGGATAACGTATTTCACTGCCGGCTTAATTCGATAAGCGAAGGGCCTGCCAGAATATCGGTTTATCTGGCGGTAGAACAAGATCATTGGAGGCAGGGCAGCCAGCTGCTGGAATGGGAAATGACTCCGCAAATGTGGCGGGCAATGAAAGATCAGCCGCAGCCCTGGAGTTTACGAATTGCCCCCGAAGACCTGATTATTTTCTGAATATTCCTTTGATTTTAAAAAGAGAGGGAGGAAAATAAGATGTTTTCCGGAATTAAGAACCCAAAAGGAAATCGAGTAATCTTAGGAGTGCTTAGCTGCATTATTCTGCTCCTGTTAGTATCCGTCTCCGGGTGTGCAAGCAGTGTCAAGGATGCTTCAACTACAGCAGGCAGTGGTGCCGGCCAAAGCAAGCAAGTTAAACTTGTCATTTCTACAGCCCCTAGTCTAAAAGGTTCCTTTGATGAAATAAAAACTCTGTATGAGGCTAAAAATCCCCAAGTAGCCTTGACGTTTAATTACGGACCCTCTGGTTCACTGCAAAGTCAAATCGAGCAAGGGGCAGACACGGACATTTATATTTCTCAGGGTAAGCCCCAGATGGATGCTCTGGAACAAAAAGGGCTTATTCAGAAAGATTCAAGGGTCAATTTGTTAGGTGATGAACTGGTCTTAATTGTCAATAAGAATAATACTTCTATTAAAAGCTTTGCAGATTTAAGCAAGCCGGAGGTTAAGAAAATCGGCATCGGCGAAGCTAAAACTGTTCCGGCGGCTAAGACGACTCAGGAAACCCTAAAAAGTCTTAAATTGTGGGATAAATTACAACCTAAGATGGTCATTGGTAAAGATTTGATGCAAATTATGGCCTACGTCGAAACGGGAAATGCTGATGCCGGCTTTGTCTGGGATACCATAGCTATCACTTCGGATAAGGTGAAGGTTGTAGCAACTGCACCCGCCGCTTCCCATTCTCCCATCGTCTTACCGGCCGCCATTGTTGCATCTTCTAAAAACAGCGAGGCAGCTGCCAAATTCTTAGCCTATTTAGAAAGTGATGAGGCTATGAAAATCTTCAACGAGCATGGTTTTGTCAAGGGAAAATAATTGGAATCTCGAGGTGGATGAAAATGCTTTATATTAGTGATGAAACGATTGAGCGTTGGCTCAAGGAAGATGTTCCCTATCTTGATTTAACAACGCAGTCTCTGGGTATTGGCGCCTTGAAGGGAAGAATAACGTTTAAAGCGAGAGAATTTACAGTGTTATCTGGAGTTGAGGAGGTATTGAGGATCTTTGCCAAGCTGGGGATCACGCCGGTTCGGTTCCTGCCTTCGGGAACCGTTGTTAATAAGGGGGATGTCTTTATTGAAGCCGAAGGGTTATCCTCAAGCCTGCATATGGCTTGGAAAGTGTCGCTGAATATCCTTGAATATTCTTCAGGTATTGCCACCAGGACCAGGAAGATGGTGGATAAGATTCGAGCCGTGAATCCCAAGGCTGCTCTTTTGGCTACCCGCAAATCATTTCCGGGGACTAAAGAACTTTCAATCAAGGCAATTATCGCCGGAGGTGCTTTACCTCATCGCTTAGGATTGTCGGAGACAATTTTGGTATTTAAGCAGCATATGGTTTTTCTCGGCGATGTTCATGATTTAGCGCAAAGGGTAAAAGAAATTAAAGCCCAGGCCTGTGAGAAAAAATTTATCGTTGAGGTGGAAACCATTGAAGATGCACGTCTTCTGGCTGAAGCCGGCGTTGACGGATTGCAGTTCGATAAAATCCCTGCCGCGGAGCTAAAGACTATTGTGGAGCAAATCCGGCAGATTAATCCCCGGATTACTCTGCTGGGAGCGGGTGGTATTAATGAAGGAAATATTGAAGAGTACGCTCGTACGGGAATTAATGGTCTTGTAACCACTTCGGTGTATTTCGGAAAACCTTCTGATATCGGAGTCACCATGGAAAAGATAATTTGAGAACTTAAATGAGATGAGATTGGACCTTGGAGAATTTGAAAGGAGCGAGAAAGCCATGGAATGGTTTACCTTAACGATTGACGGGCGGGAAGTCTGCGTTCCCAAAGGGACGACGGTACTCGAAGCCTGCCGTCTGAATCATATGCCGATTCCCACCTTGTGCCATAACCCGGAATTAACACCTTCCGGTTCCTGTCGTTTGTGTGTGGTTCAAATTGAAGGAATGCGCAATCTTCCCCCGGCATGTGCTACCCAAGTTACCCAGGGGATGAAGGTGGAAACTCAGACTCCCAAGGTAAGAAATGCCCGTAAAATGATTTTGGAATTGTTAGTTGCCAGTCACCCCTTGGATTGCATGACTTGTCAAAAGCTCGGCAGCTGTCTCCTGGCTAAGTATGCTTATGAATATGGTGTCAAAGGGAACGTCTTTCAGGGTGAAAAACACGACCTTCCCATTGACGACACTAATCCCTACATTTTAAGGGACTTGAATAAATGCATCCTCTGCGGGAAATGTATTGCCACTTGTGAGGCGGTCGCAGAGCGCAATGTGATCGGGTTCGCCTATCGGGGATTTAAGACTAAGGTCGCTACATTTATGGATACGGATTTGAAAGATTCTGCTTGTGTCTATTGTAACCGGTGTGTCTCTGTCTGCCCCGTGGGGGCTCTTATGGATAGGAGCATGATCGGTAAAGGCAGAGAGTGGGAATTAACAACAGAAGAAGTGACGTGTACGTTTTGTGAGTCAGGCTGCAAATTCAACCTTAACTTTAAGAACGGTAACATGGTGGGAGTTACAGCCAAAACAGCCGCTGCGGGCCGCCCTCTTTGTCTGAAGGGTCGAATTGGTTCTGATTTAAGGTACAATCCCGAGCGCACTGCAAGACCTTTTGTGAAACAGGACGGGGAATTTGTGCAGGTGACCTGGGGAGAATTCTTAGGCCTCGGCGATATTCTGGAAAAGCTTAATTCTTTGGCCTAGAGTTTAACCACGTTAGCAAGAAGTCCCCCTCCCTCAAATTCATTATGAATGGCTTTTCTCAGATAAAGCTAAGAGAAATTAGTCTTCCAAATAATAATTATGTAGATTCGTACTGGATAACTATCAAGACTAACGGGAACAGAAGGTTCGGAATGAATCTCTACAATAATGGCTGAATCACCATATTTGACTATAACTCAACTAAGATTGCTGCTAAATCATATAGTATAACAAATAAGTTTGATCTAACGACTATTCGAGACTTATTTAAATAATAAATAAAGGAAACGATCATTTTCTCCAATTAGGAAAACGACCGCTTCCCCGGTAAGACAATTACGTAAAACTATGCTTCACTGCTAGAATGAACTCGAGTTACCATTCATGTGACAGTGATTAATTGAACACCTACTGCTCTTAGCTTCGGAATCCGTAGATAGTTTGGCTCTTCTATATTGAAATGTTTCTATGGCTAAGATTATAGTTATTGTATGTTTCTGTTAAGCTCGTCGACTACTTCTCTCAAAGTTAATATGCCAAACATTGTTTTAGGAAACCCAGCCGTGGGAGCTACTAACATCATGGCATGCTCAATTTCTTCTTTCGTACATCCTCCTGTTAATGCTTTGAGAATATGCGTTCTCAAAGCATAGGGGTATTGACATTCGGTGGACAAGGCGACTTTAATTAACCAGCAAGTTTTTTGATCAAGGGGACCTGTTTCATGGACTAATTTGCCATAGGTCTCGTAAGCTTGATAGATTTGCTCGTGGTTGGCTGTAAAATACTTCAAATTTTCCTCAATGGCGTCCAGATTGTCAAAGTAATCGCCCAAACTATTTTCCTCCCTATAATATCTTATGGTTTTCTTTGAATATCTCGCTCCTCATAAGTTTAATGTTAATTTGGCAATAGATGGTCAAATTTATTCTCCTTGCAGCGATTTTTTACTGATGTCTTACACGATTCTTGCGGAGTTCCCTCACTATCTGATATACTTTATGTTTAGGATGGATCAGCTGAAATTTTGAATTACTATTTCTGGATATAGAAATGAGGGGGAAGACCTTGGCACAGGCTTCGCAACGTATTCGTAACTTTTCTATTATTGCGCACATTGATCACGGTAAATCCACGCTGGCGGATCGCTTAATTGAATATACGGGAGCTCTAAGCAAGCGTGAAATGGAGGAACAGGTCCTTGATTCCATGGACTTGGAGCGTGAGCGGGGGATAACGATTAAGCTTCAGGCGGTACGCCTCAGTTATCAGGCTAATGATGGTGAGGTTTATGAGCTGAACCTTATTGATACACCTGGGCATGTCGATTTCACTTATGAGGTGTCCAGGAGCTTGGCAGCTTGTGAAGGAGCCTTGCTGGTGGTTGATGCTGTTCAGGGAATTGAAGCCCAAACCCTGGCTAATGTTTATTTGGCGTTGGAGAACAATCTGGAGATTATTCCGGTAATTAATAAAATTGATCTCCCCAGTGCTGAACCTGAGCGAGTGCAGCAAGAAATCGAAGATGTCATTGGCCTGGATGCCAGTGATGCTATTCTTGCTTCGGCAAAAGTGGGAACCGGTGTGGAGGAAATCTTAGAAAGAATCGTGACCATGGTTCCACCTCCTCAAGGAGACGATGAGGCTCCTTTGCAAGCCTTAATTTTTGACTCAAAGTTCGATGCCTATAAAGGAGCAATCTCCTATGTACGGGTGGTTGAAGGACGGGTAGCCAAAGGGACGACGATGAAGATGATGTCCACGGGAAAGGAATTTGAAGTGACGGAAGTGGGTGTATTCACGCCTGCTATGAAAATCGTCGAAGAACTGAAAGCCGGGCAAGTTGGTTTTATCGCGGCCAGCATTAAGAATGTAAAGGACACTCAAGTTGGGGATACAATTACCGATGCTGAACGTCCTGCTGCCGAACCACTGCCGGGATATCGGAAATCCACCCCGATGGTCTTTTGCGGACTTTACCCCGTCGAAACCAATGATTATAACCGCTTGCGGGATTCTTTGGAGAAGCTTCATCTAAATGACGCCAGCTTAGTGTTTGAACCGGAGACTTCGGCTGCCCTGGGTTTCGGTTTTCGCTGCGGATTTTTAGGTCTGCTCCACATGGAGATTATCCAGGAACGTTTAGAGAGAGAATATGATTTGAATCTCATAACTACGGCGCCAAGTGTTATCTATAAAGTGAAGAATATCCTTGGAGAAGTCCTGGATATTGACAATCCTTCCAATTTGCCTGTTGTCGATCAAATTGAGACGATTGCGGAACCGGTAGTTAAAGCGACGATTCTGGTTCCCGCTGATTTTGTCGGGCCGATCATGGAACTGAACCAAGAAAAACGCGGGACTTATTTGGCGATGGATTATGTGTCCAAAAGCAGGGTGAGACTGGTCTATGAACTTCCCCTCAGTGAAATCGTCTTTGATTATTTTGATGAATTAAAATCCCGGACCAAAGGGTATGCTTCTCTCGATTATGAGTTAGCAGGCTATAAGGAGTCGGATTTAGTTAAAATCGATGTTCTTTTAAATGGTGAGTTGGTGGATGCCCTTTCCTTTATTGTTCACCGGTCGAAATCCTATAACCGGGGCAGAAAACTGGTGGAAAAGCTGCAAGGGATTATTCCGAGACAAATGTTTGAAATCCCCATCCAGTCTGTCATCGGAAATCGGGTTATTGCCCGCGAAACGGTTCGGGCTATGCGCAAAGATGTCCTGGCGAAATGTTACGGAGGAGATATTTCCCGTAAACGAAAACTTCTCGAGAAGCAAAAAGCGGGGAAAAAGCGCATGAAACAGGTTGGAAATGTTGAAATTCCCCAAGATGCCTTTATGGCCGTGTTAAAGATTGAAGATTAGATGGCTAAATTTATAAGGAGAGAGGTACCAGTTATGCCTTCTCTATATGTTCATGTTCCTTTTTGTATTCAGAAGTGTGATTATTGCGCGTTCTATTCTCATGGACTGACAAATTGCTCTAAGGAACTTATCCCCTTATATTTAGAGGGCCTTGAAATTGAACTGGCCAATCGTCAAAAAGATGCTCCGCAAGGAGTGTCTTCTCTTTTTATCGGAGGAGGCACTCCGACAGCGCTGCCCCTTGATAATTTGGAACATCTTCTGAAGCTTATTACCCGTAGTTTCTCTTTTGCGGAGCGGGCGGAGAAGACGACAGAAGGGAATCCGGGGACTCTTACGCGAGAGAAGCTGATTGTGCTGCGGGAATACGGAATCAATCGCTTTTCTCTAGGGGTCCAAGCCTTTGACGATAAGCTTTTGAGAAACGTCGGACGGATTCACAGCGCTCAGCAGGCACGTGATGGTGTTCTGCTTCTAAGAACCCTGGGATTCACGAATATAAATTTGGACTTGATGTTTGGACTTCCCGGTCAAACTATGAGCTCATGGAAGAGGTCTGTTGAAGAAGCCTTGTCGTACAGGCCGGAACATCTTTCTCTCTATGGGTTAATGCTGGAGGAAGGGACTCCATTGCATGATCGCTTTGAAGAAGGCTTAGACAGGGCGGAATCAACCGGCGCTCAAGGTTTGCCTGACGATGACCTTCAAGCGGATATGCAGGAGTGGGCTGTGGAATGCTTGGGGAAGGCCGGTTATATTCATTATGAAACGTCTAATTTTGCTCTTCCCGGCTTTGAGTGTCAGCATAATTTGGGTTATTGGCGCGGAGAGGAGTATTTGGGCTTAGGCCCTGGCGGAGTATCTTGTCTTAAACGAGTTCGGCAAAAGAATGTGGAAGATGTGCGGGCTTATTGGGCAAGTCTTCATGAGGAGAAGGAACCTCTTGATGAAGAAGGGAAAGAGATGTTGTCTCTCGAGGAATGTATGGCTGAACGGATGATTTTGGGACTGCGGCTGGGTGAGGGTATTAGCTTTACGAAGTTTCGCGAGGATTTTGGCGTTGATCTTAGGGATATTTATGGGGATGTCTTGGAACGCTATCGGTATAGGGATTGCTTTGTGATTCGGGGTGATCGTTTGTGTTTGAATGAGAAGTATGCGTTTGTGGCGAATGGGATATTGCGGGAGTTCGTAGGGGGCGCAGGGTGACCCAGCCCTCGGGTCGTACGCTCGCAGAGCAAACTAACCGTTCCAGCGACTGGTTTGGGGAGCGGGGTTCCAGCCATAAGCGCCCTCCGTGGCGCTATGGCTGCGGCGCACGTCATGTGCGCCGCCCCGTATCTGGGGTCGGTCGCTGGAACGGAAGTTTGCTGGGCTGCTCCTGTAAAGACCTCGTGCTTGTGTCACACTGCGCCCTGGGCTTTGGGGGGTGTGAGAGTAATTCTTTGAGGGATGTTTGGGTTCGATCTTGAGAGTTCGGGAGACGGCACATTTCATGTGCACCGTCTGGCTTGGGCCTGTTGGGGTGTGTTGGGGGTGTGTCGGGGGGACGGTCCTTTTGACACGATTTATCTGGGGATTGGTCGCTGGAACGGAAGTTTGCTGGGCTGCTCCTGTAAAGACCTCGTGCTTGTGTCACACTGCGCCCTGGGCTTTGGGGGTGTGAGAGTAATTCTTTGAGGGATGTTTGGGTTTGGATCTTGAGAGGTTGGGAGACGGCACATTTCATGTGCACCGTCTGTTTTGGGCCTGTTGGGGTGTGTCTGGGGGACGGTCCTTTTGACACGATTTATCTTAGGGTGGTCTCAGGAACGGAAGTTTGCTGGGCTGCTTCCGTAAAGACCTCGTGCTCGTGTCACGCTGCGAACTGGGCTTTGGGGGTGTGAGACGGGCTCAAACGGATTCAAGGCGTGTCAGTAGGACCGTCCCTTTGACACGCTTGAGGGATGATTTTGGGCTGTGAATTGCTTAAAATGTTTCTCAAAATAGGGCATATTATATGAGAAAATGATTCTTGACAAAGATATAAGAGCGTGGTAATGTGAAGACATAAAATGTTAGCACTCATTAGAGGAGAGTGCTAACAACTTGAGGTAACAGTGAAAGGCGGGAAGCATGAATGCAAATGGATGAGCGTAAACGAAAAATACTTCGAGCGATTGTTCAGGATTATATTGCTACCGCTGAACCGGTTGGTTCGCGAACTATTGCTCGAAAGTTTGATTTGGGAGTTTCTCCGGCTACAATTCGCAATGAGATGGCGGATTTGGAGGAGTTGGGCTTTATTGAACAGCCCTATACGTCGGCGGGGCGAATTCCTTCGGATGCTGGTTATCGATATTTTGTTGATTGTTTGATGGATGCCCAAACTCTAAGTGATGAGGATAAGGAAATTATTGAACGGGAAAGCACAAAGAAGATTTGCGAGATTCAAGAGGTTGTTTCCCATACCAGCAGGTTGCTTTCGGAGTTAACGAGCTTGACTAGTTTAGTTCTTGGTCCACAAAAGGGAAAGAGTGCTTTTGGCAAGATGCATTTTCTGCCTTATCGGCCGGGTCAGGTTATTATGGTGATTGTAAAGGAAAATGGTGTTGTTGAAAATCATATCGTTGACGTGGGCGAAACTATAACGGCGGAAGATCTGCAAAAGGTTGCTGATGTTTTTAATCAGAAAATGAAGGGGTATTCGTTAAACCAAGTTAAGCGAAGTATGTTGCATGAGATCTATAGTGAATTGTCCCGGCAAAGGAATTTGATTGATAATGCTTTGGAAATGCTTGATGCTATCTTGGATGGCAGTGAAGAAGATGAGCCTATCTATTTGGGTGGAACTCTTAATATGTTAAATCAGCCCGAATTTCGGGATTTAGATAAGGTTAAAAGCTTGTTCAAGGTGTTTGAGGAAAATGAGCCTCTGAAGAAACTTCTGCTGCCGCATCAGGAAGGACTAAATGTTACTATCGGTGGGGAGAATACTCTGAAGGAATTCCGGGATTGCAGTGTAATTTCGGCAACTTACAAGGTGAATGGAAAGACTATCGGTGCTGTGGGGGTCTTGGGACCGACGAGAATGGATTATGGTAAGGTAATTGCAATTGTCGATTTTATGACGAAAAGTTTGACTGAGGTGCTGGCGCGGGGTAAGCCGCGCGGATATAAGTGATGTTTGAACCTTTTGGTTCATTCCATATAAAATTTAGAGTACGTGAGGTGATTGTGAATAGTGGAAAAGAAGGAAGAAACTTTTAAGGATCAAACGTCCGATGTGAACGAGGAATATACAGCCAGCGAATCAGATGGTTCTAAAGAATCTGATACTCAAAACGATAATTCAAATAGTAACGAAATGACTCCTGCCGAGAAAATTTTGGCCCTGGAAGCTGAGCTTACTCAGGCCAAAGCTAAGGCAGATGAAAACTATGATCGATTCTTGCGTTTGCAGGCGGAGTTTGATAACTATAGGAGACGGACTCAAAAAGAAAAGACTGAAATTGTTAAATATGCCTCTGAACAACTTGTGAGCGAGTTGTTACCGGTTTTAGACAATTTTGAACGGGCGACGAGTTCTGCCCAAAATAATCCTGATATAACGGTCTTTTCACAGGGTGTCGATATGATTCTCCGCCAGTTGCAGACGGCTTTGAGTAAAGTTGGCTTGAAACCAATGGAAGCTGTTGGCCAACCTTTTGATCCTAATCTTCATGAGGCTGTTATGAGAGTTGAATCTGAAGATCATCCGGAAAATACCGTGGTAGAAGAATTGCAAAAGGGTTATTTTCTGAAAGAAAAAGTACTGCGTCCCTCGATGGTTAAAGTTTCGAATTAGTGTGTTACTGAATTGAAGGAGGAAATTAGTCATGAGTAAAGTTATTGGTATTGACTTAGGAACTACAAACTCTTGCGTAGCCGTTATGGAAGGCGGAGAGGCTGTTGTTATTCCTAATGCTGAAGGAAATCGTACAACCCCCTCAGTAGTGGGTTTTTCTAAAACCGGAGAACGTTTGGTAGGTCAAGTTGCTAAACGTCAGTCAGTCTCTAATCCTGAGAAGACCGTTATTTCTATTAAACGTCATATGGGTTCTGACTATAAAGTGAAAATTGATGATAAGCCCTACAGTCCGCAAGAAATTTCGGCAATGATTCTGCAGAAACTCAAAACGGATGCCGAAGCTTACCTAGGTCAAACCGTAGATAAAGCAGTAATTACTGTCCCTGCTTATTTTACAGATGCTCAGCGTCAAGCGACAAAAGATGCCGGTTCTATTGCCGGTCTGGAAGTATTACGGATTATTAATGAACCGACAGCTGCTGCTTTGGCCTATGGCTTGGATAAAGAACAGGATCAAACTGTTTTGGTCTATGACCTTGGCGGCGGAACCTTCGATGTTTCAATCCTCGAATTAAGTCAAGGTATGGTAGAAGTTAAAGCAACCAGCGGTAACAACCACTTAGGCGGTGACGACTTCGACCAACGTCTCATTGATTATATGGTGGCCGAGTACAAAAAGACCAATGGTGTTGATCTAGCGAATGACCGTGTTGCCCTGCAGCGTTTAAAAGAAGCTGCTGAAAAGGCGAAAATTGAGCTTTCCGGTGTGACAACCTCTAACGTTAATCTTCCCTTTATCACCATGACTGAGCAAGGTCCGCAGCACTTAGATATGAACATTTCACGGGCTAAATTCGAAGAGATCATCGCTGATCTGGTCGAAGCAACTCTTGGACCTACTCGTCAAGCCATTGAAGATGCTAAACTCGCTTGGAAAGACATTGATCAAATTATTTTAGTCGGTGGTTCAACTCGGGTTCCTTCTGTCCAAGAGGCCATTCGCAAATTAAGCGGCAAAGAACCCCACAAAGGTGTTAACCCGGACGAAGTTGTTGCTATGGGTGCTGCTATTCAAGGCGGTGTGCTCAGCGGTGAAGTTAAAGACATGATCTTATTGGATGTTACCCCGCTGTCCTTGGGAATTGAGACCCTTGGCGGAGTATTTACCAGGATTATTGACCGTAACACGACCATTCCGACAACCAAATCCCAAATTTTCTCCACTGCAGCGGATAATCAGACTTCTGTTGATATTCATGTACTGCAAGGGGAACGTGAGATGGCCAGCTATAACAAAACTTTAGGCCGTTTCCAACTCACAGGTATTCCACCTGCACCCCGCGGTATTCCTCAAGTTGAAGTTAAATTTGACATTGACGCTAATGGGATCGTCCACGTTTCCGCTAAAGACATGGCAACAGGCAACGAGCAGAAAGTTACCATCACGTCTTCCACAGGCCTCTCAAAAGATGATATTGAAAAAATGAAACAAGATGCCGAGCTTCATGCTGATGAAGACAAAAAACGTAAAGAATTGATTGATGCTAAGAACCAAGCCGATTCAATGATTTACCAAACCGAAAAAACCCTTAAGGATTTCGAAGGTAAGGGCGATGCGGGAGAACTTGAAAGTATCAAAAAAGCTCTTGAGGAACTTAAGACTGCAGCCTCTACGGAAGACGTTGCTGAGATCAATGCTAAATCAGAGGCTTTGACCAAAGTTCTGCATCCCTATATTGAGAAAATGTATCAGCAGCAGGCTGCCAATGCACAAAATGCTGGAGCACAGCCCGGCGGAGAAGGTTCTGCTAAGAAAGATGATGATGTTGTAGATGCTGAATTTACAGAGGTTGATAAGGATAAATAGGGAGTCGAGGGGTACGCGGCAGAATCCTGGGTAAGCCATTGCCGGGCAGCCCCCTTATAATAGATGCGCAGTGGACCAGGAGGCTGCCGAGCCAAATGGTTCGCTGCGCAAAAATAATTGGGTGCAAGGGTTTTCCGGACTTTTGTGCCCGCCTTTGTTTGTATTGGATAAATTTAGATTTTCTAAGATAAGGATATTGCCTTGTGCTTAAACACGAAGGATCATATAATACTAGAGGACTTTATTTTTACCTTAAGATGGGGAAATTCTTTCTTTATGGTGTCCCTTAAAGGCCTTAAAGTATTTATTTCTTTAACAGGTTAATTTAGAAACCTAAGAGAATAATGAAACTCTTAAACAGGTTAAAATGGTTGGAAAGTGCGAATGGCTATAGGAGTGATGGAGGAAACCATGAAACGCGATTACTATGAGGTGCTCGGGGTTGAACGGTCGGCCAATGACCAGGAAATTAAGAAGGCCTACCGAAAATTAGCCCGTCAGTATCACCCTGATGCTAACCCAGGCGATAAAACTGCTGAGGAAAAGTTTAAGGAAGTTGCTGAGGCCTATGATGTTTTAAATGATCCGGACAAAAAAGCGCGGTATGACCAATTTGGCCATGCCGGGTTTGATCCCAGCCAAGGCGGCGGAGGCTTTGGGGATATGGGAGGCTTTGGCGATATTTTTGACATGTTCTTTGGAGGCGGCGGACAACGACGCAATGGCCCGCAGCGAGGTGCTGATTTGCGTTATGCCATGTCGTTAACTTTTGAAGAGGCTGTTTTTGGTGTGGAAAAGGAAATCCAGATTCCGAGGGATGAGACATGTACGGAATGTCAGGGTTCAGGTGCAGCTCCGGGTACTCATCCGACGACTTGCTCTCAGTGTCATGGAAGCGGTCAAGTCAAAATGACCCAACGCACGCCCTTTGGACAGATTCAGACGGCCCGAACCTGTCCGACTTGTCAAGGAGAAGGTCGGACAATCAGTACTCCCTGTTCCACTTGCCACGGAAAAGGAAAAGTTCGTAAGGTTAAAACGATTAAAATCAATGTTCCCGCCGGTTCTGAAGACGGCCTGAATTTAAGGCTGAGCGGAGACGGCGAGGCTGGAGCTAAGGGCGGACCTTCGGGAGACCTTTATATCGTTCTGCAGGTTAAACCTCATAAATTCTTTGATCGCGAAGGCAACGATGTCTATTGTGAAATTCCGGTTACCTTTATTCAGGCTGCTTTGGGCGCGGAAATTGATGTGCCGACCCTGGATGGAGTTGTGAAGATGAAGGTGCCTGAGGGTACTCAGACTTCAACGGTTTTTCGTCTTAAAGGGCATGGCATTCCCTATCGCCGGGGCAATGGTCGCGGAGATCAGCATGTGCGGGTAATTTTGACTACACCAACAAAGCTGAATGAGAAGCAAAAACAACTTCTGCGCCAATTTGGTGAGGCTACTCCTGATCACCAACAAATGGGCAAGAAGTCCTTATTTGAGAAATTTAAAGAAAACCTCCGGGATGCAATGGGTTAAAAATTTAGGTTAATAGAGATAAAAGGAGCATAACATGGATTGGCGTGAAGTAGCGGTGACAATTTCGGCAGAAGGGGAAGAAATTGTTGCCGATCTTTTTTATCAGTTAGGATGTCCTGGTGTGAGTGTCGATGATCCGGAAATTTTACGAGCATACATAGAATCAGGGGCTTGGGATTTCCACGATTTTGGTGAAGTTGAAGCTACGGGAACTATGGTAATTAAAGGCTATTTTCCTGAGGACAATGAACTCCCTGCCAAACTGCAAAGACTTGATCAGGGAATTAGGGATTTGTTGGAGCGTTTTCCGAACTGGGTCGTTCAAGTTAAAGGAATTTCTTTAAAAGAAGAAGATTGGGCGACGGCCTGGAAGGCTTATTTTAAACCTGCCCGAATTGGCAAGCGGTTTTTAATTAAGCCGAGCTGGGAGCACGTGAATCCGGAGCCGGAAGATATTATACTCGAACTTGATCCGGGCATGGCTTTTGGGACAGGGACTCATCCAACAACGACTCTTTGCCTCAAAGCTTTGGAGAACATTGTTAAACCGGGCCAGAAGGTTTTTGATTTAGGGACTGGTTCAGGAATTTTGGCCATTGCGGCTGCCAAGCTCGGGGCTGAGGTTGAGGCTGTAGATCTGGATTCAGTGGCTGTTCGGGTCGCGCAAGAAAATGTGGATTTAAATCATGTAAGTGATAAAGTTCGTGTCTTGCGGGGGGATTTAGGGACAGTGCTCAGCGGTCAAGCCCAGGTTGTTATTGCCAACATCATTGCTGATATTATCCTTATGCTGCTCGAAGACCTCAAGAGAATCTTAAGCCCTGAAGGAGAATTTCTGGCCTCCGGAATTATTGAACACCGGGCTTCTGATGTTGAGGAAGGTATGAAAAAGGCCGGTTTGGAAATCTTAGAACGAGTCGAAGATTCCGGCTGGATTCTAATTCGAGCAAGGTGGGCTAAGCATGAATCGCTTTAAGATTACGGAACTTGGAAAAAATGCTTTTTGGCTGCGAGGAACGGAACGGGATCATCTGGTCCGTGTGCTGCGCTTAACTCCGGGTGATAAGGTTTTGGGCTATGATAATAGCGGTATGGAATATACGGGTGTGATTCTGAAAATCGAAGATAAAAGCGTAACTTGTCGGATTCTCAGCAGTGATTATCCGGACGTTGAGGCCCATACCTCTGTTTTTGTGGTGGCCGGACTTTCTAAAGGGGAAAAAATGGAATGGGTTATTCAAAAAGGTACAGAGCTTGGCATGGAAGGCCTTTTCCCCCTGCGGGCGAAACGCTCAGTGATGCAGCTTGAGGGAAGTAAGGCTCAGGAACGGGTTGCTCGCTGGCAAAAGATTGCCGGGGAAGCTTCCAAGCAGTCTCACCGGGTAAAGGAACCTCGGATCGGGGAAGTTTGTAATTGGGGAGACCTGAAGGACAAGCTGCCTGAGGGAACTCAGTGGCTGATTCCTTATGAGGAGGAGAAGACCCGGCGTTTGACTTCTGTACTGAGTACCTTTGATCCGGATCTGCCGATTGCTATTTTGATCGGTCCGGAGGGTGGGTTTGAGGCGGCTGAGGTGGCCAGGGCCAGTGAAGAGCTGGGGGCGCAAAGCGTTTCGCTGGGACCGCGGATTTTGCGGGCGGAAACGGCGGCGTTGGCGGCGTTGACGCTGGTGCTTGGGCAATTCGGGGACGTAGGGTGACCCAGCCCTCGGGTCGTACGCTCGCAGAGCAAACTAACCGTTCAGGAGACTGCTTTGGGGGGGGCGGGGTTCCCGCCATAAGCGCCATCCTTGGCGCTATGGCGGCGGCGCACGTCCTGTGCGCCGCCCCGCGTCTGGGGTCGGTCTCCTGAACGGAAGTTTGCTGGGCTGCTCCCGTAAAGACCTCGGGCCCGTGTCACGCTACGTCCTGGGCTTCGGGGGATGTTGGGGCTGTTCTTTGGAGAAGGTAAGTCCCATTTTGAGTTTTTTCCGGGGGACGGCACATTTCATGTGCGCCGTCTGTAGTGGGCGATGATCTAGACAGGGGTATGTGTCGGGGTGTCGGGGGGACGGTCCTTTTGACACGCTGGGTACATCCGGTGACGTCGTCCCTGGCGCTATGGTGGCGGCGCACGTCCTGTGCGCCGCCCCGCGTCTCTGGGGTCGTCACCTGAACGGAAGTTTGCTGGGCTGCTCCCGTAAAGACCTCGGGCCCGTGTCACGCTATGTCCTGGGCTTCGGGGGATGTTGGGGCTGTTCTTTGGAGAGAAGGTAAGTTCCATTTTGAGTCTTTTCCGGGGGACGGCACATTTCATGTGCGCCGTCTGTTGCCTATTTGTGTAAATTCGTGATATGCTGCGAATTAGAAGAACGTGGAAATTTTGAATATGACCGGAACTAGGAATCATATGCCACGAAAAAGGTGAGTATTAATGGCTATAGAAATTGGACAAGTTAAAACGATCGCTGCTGAGTTCGAATCACCAACTCCGAACCACGAACCACGATCTTCGGTTTGTTTTCTGACTCTTGGTTGTAAAGTGAACCAAGCGGAAAGTGAAGCGTTGGCTCAACTTTTTCGTGAGGCTGATTATGATGTGGTGAATGCTTCGGAGGAAGCGGATGTTGTGGTTGTTAATACTTGTACTGTGACGAATACTGGAGGCAGTAAGTCGCGGCAGGCGATTCGCAGGATGATTAAGGTTCATCCGGAGAGTATTGTTGTGGTGACGGGTTGTTATGCCCAAACTGCTCCTGGGGATGTTCTTGATATTGAAGGAGTGGATCTGGTTCTTGGGACTCAGGATCGTGGGAAAATCTTAGAGTGGATAGAGCGGGTTAAGCAGGAGCGCAGGCCGCTGAATGCTGTGCGTGGGATTGCGGATGCGGGTGAGTTTGAGGAGCTTCCTCAGCTCAATGAGGAAAATAGAACGAGGGCGTTTCTGAAGATCCAAGAGGGGTGCAATCAGTTTTGTACATATTGTATTATTCCTTACGCGCGGGGTCCTTTACGAAGCCGCCAGCCGGATAAGGCTCTTGCTGAGGCCAGGAGGTTGGTGGAGGAGGGTTACCCGGAAATTGTTCTGACAGGAATTCATACGGGGTTTTATGGTCAGGATTTGAACTCGGGTTGGAATTTAGCGCGTTTGATTCGTGAGCTGGTTGAAATTCCGGGGCTGCGCCGTTTGCGGCTGAGTTCGATTGAGCCGATGGAATATACGCCTGAGTTGATTGATTGTATTGCTTCTTCGGATATTGTTTGTCCTCATGTACATATGCCTTTGCAAAGCGGCAGTGATAGGGTGTTAGTCCGTATGCACCGTCCTTATACGTTACAGGATTATCGGGAGTTATTACTTCGTTTGCGACAAAGGATTCCTGAACTTGCGGTTACGACGGATATTATTGTAGGCTTTCCGGGGGAGACAGGGGAGGATCATGCTTCGACGCTGAATTTTGTGAGGGAATGTGGTTTTGCGGGTGTGCATGTGTTTCCTTATTCCAAACGTCAAGGTACTCCTGCTGCTGATTATCCTGATCAAATTCTTAAGAAAGTTAAGGATCAACGGGTTAAGGAGTTAATGGCGGTTGCTCGTGAAAGTCAGGAAGCGTTTATGCGCAGATTTATCGGGAAACGGGTAGAAGTACTGGTGGAACGGGTTGACCCTGAGGGCAATGCTGTTGGACATACGCCCCATTATATTGAGGTTCATTTGCCGAGACAGCAGAATAAGCCCTGGTTTTCACGTCAATTTGTTCAAGTTGTTTTAGAAGAAGATTTTATTCAATCGTAAGACTCCCACTTCTTAAGTGGGTGTGGGGCTTTCGTACCCTGCTTCGGTGGGGGTAGAATCCCTCACCGAAGTCCCGATGTTAAGCTTTAGTTGAACGAGTTCACTCAGAGGTAAATCTTAACCTTTAATGCCAAAACATGTCGCTTTTAGGGAAGTATTCAAAAGGATAGTTTGGATTATGATAAGGAGGCAAAGAAAATGTATAATGACGATTGTATTTTCTGTAAAATTGCCCAACGCAAAATACCCAGTGATATAATTTACGAAGATGATCAAGTGGTGGCTTTTAAAGATATTCAGCCTTTAGCGCCTGTGCACTTGTTGGTGATTCCCAAGAATCATTTAAGCAGCGTTAATGAGGTTACCTCTGAGTATGAGGGGCTGATTGGTCATCTTTTCGGGGTAATCCGACGATTAGCTCAAGAGTTCGGAGTGGCAGAGACAGGCTACCGAGTGGTGACCAATACCGGGGCTGATGGGGGCCAAGTCGTGGGACATATTCATTTTCATTTGCTCGGCGGGCAGGCTCTTGAGGCTAAAATCGGCTAGATGCCTTGCGGCACGAGAATATCAGGATATTATGATGCTGTTATTAAGATCATCAAGTCAGCTTGACGCAACCCAGTTATTCCATTATAATTATAAGGTATATTTGTGATGATCCAGTGGAGGGAGGGATAAGACAATGAGTGAAGTCAGAGTTGGTAAAAACGAATCCCTTGATGCCGCACTCCGCAGGTTCAAGCGTTCTTGTCAAAAGGCAGGGGTCAGTGCAGAAGCTCGTAAACATGAGGCCTATGAAAAGCCGAGCGTGAGAAGAAAGAAAAAATCTGAAGCTGCACGTAAACGCAAGTTCAAGTAAGGAGTGTCTTGAATTGTCCCTGAAAGATCGCCTCGTTGAGGATATGAAGGTTGCCATGAAGGCCAAAGAGGAGGGGAAGGTAAGACTTTCCGTCATCCGAATGGTCAGGGCTGCTATAAAAAATGCTGAGATTGATAAGCACATCGAATTCAATGATGACCAGGTTGTTGAAGTTTTGGCACGAGAATTAAAATTGCGTCGAGATGCGTTAGAAGTATTTGGTAAAGCGGATCGCCCTGAAAAGGTAAGTGCTTTGGAAGAGGAAATTGCCATCCTGAAGGAATACCTTCCTCAACAGCTTTCCGAAGGGGAAATTCGCCAACTCGTACAAGAGACCATTGCCGCTGTGGGGGCGCAAGGCCCTAAGGATCTCGGCAAAGTCATGGGTGCTTTGTCACCAAAGACGAAAGGTCGGGCGGATGGCAAATTTGTCAATCTTATTGTACGTGAAGTGCTCGGGGCATAATATTTGAAGATGAGAAAAGACTCGGTGGCGTAAGCCTCTGGGTCTTTTTGCCTTATCAAAACGATGTTTCAGTTTTCTTTGCATAATAAATCGTGGGCTTGGACTATTCTGGCTCTTCCCTTCATAGATTTTTACAGAAGGGAGGAGCTTTTTGTGTTTAAAAAAATCCAAACAAGTGTCGGAGATATTTTGGATTTTCCGCCGGATGTGGCTGGAGAGGGTCCGAAAATTACGATAACGGGAAGACAAGAAATTTTAGTTGAGAATTACCAGAGCATTATTAATTTTTCAGAGGAAGAAATCCGTCTGGAAACGACCGATGGAGAGATTTTTCTTAGTGGCAAGGGGTTTGTCCTGAAAACTATTTTAGCCACGGAGCTGCGGATTGAAGGAAAACTAAACGCTTTGAGCTTTGAGGAAGGGGCAGAAAAAAATGTTTGACCGGTTGAGGGCATTTTGGCAAGGAAGAGTTTTTTTCATTGCTCGGGGAGAACAGCTGCCGCGCTTTCTCAACTATGTTCTGCAAGAGGGTGTGGCTCTTTACCGTACTCAGCGCTCTGAGCGGGGAATGCGGGCTCAAGTCCGTCTTGATGATTTTCGGCGTTTGAAAAAGGCCGCCCGGAGGACTCATACAAGGGTGCATATTATTGCCAAATATGGCTGGCCTTTTGTAGCGGCACGTTGGTGGAGAAGAAAAGGGCTGCTGGCTGGGATAGCTGTTATTGCTGTGGGATTGACAGTTTTATCCCAGCTTGTCCTTGTCATCTCTGTAACAGGCAATCGAAGGATTGAGACTTCGGAAATTATACAGCGGGCAGAAAAACTAGGCTTGAGAACTTGGACCTATTCGAAAGGGTTGGACTTAAACGAGATTGCCAAAACCCTGCAGGAGGAATTGCCGGATGCGGCTTGGGTCGGCTTGGAACGCAATGGAACTGAGATCCAAATTAAGATTTCGGAAAAGATTCGGCCGTCGATTCCTAAAGAGGCCGGCAATTTGGTTGCCAGTCATGCCGGTCTTGTTAAGGAAATCATGGTGATTCAAGGGGTTCCTCAGGTTCATGAAGGAGAACTGGTGCGAGCAGGTCAAGTTTTGATAACCAAGGCCCCAAGCCTTGGCGCACCAACAACGCCAAGCATTTCCAAGGTCAAGCCAAATCCTGCTAAGAGTACTACTCCGGATCCTCCGACATCTGCTGCCAAAGGATTCGTGCGAGGACGTGTGTGGTATAGCGCTGAGCAGCAAATACCTTTGGTTGAAGATAAAAATCAAGAAAGTGGAAGAGCTGCAAACGGATGGGGTATAAAATTCGGATCTCGCGTCATAATGGTAACAATGCAGAATTCTCCCTTTGTACAAGCAGATAAAGAAGTCCTTAGCCATTCTTTACAGTTCTGGAGGAATTGGCGTTTTCCTGTCGAAGTTATACAGGTCAACTATAAGGAACTGCAAAACGTTCATATTCAACGATCGGTTCAAGAAGCTCGTCAATTAGCGGAAGAGACTGCTCGGGGTGAAGTCATGAAGAAAATTTCGCCTGGGACTCAGATAATCGAAGAAACTGTGAAAGTTCTTCCTGGTAATACCGGAGTTGAACGAGTCAGGGTAGAAGTAGAAACTTACGAGGATCTTGCCGTTTATGCAAATCCTTAAGAGTGACCAGAATAAGATTTTTCGGTCTTTGAGGTCTGGATGGACTGAAAAGTAAGGATGATGGTTTTTGAAGATTAAAAGATTCAAAAGGACTTGGAGAGAGATTTCCAACCGTCTGGATTGGTTTAGACATCACACGTTTTGGCTGCGTGCCATTATTGCGGTGATGTATTTTCTGTTGTTTACCGTTTTGTTATCTTCAAATTTGTTTGTTTCCAAGCTTCATCTGGAGGTTAATGAACCAAGTCCTCAGCTTATTACCGCTCCATGGACCAAAGATATTGAAGATACGGAAAAGTACGCTCAGGACCAGGATGCTGCGGCGAACGCTGTTCAACCGGTTTATAAACCGGATGAAGACTTTTTTAATAGTCTGACCAGAGATCTGGGCGATGACTTTACAGCTCTGCATAATGCCGCGGCTGCGGCAGGAGATGATAGTGCCCGTGTTGCAAAATTAAAGCAAACGCAGTCCTTTAATACGTTATCCCAAGGGATCTTATTATCCTTGCTCAAAACGTCCTCCGATGCTTTGGACACAGAAGAACAAGTCGGCGGGGATATTATCTTAACGAGGGCCCGCAATGTGGTTACCGGGGCTCGTACGGATACAGATGTTGCTCCGTTGCGTGAACGAACAAAAACGGATATTGATCAGTCGGCTTTGCATGATGACGCTAAAGCCTTTTTCAAAGCCTTTATCGATCAGGAATTAACTCGCCCGACTCTGGTTGTGGATGCGCAAACAACACAAAAGCTGCGTAATGCTGCTCGTGCGTCTGTTAAACGGGACATTACCCAGTACAAGGCTAATCAAAAAATTGTTGGCCCCGGTGAGATTGTTACCAAGGATATTTACAATGTATTATCTCAGTACGGGTTGATTAACAGCCGCAATACCTGGGAGGCTGCGGCAGGGATAGCTTTATTAGTGTTTTTTGGCCTGGCAGCGATTATAGGGTATTTGTATCAATATAAGCGGGATGTTTTACGTTTGACGAACCGCTTGGTTCTGATTGGGCTCACGATGGTTCTAGTGCTGGTGATGGGCAGAGGTGTTGTTTCCATTAATTTAGGCGGAAACGATTTTAATGCCATGGCTGGAATCCTGGTCCCCGTTGCCTGGGCGACTATGTCAGTGGCAATATTAATTGATGCAGATGTAGCCTTGCTTGTTTCCGTAGTTTTAGCGGTTTTTGTAACAATTTTAGTTGATCCGACTCTATCCACAGCAATTGGCCTGCAAATGGGGCTCGTAGCTCTTTTCGGAGGGGTGGTGGGAGTTTACAGTGTGTCCCATCTAAGCCAGCGGTCAGATTTGGCCCGCGCCGGTCTTTTCGTTTCAGCAGCTAACGCTTTAATGGTGAGTTCCATAGCTTTGACTACTGGAGCAAGCTTAGCAGTTTGGATTGTGGGGTTAATCTTAGGCATTGTCAATGGCTTGGCATCATCATTCTTGACTGTCGGCGCCTTGCATTGGTTTGAATCGGGATTCCACATTACATCTTCGGTTCGGCTTTTGGAATTATCGAATCCAAACCGCCCGCTGTTGAAACGTTTATTAATGGAGGCGCCGGGAACTTATCATCACAGTATACTTGTTGGGAATTTAGCAGAAGCTGCTGCAGAGGCAGTCCAGGCTGATGCCACGTTGGTCAGGGTAGCGGCGTTGTATCATGATATTGGGAAACTAAAACGCCCTTATTTCTTTATTGAAAATCAGTTTACCCAAGACAATCCTCATGATAAGATCGCCCCGACTTTAAGTGCGTTGATTATTATCTCCCATATCAAAGACGGACTGGAATTAGCCAAGGAAAATAAACTTCCGCAGCAGATTCAGGATATTATAGCTCAGCACCATGGGGACGGTTTAGTCAGTTATTTCTATCATAAGGCTCTTGAGGAAAAAGACGATGTTCCTGAGGAAGCCTTCCATTATGAAGGTCCCAGACCACAAACGAAAGAATCAGCTCTGGTCAGTCTTGCCGATACGGTTGAAGCAGCTGTGCGTTCTATGAAACATCCTACACCGGGACGAGTTGAAGGCTTTGTCAGGAAAATAATTAAGGACAAGCTCAATGACGGGCAGCTTGATCAATGCGATTTAACATTTCAGGATCTGGATCGAATCGCTATGGCCTTCGTTAGAGTTCTAAGCGGAATCTTCCATTCTCGGGTGGAGTATCCGGAACTGCCGTCGGGGAAAGAGCACTCTTCAAAGAAGCTTGTGACTGATGCCGGTAAAGGAGCCGTAAAAGGTAATGAGGAAGGGGTTTCTCAAGAACAAAATAAGAGTTTAGAGAAACCTGACGATAAGGATAAGTCAGAATCAGAACCACAGCCGGAGGAATCACAGGCAGCACCACAGACAGAACTACAGCCAGCCCCAGAGCATCCTGGGCAGAATTCGTAGCTAACGTTTTTTTCATGGAGGGAGGTAAGGGCATCACGACTCTACTTATTGTGTGATGCCCGTTAAATGTGATTTTAGATATTTCTTGGGAAGAAGACACTGTTAGTGTTGAAGTACGAGATAAATTAACTGGGTTGTTAGAACGGGCTATTCAGGAAGGAATACGTTCCGCCGCAGGACCGGAAGAGGCGGAGGTGAGTTTGATATTGGTTGATAACCAACGGATTCACGAATTAAATCGAGACTATCGAGGAGTTGATCGTCCAACAGATGTTCTCTCATTTGCTCTTCAAGAGGAAACAGATGAGGAGCCCGATGCAGAATTCGAAGACGATATGCTTGGAGACATTGTTATCTCAGTTGAGAGAGCACGAGAACAAGCGATAGAATACGGGCATTCCTTGGAGCGGGAAATTGTCTATTTAGCGGTCCATGGCACGTTGCATTTATTGGGTTATGATCATGAAGATGATGCGGACAAGCAGGAGATGCGGGCCAAAGAGGAAGAAGTAATGGCTGCTATAGGTTTAGAACGATAGGCATTGAAAATGCTTGCTTAAAGACGGAGGAAAGCATGGGGAGATATCAAAGATCGGGGTTTTGGCGCAGTTTAAATCAAGCGAAACGTGGGATATGGTACACATGTAAAACACAGGGTCACATGCAGTTTCATATTGCAGCCGGAATTTCTGTTTTGTGTTTAGCTTGGTGGATTGAGGTGTCCCGTTCGGAGTGGATGATGCTTATTTTTGCTATTGGCAGTGTTATCAGCGCAGAAGCTATGAATTCTGCACTGGAAATTGTTGTGGATCTGGTTCAACCTAATTTTGATCCTCTTGCCGGGATGGCTAAGGATGTTGCTGCGGGTGCTGTCCTTGTGACAGCAATTCAAGCAATTGTCATTGGGGCGATTGTTTTTTGCCCGCGTTTTTTTCGTATGGCGAGCCATTTCTTTTAAAGTTTCTCCAAGCGTGGGGCGGGAATTTCTCGCCTCAGGGTTTATCTAATCGTAAGACTTTAGCTGAATGAGTTCACAGAGGATTCTTTTTCGAGGAGCTGTTAATGACTTTTGAATCAGTTTGAATCTCAGCCGTCAGTAATTCAGGAATCAAGTATCCCGCCTCAAGTAAGAGAAGAGCTTGTCAGTAAGGCTGAAGCAGCCTATAAACAAGCCTATGTTCCTTATTCACATTATCCCGTTGGTGCGGCGGCACTGTTTTCTTCAGGAAAGATTTACAGCGGCTGTAATGTTGAGAATGCCAGTTATGGTTTGACAATCTGCGCAGAGAGAAATGCTGTTTTTCAAGCTGCAGCTCAAGGGGAGCGTGAGCTGAAGGCGATTGTTGTTGCTGTTCCGACTGATGAGTTCCCATCTCCCTGTGGTGCTTGCCGGCAGGTAATTCGTGAATTTGCCAGGGATTGTCTGGTGATTTTGGTCAATGGCCGGAGGGAAACTCGCTGGACGACTTTAAGGAGGCTGCTTCCGGAGTCGTTTGGGCCGGATTTTTTAGCGGGACTTGAGTGACACAGCGCTCTGTCGTACGTTCGCAGAGCAAACTAACGTTCAAGCGACTGGCTTTGAGGAGCGGGGTTCATCCTTCGGCGATAGCAATTTTTTAAGAAACCCGCCTACGGCGATAATCTCCACTGGAGATTATCGTACCATAAGCGCCCTCCGTGGCGCTATGGTGGCGGCGCACGTCCTATGCGCCGCCCCGTGTCTGAGGTCCAGTCGCTTTCACGAAGTTTGCTGGACTGCTTACGTAAAGACGTCGCGCTTGTGTCACTCTGCGTCCTGGTCTTGGGAACGGGGAAACGGATTAGGGGACGGCACATTTCATGTGCACCGTCTGAAATGAGGACTTTTTTCAGGTGAGGATGTTGGTCAATTGTCAGAAGGTTTTGCTGGCTGCTTACGTAAAGACTTCGTGCTTGTATCGCTCTGCGTCCTGGGCTTGGGGAACGAGGGAACGGATTGGTTGACGGCACATTTATGTGCACCGTCTGAAATGGAGATCTTTTTCGGATGAGGAAGTTAGTCAATTAGTATAAGGTTTTACCGGGCTGTTTACTTACAGACCTTATGCTTGTGCCACTCTGAGCACTGAATTTGGGAACAGAGTGACGAATTAGGGGACGGCATTCTTGCAGCGCAGTTTGGAATGGATCAGAACATTTACTTTTATGGGAATGCTTTTCAATTTGTGATTGCAAAGCACGAACTGAATAGATGCTACATCTAAGGGTTATGGTAAGTATAGAAGAAAGAACTAAAGTTTAAGAATAGGGAAGTGACTTCACCGTTGGTTTCAATAACTTCGAAAGAATTCCGTTCCGGTTTCGTTTCAGTAATTGGTAGGCCGAATGCGGGAAAATCTACATTGCTTAATCATTTGTTAGGGCAAAAGGTGCTGATTATGTCTGATAAGCCTCAGACGACACGCAATCGTATTCAGTGTATTTTAACAGAGGAACGGGGGCAAATTGTTTTTCTGGATACTCCCGGGATACATAAGCCTAAACATAAGTTAGGGGAATATATGGTCGGCGCAGCGAAGGAATCGATGCGCGAAGTGGATGCTATTTTGTATATGGTTGATCTTTCATCGGAATTTGGCTCTGGGGAAGAGTACATTATTGAGATGCTTAAGCATACTAAGACACCGGTTGTGCTGGTTTTGAATAAGGTTGATTTGTTGGATAAAGAACAATTGCTGCAAAAAATCCAGCAGTTTTCTTCTTTGGCTGAGTTTAAGGCAATAGTTCCTATTTCAGCGAAAACTGGGGAGAATACGGATGAGCTGTTGAAAGTTATTTTTGATCTTTTGCCTAAGGGGCCGATGTATTATCCTGAGGACGAGGTCACGGATCAGCCGGAGCGGTTTATTATGGCGGAATTGATTCGGGAAAAGGTTTTACAGTTGACTCGTGATGAAATTCCTCATTCAATTGCTGTGGTGATCGAAGAGGTTCATGAGAAGAAGACTTTAGTTAAGATTCGGGGTTTGATCATTGTTGAGCGTGAATCTCAAAAAGGCATTATTATCGGGGCCAAGGGTAAACAGCTTAAGGAGATTGGAAGTTTAGCCCGTCAGGACATTGAGGCTTTGCTGGGAAGTCCAGTGTTTTTGGAGCTTTGGGTTAAAGTGAAGAAGGATTGGCGTAATCGGGCCGACAGTTTGCGTAATTATGGGTATGGGAAGGAGCGGGATGAATAAAATGAGTGAAGTTAATTTAGCGAGTATGACTGATCATACGCTTTTAAAGCCCCAGGCTGCTGAAAAAGATATTGTTGTTTTATGTCATGAAGCGCAGGAGCATAAGTTTGCAACGGTTTGTGTGAATCCTTCCTATGTTCAGACAGCGGCTAAGCTTTTGTTTGGTACGGGAATTGGTGTGGCTGCTGTTGTTGGTTTTCCTTTGGGGGCTACCTTTACAGAAGCAAAGGTTTCGGAAGTTTATATGGTTAAAGCTCATGGGGGCAAAGAAGTCGATATGGTTATTAATGTTGGCTGGGCTAAGTCCGGTAAGTGGGACGCGGTTGAACGGGATATTGTCCGGGTTGTCGAAGCCGCTCATGGTTGCGGGCTTTTAATCAAGGTCATTATTGAGACTTGTTTATTAACGGATGATGAGAAGAAAACAGTGGCGGAGATTGTTAAACGGTCCGGTGCTGATTATATTAAGACTTCGACTGGGTTTGCCGGTGGTGGAGCGACTGTTGAGGATGTGCGAAACCTCAAAAATTGGGTTGGGGAAAATGTTAAGGTCAAGGCTTCCGGGGGGATAAGGACCAAGGAGTTTGCTCTTCAGTTGGTAGAGGCCGGCGCGGAGAGGCTGGGGACGAGCGCGGTACTTGAGTGAGGACTTGTATGACAGAGCGCTCAGTCATACGACGCAGAGCAAACTAGCCGTTCAAGCGACTGCTTTGGGGTGCGGGGTTCCCGCCATAAGCGCCCTCCGTGGCGCTATGGCGGCGGCGCACGTCCTATGCGCCGCCCCGTGTCTGGGGTCAGTCGCTTTCGCGGAGTTTGCTAACTGCTTACGTAAAGACTTCACGCTCTTGTCATACTGCGTCCTGGGCTTATGGTCGGGGGAACGACGGGGATGATGTGGTGACGGCACATTGTATGTGCACCGTCTGAATTGGGGTTTACCGGATGGTTCTCTCGTCGTGCAGCATCTTGAGCTGGGTCAGGGGACGGATGGGAGTATTGTGATAACTGCTCCCTAAGCACTGTTGGAGTTGGGTGCCTTCAGTTTGCAAAGGTAGTTATGTTTATTCTGATTCTGAGGCTATTCCCTGTCATGTTTTGCAATCGGTGTTGGCTTAGTGTGTTAAAAGGACCGTCCCCCGTGTTCACCCCGTGTTCATGTATAGTTGCCTTAGAGATAACAAAGAATAGAAAGGGTTGAGGGCGTGGCCGTTTATCATGCGGACGCGTTGGTGATCCGGAGCCGAGAATTTGGAGAATCGGATCGGGTGCTCACGCTTTTTTCCCGGGAGATGGGGAAAATTCAGGCTGTTGCTAAAGGAGTGAGAAAACCTAAGAGTCGTCAAAGGGCTGGGGCGCAGTTGTTTACATATGGGGATTTTTTAATTCATAAGGGCAAGAGCTTAGATACGGTGAGCCAGTGCAGTCCGAAGGAAAGTTTTTCTTACCTTTGGTCAGATCTGGATCGTTCTTTGGCAGCTTCGGCTATGGCGGAGCTTTTAGATATTTCGACGATTTCGGGGCAGCCTAATACTGAACTTTTTACGCTGACGCTGACTTGTTTATTTCTTCTTGAACAGTATGAAACGTCTCTTTTGCTCAGTGCTTATGCTCTGCGTTTGATGGTCATATTAGGGTATCGGCCTCATTTGGGTGATTGTGTGGAGTGTGGGGAGATGTTACAAGGTGAACGCTTGTTTTTCAGTTCTGAAGCAGGTGGTACGCTTTGTGGACGATGCAGGGAGAGTTATTCCGGGCGGATGGTTCGGGCGGGCAGTATTGCTTTTATGCGTCAGTTGATTCAGGTTGATCTTTCTAAGCTTGACCGGCTGCGTTGGGCTGCTTGGATGAGGGAGGAGGTTCTGGAGACATTGCGGCATTATTTGGAGCATAAGTTTGAAAGGCCTCTTAAATCCTGGAGATTGGGCAACACTATTAGTGATGGCTTAGAACGTCATATCCGATCTTTTAACGGAAAGGAAGGAAAAGAATTTGAGTGAAGCGTTGTGGTCGGAACTTGAGAAGATGGATATTTTACGGGAACGTATGGGCATCGGATACGAGGAAGCCCGTGCTGCTTTGAATTCGGCTCAGGGTGATGTGGTAAAGGCCTTGGATTCTTTAGAGAGAGAACGGCATGAACACGATAGGATAAAGATATGTGAGGGGATTCCTGATCGCGGGGAGGAACTGTGGGACAGTATTAAAGCTAAAATGAAGGAGTTTAATCGGACGAAGATTAATCTGAAGAGAAATGACACGACGGTTTTAAGTCTTTCGGCTCCCTTGGGGGTAGCATTAGCCTACTCGGTCTGGAGAAAACCCAGCTTGCGAATGGTGGCTCTTGTTGGGGCTGTCGGAGCGGCGTTAAATCATTTTCATTTGGAAATTGATTCTGTTGACAAGCCCTCGATCTATAATGATGAAGGCTATAATTTCGTAGCAAGCGAGGATTAATATCTTTAGGAAAAAAATACCATAAACGTTTGACACAATTTTATTTACAGCATATAATTATGATTAATTAACCTAAGAATGCGATGATGGGCAGGAAGTTTGCGGAGGTCTCTTTAGAGAGTTCGGGGATGGTGGAAGCCGAATGAGATGGCAAATGGGGCGGCTCTGAGTGTTAGAAAATTAAGGGGACCCTTTGCTTGGGTCAAACAGGGTGGAACCGCGGGAACAAGCTCTCGTCCCTGTAGCCGTTATGGCTGCGGGAGTGAGTGCTTTTTTATTTGCCGAAATTCCTTCAGCTTAATAACTTAATTCTTAACCTAGGAGGCTGGACTATGAAATTTCAAGATTTAATCCTGACCCTTAATCAGTTCTGGGGGGAACAAGGTTGCATTATTGCTCAGCCCTATGATGTGGAAAAAGGGGCTGGCACGATGAATCCTTCTACTTTTTTACGTGCCCTTGGGCCTGAACCCTGGAATGTGGCCTATGTTGAGCCATCCCGTCGGCCGACGGACGGACGCTATGGTGAAAATCCAAATCGTTTACAGCACTATTTTCAATACCAGGTTATTCTCAAACCTTCGCCGGACAATGTTCAAGAGTTATACTTGAATAGTCTGGAACGTATCGGTGTTAATCCCAAGGAACATGATATTCGTTTCGTGGAGGACAACTGGGAGTCTCCGACCTTGGGTGCTTGGGGCCTGGGCTGGGAAGTCTGGCTTGACGGTATGGAAGTGTCCCAATTCACCTATTTTCAGCAGTGCGGAGGGATTGACTGTAAACCTGTCTGTGCTGAAATCACTTATGGCTTAGAGCGGCTGGCAACCTATATTCAGGATAAAGACAGCGTTTACGATATTGAATGGGTCGGAGATGTAACCTATGGAGATATCTATTTGCAGAATGAGATTGACTACTCTCATTACAATTTCGAAGTAGCGGATATCGAAGCTTTACAGACTTGGTTTGATATGTATGAACGTGAAGCTAAACGAGTTGTGGAGAAGGGGCTGGTTCTGCCTGCCTATGACTATGTTTTAAAATGTTCGCATTCGTTTAATCTTTTGGATGCTCGCGGAGCGATCAGTGTTACAGAGCGCACCAGTTATATCGGGCGGGTAAGAGCCCTTGCCCGTCTTTGCGCTCAGGCTTATGTGGAGCAACGCGAGAAATTGGGATTCCCTTTGCTCAAGAATAATTCCCTGAAAGAGGTGAAATAAGGTGGCGAAGGACTTTTTACTGGAAATCGGAACAGAAGAAATCCCGGCTAAATTTTCCCCGGGTGCCATGAAACAATTAGAAGAACAAGCAAGTAAGCGTTTAGAGGAACTTCGCTTAAGCTATAGCAAACTGGAGATTTATGCCACACCGCGGCGGCTGGCCCTTTTAGTAAGGGACCTTCAGGACAAGCAGGAAGATTTGCTGACAGAAGTTAAAGGCCCTGCCGTCAAAGCGGCCTATGATGCCAAGGGGGTTCCCACAAAGGCTGCCCAAGGTTTTGCTAAAGGTCAGGGTGTAACCGTGGAAGATTTGTTTGTCCAAGAGGTTAACAGTGTGCCTTATGTATTTGCCCGCAAATCTGAAATAGGTGTGGAGACCGCGACACTTTTGCCACAATTAGCTCAAGACATGATTCATGCCCTGCATTTTCCGAAACCTATGCGCTGGGGAGACTTGGATTTCCGTTTTGCACGTCCGATCCGTTGGCTCGTGGCTCTTTATGGCACCGAGGTCGTTAATTTTGAATTTGTGGGTCTGGAGTCCGGCCGCAGTACACGGGGACATCGCACGTTAGCAAAAGACTCTGTTCTAATAGAGAATGCTTCAGATTACGGCGAGGTTTTGCGCAAGGCTTATGTCATTGTAGACCCTGCAGAACGAAAAGTGACAATACAAACACAAATCAAAGCCCTTGCGGAAAAGGTGGGCGGAGAGGTTCCTGACGATGAAGAGCTTCTCGAGGAAGTCATCCATATCGTAGAATATCCTACCGCTTTGTTGGGTGAAGTCGCGGATCGTTACATGCATTTGCCTGAAGCAGTCATTACGACGCCTATGCGCGAACATCAGCGTTATTTTCCTGTTCGATCCAAGGAAGGGAAACTCTTGCCTTACTTTATTACAGTGCGCAATGGTGATGCTTTTGCTTTGGATGTTGTTAAGGCCGGCAATGAAAAGGTTTTAAAAGCTCGTCTGGAGGATGCCGCGTTTTATTATCGAGAAGATCAGAAGGTGCCGCTGAGTGAGCTTGTTTCTAAGCTGAAGAAAGTTGTCTATCATGAAAAACTGGGTACCGTCGAGCAAAGGGTAGAACGTTTGCGCAGGCTGTCTCGTTTTATCGCCGAAACATTAGGCTATGCCAAATCCCTTACGGAGAATATTGACCGCACAGCCTATTTGGCAAAGGCCGACCTTGTTACCTTAATGGTCAGCGATTTTCCTGAACTGCAGGGTATTATGGGCGCGGATTATGCAAGGGCGAACGGTGAGAATCCGGTAGTATGTCAGGGAATTTTCGAACATTATCAACCTCGCTTTGCCGGTGATAGTTTGCCGGTATCTGAAGCAGGCCGCGTTGTCAGTATCGCGGATAAACTGGATGCTATCGTTGGAGCCTTTGGGATTGGAATTCAGCCGACGGGTTCCCAGGATCCTTATGCTTTAAGACGCCAAGCCCAAGGGATTGTGGCAATACTCCTGGAGTCCGGATGGAACCTTTCTTTGACAGAGCTTCTTCAGGAAGCATATCGTTCCTTTCGGGAACAGGGTACTTCGCTGCTGCCGTTGGAGGAGATCATGAAACTCCTGCAGGACTTCTTCCAACAACGGTTAAGGTTTGTGCTCCAGGAACAGGGACTGCGTTATGATACTGTGGATTCCGTTTTGGCTCAAGGCGGAGACCAATTAAACTGTGTTCTGCAAAAAGCACAGGTACTTGCGGAAAAACGTGAAGAGGAAGGCTTTGTATCTTACCTTCAAGCCTATACCCGTTGTTTTAATCTGACGAAAAAAGAATCTGAACAAAATCTGAACTCTAATTTGTTGGTTGATGCGAGCGAAGTGGCTTTAGAAAAAGGGATTGCTCAGCGCCGAGAACGTTTTGTCAAAGCCCTGAATGATGGCAGCTTTGGGGAAGCGTACCAATTGGCCGGAGAGCTTGTTCCTTTGATTGAAGCGCTCTTCCAAGCAGTCATGATTATGGTTGAGGATGTGAACTTGAAGAACAATCGACTCGCCTTGTTGGGAGAGTGCGTTAAAATGTTAGGGTGCTTAGGTGAATTAAGTGTTTTAGCTTAAGATTCAATGTTATAAGTGCAATTAAAGGCTTTGCTTTCGCTATGACTCAGTAAAGCCAGTTTCCTTTGGATTAAGGACTTAGGGATGGGGCTCGTCGCTCCATCCTTAGCTTTAATTAAAGAAAATACATGATTAATCTGATTGGATTAATGACCAGGAAAATAACTTTTTAGGGTGCCGTTGGTTAGAAATGTACTTTGAAATGACTTTAACTAAAGGGTATTGAGTGGGATTCTGTTTTTTCAGATAAGTCTAACTTAAAATATGTTTTCTGATCGTTGTTTCCTGGTGACGATTATTTGTTTTAAGCTTTTTAAATAATATAAAAGGTTATTCAAATTGAACAAATTGGTAAGTTATTGCGATAAAAAATAAACACTATCTAGTAAAAGGATTATATAATGTGATATAATTAAACGCGTAAACCTCATTTAGTATGTCACATTAAAGGTAGAAAGAATCATTAAGAGGTGAAATGGGTTGGAATGGACGGATCGTCAACAGCGAATTGTGGAGATCGTTAAAGAAGCAGGATCCATAACCGGTGAAAAAATTGCGGAAAAGCTGGATTTGACGCGAGCCACCCTCCGCCCGGATTTAACTATTTTGACGATGTCCGGGGTCTTAGTGGCCAGACCGCGTGTTGGGTATTCGTACCGAGATGATCTTGGACCATCCCCGATGATGGAAAGGCTGCTTCAATTAAGAGTTTGTTCTTTTAAGTCGATGGCGGTAACTATACCGGAAAGTGCAAGTATCTATGAAGCAGCTGTGACGATGTTTACACAAAACGTTGGAAGTCTAGCGGTCGTTGGGTCGGAGCGGGTGCTCTTGGGAATGATTTCACGTAAAGATATCATGAAAGCGTCTCTCGGCAAGGGAGATCTTCAGCAAGTTCCAGTCGGGGTTATTATGACAAGGATGCCCAACATTTTTATGACGACTCCGGATGAACCAGTGTATAGTGCAGCCAAAAAGCTTGTTCAGCATCAGGTTGATAGCTTGCCGGTTGTTGAAAGTTTCATTGATGAAAACGGAGAAGAATGCTATGAGGTTGTAGGGCGTTTCACAAAGACTAATGTAACGAAACTCTTTGTGCAGATTGCTGAGACAAAAGCATAGCGCGACAATGACTATGAGCGATCAAAATGAGTGAGATTGGTCATCTGCTATATTGAGTATTCAGAGTTTGAGTAGCGATACATATCCAGAGGTCAGAAGTAGGCGGGGTCTCTATGTAAATTTGGAATAAGACGGAGGTGTAGTCGTGTGGACGTAACGGGCCCAATGCCTGTATTATATGTAATTTCAGATGCCCTCGGTGAAACGGCCGAGTTTGTAGGCCGGGCGGCTGCAGCACAATTTGTCGGTATAAAAACTCGAATCCGAAGGGTTCCCTATGTACGGGATGAAGCGCATCTTGAGGAGATTTTGGAAGAAGCTGTGGCGGAAGAGGCTATTCTAGTCTATACCTTGGTCTTGAAAGGCCTTAGAGATTATTTAGAGCGAAGGGCGGCTGAGAGAGGCCTGAAAACGGTGGATATCTTGGGCCCTGTGATTGAGGCCCTTTCTAAGCAGACGGAGATGGAACCTACTCATACTCCTAATATTATTCATCGTTTGGATGAGCAGTATTTCCGGAAAGTTGAGGCCATTGAATTCGCCGTAAAATATGATGACGGTAAAGATCCCCGTGGAGTTCTTTATGCGGATGTAGTATTGATTGGGGTTTCTCGAACCTCCAAGACTCCTCTGAGTATGTATTTAGCTTATAAAGGACTTAAGGCTGCAAATATTCCGTTGGTTCCGGAAGTAATTCCTCCGGATGAACTTTATGCAATATCGCCGCGGAAAATAATTGGTTTGACTCTGCGGCCAGAACTTTTGAACCAGATACGTACTGAGCGCTTAAAAACTCTCGGTTTAGGTGCTTCGGCAGATTACGCAAACTTAGAGCGAATTATGCAGGAACTAGAGTATGCGCGGGGGATTATGAAGCGTATAGGCTGTCCAATCGTTGAGGTAACAGGCAAAGCAGTTGAAGAAACTGCGAGCATTGTGTTAGAAATATTGTTTAAGGGGGAGCGAAATGGCTAAGAAGTATGTTTATTTATTCCGAGAAGGGAAAGCATCCATGCGCGACTTGTTAGGAGGAAAAGGCGCTAACTTAGCGGAGATGACTCAAATTGGGCTGCCGGTACCTCCAGGATTTACACTTACCACGGAGGCCTGCAATGGGTATTATGCTAACGGAGAAAACGTTCCGGATGGGACGTGGGATCAAGTTTGGCCGGCCTTGGCTGATGTTGAAACTGCTACAGGAAAACTCTTTGGCGATAAGAAAAATCCGCTTCTTGTTTCGGTAAGGTCTGGAGCAAAGTTCTCCATGCCGGGCATGATGGATACTGTACTTAACCTTGGTTTGAATGACGATACTGTGGAAGCCTTGGCTGTTAATACTCAAAATGAGCGCTTTGCCTGGGATTGCTATCGCCGTTTTATTCAAATGTTCGGCGATGTGGTCCTTGAGGTTGAACATTACTTATTTGAACAAATATTAGAGACTGCTAAAGATAAACAGGGAGTTCGTTTTGATTCGGAGCTTTCCCCAGAAAGCCTTAAATGGATGGTTGGCGAGTACAAAAAACAGATTCTTCGCAGTACAGGAAAGCCTTTTCCGATGGATCCGAAAGAACAGCTGCAACTGGCCGTGCTAGCCGTTTTCCGAAGCTGGAATAATGACCGGGCCAATGTATATCGCATCATTAATAATATTCCCCACGATATCGGAACGGCTGTCAACGTACAGTCCATGGTGTTTGGCAATATGGGATCAGATTCAGGAACCGGGGTCGCCTTTACCCGCAATCCTTCGACTGGGGAGAAAGCACTTTACGGGGAATACCTGATGAATGCCCAAGGTGAAGATGTGGTAGCAGGGATACGTACACCCCAGCCTATTGCTACTTTAGCCCAAGAAAACGAAAATATTTACAAACAGTTTGTGGAAAATTCCCAACGCCTTGAGGCGCATTACCGAGATATGCAGGATATTGAATTTACCATTGAACGGGGCAAATTGTATATGCTGCAAACCCGTAATGGGAAAAGAACGGCTTCAGCAGCTATCCGAGTAGCCGTCGATCTCTACCATGAGGGTATGATTACTAAAGAAGAAGCGGTCATGCGCATCGAACCTCAGCAACTGGATCATCTGCTTCATCGTCGGATGGATGGAGAAGCAAAACTCCAAATTCTGGCCAAGGGTCTTCCGGCTTCGCCAGGCGCCGCTTCCGGCAAGATCGTTTTTAGCGCTGAAGAGGCAGAACGATTAGGACAATTAGGCGAAAAGGTTATTCTTGTCCGTACTGAAACAACTCCTGACGATATCCGCGGAATTTTGGCGGCTCAAGGGATTTTAACCAGCCGCGGCGGTATGACAAGTCATGCAGCGGTAGTATCCCGTCATATGGGAAAACCGGCTGTCTGCGGCTGTGATGCTTTAAAAATTGACTATGCCCAAAAGCTGGTTGCTATTGACGGTGTTGAATATCCTGAGGGAACTCTTTTCTCAATTGATGGGGCAACAGGTCGAGTTATTAAAGGCGAAGTCAAGATGGTTGATCCTGAATTAAGTGAAGGGTTTAAAGAGTTCTTAGGCTGGGCTGATGAAATTTCCCGCCTGAAAGTTATGGCCAATGCCGATACTCCGGCTGAAGCAACCAATGCCCGGAATTTTGGTGCCGTGGGAATCGGCCTTACGCGAACTGAGCATATGTTTATGGACCCTGAACGGATTCCCATCGTGCAGGAAATGATCCTGGCGCAAACTTTGGAAGAACGTGAAGTTGCTCTGGCTAAATTGCTGCCCATGCAAGAAGAAGACTTCTATGGCATTTTAAAAGCGATGGAAGGCTTCCCTGTAACCATTCGTCTCTTGGATCCGCCTTTGCATGAGTTTTTGCCGCACTCTGAAGAGCTGATTGTTGAGATTACGAAACTTCGTATGTCTAAGAGCGACCCGAAAGCGTTAAATGAAAAAGAGGGTTTATTACGCAAAGTCCGTGCTCTCTCTGAGCTTAACCCCATGTTAGGCCATCGTGGCTGCCGTTTGGGAGTTTCCTTCCCCGAAATCACAGTGATGCAGGCAAGAGCTGTTTTCCAAGCCAGTGCCCGCTTAGTTAAAGAAGGTTATGATATTCATCCCGAGGTCATGATTCCGCTGACTATGGGCAAAGAAGAGTTTGTGATGATGCGCAAACTGGTTGACGACACAGCTCAAGCGGTAATGGGTGAACAAAATGTTCAAATTAAATATCACGTAGGAACTATGATCGAGGTGCCGCGGGCTGCCCTTCTGGCAGATGAAATCGGTAAAGTGGCTGACTTCTTCTCCTTTGGCACGAACGACTTAACCCAGATGACTATGGGCTTATCCCGTGATGATGCTCAAGGTAAGTTCCTGCCCGTTTATCTGGAAAAGAACCTCCTGAAATCTGATCCTTTCGTCGTACTTGACCGTGACGGGGTTGGAAGGTTGATTGATATGGCTGTGAAACTCGGCCGAGGTTCTAACCCGGATATTAGTTTGGGAATTTGCGGAGAACACGGCGGGGAGCCGAATTCTGTGGAATTCTGCCATCTCGTGGGCTTGAATTATGTTTCCTGTTCGCCGTTCCGGGTTCCGATCGCTCGTTTAGCTGCAGCTCAGGCGGCTGTTGTCAACAAAGACCAATCGAAGTAAGGCTGAAAATAGTAAGGTAAAGCCCACAAATATACCTAAAGTTTGAGGGCTATGATAAGAATTCGAAACAGGGTACTGTTACTTAATATTTTTAAAGTACAGTACCCTGTTTTTTGTTACCAACCGATTCGGCACAAGGGTTATACCAATTGAATACCATTTTGAAAATTAAGCAATCAAATGCTGTAAATTAACGTGTTAATTTACGTTGTTGTTTTAAATAGTTTGACATATAATATTTATTAGGAGTGATGAAAATGCCAAATATTAAACCAATATCCGATTTGAGAAATTATACAGAAGTACTCAAAGAGGTAGCCTACAACAATCCGGTGTACCTTACCAGAAATGGAAGAGGTGAATATGCAATTATTAAGTTGGAAGAACTTGATAAACTCCGCGCAACGATAAGGCTTATGGTACAGCTTGAGGAAGGGGAAAAATCAGCCAGGGAGAAAGGGTGGCTTTCTGCTGATGAAGTAGAAGTTTCATTAGGATTGTAGTATGGGAAAAGTGGAATACTCTCCGAAGGCTCTGGAGGATTTACAGAAAATCAAGGCATATATCATTGAGAATTTTGGAGTTGATGCTGCCCAAAAGGCTCTTGCTAAAATTACAGGTAGCGTTAGAAGATTAGAGGAATATCCAGCATTAGGTGTAGATCTGGGAAGAATGATTGATGTTCCTGTAGAGTATATGTATATCTTCATTGAAAGAAATTATGTATTCTATAGACTTAAAGGTAATAGAGTGCTAATCGTTAGAATTCTAAATGAACGGCAGGATTTTGTACAGATACTTTTTGGAATTCACACAAGTGGTTAAGATAATGAAAATCACTGATTACAGGAAGTGTTTCGTAATAGTAAAAACGGGGTTGCTCTTAAAGTGTTTGCAGTCACTCAGGCGGTTGTTAGCAACAAGGACCAAGCGATGTAAGGCTTTAATATAGTAAAAGCTCTCAAAGATTTGTGTGCTAAGACGTTGAGACGCAGAGTATAAAACATAGTAAGGGTATTATTTCTTAATGATTTAAAGGAAATAATACCCTATTTTTATTGTTTTTTTGTATTTATGAGGAGAAACGAAATGCGCAATCAAAGGTTTTGAAAATAGATTAAGGAAAAAGCAGATCTGTAATATCCCGCTTTGTAGAAGAAAAGGTTTTAGACTAGTAAAATAATTATCTTGGAAAATGTGGCCAAATATGGTATTATAATGTGAACTTATGCACTAAATATAATAATGAGAGATTAACAGCTGACGTAAAATCCCGTATTGTGGCTAAATGTCAACGGAGGTTTTATAAATGCCGTGTTAGGTTTTGCACATATGATATAGTCTGAATAATTAGATAAAATTTGAAAACGCCCAAAATTACATTGGTGGTGATAAACTTGAAAGTTAAAATGCGAATGAAACCTATTATTTCTGTGCTGCTTATCGTTTGTATCGTAATGTCTATGTGCGTACCAGTTGTGCATGCGGCACCTAGTCAACCAAGTGCCTATGGAAGTGTGAACCAATTTTTGACGGCAGCAGATGCACCTGTAATGGGCGGGGCAGATGTTCCGTTTAATGGTAATGGTCAAATGTCAGGTATCAGCCATACTGCCGGAACTACAGGAATTACGGTCCAGAATACGGGCACTTATAAGATCGACTATAATACCTGCATAACTGCGGGTTTAGATGCTGAGTTGGCGGTTGCGGTCAATGGCACTGTTGCCCCATCCACAGGTATACCAGTGCTTACCGCTGTAGGGGAAGTTTCGGGAAGTGCTATTCTGTCGCTTAATGCCGGGGATGTTATTACATTGCGTAACAATTCAGTGGTTCCCCTAACCTTGGCGTTAGCACCGTCTGCAGGCGCTCAGATGAGCATTGCAGAAGTTAGCGGAACGGTGGGAAATGCATATCAATGGGCGACGACAGCAGATGCGATTGTCGTTGGTGGAGCAGATGTGCCATTCAGCACGAATGGTCCAATGTCAAGTATTGGCCATACAGCCGGATCGACAACTATTACGATCCCCAACGCAGGCACTTATAAGATTGATTATAATACCAGCATAACCGCAGGTGTGGGTGCCGAATTGGCCGTTGCGATCAATGGTATAGTTGCCCCATCCACATCGATACCGGTGCTTACCGCTGTAGGGGAAGTTTCAGGAAATGTCATTCTGTCGCTTAAAGCTGGGGATGTTATAACATTGCGTAACAATTCTGCGGTTCCCCTAACTATGGCATTAGCACCGGCGGCGGGTGCTCAGATAAGCATTACAGAAGTTAGCGGAATAATGGGAAATGCATATCAATTGGCGACGTTAGCAGATGCAACTGTCGTTAGTGGAGCAGATGTGCCATTCAGCACGAATGGTCCAATGTCAGGGATTGGCCATCTTGCCGGGACTCCAACGATGATGATCGCGAACACTGGCACTTATAAGATTGATTATAATGCCAGCATAACCGCAGGTGCGGGTTCCGATTTGGCCGTTGCGATTGATGGTATAGCTGCCCCATCCCCATCGATATCGCTGCTTACTGCTACAGGCGAAATTTCAGGAAGTGTCATTCTGTCGCTTAACGCCGGGGATATTGTAACATTGCAAAACAATTCAGCGATTGCACTGACCCTGGCATTAGCACCGTCGGCAGGCGCTCAGATGAGTATAGTTCCACTAGCTGTTGATCTGCCGGTTATCACCACAGATTCCGGGTCAGCTGCGTTTGTTGCCGGGGACAATGACAAATCAACTCCAGTTGCTATCGACAGCGGTGTTACGGTAACGGGTTTAAATACTTTAACCCTGTCCAGTGCTACTGTGGCAATTACCGGCGGCTTCCATTCCGGTGAGGATGTATTATCTTTTGCCAACGATCCCCTCTATGGCAATATCGTTGCCAGCTACACTGCCGCTACAGGAGTTTTGACCTTGACTTCAGCAGGAGCAACCGCTACTGTCGCTCAGTGGCAGAGTGCGTTGGAGTCAGTTACCTATACAAATACGGCGGTGACACCTAACAGCTCAACCAGAACCGTTTCTTTTACAGGAGTTGACAGCTCAGGTCACACCAGTAATACGGCCACCAGAACAGTTACCGTGGCAGATACAGACCAGACACCCATTGTTGTCACATCAGGTGGCTCCATAACGTATCCTGTCGGTGGTTCTGCTGTAGTTATCGACAACGGTGTTTCGATATCTGATCTGGATAATACAACCCAATCCAGCGCAACTGTAAGTATAAGCAGCGGTTTCCATAGCGGTGATACGTTATCCTTTACCAACACCAGTTCTACTCTCTTTGGTAATATCGTTGGCAGTTACAATGCTGCTACAGGAGTTCTGACCTTGACTTCTTCCGGTGCAACTGCTACTGTCGCTCAATGGGCAAATGTGCTGTCATCGGTTGTATTTAGCTGTAGTTCGAACGCATCAACAGGTGACAGGACTATTTCGTTTGTCGTCAATGATGGAACAAAAAGCAGTGCGGCAGCTGCTCATACAGTTTCTGTAACAGGGTTGCCGTCCATTACTTCTATAAATCCAGCCAATGGTTCGGGAGCCGGAGGTACTTCCGTAACGATAACCGGTTCAGGATTCAGCGGAGTCACGGCAGTCAAATTTGGCGGTACGACTGGAAGTGGTATTACAGTTGTCAGTGATACTTCCCTCACAGTCACATCTCCTGCGGGAAGCGGAACAGTTGACGTGACGGTAACAACGCCGTACGGAACGAGTACGGTGGTTTCAAGTGACCAATTTACGTACGTTGCACCGAACCAAGACCAATCCGCGCCAACAGGGCTGACCGGAATAGCTCCCACTTCGGCCGCTAATAATGACGGTAAAATCACAGGTGTCACTGACAGCATGGAATACCGGCTCCAGGGAGCGGCCAATTACACTCCAGTTCCGGCTTCAGCCACAGTGATTACCGGTTTGGCAGCCGGGACATATCAAGTAAGACTCGCAGCAGGGCCAGGACTTAATGCGGGGCCTGACGCTGACGTGGTGGTGCCGGCGTATACCGCTCAAACATTTCTCTCTTTAGGCGATTCCATCGCATATGGAATGAGTGCCGCACCCGGAAGTGACTACACCCATCTTTTCTATAATCATCTTCTGACAGATCCCGCTTCTAATCAGCTTGCCTTAAATAATCTGGCCGTATCGGGAGATAAGAGCAGCGATTTGCTGCAGCGCTTACTAACGAATGCCCAATATAGGGCGTCGGTCGGAAATGCCAAGGTTATTACCCTAAGTATCGGCGGGGATAATTTGCTTTCCCCGGTCATTGCTTCCGTATGTACAGCTTTTGGGGTGAACCCCGTCAATAATCCTAATTTAATGACCCAATTAGCAGCGGCTATGGCTGCAAATCCGAATAAAGACGCTATCCTAGCGAGTTTAGCAAATTCGCCGGCCTTAACTCAAGCTTTACAAGCCGGTGTTACTCAATTTGGCACAGATTTCCCGCAAATTATGACTGCGGTTAAAACCCTTTCGCCCCAGGCCCAAATTTACGTTCTCAATCTCTACAATCCCTTTAGTGAACAAGATCCACTGTACTCAGTCTTTGATCCTCTCATCAGAGGGATCAATCAAGCAATCAACAACAACGCAATGGCGGGCTATAAAGTTGCCGATGTTTATACAAAGTTCAGAACAACTCCCGGAGCTGTTAATTTTAACTTAGCGACCCTGCAGCTCGATCCGCATCCCACAACAGTAGGGCATGCAGCAATCTACCAGGCACTCCTTGATGCTGAGGCAGGACAGACTCCGGCAAGCTATTACACGGTCAGTATCGCTCCTTTGACAGGAGGTACGATTACAGCCAGCCCGACCAGTGCAACCTCCGGTTCGGCCATTAACCTGAGCATAACTCCCAATGCAGGAATGCAGCTACAAGCGGGAAGCTTGAAATATAATGACGGAAGCGATCATAGTATAACTGGCACGAGCTTCACCATGCCGGCCGCTAACGTTATCATAACTGCGGTGTTTGAAACGATACCCAATGCTGTACACGAAGGCGGTGGAGGAAGTTCAGCGGGAGGTGGAAGCGCATCAGGCGGAGGGACAACCGTTACTGGCAGTGTCCTGGATGGTACGACAGGTGGTGTTGTTGCTAATCTGACAGCTACTGTAACGACGGAAAGTGACGGGAATTATACCGCTTTCATGCAGGCACCTCAAACGCTAACCTTCCAACTACCTGACGGAACGACGAGTCCTTTAAGCGATCTTTCTAAAGTGAGCTATGTATCATCAGCAGGTACTTCAGCAAGCGTTTCTGCGGACAGAACGATCAATTTTGCCAACCTAGCCAAAGGAACGGACAATCGTTATAAGATCACCTATGATTTAGGCAATGGTCAAACAATTGCACTGGGAACCCTGGAAATCACAGTTTCCAATAATGGGACCGTCAGCCTAAAATGCACCTTAATTGACCCCTATGGCATCATCACGGATGCTGCCACGGGCAAACCCATTGCCGGAGCAAAGGTCACCTTGTATTATGCCAATACGGAACGCAACAAGACCAACGGCAAAACACCGGACACCGTCGTAGCCTTACCGGGCATTGACGGCTTTAAGCCTAATAACAATCAGAACCCGCAGACCAGCGACACGAAGGGTGCTTATGGTTTTATGGTCTTCCCTGATACGGATTACTATATCGTCGCAGCCAAGGATGGCTATGAACCCTATACCAGTCCGACCATTTCCGTAGGGCAAGACATCGTCCACTGGGATTTTAAAATGAGCACCCCCATCACTGGGGTCAACCGGCTGGCAGGTCAAAGTCAGGTGGATACCGCCTTAGCCATTGCCAAAGCAAACTATACAGGAACGCTTTCCAATGTGGTCTTAGCCACCGCCGGCAACTATCCGGATGCCTTGGCCGGAAGTGTCCTGGCCTACAAACTCAATGCTCCGATCCTTTTGGTCGGAACCTCGAAGGCGGATCAAGAAAAGGTCTTAGATTATATGAAGGCCAATCTTGCTCCGTCAGGGAACGTCTATATTTTAGGCGGCACAGCCGTGGTCAGTGCTGATCTGGAAGCCAAAGTAAAGGCCGATGGTTTCGGTCAGATCACCCGCTTAGGCGGAACGGACCGCTATGAAACCTCCGTCAAAATTGCCAATCAATTAAAGGTCAAGAGTGGAACACCGATTGTGCTGGCCTATGGAGACAACTATCCGGATGCGTTATCCATCAGCAGTATCGCGGCAGAGAATCAGTACCCTATCCTCTTGGTCCAAAAAGACGGACTCAGTGATGCAGTCAAGAATGAAATAGCGGCCATTAACCCCAGCAAAGTCTATCTCATCGGAGGAGAAGGGGTTATTAGCGCAGCGGTGGAAAATCAGGTAGAACAGATCACCACGCTAAACAAAACCAATATCATAAGAATTGCCGGACAGGATCGTTATGATACCTCCCTGGCTGTTGCGCAATACTTCAACTTAGCCGGGCAAAGTGTCTGTGTCGCTACGGGCAGCAATTTCCCTGATGCTCTGGCAGGAAGCGTTTATGCGGCCAATCACAATACCTCGATTATCCTGACAGACGGCAGCTTGTCTGAGCAAGTCGTGAATTATCTGAAAGGCAAAAAGATGACCGGGACGACTATCTTCGGAGGAGAGGCGGTCGTGAATAAAGGCATCGAACAGCAGCTTGGTCAGTTGATAGGAAAATAGAGTAGACTATTTGTTGTGGTAACTAAAATTGTTCCGAATTGTAAAAAATGAGATTAGTCTATTATGATAGCTGCTGCCCAGGCGGCGGTTAACAACAAAGACCAATTGAATTAAGGCTTAAAATTAAATGAAAAAAGTATTCTAAAAGCTGTGTCAGAATAAAATGGGTATTGTCTCTTAGAAATTGTTAGGGACAATACCCTATTTTAAAGCCGTTCTATCCGTTGAGGTATAATAATTAAAACTAATATCTCGCAGAAAATTGCAACCTCCAATGAACAAAGAAATCCAATTTGTGGTATACTATAAGCGCAAAAAAGTAAGGAGGTTAGTGGCCATGATGTATCCATATATGACTTTGGCGGATGAAACTGAAATCACACATTCTCACCTTATTGAAGAAGATGGCATGCAGTGTTTGGAAGTTCATTTCGAGCGTCCGAAAGAAGGTGGATTCGATGTGGCCAGATGTGCGTTACCTACTTATTCCTGGATAAAGAGAGACGGATTTTCAGATAAAGAGATTGAGAACTTTAGCCAATTCCTGCATAGCAATGCTCATCTGTTGTATAAGTATGCTGCTGCGGGAGGTATACAGATTGCCTAGTTTGTTTCGTATTGGCGAATATCTGGTGTATTTTTGGTCGAATGAAAATAATGAAGCGATTCATGTCCATGTCGGAAAAGGAAAGCCGAGTGCTAATGCTACTAAAATATGGCTAACAGCTTCCGGTGGATGTATCATTGCCAATAATGGAAGCAGGATACCTCAAAAAGAGTTGAATGAGTTATTGGATATTATCGCTGCTCAAACTTTCATGATTTGCGCAGAGTGGAAGAATCATTTTAAAGTTAACGATATTAAATTCTATTGCTAAAAGTGTTCCATAATAGTGGAAAACGGGATTGGTCTTAAAATGTTTGCAACCACCCAGGCTGCTGTTAACAACAAAGACCAATCGAAATAAGACCAAAATAGGATAAGTGAAGTTGCAAAAGCCTAAGGCACCAAGGCCTTGAAGGTTTAGGTGCAATAATAGCAGGGGTATTGTCTTTTACGAAATTAAGAGACAATACCCCTTATTTTTTTAGTTTTTCTGTATTCTGATGCGTGTACACCGACGGTTCTGCCTGCAATCTATTGACCAGTCCAGTCAATAATAATATAATAGCAATTGACTGGATTAGTCAATTGCTATAGGAGGGTGGTTTCCAAATTGGAAGAATTAACTAAGCACAAGATATTTACGATGGAGGATACAAAACGTGACGCCCTGCTTATTGCGTCCATGAACAAGTTTGCCAATAACGGTTACAAAAAAACTACTACAGATGAAATCATTTTGGAGGCAGGGATATCAAAGGGCTTGCTTTTTCATTATTTCGGGACAAAAAAGGATTTGTATATCTTTCTGTTCCTGTATGCTAACACTCTAATAATGCAGGAATACTATGCACAAGTTAACCTAAAGGAAAGAGATATTTTGGAAAGATTGCGGAATATGTTTTTTTTAAAAATTGAACTCACCAATAAATATCCTGATATTTTTGACTTTGCGGCATCAGCCTATTTTGAGAAAGACCAGGCTGTGGCTTCAAAAATTAATGAATATAAAAATATATTGTATTCCGATACAAAAAACGAGATGCTTAAGGATATTGATTTATCTCTTTTTAAAGAAAATCTTGATATAAAAAAAGCTATCGACATTATTATATTTACCTTGAGAGGATACAGCGAATCTCAAGCTTCACCCGAAAAACGCGTTGAAGATTACAACAAGGAACACGAGCGGTATACAAGAGAAATTGATGAATATATTGCAGTGCTGCGCTCAGTATTTTATAAGGAGAACAAATAGTATGGAATATGCTTACAGTTTTAGTGATATTACCAATGAAGCTCTTGGCTTTGCGGGGGGAAAGGGCGGCTCCCTCTGCAGGATGTACAACGCTGGGATTGCTATTCCGAACGGATTTGTCATTTTATCTACAGCATTTGAAAATAATGGGCTGAAAATAGAAGCGCACTCCGACATTGAAAAGTGTCTTGAAATGCTGTCCGGCAGTACTTTTGCGGTTCGCTCATCCGCTCTTTCAGAGGACAGTGCAAAAACATCATTTGCAGGCGAGTTTGAATCCGTGTTGGATGTAGCAAGGGCTGATGTGTTTTCTGCAATAGAAATCGTTGCCGCTTCTGTAAAATCTGAGCGTGTGAACGAATACAGCAAGGTTCACGGTATTAACCAGGAACACAAAATAGCAGTTGTAGTTCAAAAGATGATAAACGCAAAGATGGCAGGGGTGCTTTTTTCTGCCGACCCCATTACCGGCAGTCATGTAAATATGGTAGGAAACTTTGTATTTGGTGCTGGCGAACAGCTTGTGTCGGGCGAGAAAAATGCTTATCCTTTTACGATAACAAGACTAGGAGGAAAGTATCAAGGCGATAAATCCTTCGTACCTTATGCAAAAGCCTTGTACAAAGCCACATTGAAGGCAGAGGAGATTTTCTGCTGTAAGCTGGATATTGAATGGGTTGTTGAAGGGGGAAGGCTTTATATTGTTCAGGCACGCCCAATCACGACTCTTCAAACAATTGATTATGACAACTATGAAATCAATCAAAGCCTTGATGCCGACGCACTTTGGAGCAGTAATAATGTTGGTGAGGCTGTACCGGACGTAATGAGTCCATTTACATGGAGCTTGCTGCATGAGATGGACTTGGAGTGCCAGAAAGTTCCGGGGTATTTTATGTTCGGCAATATTTGCGGCAGAACATATTCAAATATCAGCATTATGATTTCTTCGTTAAAAGTGCTTGGTTATAATGTTCCAAAGGCAAAGGAACTTATAAGCGATGTATTTGGATATATTCCTGATAATATTGAAGTTCCTATTTATCCCTTTAGAACACCTCAATTAATCAAGGAAATGTTTCTCCGGGCAAAAAAGAGCTTGAAGCGAATGAAGGATTCCAAGAAACAAAAGGTTTACTACTTGGAGTATACACCGGTTTGGTATGTGAAAACACTTGAAAGAATAGAAGCTGCAAACACCAGGCAGGATTTGTTTAAGCTGTGGACATCTGATGTACGGCCATTTTTGTCTGCATTATGGTATATCTGGTTTGGAGGTGCAGGAAGCTCAACTTTAGCAACGCTTAGAAAAAAGCTTGCTAAGATGGCAGGCGAGGAATTGGCAAATTTGTTGTGTTCCAATTTCAGCGGTGAACAAACACTTGTAAGCATGAAGCCCCTGTTGGCAATAGAACAAGTTATTAATGGCAGCTTGAGCGGTGAAAAGTATCTGGAGCTATACGGTCATAGAAGCCCTCATGAGTTTGAGGTTTTTTATGAATATCCGGCAGATGACCCTTCATTTATTGACAAGCAAATAAAAGAATACAAAGACACAAACCTGAGTGCCACTGAGCTGCTGAAAAAACAACAACGTGAATTTATGAAGGGTAAAAAGCTCTTTGCGCAAAAATTTCCTGCTAAGGAAAAATGGCTGGAGAAGAAGCTGGAACGAGTTTCCAGGGATGCAAATACCCGTGAGTCTTTGAGAAATGAGTTTGTAAAGGTCTTTAGAGTGATGCGGCATTTACTGCTTAAGATCGGCTCAGTTACAGGGATAAACAATGATATATTTATGATGTATTGCTTTGAAGTCCCAAAATTTCTGCAGGGAGACACAGAAATGCTGGATAAGCTGCCTAAAAGACGTAAAAACTTTGAAGAATATCAAAAGATGCCTGTCTTTCCTCAGTTAATTAGAGGCAGGTTTAATCCTAAGGAATGGATTAATTCTAAGGATAAAAGGCAGGATTACTATGATCCCAATGCCCAAGCGCCGGTACTTGATAAAAACTCTATCAAAGGTTTTGCCGGTGCCCCGGGTACAATTGAAGGAAGGGTGCGTATCTTGCACAGCTTTGATGAAGCGAAAGATTTTCAAAAGGGTGAGATACTTGTAACGACAATGACTAACATTGGCTGGACACCATTGTTTCCAAAAGCTGCTGCGATTATTACAGATCTTGGAGCACCTTTATCCCATGCTGCCATTGTGGCTCGGGAGCTAGGGATTCCTGCGGTTGTAGGTTGTGGAATTGCTACCACCGAACTAAAAACAGGTGATTCAGTTATTGTAAATGGCAGTATTGGTGTTGTTACGAGAAAAGGCTAAACTCAGAAATGGTAATTTAACAATTATACCCACAAACCCCTGCTCCTTTTTGAAGCAGGGGTTTGTCAGTGTTCTGTGTAAGGGGCCTCTGCTTTGTATGTGAACGCAACCGTACTTTATCAACATTACTAGAAGGCTTTGCTATAGCTGATGGTGTCGAGCAAGGTTTTAAGTCGCGACACGTGGATCTATTCTTGTATTGTGGTACGTATTAAAGTACACTGATTCAGGACGAGTAGGTCGTGCGTCAACAGGTTCGGCCGAATTATAAACTTTGGTATTAATACATAATGAACAAGGGAGAAATTTATTGTGTCAGATATAGCGAAACAAACGCTGACCAAAGTTAAATATAAAATCTTGCCGTTTGCCTTTATTCTATATATCGTTAATATTATAGATCGTGTAAACTTAGGATTTGCGGCCCTGGAAATGAATAAAGCGCTGCATATTTCTTCGGCAGCCTATGGATCGCTCTCGGCGGCGTATTTTATAACTTTTTTGATTTTCGAGGTTCCCAGCAATATTCTTCTCCACCGAATTGGAACCAACAAATGGATTGCACGAATCATGGTTACCTGGGGAATGATCACCTCCTTAACCTTTTTTGCTCAGAATTTTACCCATGTTTATCTTCTTCGCTTTTTGCTGGGTATGGCCGAGGCCGGTTTTTTCCCGGGAATCATATACTATTTTACCTATTGGTTTCCTGCAAAAGAAAGGGCTTGGGCTACATCACTGTTCATGGTGGCAAGCCCTATTTCCAATATTGTTGGGGCTCCTCTGGCTACTTATGTCCTGGACCATATTCACTGGTTGGGTTACGCGGGGTGGAGATGGCTGTTTGTTATTGAAGGAATTCCTGCTGTTCTTCTAGGTGTTGTGACGTATTTTTATATGACGAACAAACCGGAAGATGCGAAATGGCTTACTTCCGATGAGAAAAAATGGTTAACTCAGACATTACAAGCGGAGCAACACCAAAACCGAGTTCAGTCATACTCAGCTGCCAAGGTCTTTGTCCATTTCAGAGTGTGGCATCTTGTTGTAATTCACATAACGATTCAAATGATGTTTCAAAGTGTTTCTTTTTGGATGCCAACCCTTGTCAAAGAATTTTCAACTACGTTTTCTAATACAGATATTGGATTCATCATGATGCTTCCCGGAATTGCTGGTGCCATTGCCATGCCTTTATGGGCACTCCATTCCGATCGCACGAGAGAACGAAAGTACCATATTGCGATCCCAATGCTTGTTTCAGCCGCGGGGCTGGCACTTGCAGGAACTTCCTCAAGTGTAGCAGTTAAAATTCTGGGTGTAGTTCTGAACGGAATGGGTAATGCTTGCTTTTACGGGCCCTTCTGGTCCGTCCCTGCCACGTTTCTCACCACAGAAGGAGCAGCGGTGGGGGTAGCAATTATTAATTCATCATCAAGCATCGGGGGATTCTTCGGCAATAAGCTGGTTGGCATCATAAACGGTTCTTCGTTGGGCATTAATGGTGTCCTGGGATTTTTGATTGCCTGCAGCTTGGCTGCCTTCCTGCTTACTTTGCTTCTAAAACTTAATGAGCGGAAATCAACAAACACAACTAATGAATAAATTGACAGGATTCCACAGAATGCTATGATATAAAGCAGATGGGCTTGTTTAACCAATCGTAAGACTCCCACTTCTTTAAGTGGGAGTGGGAACCCCGAACTCTGCTTCGGTGGGGGTAGAGTCTATCCTTCAGCGCGATAGCATTTGTTATGGGCTAGGCGCTTTCGTCTCCGAAGTCTCGATGTTCAGCTTTAGCTGAACGAGTTCACTAGAAGCTCTAGAATGTGTGATCATGAGGTTTCTTTAATCTTGTAAAAGTAGGTAAATGAATGAACAATATCACGAAAATTTCTAAAGATAGTGTGTCCGAACTTGTTTATAATCAATTAAAGGAGAATGTTGTAAATGAGCGATGGGTGCCGGGGGACAAAATCCCTTCCGAAAACCAACTTGCTGAATTATTTGGCGTAAGCCGAGTATCGGTACGCGTCGCCATCCAGAAAATGATTACGCTTGGGTTACTGGAAGCCAAAGTGGGAGAAGGGACTTTTGTTAAGGAATTCACACCCAGTGTTTATTTAACCGAACTTGCCCCCATCATGATGAAACCGCATAACCAGATTGAGATCCTAGAGTTTAGAAAGGCTCTGGAAACGGAAGTCATACGTCTTGCCTTTCAACGGGCCGGTGAAGAAGGAATTCACCACTTGGAACAAATCTATATAAAAATGTGCCAGGCCTCTGAAAAATCGGACCTTGAGGAGTATTTTTATCTCGATAGACAATTTCATGAATGGCTTTTTCGTTTATCTGAAAACAGTCTGTTTGTCAGCACCTTTCACCTCATGGGCAGCCTTTTGCTGGCACATTATGAATCGACAGTTCAAAAAAGTTGGGAAGTTGATGGAGTACCCAAGGCTGTAGAGGAAGATGAGCATTATAACATTGTTATTGGTCTTAAGACGAGGAACCTCGAGCTGGCCCTTAAGGCTTATGTCGATATGATCGATGCTAAACTTGAAATGTTTAGGAATGCAGAACAAGCTTAAGTTTTTATTGACATCATAGAAAAAACTGATAAGATAGTGCTTGGTTAGTTGTATGACAACTAACAGGTAATCAATCAGACAATAGACAATAGACAATACACAACACACTGGATGCAGTATGCAGTAAATTCTGTCAATTTGACTTACTTACTAATGTGAAACCAAGGATAGTAAGTGGCTATACACGAAGGAGTAAAACTATGACAAACGTGAATCATGCTTCAAGTCGAGTGACTCCATTACTGGAGTTGCGTCTTTTTTACTACGATTTTCTGCGCCGTACTTTCTTAATGGAACCGACAAAAGATTTCCTTGTGTTTGTGAAAAATAGCATGATTACACCGGATTTTCCCTTGGCAAGTGAACGTGAAATGATTTTAGAAGGTGTTCAACAAATTAAAAACTACCTTTCTAAAAACGATATACAGAGCGAAACTGTTTACAATGACTTGCATTGGGAATTCACACGACTTTTTATCGGTCCGTATCAATTACCTTCTCCGCCTTGGGAATCCACTTATTTAAACGAGGAGCGTTTGCTCTTTCAAGAGGAGACGCTAGCCGTTAGGAAGGCTTATCTAAAGTATTCGTTTCTTCCCGTAGAGTTTGGTCATGAGGCAGATGATCACTTAGGACTAGAGTTGGATTTTATGTTCCGGCTCAGTCAACTATGTTTAGAGAATAACGATGAAAATGGCGTTGATCTCAGACAACTTTTGATGGATCAAAAGTCTTTTTTAGAAGAGCATCTTTTGCAATGGGTTCCAAAGTTCAGTCACGACATGATCCAGCACGCCGAGACGGATTTCTATCGGGGAATGGGCAAAATTCTTCGAGGCTTCTTAACTCTTGATCTAGAAGCTCTTCTCGAGCTTTTAAAAATATATTCTTAGTATTTCTTACAATTCGTGGAGGTGGAAAATATGAGTTTAATCGAGAAGGCAAAAAGCCACATGATGAGTAGAAGGTCCTTCCTTGGTGCAACGGCAACATTGGCTGCCGGAGCCGCAGCAGCTGTAACCCTGCCGGGTTGCGGGCTGCAAAAAGTGGATTCAAATGTTGCAGAGTTAGCAGATAAGGAAGGTGAATGGATTACTGCTGCTTGTTGGCATAATTGTGGAGGACGATGTTTAAACAAGGCTTATGTTGCGGATGGAGTTGTCGTTCGTCAAAAGACGGACGATACCCATGAGGACAGTCCGGATTACCCTCAACAAAGAGGATGTGCACGCGGTCGTTCCCATCGCAAAATGGTACTGGGTGCCGATCGTCTCAAATATCCTATGAAACGGAAAAATTGGGAACCGGGAGGCGGCAAAAAAGAACTTCGCGGAAAAGATGAGTGGGTGCGTATCTCTTGGGATGAAGCTCTGGGTATCGTTGCTAGTGAGATTAAACGAATTAAAGGTAAATATGGTAATGCCAGTTTCTTTTTACCCCCTGGCGGTTCAGGCGGGGACATGGAACCTATTCGGCTCATGAGTGCCTATGGCGGCTGTACAACTCGCTGGGGGGATGTTTCTTGGGGAGCCTGGCCTGTAGTATGGCAAAAGGTTACGGGCATCACAACTGATAATGGATCGATGGCAGGCAACGATCGCTTCAGATTGCGCGATTCAAAACTGATTATTCTTTGGGGTGCGAACCCTGCTCAGTCCAGTCAGGGAACGCCAACGTTTAATTATCTTCAGGCCAAAAAGGCAGGAGCCAAATTTATTTTGATTGATCCTGTCCATTCTGAAACAGCGAGAGTTATGGCAGATGAATGGATACCGATTCACCCGGCTACTGATACAACTTTAATTCTGGGGATGGCCCATCATATTTTAACGAATAATTTACTGGATATAGACTTTTTGGATACTTATTGTGTGGGCTTTGATGCTGATCATATGCCGGATGGGGCAGATCCTAAGGATAACTTTAAGGATTATGTTTTGGGTACTTTTGATGGAACCCCGAAAACACCGGAGTGGGCAGCAAAGATCTGTGGTGTAAGTGTGGATACGATCCGTCAACTTGCTCAGGAATATGCAACGACAAAACCTGCAGCCATTATTACTGGTGGAGCACCCGCCCGCATAAACAATGGAGAGCATTTTCCGCATGCGATAATGACTCTTGCCTTTATGACCGGTAATGTTGGCAAACCTGGTGCAGGAGTTAGCCCCAATATGCACAATCGGGCAACAAATGCCGGACCGGTGTTAGTACAGCCTGGGGCCAGCGGCTTGCCCGCGATTCCCAATCCTCTGGCGAAAAGCAAAATTAATAGCGGTGAAATGTGGAACGCCGTTTTGACGGGTAAATATACCGCAAGTAAAGGTGATCAGAAAGATATTAATATCCAGATGATCTGGAATTGGTTTGGGAATACCTTGAACCAGAGAGCGGGTACTACACGGGGCATCGAGGCGCACCGTAACGTTGAATTCGTCCTTGCTCAAAATCTGTTTTTATCGACGGACGCTCGGTATTCAGATGTTGTTTTACCGGTTACCTCGCAGTGGGAGCGCCTGGGGGGATTGCTTACCGGGAATCGTGAAATTCTTATTTATTTTCGTCAGATCATGAAGCCGCTTTTTGAAGCCAAAAGTGATATGTGGATTGTAACGGAATTGGCTAAAAGGCTGGGGCTTGATCCAACGAAAGCGGTCAACCCGTTGTCTGAAGCGCAAATGCTGTATAACCAGATAGCTGGTGCTAAGGTGATGAAGGCAGACGGAACGGGATATGAAAAACTAGTTACCTTGACAGCGGAAGATATCAAGGAACTGGGAGCGAAAGGAATTCCGCAAACGGGACGCATCTCCTATAAGGAGTTCAAAGAAAAGGGAATTTATCAAATTCCGAGGTCTCGCGGCGACAAATTAGAATTCACCAGCTTTGAGGACTTTATTGGCAATCCGGTTGGCAAGAAATTAGCAACTCCAAGCGGAAAATTTGAGATTTACTGTGACTCACTCGCTAAGGCCATTGAAAAAGTAGGCTTTACGACGAAATCGCCTTTACCTAAGTACGAACCTTCGCGTGAGGGCTATGAAGATGGTTCTAAGAACGGTTATCCTTTCCAAGTCATTACTCTTCATTACTATCGGAGGTCTCATTCGACCTTAGATAACGTACCCTGGCTGCGGGAAGCCTTTCCCCAAGAGCTGAGAATAAACGCTAGCGACGCTCAAAACCTGGGAATTAAGAATAATGATATTGTCAAAGTAACCAGCCGTCATGGCTCAGTTATTCGCCAGGCTATGGTCACTGAGCGTATTATGCCAGGCGTCGTTGCTCTTGGCGAAGGTGCCTGGGTTGAAATGGATGAGCAAGCCGGAGTTGATAAAGCAGGCTGTACTGGAATTCTTGACGGACATATCCCAACTGGTCAAGGACACACAGGCTTTAATTCTTGCAATGTGAAGCTGGAGAAATATAATCAACCTCTCGATCCGGATGTTAAATGGCCTCAACGAATCATTTTCTAAGGAAGTGAAAAATAATGGCGCAACTCGGGTTTTATTATGATATGACAATTTGTTCTGGCTGCAAGGTTTGTCAAATTGCTTGTAAAGATAAAAATGATCTCGATGTCGGGATTTTTTTTCGCAAGGTTTACAATTTTGAAGGCGGCAAATACCCGAATCCTTGGGAATATAACCTTTCGATTGCTTGCAACCATTGTGCTCAGCCCAAGTGTACCCAGAACTGTCCGACCGGAGCTCTGTATAAGAGAGAGAAGGACGGCATTGTTATGCACGACCGCGATAAATGCATCGGTTGTAAACTCTGTACATGGTCTTGTCCGTATGGAGAACCACAGTATATAGAGAAGTTGGGTAAGGTGGGTAAGTGCACTTTTTGTGCTGACCTCATTGATAAGGGCCAAAACCCCGCCTGTGTCGATGCTTGCCAGATGAGAGCTTTGCAATTCGGCGATATTGAGGAACTGCGAAAGAAATACGGAAATAATGCGGATATTAAACCCTTGCCTGACTCCGGTATAACCCATCCATCGTTAACCATTAAGGCGAATAAAGAAGCGATGAAATAGCGAATGACTAAAAATTATGGAAGGAGGCCTATTACATGTTTGCTCAAGAATGGCCTTTGATGATGTTTACGCTCGTTAGCCAATTGGCCATTGGAAGTTTTCTTATGTTAATGGTGGTTCGCTCTTTATTATTGAAGCAAAATCCTCAAGAGGCAGCAAAGTTAACTCAGCCGGGATTCAAAGCGGTTGTGGGAATTATGGTCGTTGCCCTTGTCCTTTCGCTTTTCCACTTAGGAACCCCCACAGGAGCCTATCGCTCTATTCTTAACTTGAAAACATCCTGGCTTAGTCGTGAAATTTTAACTGCCGGAGGGTTTCTCGTTTTATCCTTTATCAGTTATCAAGCCTTTCAAAAGAAGGCGAGCAGTGCTTTAGGCTGGATTACTTCACTGGTTGGCTTGGCAGCTGTTTTGAGTATGTCGAATATTTATAGCCACTCTGTCCGTCCGGCTTGGATGAATGCGAATACGTATGTTGCCTTTTTTGGAGCTACGTTGGCTTTAGGGAGTGCAGGATGTGTTGCCTTAATTATTTATGGAGGAAAAGGAAAACAGCTTTCCGAAAACGTCGCAGCACATCTCAAAAAAATCAGCTTGATAACTGGGGTTGCGGTCATTTTCCCTCTGATTTATCTGCCTGTTTTAATTAGCAGCCTTGATAGCGGTAATATGGCCGCAGTGGCCTCAGCCCAGCTTCTTACGGGAAGTTATCTATTCCCCTTAATTCTCAGAGGGCTTATATCTCTTGTTGGAGCAGGCTTGCTTTACTATGCATTGAAACAAATTGGGAATAAGGTGCCCATCCAGAAATGGGTTTACGGGTCATTGGCTTTGATCGCAGTCGGAGAATTTATAGGCCGTTATGTGTTTTACGGATCCGCTGTATCAATAATGATTGGCTTAAAATGATGCGATGCTAATCATTAAATATAGGTGTTCTCACTCAACTATACTAGTGAAGTGAGAACGCCTTTGGCTTTTTGCACTCCAGTTTGATTTTTAGAGATACGTTTTTACCTATCCCCTTTTGAAGACATTGCGGGTTTCTGGCTGCGTAAGTGTAATTTGGGAGCTGTTTTAATTAGAAGATAAGAGTAAGATTGTCCAGCTAACAATTAAGTATCCGTTAAGCTTTCATAAATGTATGATCTTATATATCAAGAAAGGTAAAGAAATGCTTATTAATCTCTGTAATGAACAAGATGCAACGATTAAGAATCCGAGTCTGCTGCGTTATGCACAGATCTATCGCGATATCTATAAAAGATTCCTGGCTCAAATTACTGCCTCTGTTATTACATTAGGCGCTAATCAAGAAAAAGAGATAAGTCATAAAATCGAACGTTTGCGGGATTTGGGTGTAGTCTTCCGTAATGATGATAAAAGCCTTTTCCTAAATTGGTTGTCACCTGCTTGTGAGAATTGTAAGACTGGAGTGGGATCGACAACCTTGTTTTTTTCTCTACAGTGCCCGCGCCAATGCTATTTTTGTTTTAACCCCAACCAGGAGGGATATGAATATTATCGTCAGAATCTAAGAAACTGTGGACAAGAATTACAGGAAATTCACCAACAAGGTAAGAGAATTTTACACCTGGCTTTATCTGGAGGGGAACCGCTGCTTCATCCAGCCGAAGTCGTCAACTTTTTCAAAACAGCACTGGATTTATTTCCAAATGTCTATACGCGACTCTACACGGCTGGGGATCTTCTTAATCCGGATTTATTAGGAGCACTTCAAAAAAATGGACTGAATGAAATTCGCTTTAGCCTTAAGCTGGAAGACACTGAAGAAGTACGCAGCCGAGTTCTTGATAATATCGCCTTAGCTAAATCGTATATCCCAGTTGTCATGGTTGAGATGCCGATAATTCCAGGTACTTTAGAGGAAATGAAAAAATTATTATCTCACTTAAATGATCTGGACATTAACGGTATTAATCTATTGGAGTTTTGCTATCCTTTCAATAATACTGAGGAATTTCGCAAGAGAGGATGCAAAATTAAAAATCCACCGTTTAATGTGCTTTACGATTATTGGTATGCCGGAGGTCTGCCGATAGACAGAAGTGAGATTGAATGCCTTGATCTGCTGGAATATGCAATCGAACAACGGCTTAAGATAGGAGTTCATTATTGTTCGCTTGAAAATAAGCTAACCGGACAAATTTATCAACAAAACCTTGGGCAGTGTGTTGAACGTTATTATTACTTATCGGGAAAAGATTATTATTACAAATCTGCAAAGGTGTTCGGTAACGATATCTTAACTGTCAAACAGATTTTAGATAAAAATCAGATTAAAACTTATAATCTTAGTAAACGCTATGACTTTTTGGAGTTCAATGTAAAAGACATCGATTTCCTTAAAGATATTGATATAGAGATAGTTATTTCCTCAAATGTTATGGAAGAACGTAATGATGGCAAATATTTACGTGAACTTAAATTGGATTTAATTAATCCTAGCGATTTTCAGTGGCAAAACGAATTATAAAAGCAAAATTGCAAGAAGGGGTATCAAGAGGCATTGTTTTATACTTAGCAACTTGTCGAACTCTATTGCATGGTGTAGAATGTTGTAATATGAGTGGCCGACTTAATAAGTGCTTTCTTTAGGAAATTTGTTTATTGATCTTTACCGGGGTTGCTAGTTGAGGTGTCATCGCAATGTTTGACAAAAGTCCTGAAATGCAGGAGAAAATAAGAAAATTAGCCGTAAAAATAGTTAAACACTATAGAGGAAAGGGTCCCGAGTATGTTATAGTAAAAATAGACGATGAATTGATAACCATAACTATTAAAGGGATTCTTTCCAATCTGTCCGAAATCTTAGTCGAAGAGGGCGACGTTGAGCGGGTCAAAGAATATTGGAAAACCTTGAGGCCTTATCTGGAAAATCAATATGCAGAAGAGGTTTATGAATTAATAGGCAGGAACTTTGAATATACTTGGCAAATTAATCATCTGGAAAGTCCCGACAGAACGATTGTTTTATTTTTGAAATTCATAGGCGATGGTTCGATTGAAAAGAAAAAGGTTTGAAATAAAACTTTTTAGCTTTTAATAAACCAGTACAATTGCGTTTTAATACGCTGTGTACTGGTTTTTTATTTTTAGCAATGACCTTAAAGGAGAAGATAACATGGAGAAAAAAGTATTAACAGTCTGCCCATATTGTGGTACAGGATGTAAGTTGTATCTTGTCGTTAAGGATGGGCAGGTAATCAGAGCTGAGGCTGCCGATGGAAGAACAAATGAAGGGAATCTGTGCCTAAAGGGCTACTATGGGTGGGATTTCTTAAATGATCCTCAAATCTTGACCGCAAGGCTAAAAAGACCACTCATCAGAAAAAATGGGAAATTAGAAGAAGTTTCTTGGCAGGAAGCCGTAGAATTTGTTGCCGGGAAGCTCACTGAAATTAAAAAGGAATACGGCCCGGATGCAATTATGGGTACCGGTTCGGCACGAGGAGCCGGAAATGAAGCGAATTATGTCATGCAGAAGTTCATGAGGGCTGTTATTGGCACTAATAACATCGATCACTGCGCCAGAGTTTGACACGCTCCTTCTGTGGCCGGTCTGGCCCAGTCGTTAGGAAACGGTGCAATGTCTAATTCTATTCCTGAGATAGAAAATGCGGATTTATTGCTGATATTTGGGTACAACGGGGCGGACTCTCACCCTATTGTTGCCCGGCGAATCATTAAGGCCAAGGAAAAAGGAGCTAAGGTGATTGTCGTGGATCCAAGAATAACTGAATCCGTGAGAATTGCAGATTTGTGGCTTCCCTTAAAAGGAGGTACCAATATGGCCTTAGTTAATGCCTGCGGTAATGTCCTGATTAATGAAGAGCTATATGACAAGGACTATGTAAGTAAGTATGTGGAAGGCCTAGAAGACTATAAAACTGAAGTGGCTAAATACACTCCAGAATATGCAGAGGAAATAACCGGTGTCAAGGCAGATGACATAAGAAAAGCGATGAGAGACTATGCTGGGGCGAAAAACGCTATGATTCTCTATGGTATGGGCGTTTGTCAATTTTCTCAAGCAGTTGATGTCGTCAGAGGATTGGCCTCTCTGGCACTGCTGAGCGGTAATTTGGGCAGAGCGAATGTTGGTATTGGTCCTGTGAGAGGGCAAAATAATGTTCAGGGAACTTGTGACATGGGAACGCTTCCCGATGTTTATCCGGGCTACCAAGGGGTGACGGATGCAAAAGCGCGGAAAAAATTCGAGAAGGCCTGGGGAGTTAAATTATCCGAGCGGGTCGGCTATAAGCTTACGGAAATACCCCATTTGGTGCTCCATGAGGATAAGGTTAAAGCTTATTACATCATGGGGGAAGATCCTGTGCAGAGTGATCCAAATGCCGGTGAGGTAAGAGAAGTCCTTGATAAGATGGAGCTGGTCATTGTTCAGGATATTTTTATGAACAAGACGGCACTTCATGCCGATGTTATACTACCGGCTACCTCCTGGGGAGAACATGAAGGGGTATATTCCTCTGCTGATCGCGGCTTCCAGAGATTCAAAAAAGCAGTGGAACCCAAGGGTGAATGCAAACCTGATTGGCAGATTATATGTGAAATTGCCACGGCCATGGGGTATGAGATGAAGTATAAGGATACCGAGGAAATATGGAATGAGATGAGACGTCTCTGTCCTAGTTTTGCAGGGGCAAGTTATAAGCGCTTGGATGAATTAGGAAGTATTCAGTGGCCATGTCCGACAGAGGAGCATAGCGGAACACCCTATTTATATGGAGAAAATCAATTTTCAACGCCTAATGGAAAAGGACAACTATTTGCCTGTGACTGGAGGCCTCCACTGGAACTGGCAGATGAGGAATTTCCCCTGAGTCTGTCAACGGTACGGGAGGTTGGCCATTACTCTGTAAGAACAATGACGGGAAACTGCCGTGCTCTGCAACAACTTGCAGATGAGCCGGGATATGTACAACTCAGTGTCGAAGACGCTGAAGAACTTAATATCAAAGACCAGGAGTTGATAAGAATCAGTTCGCGAAGAGGAAGCGTTATGGCCAGGGCTCTTGTAACTGAAAGAGTGAAAAAGGGTGCAACCTATATGACATATCAGTGGTGGATTGGAGCATGCAACGAATTGACCAGTGACCATGTTGACCCAATTACCAAAACTCCTGAATTTAAATATTGCGCTGTTAAAGTGGAAAGAATTAAGGACCAAGCGTGGGCTGAGCAGCATGTAAGAGACGAATACGCTAAATTAAGGAAACAGATGGGTGTAAACGTGTGAGTCTTAAGGTTGGATATAAGGTTAAAAATTGCTGAGGAAAGGACGAGTCAGGATGAGCGGAACTTTAAATTCATTTGTGGCAGCAAACTCTAATAAGTGTATCGGTTGTAAAGTTTGTGAAATAGTTTGCTTTGCGGTTCATAATAAGGAAAATCAAGTGGCAATGGCTGTGGGAACTATAGAATCCCCGATCATTCCAAGGTTATACCTTGTAAGGGGTGAAGACCTTAAAATGCCCATTCAATGCCGGCACTGCGAAGATGCGCCTTGTGCCAATTCCTGCCGCATCGGAGCAATTAAGCAGGAGGACAATAGGATTGTAATTGACGAGACCGCCTGTATCGGCTGCAAAACATGTCTGCTCGCTTGTCCTTTTGGGGCCATCGATTTACTCCCGCAGTTTGAGGATGGCGAAGCCGTAATTCAAGCGAACCTGAAAGAAGAGGGCGAGTTCGGCCTTGAGGAAAAGGTTAAAACTGTTGCCTACAAGTGTGACCTGTGTAAAGAACATGGTAAGCCGGCGTGTGTTGCCGCTTGTCCACAACAAGCATTAACCCTTGTAATTCCTGCAGAAGAAAAGAAACGGCGAAATCGTCAGGCCGCTGTGAATCTTTTAGCAGCAGTAAAATAACAGTGTGACTTAGAAGAGATAGTTGACAGCTAAGAGAAGGGAAAAGTAACGATGGACAGAACAGATTATTTAATTAATATAGATCGTGAATTATGTACAGGGTGCAGACGCTGCGCAGAAGTTTGTCCTGTGAATGCTATTGAAGGTGAAAAAGATGCCCCGCAATCCATCAATGAGGAACGCTGTGTTTTATGCGGTCAATGTGTCCAGATATGCAGTGTCTATGCTTCAGCTTTTGACGAAAGTTTAACACCAAGAGCAATTAAACTTGAGGAAAGAAGCATGCTGAAAACTGTCAAGGAGCCTCTTTTTGCTGCTTACTATATAGGTCATGCTCAACAAGTCAAGGAGGCTTTAGCTTCTGCCGAACTTTATAAAATTGTTCAATGTGCACCGGCTGTAAGAGTTTCTCTCGCAGAAGAATTCGGTTTTCCTTACGGTTCTCTCACACCCGGTAAAATGGCTGCGGCACTGCGAAGATTAGGCTTTGATCGTGTCTATGATACAAATTTTGGGGCAGATTTAACGATTATGGAGGAAGGCAGTGAGCTTGTTAAACGGATAGCAGAGGGTAAGAATCTCCCCATGTTTACTTCTTGCTGTCCCGCCTGGGTAAAATATGCCGAACAGGAATATCCGGAATTGCTTCATCATTTATCTAGCTGTAAGTCACCTCAGCAGATGTCCGGGGTTATCTTTAAAACTTACGGGGCCAAGATTGATAATATTGATCCGTCCAAAATCTTAAGCGCTGCAATTATGCCTTGTACCTGCAAACAATTTGAATGTGCGCGGGAAGAGATGGCGGACAGCGGCTATAGGGATGTGGATGTTGTCCTAACAACAAGGGAGTTAGCACAACTGATCAAGGATAGAGGAATTGACTTTGCCAATTTGCCGGATGAAGCCTTTGATTTACCGTTAGGTAACTATTCAGGAGCAGGTGCTATCTTCGGTACAACCGGCGGAGTTATGGAGGCAGCTTTGAGAACATGTTATGAATTAATGACTAAAAAGCCTGCCCCAAGAATAGAACTGAATTTTGTCAGAGGCAGTGAGAGTATTAAGACCGCAATGATACGGGCGGGTGAGATGGAACTTAGGGTTGCTGTGGTTTCAGGCTTAAAGAACGCTGCTAAGATCCTTGAAGATGTGAAGGCAGGAAGATGCCAATATCACTTTATTGAGGTGATGACTTGTTCGAGAGGATGTATCAACGGCGGAGGACAGCCAAAATTTCTTTTACCGGAGTACAGAGAAGCGGCGTTAAGAAGCAGAAAAACTTCAATTTATGAGCATGATTCCCAGTTGAATATAAGGAAGTCTCATGAAAATCCGGATATTCTAAAACTGTATAAGGAATTCGTGGGGGAACCTTTGGGACATCAATCGCATCATCTATTGCATACGGAATATGTTGTCAGAAAGGGGCAAAACTAATGAATAGCTTTGTTGTCGCAGATCCCAATAAATGCATCGGCTGCAGAACCTGTGAAGTAGCCTGTGTTGTGGCTCATTCAAGTGAGAATATATTTACCTCAACAAAGCTGGAAATTGAATTTAATCCACGGCTGAGTGTTATAAAAACCGCAGCTGTAAGCGCTCCCATACAGTGCCGGCATTGTGAAGATGCTCCTTGTGCCAATGCTTGTCCCGAAGGGTGCATTGTGAATAAGGAGGGGGTTATCTATATCAATCAAAGGACTTGTATCGGCTGTAAAACCTGTATCGTGGCATGTCCTTTTGGTGCTATAGAGATGGTCTCAAGCTATGAAGATGGAGAGAAGAAACAGCAAGCGGGATTAAAATGTGATGACGGCGGCAAGCTCTGCATTAAAGAGAAAATGGTTGCGAATAAATGTGATCTGTGCTTGGGAAGACAAGGCGGACCGGCTTGTATGGAAGTGTGCCCTACAGATGCTTTTAGAATCGTTAATTCTGATGACTTAGTAAGAGAAACCAAGGAAAAGAGACGTCGAAGTGTGATCGGCCTATCTATGCCGAACGTGTGACTTTAAACTTGGCAAGAAACAATTTGAAGTTTTACGGGATAGGTACCCTACTATTTGTGTTCATCAACAATACGTTAGAACATAGAGAGATATTCTTTAATACAAAATGACATCATAAGATTAAATTTAATCGAAGAATTGTCCAGCTCAATATTAAGGATTTCTTTAATTTTTCGCAGGCGGTAGATGATCGTATTTCGATGCGTGTGCAGCCGGGATGCCGTATCGAGCAGGCTGCAATCTGATAAGAGGTAAATATGAAGCGTGTTCATGTAATCTGAATCGTGGTCGCGATCGTATTTTTCTAATTTGCCCAGATGCTGCGAAAAAAGTGTTTCCAGCAAACTTGGATCAGATAAACTGAAAAATATCTGAAACAGTCCAAGCTCATCAAAACGCACACTCTGCCGTTTGTAGAATTCTGCAGCAGCCAGAGAAAAACGAGCGCGTTTATAGTTTAAACTAATTTGGGCAAGGGAATGTGCTGTATCACTGATACCCAGAATAATACTGTCACAATAACAAATCAGTGTAATTACCCTTTCCAAGGAAAGCTGCTTCTGTGCCGTATTATAGACAAGAATGTGCATATTGTCATATTGAAACAGGTGATATTTCAGACTGTAGCTGTTCAGTGGTGAAGTAATTATGGTTGTATCTGTTAAATTTCGGATTACGAGAACTCTGTAGTCTCCTGTAGTTTCAAACCCAAACTGATTTAGAGCGCGGAGAGTATTGTCTTGTACCGGCATCTGATTAATGGCGTTCTGAAAGGTTGCACTGAGTTGATTTTCCCAATTGTTGTCATAGAGAAGGAGTTTGCAGAAATCCTGCAAAATGTCCACTAAATGTATCTCCCAAGGCATCGTGAAGAGCGGAAATCCGTTGGTATTGCAAAAATCGATAATTTCTGGAGTAATATCTTCCTTACTAATATACTTACCTACATTAAGCACGATGCCGCTGCAATTGTGCAGAGCGATCGTACGGATGAAATTATACAGATTAATGTTATTTTGAGTAAAAAGCCCTGTGGTAATAACCAGCTCTCCACCCTTTAAAAATGAAACGGTTTGAATATCTTCGGTAACATATACCCAGGAAGTAGCATTGTTCAACCCATTTTGCCCGCCAAGGATGGTCATCATGTATTTTGTTCTTGCAGACTCATATAAAGTTTTTACTTGTGTCCGCATAGGGCTAACCTCCTTGGTAGATTTTTTTGAGTATATCATACTAATTTTACTAATTAAATAATAAATATAGTAAGTTGATTTCTAGCTGAGGTCCGCCAAAGCCTTCGGAAAAAGGCTTGATACTTTTATTTGGGGAGAAGCATTGTTGCTCAGGAATTGCCCAAAGGGTCAATGAATTGTACTGGGAATACAAAAAAATGCAAAATGTTTGTTGAGTGGGCCCATTGGATTATAGTTTATGTGTGCTAAAATACTAACATAAACAAAACAAGATTTCTCCGAAGGGATGATTAACTACGGGACAAAAATTTGTAGTTACAATAGCACGGCAGTTTGGCAGTCTAGGTCGGCCGATCGCTCGAAAAGTCAGTGAAATGTTGGGCATCGAATATTACGACAGAGAGATCGTGGAATTCACCTCAAAGAAGCTGAATCTTCCTGTTTCAACTATAAGTGATGAAGAGGAAAGTGCAAAATCTGAGTTTTTCAACATGAGTTATCCGTTGGGTATGGGGACTAACGAAATTCAGGATCAAATATTTGCTGTTCAGCAAAAAATTATCACAGATTTCGCGGAAAAAAAGCCATGTATCATCGTTGGTCGGTGTTCAGATTATATTCTCAAAGATTATACGGATATTATTAATGTATTCATCTATGCACCTTATACCGCAAGACTTTGTAATTGTGTGGAGATATTGAATATGCAACCCGCCGAGGCAAAGAAAATGATTGCTGCTGTCGACAAAGCGAGGGACGCATACCACAAACACTATTGTGGTTACTCCATGTCAGATAAAGACTTCAAGCATGTAATGCTGGATTCCAGTTTACTGGGAGTTGAGGGAACCTGTGAAGTGCTCGTAGAAATTATAAGGAAGAGATTCAATTTGAAATAACAGGCTCTGAAAATAGAATCTCCAAACTATGCAATGGGGCATTTCTGATTAAATATCCAAAAAAGCAACAAAGTGTTAGAACTGGATTGTTTCATCTTATAACAACAATGGGGTTGTTTCGCTACAGGCGAGACAACCCTTTTTCTTGTCCTGACGCAGGTGTTGGCTTAACAACCGCTTTTATTGTTAAGTTTTTATAAGAGATAACCAACACAAGTATTAATTAAATCAAAGTAAGGAGGAACTTTCATGAAACGTATCTCATCCCTAGTTATGGTGGTACTCTTGGCGTTTGGAATGGTATCTCTCGGTGGCTGTGGTTCCAGTAAAACAACGAGTGACGACAGCGATACTAAAGAAATTAACTTTTTCCAATGGACTGAGTATACCCCGCAGTCAGTGCTCGATTCCTTCAAGCAGAAGTATGGCATCACAGTCAAGATGAGTAACTTCTCTTCTAACGAGGAAATGATAGCTAAGTTACAAGCGGGTGGGCTCTCACAGTATGATGTTGTCGTACCCAGCAATTACGCGGTTAAAGGCATGATAGCCCAAAATCTTATTCAGCCGATTAACAAGGATAATATCCCTAATTTTCAAAACATAGATGATAGTTTTCTAAACCGTGATTACGACCCGGGAAATAAATACACTGTTCCGTACCTTTCCAGTCCGGTTGTTCTGGCGGTCAACACCAAAAAGGTGACTAAGACCATCACCAGCTATAACGATTTGCTTGATCCTTCATTCAAAGACCAGATAGTCGTTGTTGACGATGAGCGGCCCATTATCGGAGCTGCCTTGCTCGCGACAGGTCACTCGCTTAACGACACCAATGAAAATGATCTAAAAGACGCTGAACGTTGGTTAAAGAAACTCAGACCGAATATTAAGGTGTTCGACAGCGATAGTCCTAAAACCGCCTTGATTTCCGGAGAGTGTTCTATTGGCCTTATCTACAACGGCGAAGCTGCCCTGGCTATTAAATCGAACCCGGATATCAAAGTTATTTGGCCTAAAGAGGGCATTTCAGGACTTACTATTGACAACCTCTGTGTCGTTAAAGGTACCAAGCATGAAAAGGAAGCAGAGATGTTCATCAACTATATCCTTGATCCGACCGTCAGTAAATTAATTTCCAACGAGTACCCCTATACCAATCCCAATAAAGCCGCTCATTCATTGTTAGGGAAAAGCTATCTTGACAACCCAGCCAGCAATATCCCCTTCGACAAGATTAAAAGCAGCGAACTTCTTAACGATGTGGGGGCCTCTTTGAGCCAATTTGATAGGATCTGGACAGAATTTAAGGGCTAATTAGTCTTCCAGGCATAGCGAACGCAAAAAAAGGGAGTGTGAACAAGATGGTAAAACTTGAAATAATCACTCGTTCCGAGAAACTCGTCGACGTCAAGAAAATTCTAGCTAAGCATGACTATATCGGCCTTACTGTCACAGCCGTAATGGGCTGTGGTCACCAAAAGGGCAGAATCAAGGAGTTTGAAGGACTTAACCTCGAGATAAACTTACTGCCTAAAGTTCAGGTGATGACGGTGGTTTTGGATGAGGATGTCGAGGAGATTCTCACTGAGCTCCACGAAACAATCTCCACGGGTAAAGTGGGAGACGGCAAAGTGTTCATTTCGGATGTCCGCGATGTCATGCGCATACGAACCGGAGAGAGAGGGGAGAAAACTCTGTAAACCGACACAAGCAATAAGGAGGTGCCCGTATGGCACAAGTATCTGCTAAGGTCATGGTTGAACTACGCAATGTGGATAAATTTTATGGTGCTAACAAGGTCGTCAAAAACCTAAACCTTCAGATACGGGAGGGTGAGTTTTTAACAATGCTCGGGCCTTCCGGCTGCGGCAAGACGACGACCTTGCGGATGATTGCCGGATTTGAAGCCGTGACCTCAGGCGCTGTGATCATCGAAGGTGAAAATGTTGGGAACAAGGCACCTTATCAGCGCAATGTCAACACTGTGTTCCAGAATTATGCCTTGTTCCCCCATATGAACGTCTATGACAATATTGCCTTTGGACTAACTGAGAAAAAAGTCAAGAAAGAGGAAATCCGTCAGCGGGTAGGTGAGATGCTTTCCTTAGTGCAGATGGATGGCTATGAGAAGCGGATGCCTTCCCAGTTGTCAGGCGGACAGAAACAGCGTGTGGCTATTGCCCGAGCGCTTGTCAATCGACCTAAGGTTTTGCTGCTTGATGAGCCCCTTGGTGCCTTGGATCTCAAACTGCGCAAGCAGATGCAAGTCGAGCTCAAGCACCTCCAACGCCAACTGGGCATTACTTTTGTGTATGTAACGCACGATCAGGAAGAGTCCTTAACCATGAGTGATCGCATCGCAGTCATGAACAATGGTATCCTGGAGCAGATCGGTCCGCCTGATGTGATCTATAATCAACCGGCAACGAAATTCGTCGCGGATTTTATTGGTGAATCGAATATTCTTGAGGCTTCGGTTGGAAGTGTTGACGGCGACAATCTCAACGTTATCTTTGAAACTGGCAACGCCGAGGTTAGCGCCGCCGGGTTCAGTCAGGACGAGATGGTGTATATCTCAGTGCGCCCTGAAAAGCTCAAATGCTCTGCTGCCGCAGTGCCGGGTTTCAACCTCAGGGGCACTGTCAAAGAACATATCTATGTGGGCTCGATTATCAAGACAATCATTGAGCTGCCTAATGGACAGGACCTTAAAATGAGTTTGTTGGCAGGCACACCACTGATTGCTCCAGGCGAGGTCGTTTGGGTCTATTGGGAAAAGGATGGTACCGTTGTTCTCCATACTCATGAGGAAACTCTCTATAATCTCATAGAGCAGGTCCCAAAAATCGAGGTGAGTGTATGAATACCGTGACTCCACCTGCAGTTTCGTTCAGAGCAAAGACAACCGCATCTAAGCAGCGAATGGCCCTTTCCCGAAGTATTCCGCTTTTCCTGATGGTTGGTCCGGTCATCCTATGGCTTTTAATTTTCGTCGCCGCTCCTCTGGCGTATATCCTTGTAATCAGCTTTATGAAAAAAGGTACTTATGGAGGAGTAGTTGCTAACTTAAATTTTCAAAACTATCTGCGGATCGATGATCCCCTTTACTTGAAGATCTTTCTTGTTTCCATTGTCATTGCTCTGGCAACCACTGTACTCTGCCTGACGATAGGCTATCCCTTCGCCTATATCATTGCCAGGGCCAGTAACCGCAACAAAAGTATTCTGCTTTCTCTGATCATGCTGCCGTTTTGGACTAACTCACTTATTCGTACTTATGGCTGGATAATCCTGCTGCGGACGAACGGTACCTTTAATACACTGCTGCAATCGGCGCACTTGATTTCTCGACCACTCCAGTTGCTTTATACAAACGGAGCGGTGATGGTCGGAATGGTCTATACCCTGTTTCCATTTATGGTGCTGCCCCTTTACAGCTCAATCGAGAAACTTGATCGTTCTTTGCTGGAAGCCGCCAACGATCTTGGTGCCAAGCCGCGGCGAGCTTTTTGGCGGGTAACGCTCCCGCTTACCGTTCCGGGTGTCTTTGCCGGCTGCATCCAAGTCTTTATCCCGACGCTTGGCTACTTCTTCATCAGTGACCTATTAGGAGGCGGCAATTCCATCCTCGTTGGCAATCTTATCAGAAACCAATTTCTTGCGGCAAGAGATTGGCCCTTCGGTGCAGCCCTGTCGATTCTCCTGATTGTCTTCACCATCGTCTTGATGAGAGTCTACAAGCACTTCGGCGGTAGTCTCGAAAATATTACTTAAGGGGGGTAAGGTTATGAATTCAAGCAACAAACAGTTAACCAAGCTCCTGTCGGCGGTCTTTGTGACCCTGATCTATATTTTTCTCTACCTGCCCATCGCGATCATTGTCTTTTTCTCGTTTAATTCCTCTAAGCTCAATATCGTTTTTCAGGGATTCACTCTCCAGTGGTACGGCGTTATGCTGCAGAACACGGATCTTATGTCGGCCTTAGAAAACACAGCGATCGTTGCCGTTTCTACCGTTGTCATCTCGGTTTTTATTGGCACCCTTGCCGCTATAGGAATGTTTCGTTATCAATTTAGGGGTAAAAGTATTGTCGACTCCTTCCTCTATATCCCCATTGTTATCCCCGAGATCGTCATGGGTATCTCTTTGCTCGCCTTTTACCACATCCTGAATATTAGTCTGGGCATTACGACGCTGATTATTGCCCATGTCACCTTTTCGATACCCTATGTTGTTGTCACGGTGCGTTCACGCATCTCCGGCTATGACATGTCGGTGGAAGAAGCGGCGATGGACCTGGGTGCTACCCGCCTGCACACTCTTTTGCGCATCACGCTGCCGATCATCGCCCCAGGGATTCTCGCCGGTGCTATGCTGGCCCTCACCCTGTCGCTGGATGATGTGATCGTTAGCTTTTTCACCACCGGTGTGGATAGCGTGACGCTGCCTATTTATATCTTCAATAAGGTTAAAACAGGAGTCTCACCAGATATCAATGCCTTAATCACTGTGATTATTCTGATCACGCTCTTAATTCTTGTGGTCATGCGAACCTTCGAAGCCAAAACCTCTAAAAAGGGTCTGGTTTAAAACCCATAAACTTGCCTGAGTCAGGACTTCCCGATTAATAAATTTAGAGAGGAGCTTATGTATGGAACGTATCGAAAAAATGTATATTGACGGTCAATGGGTGCCGGCGCTTGCCGGTAAGACCCGAGACGTTATCAATCCAGCCGACGCCAGTGTTCTGGCAACCATAGCTGAAGGCGCTGCGGAAGATGTGCAGCTTGCCGTCGCTGCAGCCAAGAGGGCTTTTTATGAAGACGGCTGGATGGTAACGCCTCCAAGTGAACGCGCCAGGCTTATGTTTGCTCTCGCCGACTCACTGGAAAAGCGGGCGGAGGAATTTGCCAAGCTGGAAACTCAGAACAACGGCAAAGCTCTCCGCGAGGCTCAGTGCGATGTCAGTGATGCGGTCGCTTGTTTTAGGTATTACGCCGGTCTTGCCACCAAGCCCCATGGTCAGACTTATGATGTAGCTGATCCGATGCAGACTCTGGTTGTGCGCGAGCCCATCGGTGTCTGTGGTCAGATCGTTCCTTGGAATTATCCGCTGTTGATGGCTGCCTGGAAATTAGCTCCGGCTCTCGCGGCAGGCAATACAGTTGTCTTTAAGCCCTCAGAGCTAACCCCATTGACGGTCATCAGGCTTTTTGAACTTATTGACGTAGTGGGTTATCCCAAGGGGGTAGCTAACCTTGTGCTGGGCGCCGGCGATACAGTGGGACACGAGATTGCTGCCAATTTCGATATTGATAAGGTCGCCTTTACAGGTGGTACTAAGACAGGACGTTCAATTATGATGGCTGCAACAGGCAACATTAAGAATATCTCCCTCGAACTGGGCGGTAAATCGCCAAATATTATTTTTGCCGATGCGGATTTTGAGGCGGCTGTGGATTGGACTCTTTTTGCCATCTTTGTAAACCAAGGTGAGGTCTGCAGCGCTGGCTCCAGGCTCCTAATTGAAGAGAGTATCCATGACCAATTTCTAGAGAGGCTTGTCGAACGGACTAAGCAGATTAAGGTCGGACCGGGGCTGGAGGAGGACGTCGAGATGGGCCCCCTGATCAGCGAAACGCACCTGAACCGGGTACTTGATTACATAGAACTGGGAAAAAAAGAGGGCGCCAGGCTGGTGTGCGGTGGAAACCGAATTCTGGAGGGCGATTTAGAAAAGGGATACTTCGTAGAACCTACGATTTTTATAGACACCTCACCGGAAATGCGCATTGTTCAGGAGGAAATTTTCGGACCGGTGTTGGTTGTCCAGAAATTCAAAGATGAACAAGAAGCCGTCTCCTTGGCCAACAACACGATTTATGGACTGGCAGGTGGAGTTTTTACGCAAGATGGTGCTAAAGGACTCCGTGTCATTAAAAAGCTGCGGGCAGGTATTACCTGGATCAACGCTTACAATCCAACGTATAACGAAGCTCCGTGGGGGGGCTACAAACAGAGCGGTTTGGGTCGCGAACTTGGTACCTTTGGGTTTGAGGAATATACCGAGGTAAAACAGATCAATATCAATCTCGAACCGTCGCCCCTCGGTTGGTTTAAAGAGTGATTAGTTTTTCTTTCCGGCTGGAACAGAGTATTTTCAACTTACATTTATGTTAATCGTTGATTTCACTACCAAAAGTAACTATTGCCAAGAGAGCGTATTAGGGAAATTTGCGTAAGCGAATGCAGACAAGAAAACGTTAAGCACGTGTCCGAAATTTGATGTTTCTGCAGCAGAATCATTATTTAATTAGGTAGGAAATTTATGAGGTAAGGGAAAGAGGAGTTTAGAATGAGTAAAGAGCAGGCACTAAAAGAACTTGACAGGGCACTCGGTTATATTACTGGCCACGAGCTCAGCACAGAAGATAAGGGAAGAATCGTCGAGGATGCGATAGAGAACTATAACACCTATATCAATCCTGGCTGGCTTAAATATCGTAAATCGGTTTCTACGAATGCCGCCTTTGTCGAGTGGATGGATCACGACTCTTATTTCTACGATGTTTACGGTGAGGAATTCATTGATTGCCTAGGTGGGTTTGGCATCTATATGTGCGGTCATAGAAATCCGGAAATCTTAAAGGCGGTCGAGGCACAGCTTCACCGGCAAGCACTGCACAGCCAAGAACTGCTTGATCCGCTGCGCGGTTATCTTGCCAAAGCGGTGGCTGAAATTACCCCTGGCGACTTGCAATACTGCTTTTTTACTAATGGCGGTGCCGAAGCAGTTGAGATGGCGCTTAAACTCGCCCGTATTGCCACGGGCGGCCGCTGGTATATCTCCAGCATCGGAGGCTTCCACGGCAAATCAATGGGGGCTCTGTCAATGGGGGGAAAGGGTACTTACCGCATTCCCTATCTGCCTATAGTGCAGCAGGTGCAGCACGTGGAATATGGAGTGGCAGCAGATATCCGTAAAGCAATCAAAAACCTCACAGCAGTGGGAGAGAAGGTAGCGGCTGTCATCCTTGAACCGATCCAGGGCGAAGCCGGTGTTATCGTCCCGCCTCAAGGCTATCTTCGGGAGGTTCGCCAGATCTGTGACGAATATGGGGTCTGTTTAATCTTTGATGAGATCCAGACCGGCATGGGGCGGACGGGTTCTATGTTTCGCTGCGAGGAAGAAGGGGTAACCCCTGACATCATGACCTACGGCAAGGCCTTCGGCGGAGGTATCATGCCCATCACGGGCATTATAGCCCGGCCACATCTATGGACACAGGAACTCCAGGATAATCCTTGGATACTTGGCTCCCCAACCTTCGGCGGCAATCCCCTGGCCTGCGCCGCGGCAATTGCCACGATAAACTTCATGCTCAAATATGACATACCGCGGCAGGCAAAAGAAAAAGGTCAATATCTCATGAGCAAGCTGAAGGAGGTCCAGGCCAAGTATCCGCGCGTTCTCAGTGAAATCCGCGGCATCGGCTTGATGATTGGGGTTGAGTTTCCGAAGTCGGAGATCGGCTACATCGTGGCCAAAGGCATGTTCGCGCGACGTGTCATGACAGCCGGGACTCTCAACAATTCTAAGGTAATCCGCTTTGAGCCTGCAGCGACCACTTCTTACGAGGATTTCAACATCGTTGTTGAACGCTTTGAGGAGGCAGTCTCTGAAGCAGATAGGCAGATTGAGAAGTGGAGGTCTTAAAAACTGGATAAATCAAACATCATGGGGAGAGACGCTGAGCTTCTCTCCCTGCACCTTTGGAGGTTTAATTATGCTGGAATTTCAGTATCATTTGCCGGTTAATCTCGTGTTCGGCTGCGGAAAATCAGATACCATTGGTGAAAAGGCGGCCGCACTGGGCAAGCGCGTCCTGCTCGTCACCGGCGGAAGCAGCACCCAACGTTCTGGTCTTTTGCCTAAGATTGAAGCACTTCTGCAAGAGAATGATGTTTCCTTTTGTTTATTTGATAAGATCACCCCGAATCCTTTGACCACCACAATCTATGAAGGTGCAGCACTGGCAGCTTCGGAGGGCTGCGACGTTATAATCGGCGTAGGTGGAGGCAGTAGTATTGACGCTGCTAAGGGTATTGCCTTTCAAATAGTTAACGGTGGTGATATCAATGACTTTGTTTTTGGCCGCAAACTCAGTGATAAGGCGCTGCCTGTTATCGCCATACCTACAACTTGCGGTACCGGAAGCGAAGGAAACGGCTTTGCCGTAATGACCAATCCGAAAACTATGGATAAAAAATCTCTGCGCTGTAAAGCCATTGTGCCTGCATGTTCCATAATAGATCCGCTGCTTATGACAACCATGCCAAAATCCACGCTGGCTTGCGTTGGTTTTGATGCCCTTTGTCACTGTATGGAGGGGTATTTGTCCTTTCTATCGCAACCGTTGACCAGAATGCAGGCTTTGGAAGGTATCCGTCTAAGTGCCTATAGCCTTTGTAAGGTATATGATGATCCGTCCGATCTTGATAGCTGGGAGCAGCTTTGTTTCGCAAGTACACTTGGCGGAATGGTTATTAATACAGCCGGTGTTACAGCACCGCATGGATTGGAACATCCTGCAAGCGGTTTAAAAAATATAGTCCATGGCAGGGGGCTAGCTGCCCTTACCCCGGTGATTTTTGAAGAATCAATCAGTGGTGCACCTGAGAAATTTGCTGTTATTTCCAAACTTTTAGGAGGTAAGGATGAAAATGACTGTGTAGCGAAAGTTAGGGAATTGCTTACTAAAATTGATTTAGCAACAACTCTGGGCGAGCAGGGAATTACTCTGGAAGATGTGGATTGGATGGCGGAAAATTGCCTTAAAGTTTCTGCGGCCGGAATCGCTAATCACCCGGTTGTATTTAGTTTGGAAGATATTAAAAGGATATACCGGAAAGCAATCTAAAGAAAAAGTATCCCACGCAACGTAAGGCATACTTATTGCCGGGAAAGTTCCATTTTCATTTTCCCAACCTCTGTGGTGCCGAGAAGCAGTATGAGAGTCTGATAGGTATAAAACATTTTATATGTAAGGAGATAATTTATGATGCTTAGAGATGCTTTGCCAACGATAAATACGCCTTTGCCGGGCCCGAAGGCCAAAGCAATAATAGAAAGGAGAGGAGAGGCTGTTCCACGTGCCATAAACTGTGTTTATCCCTGCGTAATCAGCAGAGGAGAAGGTGCAATGTTGGAAGATGTGGACGGTAATATTTTTCTCGATTGGGTTGGAGGAGTAGGTGTACTGAATATAGGGTACAGTCATCCTGAACTAATAGAGGCTGTCAAAGAACAGTCCGATAAATATTTCCATGCTATGATGAACATAGTGACTCATGAAGGATATATTAAGCTGGCAGAAAAAATGAACCAAATTATCCCCGTCAAAGGTGAAAAAAGAAAGACGATGTTTGTAAACTCCGGTGCAGAGGCTGTTGAAAATGCCGTTAAAATTGCTAAGTCTTATACGAAGCGACCTAATATCATCGTATTTTCGGGCGCTTTTCATGGCAGAACCCTGCTTGCTTCTGCTATGACTTCCAAAAAGGCTTATTCCTTCGGTATTGGTCCATTCCCAGATGGGGTATACCGAGCAGAATTTCCCTATCTATTTAGAGGACCGCAAGGATATTCGGAAGAAGAGAAAATAGCTTATTATGCGGATAAATTTCAAAAAGTATTTGAAGAAGCATCACCGCCAGAATATGTGGCTGCGGTTGTTTTCGAGCCTGTGCAAGGAGAGGGTGGCTTTATTCCTGCACCTTTAGAGTGGGTCAAGGCTATCAGAAAACTATGTGATGAAAGCGGTATTCTAATGATTGCCGATGAAGTTCAGACGGGCTTTGCTCGTTCGGGCAAGATGTTTGTTTCAAACTACTGGGCTGAGGCTGGCTGTCCTCCAGACATTATAACAACTGCAAAATCTATTGCCGGCGGAATTCCACTTAGCGCCGTTACAGCCAGCGCCCAAATTTTTGACGGTGTTAAAAGCAGTATTATCGGAGGTACTTTCGGCGGAAACCCTATTGCCTGCGCGTCTGCCCTAAAGGTTATAGAAATTATTGAGCGGGATAATATGTGTGAACGTTCTCTAGATATTGCTGAAATATGTAAAGAAAAATTTAACCAGTGGAAAGAGAAATATGAAGAGGTTGGTGACGTAAGAGGTATAGGTTGTATGATGGGCATTGAATTCGTTACCGACAAAAAGAGTAAGAATCCTAATCCCAAATTGGTTACGGATATTGTGAAGTGTGCGGCATCAAATGGCTTGATCATAGAAAGTGCGGGAATTTATGCAAATGTCATAAGATTTTTGTGCCCATTGGTTGTTACCGATGCTCAGCTCAAAAGGGGATTGCAAATTTTAGAGTCAGCCATTGAGAAATGCAGATAGAATTGAATTTGCTATCCTTTTGAACTGGGAAGCAACAGGGTATGTTAGTCAAAGATAGGAGTAAGTATGGAAGTTATTTATGAAATCAAGTGCCAACATTGTAACAATAAAATTAAGATTAGCAATTCTGAGATGAAAGGGGTTCATGCTTTTCACGACGGTCGAACCTATATGTATTTCAGATGTCCGGAATGTGTAAGAATATGTCATTGTTTTAGAGAAAGAGATAATAACAACATCAAATTTTGTAATATGAATTTTACGGACAGCAAATACGGCGATTAAGCTTGAGGCTCCAAGTGCGGCTCACTAGATGAGTACAGATAACTTTGGCCGGGACACTCTTCAGCCGAGTGATCTTTGGTGCAAGAATTTCTTTGTGGACAGGGTTAATTGAAGTCGGAATTATACCCGCCAGGACTATGGCTAGTTTATCAAGTTTTCGAAGGCCCCACCCCCACTTTTACAAGTGGGGGTGGGGCCTTCGAAAACTTCAGGTGGAGTAGAGTCCTCCTTCGCCGCCAAGTATTCCTATTGAGAAAGGTGGCTCGGCAATAATGTCCACTGGACATTATTGTATCTGAAGCCCCGATGTTCAGCTTTAGCTGAACGAGTTCACTTAGGTTTTGGGTAAACTGAAGTAAAATGTTGCGCCTTCATCAACCTTTCCTGTCATCCAGGCTAAACCATGATGTCTCTTAAGAATTTTTTGGGCGATGGCAAGACCGACACCGGAGCCTTCGAACTCATTTTGCGAATGGAGTCTCTGAAAGACGCTAAATAATCGTGAAGCATAACGCATATCAAAGCCTGCACCATTGTCTCTGACAGAGATGATATATTCAGTCTCATTTTCTGAAGATGAGATATCAATACAAGCATCTTTGCGAATGCGGGTGTATTTTAAAGCATTGGAGAGAATATTGATAGCGAGGAGTTTGATCATGACTAGGTCGCCTTGAATAAGAGGGATATTATTAATCCTAAGGGTTACATTTCTTGGAGGCTCAAGTTTGATGAGCTCGTCGTAAACTTTCCTAAATAGTTGCTCTAAATTAATCGGTTCGATGCTCATCGGCATTTCACTCATTCTTGAGAGCTCAAGTAAATGGTCAACAAGCTTGACAACTTCCTGCGACTTTTGCTGAATGTTATCAATTAGTTCCAGGCCATCGTTATCCAGTAGAGTTGAGTAGTCTAAAGCCAGGTATTCTGTGAGTTTTCTGAGGGAGAGCAGCGGAGCTTTTAAGTCATGGGCAACGGTATAGCAAAAGCTATCCAGTTCTTGATTCGCTTTGATCAAGGATTCTGTTTGTATTTTAAGCTTGATATGGGTATGGACTCGGGCAAGAAGTTCTGAAATATTAAAAGGCTTAACGACATAATCCTGGGCACCGAGTTCAAATCCCTTTTTAATACTTTCCGGATCATTGCTGGATGTCAGAAAAATAATGGGAATATAGCTAAAATCACTTTCGGTTTTAAGAATTCGGCAGATGTCGAAGCCATCCATTTCCGGCATGTAGACATCTAAGAGGATAAGGTCTGGAGGATGCTGCTCAATTAACTTAAAAGCAGTACTCCCTTTGGTAGCGATGCGCACTTTAAAGTTGCTTTCCCGCAGCATCATTACAGCCGTTTCAATATGTTCCGGTGTATCATCCACCAGGAGGATTTCTGGTTGATTCATTGCTTGGGTAAAATCCAAAAAGACCAGCTCCAATTGATTTGATAGTAAAATTCTAAAGGAAGGGTTCTGCTCAACAAGCGATAACTAATAAGGCAAGTTCGAGTCGGTAAAACAAGTTAGAGGCTAAAGCGGTCCTTGCTTAGGGTCTAATTCTATTATATAATACATTTAATCTATTGGGTATTAAGGCAACGGAGCCTGTTTGAAGGATCAAACTCGCTCCGTTGCTTTTTTTATTGGAGATGAGTCAAATGCCATCAAAAATTATCATCAAACAATCGACAATTAGTGCCTTAATGGTAGGAATCTTTTTTCTTATTGCTATCCTGCTGGGAAGCAGTGTTGTTTACATGAGTTCAAGCATTAAAGATGAACAGAATGCCGAAAAAAGAAGAACAGAATTTAAACAACTGGGCATTGATTTAGCCAATGCTTCGGATTATTTAACGGATGAAGCGCGCAAGTATGCGGTAACCAATGATAAGACTCATATGAACAAATACTGGGAGGAGATCAACGTTACCAAAACACGGGATCATGTAATCTCTAGGCTGGCGGAACTACACTCTCCCAGTGAAGAAATGGCCTTGTTGGCTGAGGCGAAAAAGAATTCAGATGCCCTGGTGAACACGGAAAGACATTCCATGCGGCTTGTACTTAATGCTATGCAGGAACCGGAGGCGCAAATGCCGCCAGAAGTGGCTTCCTACAGTTTAAGCGGCGAAGATCAAAAGCTAAGTGCTGAGGAAAAGCTGGCTAAAGCACGGGACATCATGTTTGATGCTAAATACGATGCCGACAAGCGGAGCATTATGGACCCCATCGACAAATTCCAGCAGATTATGAATACCCGCTTGGAAGCAGAATTGGAAAGTGCTCGGAATGCCACCCAAAGGGCAGCGATCCTGCAGGCAATCTTGGCAGTTATTATTATTGGTGCGGTTGCGGTATTGCTGCGAATTCTCTTTACACAGGTGACGTTTCCCATCAGGAATTATACCGAATTGTTAAAAGTATTTTCCTTTAACAAGGAAAACTTCAGCTTGTTGGCGGAAGGCTCCCTGGAACTCAGATTGCTTGCCAATACCTTTAATGACTTATACCGGTCCTTTCAGGAGGAATTAGTCAAGCGAAAACACGCCGAAGAAAAAATGAAAACTGCTAAAGAAGAAGCCGAAAAAGCTAATAATGCTAAAAGTGAATTTTTGGCTAATATGAGTCATGAGATAAGGACGCCGCTGAATACAATTATTGGCTATCTCTATTTACTTGATCATACCGAATTTACGTTCAAACAGAAGCAATATCTGCAAAATGTAAATATGGCAGCTCAGAGCCTATTGGGGATTATTAATGAAATTCTTGATTTTTCTAAGATTGAAGCCGGTCGGATGATTCTCGAAGTTGTGGAATTCAACCTATACGAGACAGTCAGGGAGATATGCAGTTTGTTTGAACTTGAAGCTCAGCACAAAGGCTTAAGTTTTCACTGTGAAATACAAGGGGATGTTCCGCGCTATGTAAAAGGGGATGTGACAAGACTCAAGCAAGTTCTTTTAAATCTCCTATCCAATGGAGTTAAGTTTACGGACAAGGGAAAATTGGAAGTTTTAGTTGAAGTTATAAAAAGCGGCGGCAGCCAGGCTTACCTTCGTTTTAGTATTTCTGACACTGGAGTAGGCATACCTGAGGAACAAATGAAGCATTTGTTTGAGGTATTTACCCAAGGGGATGCCTCTACTTCCCGAAAGTATGGGGGAACCGGCTTAGGGCTGGCTATATGCAAAAAAATTGTCAGCCTCATGGCGGGGGAAATTAGTGTCCGTAGTAGAACGGGAAAAGGATCAACCTTTTGGTTTACGGCAAAATTAGAAATCGCCGGTTATGTAGCGACATCTTCTCAAAGCGAAAAACTAAACTCGCGGCTGTTTGCTGCTAAAAAACTTCTTTTGACGGAGGATAATCAAATAAATTTACAAATGACCCAAGAGATTCTCGAAAACCTTGGGTTTGAAGTTGACACAGCTCAGAGCGGTTTTAATGCTGTATCCATGGCAGCAAGAACCCGTTATGATGTCATTTTGATGGATATTCGAATGCCTGAAATTGATGGCTATGAAACGGCCCGGCGTATCTTAGAACTTAAGGGTATAGATGCTCCGCCGGTTATCGCCTTATCGGCAGACGCAGTTGAGGGGGTTGCTGAAAGGGCCAAATCGGCAGGAATGAGCGGCTACTTAACGAAGCCCCTAAACCCCGGGAAACTGATTGAAGAGTTAAGAAAGTTTCTGTACCTAGGATCAACTGAATCGATTGAATCGACCGGATTGACGGAACAAGCCGTAACAGAAGAAGATAACTCTTTTTCTAATCCAAACTTGTTCCCTAAGCTAACTATACCGAATACATGGATAGATTTTGAAAGTGTTCTGTCGCGCTTACAAGGCAAGCGGGAAGGCTATAAGCATATCCTGGAGAGATTCCTGGCTAACCATAAAAATGACCATGATCAATTTAATCTGCTTTTGACAAAGGGTGATGTTGCTGGAGCCGAGCTGTTGCTCCACACACTTAAAGGGATTTCCGCAACTATTGGAGCGAATAAACTGAAGGAAGTATCCCTGCGTTTGGAAAATGTCCTAGGCAGTCGGAATGAAGAGTTGATGGCTCAAGAAATAAGTCGGTTTGCCAAAGTCTTGGCGGCAACTCTGAAAGCTGCTGCCCAATTTGTTGCCGACTCTCTTCCGGAAGGAGAGGGGTATTCTGTAAGATCTGCAGGCGATAAAACTGCTTATAACGAGCCAGCTAGACTCCTTAAGCTTCTGGAAGAGGGGGACGCTGAAGCGACAACTGTGTTTACAGTTTGTCAGTCTTTTCTGAAGTCAGAGTTGAGTAGTCAGGACTATAACCTACTGAGTGAAGCAATTTTCACGTACAATTTTGAAGAGGCCGCAGTTCTGCTAAAGAAAGTTTTAACTCAAAATAGTGCGGCCCCGACAGCCTAGACAAGGAGGTTAGGCAAGTGTTTAAAGTCTTAATTGTTGATGATGATAAAGCCGTAAGGTACATGTTAAGGAGATATAAAAATTGGGCGAATTATGGATTTCAAATGCAAGAAGAGGCTTGTGACGGAAGAGAAGCCTTGCGAAAACTGGGAAATTGTCAAATTGATCTTGTCATAACCGATATAAGGATGCCGGGGATGGATGGGATAGAGTTTCTCAGCGAACTGCGGGAGCGGAAATGGGATATTTGCACCATTTTGCTGAGTACGCACAGCGATTTTGAATATGCCAAACAAGGAATACGCTTAGGGGCCTTCGATTATATGACCAAACCCCTGGAGGATGAGATTCTCAGTGAGGCTTTACAAAGAACGAAAGAATATTTGGAGGAAAGAAACCAACAAAGAATAAGGGCTGAGGAAGAACACAGGCTGATTGAAGAAAGCCTGACTCTTTTTTACCCTAAAAATCGAGAAGAGCGAATTGCAGATTTTATCCTACAAGGAAATTGGGGAGCATTGACTGAAGCGGAAATGGCTTTTGCGGATTTAAGTAAGTTACTGGATCAAGACCTGTTTAAAACGGCAAAGTTATTGGAAATCATGCTTTTAAACTTAACCGGAACCATATTCCAGGAATATTCCTGGCTCCAGAAGGTTGAAAACGAGGCTCTTGACCATGTCCTTCAGGATAGCTATTCTTTGAGTGCGCTGAAATCGGAGTTTCTGGACCGCATTAAAGAGTTGGTCAATGTGATAAAGAAATATGAGCTTCATCAGAGAGACAGTATGCTCAGAAAAGCCTGTCAATACTTAATTGACCATCTAGGCGATGATCTTACCCTTGAGTCAATTGCCCATGAGGTCCACGTGAGCAAAGACTATCTAGGGAAGGTTTTTAAACAAAAAATCGGAGTGAACTTTAATGATTACTCTACAAAGGTCAAGATGGAATATGCCAAGCACTTGCTTGGAACCGGCAAGTATAAAAATTATGAAGTGAGTGAAAAACTTGGCTACAGCAGTCCGGATTATTTTTGCCGACTATTTAAGAATTACACCGGTTTTACTCCTTTACAGTTTCGAAAGCTGGGAGGGTAAAATTTTTTGACCGTTTTTTTAGGGTGAAAAAAGCTGTTTTGTAAGGTTTGATTTCTCTTGGATAAATGCAAAAATGAATATAGTTTAACTGGCAAAGGCGCTGAGAAAAAATGTTATGTACCTTACGAGGTAGAGAAGACATTTTTTACAGCGCCTTTTTGCTTGGTTCGATAGCGCTATCGCAACTCATCAGCATTGATCAAGGCCAATCATGCTGTCTTAGCTCAAGGGGAGGAGAGGAAGACATGAAAAAAATTTTAACGACGCAACTAAAAAAACGCCTAACGGGAGTAATTTCCCTGACACTTGTTGCCGGATTACTGGTAACAGGTTGTGGAGCCGCTCAGACTAGTCAACCGGCGGCAACTACAAGTTCAGGGAACACAATTAAAGTCGGGATTCTTCATTCTTTAAGCGGAACGATGGCTATTAGCGAAGTGTCGGTCAAAGATGCGGAAATGATGGCGATTGAAGAAATTAACGCGGCGGGTGGAGTATTAGGTAAAAAAATAGAGCCGGTGGTGGAAGACGGCGCCTCCGACTGGCCTACATTCGCCGAGAAGGCCAAGAAACTGTTACAGCAAGATAAGGTGGCCACTGTCTTCGGCTGCTGGACCTCGGCCAGCCGCAAAGCAGTATTGCCTGTATTCGAAGAAAACAATGGCTTACTTTGGTATCCTGTTCAATATGAAGGAATGGAATCATCTCCCAACATTTTCTATACCGGAGCTGCTCCTAATCAGCAGATCGTTCCGGCGGTAGAGTGGCTGTTCAAAAATAAAGGCAAGAAATTCTTCCTACTGGGATCGGATTATGTATTTCCCAGAACCGCCAACAAAATTATTAAAGCCCAGCTTAAAGATTTAGGGGGCGAAGTGGTTGATGAAGAATACACACCACTTGGGTTCACCGACTATAGTACCATCATCAACAAAATTAAAGCCACAAAACCAGATGTTGTTTTCAATACTTTGAATGGCGACAGCAACGTTGCGTTCTTCAAGCAGCTAAAGGATGCAGGGATCACTTCTAAAGACCTGACAACCCTTTCAGTAAGTGTCGCTGAGGAAGAAGTCCGTGGTATTGGCGCCGCCAATATGGCCGGGCAACTGGTTTCCTGGAACTACTATCAAACAACCGATACCCCGGAGAATAAAGAATTCGTGAAGAAATACCAAGCCAAATATGGGGCTGACCGTGTAACTGATGATCCGATTGAAGCAGCTTATGATGCCGTGTATTTATGGGCTGCGGCTGTCAAGAAAGCAGGCTCAACCGATGTGGATAAGGTCCGGCAGGCTGCTAAAGGAATTGAATTCCAGGCACCGGAAGGCCAGGTTAAAATCGAGGGTGAAAATCAACATCTATGGAAAACTGTAAGAATAGGTGAGGTTGCCGCCGATGGCTCGATTAAAGAGATTTGGAGCACCGGCAAGGCGGTCAAACCAGATCCTTATCTGAAATCCTATCCTTGGGCTAAAGGGCTCAGCAATTAGAAGAATTCATTCTCTTAAATGTTGGTTTAACGGTGCAGGCTTATCGTCCTCCGCCGTTAAACCCCAACCTTATAAAGAAAACTTGGCTGGCGTCCGAAGACACTATCTTTGCACTTATGAGTCACTGGCGAGGGCGACCGCCTAGTTGGACTTGTGCTTAGAAAGTATATAACGAAAGTTTTTACTTTCTGCCCTGAAAAAGCGATGGAAAAGGTGGTGGAAGAATGGGAACTTATTTCCTGCAAATTTTTAATGGAATCAGTGTTAGCTCTATTCTTATATTAGCCGCATTGGGTCTAGCCATTACGTTTGGTTTGATGAAAATCATCAACATGGCCCATGGTGAGTTCATTATGATAGGTGCCTATGTAACTTATCTCATGCAGAATCAATTCCTGCATTTGCCTAAAAGCCTATTCGGACTCTACTTTCTTTTGGCTATTCCTGCGTCGTTTATCGTTTCCGGGCTTGTCGGCTTTGTCCTGGAACGTACGGTTATACGGCACCTTTACAATAGACCGTTGGACAGTTTGCTGGCAACCTGGGGTGTTAGTTTAGTACTTCAGCAGCTGGCCCGCAATATTTTTGGCGCGCCGAATGTTGATGTGAAAAGCCCGGACTGGCTGGACGGAGGACTTGTCCTCAGCCAAGGGCTGCAATTGCCTTATAAGCGGCTGTTTATTATCGTTTTGGTCATTGTTTGTCTGCTCAGTATGTATTTCCTGCTTTATAAAAGCAAAACTGGGAGAAGAATCCGGGCGGTCATGCAGAACCGAGAAATGGCGGAAAGTATGGGGATCAATACCCGCAGAGTGGACGCTTACACTTTTGCTATTGGTTCTGGGTTCGCCGGAATTGCCGGCTGTGCTTTAACCTTGCTTGGTTCCATTGGGTCTACTTTAGGGACGAATTATATTGTCGATACCTTTATGGTTGTTGTTCTGGGCGGAGTGGGAACACTCGTGGGAACTGCTGCGGGTGGGCTTTTAATCGGGACAGCGAACACGACCCTTGAATTTTTGACCAATGCTTCTCTGGGTAAGGTCCTAGTCTTTATCTTAATTATCACCTTATTACAGTGGAGACCAAATGGGCTGTTCAATATCAGCAGCCGTTCTTTAGATGACTAAGGATTGATGATGGAAAGGGGGATGACAATGTCTGAGGTCAATGTTCGAAATTCGCGATTTAATTTTCAACGTTTAATAAAATCCAAAGAGTTGCTTGTGTTCGCCTTCCTTATTTTACTTCTAGTACTCGCTCCCTTATTTTTATCAATTTTTAGAGTCAATTTGCTGGGAAAATTTATAGCGTATGCTATTTTGGCAATTGGTTTAGATTTGATCTGGGGATTTACCGGAATTCTAAGTCTGGGACATGGTGTTTTCTTTGGACTTGGAGCATACTGTATGGCCATGTATCTCAAATTAGAAGCCGCCCGGGGGAAACTGCCGGATTTTATGTCTTGGAGCGGCTTGGAATCTCTCCCCTGGTTTTGGAAACCCTTTACAAACAGCGCTTTGGCCCTCGCCATGGCCATCCTGATTCCAACTGTGCTGGCCTTTGTAATCGGCTTTTTCACCTTTAAGAATCGTATTCGGGGAGTTTATTTCTCTATCTTATCTCAAGCCTTAGCCATTATTTTTAGTGTGCTTTTTGTTGGCCAACAGGCTTACACCGGCGGAACAAACGGTCTGACAGATTACAGGAGTATTATGGGTTTCTCTTTGTCAAGCGACGCAACGAAGCTTGTTTTATATTACATCTCCTTAGCTCTTCTTGTTTTGACTTATCTCTTCTGCAACTTTCTCGTTAAACGAAGAATCGGCAGGATCCTTGTCGCTATCCGGGACGGGGAAAACCGGGTAAGGTTTTCAGGGTACAATCCTGCAACCTATAAAATTTTTGTCTATTGTTTGTCTGCGGCCATTGCCGGTCTTGCCGGCGCTGTCTTTGTGCCTCAAGTCGGTATTATTTCCCCAGCGGAGATGGGGATAGTGCCTTCGATTGAAATGGTTATCTGGGTGGCCATTGGCGGCCGCGGAACACTAATCGGCGCTGTGATTGGGGCGATTTTGGTAAATGCTTTGAAAAGCGGAATCAGTGACAGTTTTCCGGATGTCTGGTCTTACTTCATTGGCTTAGCCTTTGTCTTTGTCGTCTTGTTAATGCCCCAGGGGATTGTCGGGCTGGTCAAAGAAATGGCCCGGAAATTTCGGCAAACCCCTAACCATACAGAGCACCTAAGCACAGATAAAGCGGCTTAACCCGCGGAACAACAGAATTGAAAGGCGGTGGGGACATGGATTCCATTTTGCAAATTGATGATTTGACGGTCAGCTTTAACGGATTCAGGGCTGTTAATCATGTCAAGACTGAGATCGAGAAAGGCGAGATTCGTTTTTTTATTGGCCCCAACGGTGCCGGCAAAACAACGTTGCTCGATGCAATTTGCGGGCGTGTAAAGCCTCAATCCGGACAAGTTTTGTTTTCCGGCAATCTGGACGTTACTCGCTATTCGGAACACGAGATTGTTAATATCGGCATTGGCAGAAAGTTTCAGGTGCCTTCCGTATTTACGCATATGAGCGTTTACGAAAATATGGAACTTGCGGTGGTCAAAGACAGGTCTTTATATTCGTCTGTTTTTCACAAACTGAACAAAGAGCAACACGAGAGAATTGAAGATATCTTAGTAACGATCGGTTTATATGAAAAACGCTTGAACACCCCAAAAGCCTTATCTCACGGGGAAAAACAGTGGCTGGAGATTGGCATGCTTCTGGCCCAGGAGCCCAAGCTTATGCTTTTGGATGAACCCGTTGCCGGTATGGGCCGTTCCGAAACGGATGCCACCGGGAAACTTCTAGAAAAAATAGCTCAAAATTGCACCATCATCGTTGTGGAACACGATATGGAATTTGTCAGAGATTATGCCACGAAGGTTACGGTCCTGCATGAAGGGGCAATATTGGATGAGGGAAGTGTCTCTGAAGTTCAGAGCAATCAAAAGGTAATCGATGTATACCTTGGACGGGGTGGGGAAGGCGAATGCTTGATGTAACAAAACTTGAGGCCAATTATGAAGAAAGCATCATTCTAAATAATGTCAATTTGGAGGTTCCTAAAGGACAGGTGGTCTGCCTCCTCGGACGCAACGGGGTGGGCAAGACGACTTTCTTAAAAAGTATTATGGGCTTGGTTCGTACCCCTAAGGGAAGCATTAAGTTTAACGGACGGGAAATTATTGCGGAACCTACGTATTTTAGGGCCAGGCAAGGGATTAGTTATGTCCCTCAAGGGAGGGATATTTTTCCCCAGTTATCGGTTCAGGAAAATCTATTGCTTGGTCTTGAGGCCCTTGGCGGCAAGGGAAGTATTGATGAAACGGTTTACGAATTGTTTCCGGTTTTAAAAACCATGCTGCAACGAAAAGGGGGAGACTTAAGCGGGGGGCAGCAGCAACAGCTGGCGATTGCCCGGGCCTTGGTAGCTAAGCCAAAATTACTGATCCTCGATGAACCAACGGAAGGAATTCAGCCTTCTGTGATCCAGGAAATCGGCCGGGTCATTAAACAATTGAAACAGGATGAGAACTTAACGATCCTGATTGTTGAGCAGTATCTGGACTTTGTCGTGGAGGTTTCCGATTATTATTACGTCATGGAAAAAGGACGCATCGTGGCCAAAGGTTTCACTCGGGAAATCAAAAAAGAGGAAATTCAGAAACTCCTGGCCATTTAAATTCAGATCAGGAAAGGGGGTTAGGGGATGCATCTTAGTCCGGCTGAAAAAGATAAATTATTAATTTATACTGCAGGACAGGTGGCCCGCGACCGTTTAAACCGGGGCCTAAAATTGAATTATCCGGAAGCTGTATCCTTGATCAGCGCCGAACTCTTGGAAAGAATTCGGGAGGGTTATAGCGTCGCCCAGCTCATGGAACTGGGGCTAAAGATCTTAAGGCGTGACCAGGTCATGGAAGGAGTCCCGGAAATGATTGAGGAAATTCAGGTTGAGGGAACCTTTCCCGACGGAACGAAATTGGTGACCGTTCATCATCCGATCCTTTAGGTTCGGGTTTGGAGATGGGACTAGGTTCTTTGCTAAAGGAGGTAAAAGTTAATGATACCGGGAGAGGTTAAATTGGCCGAAGGCATTATCGAGGCCAATCAAGGCTTAAAAACAGAAATCCTGGTTGTAGAAAATGCCGGTGACCGGCCCATCCAGGTGGGATCGCATTTTCATTTTTTTGAAGTAAACAGGTATTTGATTTTTGAGCGGGCTTTAGCCTGGGGAATGCGTTTAAATATTCCTTCGGGGACCGCAGTTCGCTTTGAACCTGGGGAAAGCCGAAAGGTAAAACTTGTTCAATTTTCGGGTAAGGGGCCTTGGTTGGGAGCCAATAACTTAAGTGCCGGCTGTATGGACAAGTCAACATGTATAGAGCGGGCTCAAGAGAAAGGGTTTATTAAATAAGGGGTTATTCTTGGGACCCGACTTGAAAATGTGAGGAGGAATGGAACTGTGACATTGAATATGTCCCGCCGTCAGCATGCCGATATGTATGGACCAACCACTGGCGATAAAATCCGTTTGGCAGATACGGAATTATGGTTGGAAGTAGAAGATGATTTGACCAGCCCCGGTGATGAGGCCAAATTTGGAGGCGGCAAGGTCATTCGTGATGGGATGGGTCAGGACCCTCAAGCCTTGAATGAGGCTATGGACACAGTGATTACCAATGCCGTAATCATCGACCATTGGGGTATTATCAAGGCTGACATTGGGATTAAAGAAGGCCGGATTTATGGCCTGGGCCGCGCAGGAAATCCTAAGACAATGGCGGGAGTTAACCTTCCCATCGGGGCTGGGACCGAGGTGATTGCCGGAGAGAACTCTATCGTTACGGCAGGCGGAATTGACAGCCATATTCATTTTATTTCTCCGCAGCAAGTTGAGACGGCCATTGCTTCCGGCGTCACAACCATGCTAGGAGGCGGAACCGGCCCGGCAGCCGGAACGAATGCTACCACCTGTACGCCGGGTGAATGGAATATGTACCGGATGCTGCAGTCTGCTGAAGCCTTTCCAATTAATATGGGCTTTTTCGGAAAAGGGAATAATTCGCTGCCCGAACCTTTGATAGCCCAAGTAAAAGCCGGGGCCATGGGTCTTAAACTGCATGAGGATTGGGGATCGACTCCTGCCGCTATTGATTGCTGCCTCAAGGTTGCCGACGAATATGATATTCAGGTCGCCATCCATACGGATACCCTGAATGAAGCGGGATTTGTCGAAGATACCGTAGCTTCCATTGGCGGGCGGACGATTCATACCTTTCATACCGAGGGAGCGGGAGGAGGCCATGCTCCGGATATCATTAAAGTAGCCTCGTTGCCTAATGTCCTGCCATCTTCAACGAATCCTACCCGGCCGTTTACGGTGAATACCCTGGAAGAACATCTCGATATGCTCATGGTCTGCCATCATCTCGATAAACGGGTTCCGGAAGATATCGCTTTTGCTGATTCCCGCATCCGTCCGGAAACTATCGCTGCTGAGGATATTTTACATGATCTGGGTGTCATTTCCATGATGTCTTCAGATTCTCAGGCCATGGGACGGGTTGGCGAAGTGATCATCAGAACCTGGCAAACGGCGCACAAGATGAAGCTGCAGAGGGGGTTCTTAGAATCTGACAGCGGAGAGAACGATAACAACCGGATAAAACGCTATATTAGCAAATACACCATTAATCCTGCCCTCACCCACGGAATTAGTCATATAGTTGGTTCGGTTGAAAAGGGTAAATTAGCGGACCTGGTACTTTGGAATCCGAAGTTTTTCGGGGTAAAACCAAGTATGGTGATCAAGGGCGGGTTTATTATGTATGCCGCCATGGGTGATGCTAATGCTTCTATTCCCACACCTCAGCCGGTGATCCAACGGCCGATGTTTGCTTCCTTTGGGCAAGCAATCGCTGCGTGTTCCTTAACGTTTATATCTCAGGCAGCGGATTCGGAAAAACTGGCCAGGGAGTTAAAGCTGGCTAAACAGCTTGTTCCGGTGAGGAACTGCCGCAATATTGGGAAGGCCGACATGAAACATAACTCGGCGACACCGCAGATTTCAGTGGACCCTGAAACCTATCAAGTGACTGCCGATGGAGAGAACCTGACTTGTGAGCCGCTTGAAGTTCTGCCTCTGGCTCAGCGCTACTTTATGTTTTAGGAGGAGGAGTTCTAAGCTATGATAGTTACGAAAGTGGTTGGTAAACTGAGAGACTTGGAAGAAGATCAGCAGCATGGAAAAGAGGCTTTAACCATTGAACAGGTTTTCCTTTCCTGGGATGAACTTCAGAAGAGAATTCTGCGCAAGACATCGGATGTGGGCCGGGATATAGGAATCCAACTGGAGAGCGGGCATCTGCATCCCGGAGATATTCTTTACCGGGAAGATAACCACGTCATTGTCGTAAGGGTAAAGGAAGAAGCGGTCTTGCTTGTTCCGGTCCGGAATATGAAGGAAATGGGTTTGGCTGCCCATGCCATCGGCAATATGCATGCGCCTATCGAGGTGAAGAGCGATTCTTTGCTGACTCCTTATAATTCGGTACTCGTTGAACAGCTGACCAAGCTTGGTTTATCCCCGGTCAAAGAGGACCGGGCTTTCGCACCATGATGGAAAAGTTTTCTCTGGAAAAGGGACTGCGCTTGATGCAGCTGGCGGATTCCTCCTTTCCTTCAGGAGGCTTTACCCAATCTTTCGGATTGGAAACTATGATTCAGCGCGGGGACATTAATAGCAAGGAAGAATTAAACCGCTTTATGCAGACGTTTCTCTATTACACTTGGCGGCCTACGGATTTACTCGCCGTAAAACTTGCTTGGGATGCTGCCCGGCAATCTGATGGGCAGCGGCTTGCTTTATTGGACAGACGATTAAATGCTCTGAAATTGCCCTCGGAAAGCCGTGCGGGCAGTCACAAGATGGGGAAGAGGCTGCGCCAATTACTTATGGAAATTGATGCTGATTACACTATTGACGTAAGTTTCCCCTTTGGTCATCATGCTATTATTCTGGGACATTATGGTGCCAGCGCTAAAATCGAATTACCCTTGCTGCTGGCTGCTTTTGCGCATATGAGTACTGCATCTCTGATTGCCAACGGTGTACGGGCTATCCCGTTGGGACAAACAAGCGGGCAGCAGGTGCTTGCGCAGCTTCAACCCTTGCTCAATACTTGCATCCAATGGGCAGTTGCCGCTACGGAAAAGGATTGGGGCGGCAGTGCACCGGCCTTAGATTGGGCCGCTATGGCCCATGAACAATTATATTCCCGGATCTTTATGTCTTAGGCTTCTTAGGTTCAAAGGTTTTAAGAGCTTTATAAAAATTTAATAAAAGAATTTGAAAAAAGGAGGATTTTGGTATGTGGCCGATTCGCATCGGAGTAGGGGGGCCTGTGGGATCAGGTAAAACAGCCCTTGTAGAGAAACTGACTCGTTATTTGGCGACAGATTATAGTGTTGCTGTAATAACCAATGACATATTTACCAAAGAAGATGCGGAATTCCTTTGCCGCAATGGGGTTTTGCCGGAGGATCGAATCATTGGCGTGGAAACGGGAGGATGTCCTCATACAGCCATAAGGGAGGATGCCTCAATGAATTTGGAAGCGATTGAGATACTTAAAGAGAAATTTCCAGATGTAAAACTTATTTTTGTGGAAAGCGGCGGGGATAATTTAGCGGCGACCTTTAGTCCGGAATTAGTCGATGTTGCGATTTATATTATTGATGTGGCACAGGGAGAAAAAATTCCCCGCAAAGGGGGCCCTGGAATTACGCGCTCCGATCTTTTGATCATCAATAAAACAGATCTTGCTCCATATGTTGGGGCCAGTCTGGAAGTGATGGCTCAAGATTCGCTGCGCATGCGCGGTGAACGCTCTTTCTTGTTTACCAATCTGAGAACTGAAGAAGGTTTAGATCAAGTATTAATGTGGATACGGAAAAACGTGATCATGGAGGATATTACTTAATGATTCCAAGTTTAAAACACGGTATTCTGCAAGTTGAGGTTCAGCAGGAAAACGGCCGGAGTTATATCAGCTCTTTGCGTCAAAGAATGCCGCTGCGAGCTTCAACCCCTCTCTATGCTAATGAGCAGGGAGCGGTTTTTTTCTTTATAATGAATCCCGCAGCCGGCCTTCTGCAAGGAGATCAGCACAGTATTTCCGTACGGGTAAAGAAGGATGCGCAGGCCGTTGTTTTTGGTCAAGGGGCGACCAAGGTTTTTCGCTCACCGCAAGGAAATCTCTCCAGGCAATTAACAACCTTGATTGTAGAGAAAGGGGCCAGACTCGAATATATGCCGGAAGTGGTCATACCCTTTGCCGAAGCATGTTTATTCAGCCGCACTAATCTCTGGATTTCAAGTCAAGCATCGGTCTTTTTTTGGGAAATTACGGCTCCTGGACGGGTTGCCCGCCAGGAGCTTTTTAAATATAATTTGCTGGATCAGCAGACCCGAATTTTTTTGGATGGTGAATTGATTTGCTGTGACCGGTTTCAGCTGGAGCCGCAAAAGCTACCTCCATTTTTACACACTTGGAGCCCTCTTGGCCCAATGCATGGCTATACGCATTATGGCACCTTTTGGGCCATTGATCAGCATCTGCCGCGGGTAATGTCTGAACTTTTGCAGCGCCACACGGAAGATGAAGACGGCTTTTTGGAACAGATCACTGAACACTATAAGATTTTAATCGCCGGAACTGAAATTAATAGACAGACTTATTGTTTCCGGGCCTTGGGCCATAGTGCGGAAGATATTCAAGAGGGTTTCAAAGAGATTTGGAAAGTCTTGCGTTTGAGATTATTTAATGAGCCTGAGTGGCCGTGGAGAAAATTTTAGATTTGATGAGAATCAATCTAACTAATTGACAGATTCACCTGGAAATTCATAAGTTCAACCAACGCAAATGATACACAATATTAAAGCAAAAATGCTCCACTAAATTCATGAACGATTTATAGTGCTAACACCACGCTTTCATTTTTATTCAAGAAATGTTTTATGCAATCAAACGAGTCAAATGCATATAGTTGCGACTAAGTAGGAAAAACCGAGGTAAAATCTGACCTCGGTTTTTTTCGTCCGTAGAGAAAATTTGTTTTAAGAAAAATCATAACTAAGTGTTGACACACTAGTAGTAAATAGAGATAATAATTATATACACAATGTGTAAATAGACTCAATGTGTAATGACATTTCCGCTAACATTAGTTTATCAAATATACAGAGGAGGCGTAGCGTGGAACCAAGAGATATACCAGTTGAAGGCAGGGTTGAAAGGAAGAAGAAGGAAACACAGCAGAAGATTATTAAAGTCGCGATGGATTTATTTCAAAGCCAGGGCTTTAACAATACGACTATGGAACAGATAGCCGAAGAAGCTGATATTGCCAGGAAAACACTGTACAATCACTTTCCCGTTAAAGAGGCTATTGTCGACGACTATGTTAGAGGTATTTCCAAAGAATTTACTCAGCAGGCCTTGGCCACTCTGCCTGAGTTACCCGATACAAGGTCGCGTCTGCTAAATACACTGGGCAAAGTATATAAAGAGGTAGAAATTAACCAGGAGCTTATAGGAATTAGCTTAGGCTATCGTTTCAAAAACATGTCTCAGGGGGCGGGATACGAAAGCGGCGGTACCCATAGCCTTCTTGCCGAGATTATTAAGTTAGGCCAGGAGGCAGGTGAAATCAGGCAAGATATTTCGGCTAAACTGTTGGTCAAACAATTGGATTTTCTGCGCGGCTTTATTGTAATGGAGTGGTTGAATGACTCATCAAAGATAGAACTGAGCAAAGAGATAGTAAATATGGTCGATCTATTCCTAGAGGGGGCCAATTTCAGAGGAGGGTACAAGATATAATGCAGTACATGCAATAAATATTTTTTGGAGAGTGGTTTAAGTGATTAAATCCGCAGACAAATACTTTTTAACGTGGGATGAAGCTTTCCAGTGTGGAGTTAATGAGGCCGGCGGCAAGGGCTGGAATTTGGGACGTCTGGCACAGTATGGCTTCAAAATTCCCATGGGAGGAGTCCTTGCTACCCGTGCTTACGATGAGTTTATCAAGTACAACGGATTAGAGGACAGGGTTAAAACCATTTCTGAATCAGTAACTCTCGGAAGCATAGAGGAACCTAAAAACCAGGACAAATTGAGTCAATTAAGAGAAAAAATCAAAGCTGGCTCTATACCACAGCTTATCATGGAAGAATTAAGAACCATGCTCAACAGATTGGGTATTCTTGAAAGACCAATGGCTGTAAGATCGTCCGCTTCAGCGGAAGATTCCGCACAGGCATCCTTTGCGGGTATCCATGAATCGTTTCTAAATGTCCGTGGTTTGAGTAACATCCTTGAATCTATAAAAGGGTGTTATGCCTCACTTTGGTCGACTCAGGCTATAGTATACCGCAGGAAACTAACAATCAGTGATGATGAGGTAGTTACTGGGGTGGTCGTGATGGAGATGGCGGACGCCCATGCAGCTGGAGTTGGTTTTACCTGTGATCCCCAAACTGGACGTCGGGATATTTTGGTTATCAATGCGAATTTTGGCCTGGGCGAAAGCGTTGTTGCGGGCATTGTAGAGCCGGATACATATTATCTAGAGGCCAGTCCATGGCGCGCAGTACCTCAATTAATTGAACGAAAAACTGGGCAGAAGGAAGGAGTAACCTGTCTTAAAGAGGGTGGAGGAACTCAATTTGTGCTGAAGGCTGAATATTATAACAGACGGGTGTTGTCGGATGAGAAAATTGAGAGGTTAGGTTTACTGCTTTTAAGGGTTTTCGAAGCTCTTGGGGATTGTGATCAGCACCAGGATGTGGAATGGGTTTTTGATGGCCGGGATTTCGTTTTAGTTCAGGCCAGACCAGTAACTTCCTTACCTCGTAAGACCTTTGACGCTTTAAAGAACCAAGCTGATATCTGGTCTAATGGAAATTATAGGGATGCTGTGCCTATGGTTCTGTCACCACTCAATCGACGTTTAGCGATTAATACCATCGATACAATTCTTAAATTTAATTTTACCGAAACCGGTTATCCCTTGCCGGAAGGATTACAATTCTCCAGGTTTTTCAACGGTCGTCTGTATTGTAATCTATCGGCACTGCAATGGGCTATGTTTGATGCGATGGGGTCATTGCCCCGTGACTTTAATGCCGGATGGGGGGGACACCAGCCGGAAATTGAGCTAAAGGACCCCAAACCTTTTGAGGGGACTGTTGGTTTGAAACGAACAGAGCGTGGATTAAAATACAACGATTTAGTTAATGAAGCAACAAAAAATGCCTCGGCAATTCATGCACGGGTCCTAGGCTCCATCAACGACCTAACAAAGGATGGATTTGGGCACTTGTCAGATAAGGATTTTATTCAACTGTATAACGATCTGGGTAAGATATCCCTAGGATTTGCCGGGGAGTTCACCTTTTTAAGCGGAGCGGCTTCTATGGCCATAGGGGGACTCATTAATATCCTAATGGAATTTTTCGCTTACGGGACTCCGATGATTATCAATGGCTTAATGGTTGGTGGAACGGTGGACATAACGAGCGCAGATCACGGCTACAAACTTGTGGAATTGGCCGAAATTGCTCGCCAGGATAATGATGCTGTTCAATTTTTAACCGGCCCAGCCTTTGGCCCGACGGGCTGGGAAGAGCAGTTACCTGAACGATCACCTTTTAAGCAGGCCTTCCGGGAGTTTTTAAAAGAATTTGGGCACCGGGCAGTCTACGAGCTGGATATTATTAACCCCAGGTGGAAGGAAGACCCTTCTTATCTGATGGATATTATACGTAGTACAATGAACACCGCTGATCTGGCTAAATTGAAGGCAAAGCAAAAGGAAAAATTAGAACAAGCTTGGCGGGAAATTGAAAAAAAAGTACCCTCTAATATACATCGTTCTATTAAGGAATTAATTAGGAGAGCTCAGGAAGGAGCTGCCGTTCGGGAAAAGACCAAATCAGTGATGGCAGTACTGATGGAGGCTTACCGGATGTTAGCCCAGGAGGTGGGGTCTCGTTTTTGCGAACGGGGTATTCTAGAAAAACAAGGCGATATTTACTTCTGTACTTGGCCTGAGCTGGTAACGATATTAGATGGCGAGTGGGACGGTGATGGGCTCCGGGCACTTGTTGCCGAACGAAAAATCTTTATGAATGAAATGAAGGCTATTGCACCGCCGGATATTATTATGGGAGACACTCCTAAGTATTCGGAACCTGCTGCACGGACTTCCGACAATTTCCTGGCAGGTGTGCCTGTTGCCGCCGGAAGAGCCTCCGGTCCGGCTCGATTGATCCGTCATCCGAATGAAGGGAGCAGATTGCAGCCGGGAGATGTAATGGTAGCGCCATCCACTGATCCAGGTTGGACGCCGTTGTTTTTAAAAGCGAGTGCTGTGATCATGGAAACCGGAGGTTTCTTATCCCACGGGGCCATTGTGGCTAGGGAATATGGCATTCCCGCTGTCGTGAATATACCTGGAGTCATGCAATTGATTAAAGAGGGCCGGAAAGTAGATGTCGATGGGGATGAAGGTAAAATATTTCTACATTATTAAGTAAACAAGCAGTCAAACTCTTAGTTCTCATTATCTCGATATGCAAGTCATCAAAATTACCATTTAATGCGGCGAACTCCTTTACTACCGGTTATGGCTTAGAGAAGCTATTAACCGGTTTTCTTTTGTTTCCAAATAGATAGAAATAATAGTATCCAAGCACGACAAAATTAGCGACAAGATAGTCACCACACAAACCGTACTATGTTTAGTAAATGCAGTCATGAATATTTTTAATTAATCCTCTACAAAATATCTTCCATAGTATAAAGTCGTCATTCCAAGTAATTTAACTTGTAAAAGCGCTTAAGAGCAGCGGTCCGTGTGTAGCCGGGGCATGAACAAAGGCAATATTGTTATAAAATAAAGATCGTAAAATTATGAGGTAAGAATAATGAAGAATAAGAAAAGGTCGAATCGAAAAGCAATTATTTGGTCAATCCTAGGTATGTTGGTTGTTGCCTTAGTTATTATTAAATTAGCCGTACCCAAGAAATTGAACTATTCCGAGGTTAAACCGACAGTTGGCAGTTTAACGACTTACTACAGTTTTTCCGGCAGCGTTGCAGCCAAGAACAGTCAGACAGTCTATGCGAGTCAGGCTATGCAAATAAAGGATATAAAGGTCGCCGAGGGTGACCAAGTTACGCCGGATACTGTACTTATGACGACTACAAATGGTTTAGAAGTAAAGCCGGATATTTCCGGGAAGATAACAACTATTTATGCAGATGTTAATGCTCAAATGATGCCAGGGGCAAAACTGTTGGACATTGTTGATTTTTCAAATCTTCAATTGATAGCCCAGGTTGATGAAAACGACTTAGCGGCCGTTTCAACTGGCAAAGAAGCCACTGTCACCATTAATGCCTTGAACAAAGAGGTCACTGGGAAAATAACGGATGTTTCGCAAGTAGGTACCTATCAAAACGGTTATTCTACCTTTACGGCGACCATTTCCCTGCCTAAGGAGAGCGATCTTCGGGTAGGTATGTCGGCGCAAGCAAAGATCAAAAACCAAAGTGTTTCCGGTGCTGTTATTTTGCCCATGTCTGCTATTCAGTTCGACGTGGATAATAATCCATATGTTCTGTTAAAAAACAGCAGTAATATGCCTAAACAAGTCGGGGTTACGCTTGGTATTAACGACGGTGTCAATGTTGTGATCAAAAGCGGGGTAACAACAAACGATATTATTCTAATACCACCTGCGACAACCACTAACACAGGTTTCGGTCCGGGCTCACAGATGCGTCAAGGTACGAACAATGCTCAACAAGGAACCTCCGGAGGTGGCAGTGGGCAATGAGTGAAATATTGAATATGCAAAACATTGTTAAATGCTATTATCTCGATGCTGAAGAGTTTATGGTACTTAAAGAGGTTAGCCTAAAAGTTTATGAAGGAGAGTTTGTTTCTATATTAGGACCCTCTGGCTCAGGAAAATCCACCTTGATGAATATCATAGGGTGCCTTGATGTTCCTACAGTCGGAAAATACGTTTTAGCAGACCATGATGTTGAGGATTTGGATGAGATAGAACTGGCCCGGATTCGCAATAAATTAATCGGTTTTGTATTTCAGAGTTTTCAGCTTCTGCCAAGGCTGAACGCCCTGGAAAACGTGGAGCTGCCAATGATTTATGCCAGAGTAGCGCCGGAAGAACGAAAAAAAAGGGCCGAAGGGATCCTTGAGCGTGTGGGTCTTAGAGAAAGAATGAAAAACTATCCTAATCAGCTCTCAGGTGGACAACAACAGCGTGTAGCTATTGCCCGTGCCGTTGTAACCGAGCCGGCTATCCTGCTGGCCGATGAACCCACTGGGTCACTTGACCAAAAGACCGGTAAACAGATTATGGAATTGTTTGAAGACCTCAATGCTGAAGGAAGAACAATTATTATGATTACTCATGACCAAAATATCGCCGGGCATGCCAAAAGAATTGTCAATATACTCGACGGACGTTTAAGCGAGGGGGTGTGAGCCAGTGCTGAAAGAAAGCATCAAAATGTCATGGAGTAATATTACGCATAATAAAGTGCGTTCATTTTTGACTGTGCTGGGGGTGGTCATCGGCGTATCCTCCATCATCGCCCTAATTACTATTGTACAAGGTGCTACAGGAAGTATCACCAGCCAGATCTCTTCTCTTGGAGCAGATAAAATTACCATTCAGGCCATGGGCACTCGTCTAAAGCAAGGGCTTAGTGAGGCGGATTTGAAGCAGCTTGCCCAGGTCAATAACGTCAGCGGTGTTTCGCCTACGGTTTCAGGTAGTGCCGCTTTGGTGAAAGATAGTCAAGTAGAAACAGGTGTTTCAATCCAAGGTAAAAATGAAACATACTTTAAAAAGGAAACGGATATCATGGCGATTGGCCGGGGAATAAATATACTGGATGTGAACGATAAAAATCAAGTGGCTGTTCTCGGCAGCGATCTTGTCAAAGATTTTTTTTTTCGGAATTAATCCTCTTGGCCATAAGATTCTGATTAACGGCAATACCTTTACGATTGTCGGAGTTCTAAAAGCTTCAAGCGGCACAATCGCTGGTTCAACCAACAAAATTGCCATGATACCTTATACTACGGCTATGAAAACGTTGGCGGTAGGGTACATAAAAAGTGTTGATGTTTATATGAGTGATTCCAGTAAATCGGTTGCAATTACCAATGATCTTACAACCGTCCTAAACACAGCATTTAATTATTATAAGGATTCCTTTAGTGTGATTAATATGCAGAATATCATTAATATGATTGGTAATATAACAGGCATGATGGCTCTATTATTGGCAGGAATTGCTTCCATTTCTTTGCTTGTGGGTGGAATCGGGATTATGAATATGATGCTTGTATCCGTGACGGAACGCACTACAGAGATAGGCCTGCGCAAGGCGTTAGGAGCTGAACCTGCACAGATTCAGTTACAATTTTTGATCGAGTCAATCTTTATTTCCTTATTTGGCGGCATTTTAGGATTGCTTCTTGGGATTTTGATTGCTTTAGCTGCATCTGTACTCATGAATTTTACGTTTATATTGACAACTTGGACAGTATTACTGGCCGTAGGATTTGCGGCAGTTGTGGGAATTATCTTCGGCTTAGCCCCTGCGAGAAAAGCGAGTCGATTAAATCCAATTGATGCACTTAGGCACGTGTAAGGCGGTACAATGCCCATGAGAAACTGATCGAGCACATAACGGCAAGCAAAAGAATAACCAAGATTACCTCGTGGGTTACAATGTTCCCCTGCAAAATTAAAGACCGTAAAGTATTTATTACATGGGTAAAAGGGTTGAGATTAATCGCTATTGCCAGTCCACCAGCTAATTTATCTCCCGGAAATAACGCCGTACTTAAAAAGAAGATTGGCAAAACAATTGCGTTCATTACGGTTTCGTAAATCACTTCATTGGGAAGACAAAGACTGATTGCATATGTTAATCCGGCTATAAAGAACGCTGTCAGAAATACCAGCAAAATAATTACAAGAAGTCCCAAAAATCCCGAAGCGATTTTTACTGAGAAAGCCAGGCTGACAACACTGATAATAGCAACTTCAATAAAAGTGCAGAGTACCGCTTCCAATACCTGCCCAAGTACAATTGAGCTTCTTCGAACCGGGGCAATTAGTATTCGGTAGAAACTGCCGTCTGCTTTCATCAGGTAATTCATAATTCCGCCGCTGCTGCAGGTTCCAAAGGTAACCAGTACAATCAGTCCAGGGAGAATAAAAGCCGTATAGTTTCTGATTCCCATACCCTGCATAAATTGCCCGGCAACGGTGCTATATAAAACCAGCCAAAGCATAGGCTGCAAAATAGTAATCACAATCGTGAAAGCGTTGTGGAAACGCCACTTTATGTCACGTTGAAGTAAGGTGAGAACGCTCATCAACTGGCCTCCTTTTCATCGATACCGGTTAGCCTGATAAAAACATCTTCCAAGGTGGGCTGCATAATCTCGATACCCAGGAAAGAAACACTATGCTCCAATAACCGGCGAGTTGCTTTTTCCAAATCGTGATGGCCGTTTTTTAATTCGGTAATAATTTTGTTACGGCGCAAATCCGATTCTTGCAAATCAATAGCGCTTTTTAACAGCTCAAAACAGCTTTTGGCTTCTTCATTCGATGAAAAGCTAATTTTCAGCATATCCTGGTGCAAATATTCCCGGAGAGCGTTCGGAGAACCTTGGATGATCTCTTTCCCATTTTTCATAATACAAATCGTATCACTTAGCTGGTCAGCTTCCTCTAAATAGTGAGTTGTTAAAAAAATCGTAGTTCCAAAATCGTTTCTGATTTTTTTCATCATATCCCACATTGCCATGCGGGACCCTATATCCATGCCAACGGTCGGTTCGTCCAGAAACAGGACTTTGGGATTTGACATCAGGTTGAGCGCGATATCAAGGCGTCTCTTCACGCCGCCAGAATAAGACGAAACCGGGTATTTCAAATATCGTTCTAAGCCAAAGCAAGAAATTAGTGCTTTCATTCGCTTTTGTGCTTCTGTTTTCGACACTTGATAAAGTTTACTTTGGAACATCATATTTTCTGTGAGGGACAGATGCGTATCAATAGAAGTTCGTTGCGCTACACAGGCGATTTTTGTGCGGATTGCAGCCGCTTCATCAACAACATTTTTGCCAAACATGATTACACTTCCGGATGTAGGGCTCAGATAAGTGGTCAGTACGTTGATAAGGGTTGATTTTCCCGCGCCGTTTGGTCCTAAGAGAGAAAAAATTTCGCCTTCGTTTACTGACAAAGTGAGGCCATTTAATGCCTGCACTCCGTTTTTGTACTTTTTAACTAATTCTTTAACAAGTATGGCAGTCATTTTAGTCCTCCCTAATCGGGAACTGAATTTCTGTCAGGTACTTAATCTGGTAATCCATTAGTTTAATTCCCCTTTTCTTTTTTTACAGCAATCCACACTTCGGAGTGTCCCGCCTGTGGCCTTGCCTCGCTGATTGGATAAACTTCAATATCCGGAAGTTCTGCGTAAACATACCCTGAGAAGGGAAGCCACTCTGTGAGGAAGCGTCTAAAAATGCTTTGAATGGATTCTTTGAAATATCCGTCGCTCTCAAAAATTACCCATGTTGCTGCCGGAATTTCATACTCGAACATATCTTTGGGGACAGGTTTATCGGTTGCTGCTGCTATGTAGTAATAAATTTCGTCGAGGCTTTGACAGGCAGTAATTCCCAGTACACCTTGCGGGGACTTATTTGACAGATTGCAAATTTCTGGAAATTTGCTGCTTTTTAATGTCATTTCCCAAAAGGGAGGGACATTCTTTTGGTTTTCTTCCATATTTAATGTCAAAGGAATGCGCATGCCTACAATGTGCATAGCTTCTTTTTCTTCGACCCGATAGGGCATAACATTACCTCCCATAATTTTGACTGAAAACCGGATAGGCGGGTATGCATTTAATACGCTTCCCTGTGCCTTTGCAGAAATCGGAGAGATCCCATGTACGCTCTGAAATGCCCGGTTGAAGGATGTAGGGGAAGTGTAGCCGTATTTCAATGCCACCTCAAGAACTTTACTGTCTGTCGTCTGCAATTGAAATGCCGCTTGCGTCATCCTTCGACGCCGGATATATTCAGAAAGCGAAATACCTGCTACATAGGAAAACATCCGCTGAAAATAATAGGTGGAGCAACACGCGATTTTAGCTGCCTCGTCATAAGAAATCTCAGCGGCTAAGTTACTTTCAATGTAGTCAATGGCGTTGCTCAAATTCTTTAGCCATTCCATTTCTTCACCTTCTTGTAAAGATCATACAACTTAAAGGAAATTTATTCCTCGCTTTCGCTGTCCTCTTTTGTAAATCCATGAATTTTTCAAACTAAAGAGGATATCCTAGATGTTAGATCGATTGTCTAGAGGTGACAGCAAAAAATGCCAATAAACATCATCCCTTTTATATATACTGCAGTTCTGGGAGCAATTCTGATAAGTATAGTTCCTAAACCAGAAATACGGCGTTTTGCCTTTTACGGGATAATTTTTGGGGGGATGCTGGATTTTGTATTTGTTTCTATTGCTAATTTGCTGGGCGAATTTAAGTATATTAACTACGAACCGTTTGGCTTAATGGGAATACATATCGTCGCACCAACTGCTTGGACAATTTTCTTTATCATGTATTTCTATTTTTTACCTAATAAAAGAGTATATATTTATTTGTACACTATCGCAGGAATAGGTTACAGTGTGTTCTTTTGTCAAACGATTACCAAACTGGGTGTTTTAACACTAACACACGGTATAATAGACTCAATCGTGCCTTTTGTAATCTGGTTTCCGATAGCTACTTGGGGTTTTCTAAAGCTAACCAATGATCATGGGCAAGCTATGTAAAATAACTTTTGGAGGGATTAAACTTGGGTCATCCCAAACCAAATTCACCGCTTCGCCTTATAAATCAGCGTCTTTTAAAAGTATTACTTGTGTTTTCTCGGTGGTCTTATGTATGACCCTATATTTTGGAGTAATACAATATGGTACATTCTTTTAGGTATCTCTACTATTATAGAATTAGTTGTCGTACTGATTAAGGCTAAAAACTACCGTAGAGTGATTATTGCATTCTACCTGACAATAACTGGGATAGTACTTGTATTTGAAACGATACTCCTGTTTTTTCTAAAAGCATATGTCTATTATCCAATGATACTTAAAAATCCCCCGCGCCCTTTTGACGACGTCCTGGCGGGTAATTTGTTTTCTCAATCTTCCGTAGGAGCTTCAGCTTTATTGGTTGTAGTTCTAAATTTAAAATCCTATTGGTTTATTATATTTGGCCTGATATATGGCCTTATTGAGGAATTATTTTTACGTTTAGGTATCTATCGTCATAACTGGTACGAAACTTGGATGACGGTTATGGGTATTCCGCTTTTCTTCTGGGTAGTTAAAAAAATGTATATAAAAGCAATGCAGGGCATTGGGCCTGTATTTTATTATGGATATATCTTTTTTGCTCTTTATACATGTAATGTTATTACTTTGGTATGGGGCTTGTTTATGTTATTTAGACTTCAGGATTTCAACACATCTTTAATTTCGGACCCAGAAGTTAGCCGCCTTTATGGAGTGTTGGGACATTTCTTTTTGTTATCCGGTTCAGTTATGCTGATATATTTTTTAAGACTTAAATGGATTTGGAAAACCTTAGTGTTAATCGTTCTATATATAATCTATTATATTGGATATAAATTAAATATTATTTTGATTAGGGAAGGTTGGTTTGTATTAGTTTCAACAATTGCAATTTGTTGGACGTATCTTTCGGTATTGATAATTGACAATTTTTACAGCGGTATACCAGATGATAAACATTAGCAAGAAGAGCTTTAAAATAGGCCTAAAGGTCTCTCTATCTATAAGGTTTGCGGGTTACTGATAAAAGGGAAAGGGTACTGTAGCCTAATAATTTAGGAGACTGTACCCTAATTTATCCAGTTTTTAAGCCCCACTTCTATAAGGGGGGGGTGGCCTTTCGTTAACTTCAGGTGGGGTAGAGTCCTCCTTCGCCGCAAAGTATTCATTCCTATTGGGAAAGGCGGCTCGGCAATAATGACCACTGGACATTATTGTATCTGAAGCCCCGATGTTCGGCTTTAGCTGAACGAGTTCACTCACTAGGTTTTATTATCTTGCAGCAATTACGTATCTTTAAACTGAAATTTTTTGCTTATGATATAATAAAAGCGAAATTAGACTTTCCATGGTTGTAAATGAATTTATGTTTAAGTTAAAGGAATTTGCTAGGATGATATTATTCTACAGAAGTAAAAAATGTATAACGCGAATCGCTTTGATTCCGTTGGTTTTTTTTCTTTTCTTGACTGTAAATGGTACTGTTTCAAGCGGAATTTCTTCTAACAGTGTCAATCACGAAGGAATTAAAGGCAGCCAATCGATCGTACTAAATCATACTATTTTAACGGATACATATGGCTGGGAGAAGATTAAAGATACTTATAGCAGAGACAATATTAAGGGTATTGGATCTGGTGGCAGAGTTGATATTTTTTTTCCTTTGCCATTACTATGTCTTATTTGGAAAAACAAGAGCAAATTGCTCTGGAGCAGAAACTATACACTTGTCTCTTTGTGTGTTCGTATGGACGAATGACCCCTGCCCAATCATAACAATTTTTTAAGCCGGATATCCCGGCTTTATTTTGGTGTGCGGATTTATTATAAAAGATTGGGGATAAGGGTATGATTAGTTTGGAAATACGAGATATATGGAAACATTATCAAACTAGGAATGGCAAAAAAATTGCAATCTTAAAAGGTCTTAATTTGCAGGTAAAACAGGGAGAAATGGTTGCTGTCATGGGACCATCGGGAAGCGGCAAGACAACTTTCTTAAATATCATCAGCGGTGTGGATTGTTCTGATCAGGGAAGCGTTTGGATTGACGGTCAGTATCTGGCAGAGATGAATAAAGCGGAAATAGCCTTATTCCGCAGGAGAAGCTTAGGAATGGTCTTTCAGGACTTTAATCTGATTGAAAGCCTTTCCGTGAAAGAAAACATCCTGCTGCCGATGATCCTGGAGAAAAAGCCGGCGGAGGAGCAGGAAGAACAAGTAGAAAAAATCCTTACCATTCTTGGCATCGAAGATATCCGGGACCAAAGTATCACGGAAATATCCGGTGGAGAAAGACAGCGGACAGCTATTGGCAGGGCGCTTATCAATAATCCCGCTCTTATTTTGGCTGATGAACCGACGGGAAATCTGGACTCTAAGTCCACTCGGGAAGTGATGAACTATTTTCTGAGGATTAATCGCGAATTTGGCACGAGTCTTTTAATGGTCACCCATGACACCTTTGCTGCCAGCCATTGTCACAGGACTGTTTTGTTAAAAGACGGTGAATTTGTGGCCGAAGAACGGCGGGAAGGCAGCCGCAAGGAATTCCTTGATTCTCTGACAGAAATGTTGACCTTGATGGGAGGTGAACAGGATGACCTTTTTTGATATTTCCCGAAAAATGTTAAGGGCTAACTTTCGGCGTTACAGGCTGTATTTTTTATGCAATGTCTTTGCCCTTGTCCTGTTTTATAGTTTTGCCGCCATTTTTACGAATCAGGCGTTTATGAATCCTAAAAGCGTAAACAGCTATATTTCCAGCAATATTTATGCCCCAAGTCTATTTGTCGGCGTTTTTTTTGTTCTCTTTATACCCTATTCTTACCGGCAATTTCTGAAGCTCCGCCAACATGACTATGGCATTTTAATGACCATGGGAATGAGCGAAACGGAAGTCCTAACCAATATGCTCTTGGAACAGTGCCTGATTGCGGGGATATCACTGCTCGCCGGATTACTCCTGGGCACGTTAATCTCATTTGCCTTTTATTTCGTAATTCAACACGTAATCGGGGTATCCGAATTGCATTGGTATTTTAACGCCGATTCTTATAAATGGACGTCTTTGCTCTATGGCCTGACGATCCTTTTCACCCTGGTAATGAGTGTCATAGGCTTCAAAAAGCTGGAACTTATCGATCTGATCAAAGATAAATTTCGAGGCGAAAGGAAAAGAAAATCAAGCAGAGGACGATTTATCTTTGGCGTGATCTTAGTCTCCGTTTCTGTTCCGATGATGCTTATTGGTTATGTTCATGCTAATTCAGTGCTTTGGCTGGAAATTAGTTTTGGCGTTATCTTGGCAGGCTCCGGTTTTATTTTGGCCCAAGTGGAGGCGTTGGATAACGTTTGGTCTAAAGTAATTCCGGGGTTTCGGGAGCACCATTTTCTCGGGATCGCTTTTAACAGGCAGCATGCCGGGTCAAGAAGCGGGATTGGTATAACAGCTGCCTGGCTGCTTGGATTTTGTATTTTTTTTGCCGGATCGACGGGGATTATGTATCCGGCCCTGACCACAGATGCCCTTGTGAGATCCCCCTATGATTTGGAATATTCCCAGATCTTCGGCAAAAATCAGGCGACGGATACTGAGATCGTAAGTCTGCTGGCTAAAAAGGGAGTGACGGTTCAGAGGGTCAAGCAGGTGGGCTATTTGCGAAACGGAGTCTATAATTTGTTTCCGCTTTCCGGAGTAAATAAGGAATTTGGCACCAGCTATCAAATTCCCAAAGGTGAGTTTTTGACGGTTTTTCAGTTTGACTTTCAGGATGGATACCAACATGATCTGACTTTACCGTCAACGGTCGGTTTTGATTGTGGCAAGGAGACAATGGAATTAAAGTCCGCAGGAAGTGATGTGCGTATCTTATTCAATCGAAATCCGACTCTGGCTGATCGTAATTTGGTTTTGAATGATGCTGATTATCGGGAAATAGCCGGGCAGAGCTCTGATTATTGGGCGGGGGTCCTCAAATTGTACTCGTTTAAGCAGTGGCAGAATTCGGGTAAAGGAATTGCTGCCGTCCAGAACTATTTATTAGAAAAGAATCGAGTTGACCAGGCGGAACAACAACGTTATTTCCGGGCAACATCCAGAATTGAATCCTACACTTTGGCCCAACAGTCGGCAGAATTTTTGCTGTTTGTAATGTTTTTTGTTGAGGCTCTATTCTGTGCTGCCTCCAATATAATGATTCATTTTAAAATTAAGGCCGAAGAGGAAGAAGAGCAGAGATTATTGTCCGGTCTCTGTCGGCTGGGTGTAACCGAAGAGGAGATGCTGACAATGATACGTCATAAAAATATCTATTACTTCATACCTCAGTTAATCGCCGGTCTGTTTATGGGGAGCTTTTATGGCTACGTTGTCAATGAATTTTATGGCTATGGATGGCAGGCTGCCGGTTACAGTCTGCTCATTGGGTTAGGCTTAGCGGCGCTTCAATTTGTTATTGTAATGAGATATTCTCGAAGAGAACTGCTGGGTTTTGGTCTATAGCATAATTGCTATAAGTCAACTTCAGGGTGCATTTCAGTTTAGGTAAGTGAATTGTGCTTTCTAAATAAATATATTCTTTAGGAGTTAAGTAGGTATAATAAATGAGTTGCAAGATGATCATTCGCCTTGCAACTCATTTTTCTCCAATTTCTAGTTACTAAAGTATCTTAGGATATTTTTATATTGAGATAGTATGATTATCATTCTCGGATTATTTAATTTAAGAATAAGCAGCCTGTCAAATATTCAAATATACTTTAGTTGAGAATCATGTGACATCCACATTCATTTTGTGTGGAAACATCTTGCTCTAAAGAAAAGCAAGCTTTTTGTCGATATATACTATAAGTACGTATGTAGATTACTAAAATACATATATAATTGTCGAAAACACTTAAGTTTATATAATTAGGTAAGTTAGAGGGTAGGAAAATTTAACTAAGTCAACGGAAAGCCGCAGTACTGCTATAGGTGGGCAAATATACATTGATAATGCATGATAACTTACAAATGTTGCAATATGCGTAGACTGGAGTGGATATATTTGAAAGTTGTTATCTTAGCTGGCGGCTTGGGTACTAGAATCAGCGAGGAAAGTCATTTAAAGCCAAAACCTATGATTGAAATTGGGGATTCTCCGATATTATGGCACATATTGAAGACTTATAGCCACTACGGATTTAACGAATTTGTTATTTGCTGCGGATACAAGGGATATGTCATTAAGGAATATTTTGCCGATTATTATTTGCACCGTTCAGATATTACGTTTGATTTTTCCAACAATAACGAAATGGTTATCCATAGCAACGTGGCGGAGCCTTGGCGGGTTACAGTCGTAGATACAGGATTGACAACTCAGACAGGTGCAAGGATCAAAAGGGTCCATAAATATATAGGTGATGAAACATTTATGATGACGTATGGTGACGGTGTTGCAAATGTTGATATCAATAAACTATTAGGATTTCATAAAAAACATCAGAAACTTGCTACCATGACTGCAATACAACCCGGTGGGAGATTTGGTGTCTTGGACATTGATGAACATCAGACGATTAATAAGTTTGCTGAGAAGGCAAAAGAAGACGGTGGTTGGATCAATGCAGGATTTATGGTCTTAGAACCTCAGGTGTTTGATTATTTGGATGATACGGAAAATCTCATATTTGAGCAGGGGCCTTTGGAGAAGTTAGCCTCAGACGGCCAATTAGTTGCGTACAAACATAGGGGATTCTGGCAATGCTTGGATACGCTTAGAGACAAGGCAAAATTAGAAGAAATGTGGAATTCAGGCAAGGCTCCGTGGAAGGTTTGGGAGAAGCAAAATAGCGGAAAGTGATAAATTCTTTAATTCTTTAATTCACCATGCAGAGGTATATACTGACTGAATGTGTGAATTCGTGCAATATATTGCAAAAAGAAGGCCTAAAGACATGACAACACCTAAAATTAGCATAATTATGCTCATTTACAACCGCGAGGAATTTATAGAGCGAGCGATTAAAAGCATTCTTATGCAAACACTTGACGACTTCGAGTTCATCATTGTTAATAATGGTTCTTCCGATCGAAGCGGTGCGATTGCAGATGAATATGCTGAAAACGATTCAAGAATCCATGTAATCCACCGCAAACGCGGAAACATTGGCAGCGGACGTAACGCTGGATTAGATGTTGCCAAGGGTGAATATGTAGCCTTCATCGACGATGACGATTATGCAGAGCCTGATTTTTTGGAGTTTTTGTACGAGCTTGCTAAGTCGCATAACACAGATATTGCGGTGTGCGGTTCGAACAAAGAGGAAAACGGTGAGGTGCTGCCAAACAACATTTATGTCTATGACGAACTTTATGTCATGGATACAGAACAGGCAATGGATGCATATCTGAGGCGTTTATACTACAATGCAGCTATGCCGACTAAGCTTATTCGGCGGGAGATTTTCGATAAAGTCCGTTTTTCAGATACTGGTAACTACGATGATATCTCGACAACCTATCGCTATTTTGCCAACGCGAAGATAGTTGCAGCTCATGGTATTCCGAAATATACCTTCTACCGCCACCCGGGGAACAACTCTAGTGCGGCTACAAAACACCACTTACTCAACGCGATTCAGCTCTTCGAATACCTAGCGGCGTTCCGTGAACGAACAGAGTATATTAGCCGGATGCTGCCGCAGCTTGCTGACTTAGCCCAATACAGCGAGTGGTCGTATATGATTTCGATGGTAGAGAAAATTTACAGGTTTAAACTGACGAATTGTGATGAACCGTTGAAGTTTATGCGTAGTGTACTTAGGAGGAATTGGGATGAGTTTTTTTATGGAAAATATATAGAGAATTTTGAGAAAGAGTGGATGGAGAAGTACATTCTAAACGATAGGGGTTTGGTAGCACAATGAACGATTTTGACATTGAATTTAAAACAATTCAGGGGGAGTATTATTCCCAGCCCATAGATGATTTGTTGTCAAGAATTTCTGACAAGAAAGGAAGCGCAGTAATATTCGGTTCGGGAGCAGTTGGGTGTTCTGTTGCGGGAAGTTTGATTAGTTTAGGCGGACAAATAATTGCATTTTGTGACAATTACAAGAAAGGTATGAATGAAAGATTTCAGCTCCCGATTATCTCGCCTAAAGAGTTGCTTCGAAGTTATAAGGAAGCGATAGTTATCGTGGCGGTGGATTATAAACAGAATGATGAAATCTTTAATCAACTTCTGGGCATGGGTTTTCTTAGAGAAAACATTTATAGGCGTTATTTTGAACTCTATGATATAGATCAAATGAACCAACACTATGAAGGTTATAAATGGGCATATAATTTTTTCGACGACGATGTTTCGAAGAAACTTTTGGTCGATAGGATAAGGATGTATTTAACAGGAGTTGAAATTACTAAAACTTCAACCGCCCCGCAATATTTTGAACCTAAAATTATTAGTTTGGAAGAAAATGAGGTATTTGTTGATGGTGGCGCTTGGATTGGTGATACGGCGGATGAATTTATAAGACACACAAAATTAGGAAAGGCACGAGGATATCGCTATATTTATTCTTTTGAGCCGGATAATGTAGCTCGAGAAAAGGCAACCCACCTATTGGGAAATTACACCAATGTAGATGTGATTGGCAAAGGGTTATGGAGTTGTGATACAGAGCTTAAATTTTTCAGTGACGGCGGCAATGCCGGTTCTAGTTTCGTAATCGGAAATTGTTCGATTTCCATACCCGTTACATCACTTGACAGTTTTTTTGCGGGAAAACCGAATCATGATTTGCCCACTTTTATCAAGCTGGATATAGAGGGAGCGGAAAAAGAAGCTCTTATTGGTGCGAGAAATATTATCAGAAAGAAGCATCCTAAACTCGCCGTTTGCGTTTATCACAAGCCGGAGGATATATACGAATTGCCGAAACTGATCTATGAAATGGACCCAAGCTATAAATTTACCTTAGAGCAGTATGCTGACGGGATTTATGAAACCGTGCTATATGCTGTATAAAGAAAGGATTAGGAATTTGCAATTTCCAAAATCCAACTAATAATGTTCATATATAATCGCGAGGTAACCCTTGGGTACAGGTTTTTAAAGAAAACCGTGAACAACTTTGATTTTATCTGTTATGACAATGGTTTTCTGAAAGACTACGTGGCGAGCTACGGAAACCTTAGGATGAGTTATATGGTGGAAATTTTCGAGGTTTTTTAGAGGTAATGGTTGGAGATATATATATAATTATCAAGGATGAGCAAAAAGAACACCGAATAACTTCAGGAAATGTCATTTTTGAATTGAATCCTGTCGTCACAATAGAGTTAAATTCCGAATTATGCATGGGTTACAATTTGAGCTCAGACTCAAAGGCGGAAACTTATTTAAAGATGCATGCAAAATCCAGGATGACTGTAAACGGTCATTTCAAGGTTTTCTAAGGTTCAAGCATTGAGGTATTTTTCGGAGGGGTTTTAACGCTCGGAAGTGGATATATCAATTCAGATTGTGTGATAGCCTGTGCTAATCGTATTAAATCGGAGACGGTGCGGTTATAGCACCTGGGGTTTTCATCTATGACAGCAATCACCATGGGATTACCGACGAGCAGGGCAACCTACTGAATCCGCCTGAACCAGTTATTATTGGAAACCATGCTTGGATTGGCGTTGATGCAATCATACTTAAACGCATGATGTTCCGTCAAGATGTGCCGCGGTAGGGAACCAAGCTGTGGTAATTGAGGAGAATATTGACTGGAAGTGATCAAAAATGAGTGAACATGTAATTATATTTATACAAGCATATAATGCGGCAGAAACGTTAAATCGTGCGATTGAAAGTATTCTCAACCAGACAAATAATAACTTTACACTTTATGTACTTGACAATGGATCTTTAGACGATACAAGAACAGTAATAATGAATTATGCTGGTCGAGATAATCGTATTATACCTATGATAAGGGACAAAAATCATTTACTTGATACCGATAAAACTTTGCCATTGATTACTTTTATTGATCAAATCAAATTTCAATATCCAAGTTCCTGTTATTTTGTGAATTTGGATGCCGACGATGAATATTCTGTGGATTTCCTTGAAAAAATGATTGACTTCGTTACCGAAAACAATCTGGATATCGCTACGTGTGGGACTGATTGGATAGATGAAAAATCAGGTAAAATTATTAAGCATAAGCTACTTGAAAAAAATATTATTCTTGATGGTCAGGATTTTGCAGAACAGTTTCCGATTTATCGGAACTTTATGGTAACAGTTTGGGGGGGCGTTTATTCTCTTGAACTTTTACAAAAATGCGATCTTGTATGGTTACGCAATGCCAAGTATTTTACAGACACTGCTTTTTGCATGGAAGCGTTTCGCCGTTCAAAACGCGCGGGAGTCCTCGCAGAAAGTTTGCATAGATATTATATTTCACCCAAAACTGTATCAAACCAATTTAACACCGATTGGTTTCAGGAATGTAAGTATCTCCATAATATCAGTGTCGAATTTCTTCTCGATTATGGTGAGATAAGCAAGCAGAATCAGGACTATCTTGATGTTCTTTTTTTAATTCTAATCAAGTATATCCTTCCTAGAATACAAGGCGCTAGCATTGACTTGTCAGAAAAGCTTAAAAGTCTAAATGAAATTTTCTCTGATGATATGACAAGGCATATTCTTAGATATTGGGATGAAGTCGGTATTTATTCCAACAAAGATGAGTTCCTGTATGAAATCAAAGAATGGATAACAATGCAGGATGGATGGGAGAAAGAGTATTCAACTGTAGAGAATATCATCTCATCCATGAATGTTTAAGGAAATGGGTGAAAGCATTTTATGGGTTATGATTCTTATATAGGTGTGATAGAAGAAAACGTGTCTTTGTGACAGTGATGAAAGGAAATGGCATAAACATCTTTTAGATGTTGAAATTCTGTCATTTGACGAAGCAATCTGAAATTTTCCAGATGCAATTTTCTTCGTGGCAATGTGGATTGAAAGGATGAGGCTATGGAACGAGATAATCCGCGCAAACGCATTTACATCAAAGCCTATATCGACAGGAATCTCGGAGATGATTTAATGATTTGCGAGTTTGTGGAAGCTTTAGGCTCTGATTATGAGCTGTATTTGAGTTGTCCTGCGGATTTTCAGGATTATTACCACGCTCTGTTAGGTGACAAAGTGAAACTCACGGAGCTGCCTTTAAGAAAAATTCACAAATTCGGGTTGGGCTTCTTTGCTTTGATTGTGTCGTTGGGTGGTTCTACGCTTATCGGTCGACGTATGAAAGGGTGTTATTACCGCTTTATTAACTGGTTGTATTTGGGCGTACTATCAATATTCGGTACAAAATTTGCTATTATTGGCTGTAATGTGGGGCCGTTTTCAAGCGCACTTACCCGTGCCTTTGTCAAACTGGAATTGCGCAGTGCCCACATCATAACCTGTCGAGATAAACCATCTTATTCCTTTATTAAAAGTGCTATTGCCGCAAAAACCCACCTATGGTCTTTTGATGACATATTAGCAGATACTGCCAGCCGTCATCGCATTACAAGCAACTCTGTAAGCGATAAATCACCTTTGGGAGTGGTTGTGCATTGCCAAATGAGTGAGCAGGCTACTCAGAAGCTTATGCAAACAATTTTGCAAATACATACGGATACTGGTCGCGGATCGGTACTGTTTGCTTTTGATTCTGGTATTGCTCAGTCGGATGTGGTGATTGCCAACAATATTTATAAAGAACTACGTGATGCAATGCCGATAAGTGTGTGTATTTATGAGGAGCGCTGGAACGTATTGCGTGAAATGGCCCAATGTTGGAAAGTAATCGTCGTTCGTTTCCACGGTTTAGTTTTGGCGTTGTCATTGGGTTTGCCGTTTATATGTATTGCTTATAATAACAAACACATTGATTATCTCCATAGTATTGGTTACAACGGCAAACTCTTTACTTTGACCGAATTTGTTCAGACAGATGTGGCGGAAATTGTTGCGGCAATAGAAACCGCGAAGGCTGAATTATATGTCGCCTCGCACAACTCAGACCAACATTTTGCCAAGGTGCACGATTTTTTGGAAGGGAGATTACCCAATGTATAACGCTGAGGGAAAGTTTGTTTTGCGCCGTGCCGTACTAAATATAACATATCGGTGCAACTTGCGCTGCAAGCTCTGCGTAACGGGCGGTCCGCGCTACAAAGTAGCACCGCATTACTCCTTTAACTATCTGGCTGAAACTATGCATCGCTTTTTTAAGATAGTTGATTATGTGGAATGGTATGAACTCAGCGGCGGCGAGCCGTTTATCCATCCCGATTTAGCAGAGTTGATTGACTGCGCTATGTCTTTCAAAAAGCAATTTGACAAACTCCTGATTATCACCAATGGTAGCTTGTTACCGCATTCGGCGGTTATATCCGCTATGCAAAGGCACGCCGCTGATATAATGGTGTTTATCAGCGATTACGGTGAGCTTTCATCCAATGTCAAAGAATTGACAGAGTTGTTATTATCGCTGAACATTGATTGCAAAATCAAATCGTACCACGGTGACAACCAATACTTTGGCGGCTGGGTTGATTATGGCAGTTGGGAAAGACGTAACGACTCGCCAACTGATTTAGCCGCAAAATTTAAGCGGTGTGGTGCCAGTAAAATGCAAGGGATATTCACTACTCACGCCGGAACTATGCACTGGTGCGTTCGCAGTGCCAAGGGCTTAGTCGTTGATAAGCTGATTCCTGAAGAGGCATCGGACTATATCGATTTGTTTGACGACGCGCTTTCCGTTGAACAACAGCGCTCGAAGATTGTATCTCTGTTCAACAAACCGTATATCTCGGTCTGTAACTATTGCGATGGCGATGGCGACAACGCCCAACGGCGTTACCCGGCAGCGGAACAATTGTCATAGCAAAAATTATTCCCGAAGGAGATGACCCATATGACTGCTGATAGAATCAATTTGCATATCCTCAACCTAACTGTAACACTCCGCTGTAATTTGCGTTGTCGGCTCTGCGTTGCCGATGTTTCCAAGTATAAGCCGCAGCCGCATTTCGAGTTGGATTATTTGCGAGATTGCATCGACAAATGCTTCAGCATAGTTGATTATGCTGACCGTTTCCAATTATCGGGCGGCGAACCTTTCCTACATCACGACTTAGATAAAGTTATCACCAAGGCGATGACCAAATCTGATCAATTCGGCTTTTTGGGCCTTTTTACCAACGGGACAATAATGCCGCCACAAGAGTTGATAGACCAAATCCTTGAATACAATTCCGCAGAAAAGTTTATGTTTTATATCTCGGATTATGGGGTTCACTCACCCAAAGCTCAAGAATTGAAAAGCATTTTGGACGAGGCGGGGCTGCCTTATGACATCAAGGACTATTCGGGTGAAGCACAGCATTTCGGGGGTTGGGTGGATTATGGCGATTATCAGTTTCAGAATCGCACAACCCTGGAAACGGCAAAAGTATTTAACGATTGCGCCGTCAATCAAGTTGGGGGCATATGGGCTTGCCGATTTGGTCAGATACATCGTTGCACCCGCTCCGCAAGCGGCATCAGTTTAGGGCTAACTCCGAACGACACATCGGATTATATAGACCTGTTTGATAATTCGCTCACAGTCGGACAGCAGCGCGAAAAAATGATGGCTCTATATGCGAAACCATATATATCGTGTTGCGGCTATTGTTCGGGTGATTTCGGTTCGGAGACTGCCGATCGATACCCTGCTGGGGAACAAATAGGGTAAGGAGCTAATCAATGATGACACAGGAGAGTTTCCATATGGCAAAAGCGGCTATCAACATGACAATTGCTTGTAATCTCAAGTGTCGGTTGTACCAGACATACGCGCCATATTACAAAAAGCCATACCATCCGTCGCCAGAGATATTGTGTCGGCAAATGGATCGTTTTTTTTAGATTGTTACGAGCGTCGACCAGCTGTGCTTTTCGGGAGGGAGTTTTTTATTAGACGGGATGCCGCCCCAATATTAGAACATCTGTATAGATACAACGACCGCATCCTAAAGGAAATACTTGTTATCAGCAATGGCAGTATTGTACCAAGTGCGGAAACGGTAACAGCCTTGAAAGATTTGGCGGCAAAGTGAGGGTAATCGTTGATTATTATGGGGCTTCTCTTTCACCTGCGACTGACGATATTATGGAGGCGCTTCAGGATATTAAGACGGAATAACGGGATCAAACGAATGGTAAATATTTTGGCGGTTGGATTGATTTTAGGAATTTCGAGATGCGCTATACAGAGGAGGAAGCAGCCAAGAAATTTCTTGATTGTGCCGACGCTCAAAAGTGGCGAACTATATAATTTTGACAGAAGGCGGAAAGATATATCCTTGCGAAAGGCTCAAATGGCTCATAAAGAACGGAATCTCAATTAAGGATGATGAATTTGTTGATATATTTGATGAAAGCGAAACGATAGATGAAAAAAGGAGAAAAATCAGAGGCTTTTATCAAAAAAACTTTAGTTCTTGCCTTCGCTGTGATGGTCTTCGTGATAACTTACCGCGATATGACGCGGCGGAGCAAATGACGAATGTGGAACATTATTTCACGGCATTCGCGTCATCGCTCCTCGTGAAGTGTTATTGCACGACTATGATTTAATCCTCATAGCCTCGCGGACATATAAGGACGATATGCTTAATACCCTACGTGAGAATTTGGGGGTTCCAGAGAACAAAATTGTCAGCGATTTATTTCAACCAGAAGAGGAGTGCTTGTCGATTCGACGAGACTGGCTTGAACAAATGGATTCTCATTTTCGGACCCAAAACATTTTGGGGAGTATAGCGGAGTGCGGAGTTTACAGAGGGGAATTCGCAGCATACTTAAACGCGCATTTTCCAGAACGAAGGCTGTATTTATTCGATACTTTTGAAGGCTATGATTCTCGTGATGTGGATTTGAAAAGATAAAAGATAATAATGAGCCTTTAGTTTCGTATGGCGGATGTGCGACCTCTATTGAGAGGGTTTTGTCGATAATGCCGCATCCGGACGTCTTGGAGATTAGACAAGGATATGTGCCGGACACTTTTGAGGGGTGTGACGATACTTTCGCTTTTGTAAATATTGACTTTAATCTTTATCTACCCACCAAGGCGGCATTGCGATTCTTTTGGCCAAGAATGGCCACTGGTGGAATCATATTATGCCACGATTACTTTCCGACAGTATGCAGAGATACACAAGGAAGAAAGCACCCGTTCATCTCATGTCCAGGTATTGCCAAAGCCTGTAATGAATTCGCTATGGATTACGGCTTACGATTTGTGCCTTTTGCCGACAGATTGAGCGTGATGTTTTTGAAATTGTGAGCCATAACATTACGAATGGGAGTTTTCAAAATGCCTAAAGTGATAATCTATATTCAAGCTTTGAGCGCAGAAAAAACTTTAGCGCGCGCCGTTGACAGTATACTCAGTAGAATTACCAAGACTGGGTTTGCTATTTGTGAGATAATGGCTCGATCGACGGTACTCGGTCTATCAATTCCTGTATGAAATTAAAGATTGGATAAAAATGCAGGATGGATGGGAGAATGAGCGTTTAACTGTAGAGAATAACATCTCATCCATGAATGCTTAAGGGAATGGGTGATAGTATTTTATGGGTTATTATTCTTATATAGATATGATAGAAGAAAAAATAATTAAAGAAAAAAGGGATGTTATCATCTATGGAGCTGACGCTGATGCTTTACTTATAGTACAAGCACTTAAACATCGCCATAATATAAAGCCGGCGTGTCTTTGTGACAGTGATGAGAGAAAATGGTATAAACATCTTTTAGACGTTGAAATTCTGCCACCAGATGAAGCAATCTCAAAATTTCCAGACGCAATTTTCTTCATAGCAAGTGGCTTTTATAAATTTCAAATAATAGGAATACTGATATCAAGCGGAAAAGTTTCTGCAGACAGGATTCTTAATTATGAGCCGATCGAGAAAAGGAGATCGTGCATTTATTTGGAATCCTACTTAGTTTGTGCCGGGCACAAGCTTAATTATTGTTGTTCGGACTTTGGTAAAAACAAATCTCCCTCCATTGTATTTAAAGGGGATTATGGATTAGCTGCCGAAGAGTTTATTACGTACCGTGATCAGCTGATAAACGATTTGAATAGTGGTGCTTCAACTCCGTGTGATGGTTGCCCCAGTATAAAAGAGGATTGGTATCCTCTTGAACGTAAAATAATTATTCTTAATGATGGAGAAGAAGGAATTTGCAATTTCAATTGCTGTTATTGCAAATCACCCGCAAAAACTTCTAGGAACGTTTCAAATGATATAAACATGCAAGAGCTGCTAAGCATCTTTAAAGCACGCAACCTTCTATCGCAAGAACTGCATACGATCATTTCCTGCGGCGAAATCTGCGTTAATCCGCGGCGAACTGAAATATATGACTCTATCAGTCAATTGCGTAATACCTTTTGTACGAATGCATCAATTTGGGATCAGAGAATAATGCAGCTGCTCGAACTTGGAAACACTGATTTGATTGTAAGTGTTGATGCTGGAACAAGAAGTACTTTCGAGAAAGTAAAAGGTTATGACTTATTTCACAAAGTATGTGATAATTTAAGGCGGTACAACAGCAATGGCAGAGTTAGATTAAAGTATATCATTTTGCCGACAATCAATGATAATGAAGCCGACATTGATGGCTTTGTTTCACTTTGTAAAGATATTGGGACGAAACTTGTCCAAGTTTCTTACAATTTGTACGCCCCCAAAGAATTGACCCAACGTACAAAAATAATGACAAAGTATTTAATAGAAAAACTAACCGAAAATGGAATAATGTATCGAATTATTTCAGATGTAATCAGTAAATCTCTGACCGGGAGTGGGGAAGCGGGATGAGTAAAGTGATTTTTTATACTCCAGCATTCAATGCCGAGAAGACGCTCCGTCGCACAATCGAAAGTGTACTTACTCAAACACATACGGATTTTGTATACTATCTGCTTGACAATGCGTCGACTGATAACACTAGTAAAATCATAAAAGAATATGCAAAGCGGGACCAGCGAATTGTTCCGCTTTGTAACGCGATAAACTGGGTTGGGAATTGGATTCTGGATGTCATTGAAGGTTACAGTAACGAATGCTATTTATGCGAGCTTGACGCTGATGATGAGTACACACCCGACTTTCTTAAAAAAATGCTCGCGTTTATGACAGAGCATAACCTACAAATCGCTGCCTGTGGTAGTGATTTTATTAACGCAACAACAGACAAGCTTATTGTAAGTCGAAAGCTCGATACAAGCCTCATTTTAGAAGGCGATAAATTCGAAATGAATTTTTCTAAATATTATCAGTTTATGCGTTCTATATGGGGTAAAGTGTACTCGTTATCAGTTTTCCGTAAACCAAATTACAGAGACTATGAGATATCAGGATATGGGTCCGATACCTATTTCGCGATGAGAGCCTTCCATAACGCGACCCGTGTTGGGATACTAGCAGAATCACTGCATAGATATTATGTTTTTCCAAAATCCGTTTCATATCAGTTAGACGAAAATCGTATCACATCTGACAATGCTCTTTTCGATGCCACCCGTGATTTTCTTATTTCAAAATGCGGCATTGTCAGTCAAGAAAACTTGAATTTCCTATATCGCGTGTATCTCAATGCTATCCAGGATACAGTAAATGTTCTTCAGAATGAACAAATGCCCGTTATAAATAAACTTCAAAGACTACTGGATATCTTCCAAAGCAAACATACTCAAGAGCTTATCAAATGGCCTGGTGTGGAAGAACAGAGAAATGATATGTTTAATCAAGTGGTAGTTTGGGTACTCGGCCAAAAGGAAGTTTACAGCGAAAAGGGTTTGGAAATAGCTTCCGACATACTTGCAGCGATGGGTGTGTATCCAACCAAGATTAGCGGTTGGCAGGACTGCTGGACGTTCTTGCTTCTGACAACATTAAAGAACAGGCAGTCAAAAATGGGAGTCGTTCTTAACATAGATGATCAGATTGTTTCTATCACTTCCGCGTTGCCATTGATTGCCGGATTAAATGTTGAGTTTTTAACTTACTTTCGCGATATAGTGTTTTTAATTATGCAACAGGATGAAAAAAAGGCATTAACACAAATTGAAAGTACTATTGCAAAACAAACAAATATACCAGACGAGTACATAGAGGAATTTTTGACACTTGGGGTGAACCTTTCAGCTAAATTGAATTATGCGGAAAGGTTTATTAGCTTTAAGAAACTGAAAATTTTATTGCTTATTGATTTTTTCCGTCTAGATGATGCGAAAGAGGAACTAGCCGACTGGGATGAGATTTTGCCTAACGATATGGATTTCAAGGAATTGAGAGGGCGACTTTTGCAATGAAAGAGTTTTTATTGTACGGACATGGCGGCGCATACAACCATGGTGCGGAGGCAATAGTAAAATGCACTGTTGGATTGCTTAATAGACTATATTCAGACAGCAAAATTATTCTCTCTACTCATTTCAAAGACCAGGATGTTGAGTTCAACATGCCCGTTGATGAATATTGCGAACGTGATCTTTTCTATTTGGAAGCGGATAAGAATTCTTCACAAAAAGGAGTGTATGACGGGCTTATCTATAAATCCGCTCTCGATAAAATAACCAAGGATTCAATTTGCCTGTCAGTTGGAGGTGATAACTATTGTTATGAAAATTGGCGTAAATGGAAGGTGTTTCATGAAACTGCTCTTAAACGTGGAGCTTTGAGCATATTATGGAGCTGTTCCATTGAACCATCAATGATTAATGAGGAAATGGTTAGCACCCTACAATCCCATCATATAATTACAGCCAGAGAATCATTGACATATAATGCCTTAAAGGCTAAAGGGCTTGACAATGTCATGCCCTGCGCTGATATAGCATTTTTATTGGACGCAAAGGAGTGTACTCTTCCTGATAATTTTATTATAGGCAATACTGTTGCGATAAATATAAGCCCCTTAGTCATTCGCCGCGAGAACAATGGCGGAATAATTCTTAGAAATACTGTAAATCTGATTAAGGCTATCATCGGAAATACAGATATGAATGTTGTGTTAGTTCCTCACGTGTTGATGGATACAGATAATGATCTAACGTTATTACGAAATATTTATGATTTGATTGACAATAAAGAAAGAGTTTGCTTTATTAATAAGCAATTAAGCGCAGCAGAATACAAATATATAATATCGAAGTGTCGTTTTGGAGTATTCACTAGAACACATGCGTCCATCGCTGCTTATTCTTCTTGTATACCATCTATTGTTATAGGGTATTCGGTGAAGTCAAAAGGTATAGCAACAGATTTAGGACTTGAGGATTACGTTTTGCCACTTAAGAGCGTAAACGATGATTACTGTTTGTTATCAATGTTTGAAAACGTTGTATGTAATGAACATAAGATAAAGGTTATTTTATCAGATAAGATGTCCTCCTATAAAGAAAAGGCAGAATTTGCTCCGCTTTAGATCGAATGGTTAACCCTGAGCACTCCTGGTGATTAAAGGAACCAGAATATTACCTTGAAGGAGCTAAATCTATGCTGCTTAGTATTTGTATGATTGTAAAAAATGAAGAAAATAATTTGCCAAGATGTTTAAAAAGTTTGGCTAAGATCACAGAATATATTAACTCTGAACTGATAATTGTTGACACAGGGTCTACTGATAAAACAGTTTCTATTGTCAAACAATTCACTAACAAAGTGTATCAACATCCATGGAATAATGATTTTGGGGCTATGCGTAATATCAGTATTGGATATTCAAAGGGAGATTGGATATTGATAATTGATGCAGATGAAGAGGTAGAAGAGGCAGCGGGTTTAATAGAATTTTTAAACTCTACTGCCGTTAATAATTATTCAACAGCAGCTATTACCATAAAGAGTATCCTGGCCGATGGAGAGATAACCCGTTTTATGGATGCCTTGATCCCAAGACTGTTTAGAAAAGAAGAAGATTTTAAATACACCGGAGCCATTCATGAGCAGCCAAAGACGGAAACAACGATTTATTTAGAAACTACCTTCCTTCACTATGGCTATGTTTCTACAGATAAAGATTTAATGGAACAGAAATTTGAACGAAATAGATCTATGCTGAAATCGGAAATTGCGAAAAATCCGGATAATATATATTACAAGTATCAATTGTCAGTTACATACAGAATGCATAGAAATTTTGGGGAAGCTTTGGATGAAGCTTTGGCGGCGTTTAATTTGGTTAAAGAAAAGGGTTTAGACCCTCAGAACTATCTTTATGTCTACAATCAATTGATGATATGTTATATGGATATGGATTTAAATAAAAAAGCAGAGAAAATAGGTATAGAAACGGTAAAACTCGAACCCGAATCGATGGATGCCCATTTTCTGCTTGCAAAGCTATTGGCATCCAGATCATCCTTTCAAGACGCCGAAAACCATTATCTGATCTATTTAAGTCTTGTTAGAGATCATGGCAGAGCGGTTAACGAGTTTAATTCAATGGCCAAATACTTAACCCTTAACTACAAAGAAGAGGCGTATTTAGGACTTTCTGCTTTGTGCCTGGAACTTGAAAAGTATCACAAGGCCTTAGATTATCTGGAAGAGGTTAAGAGTAGCGTTCATCAGGCTGATGTTTTTCAATTAATGATTAGAATTTTAACCGAATCTAAAGATTATGATAAGCTTGTAAAATACTTTGAGAGAAAGGCATTACCCTTGGGCGAGGAAAAAATTACTTTATTTTTAACCTTCCTGGAAGATCAAAAAGCTACTATGGATAAGAAAGAAGAACTGAAACTCGTTGAGTTGTTTTCCCGCGGTAAATACGATTATGCGAAATATAATAAAATGCTATTATCCTATAAGCGTAAAGATTCGTCTTTTGAGTCCCAGTTTCAAACCTTAAAACTCGATCCGGATCCAGATGTTTATCGTGATTTACTATTTTTGCGCATAATATATAAAGTATCCATTATGGAGGAATTGACACGGATAAGTCAAGATAAAGCTCGTCAGTGGCTATCAGTTTTAGAAGGACGGTATGTAAACTTTAAGACCGAGTTAGAAAAATATTTAATGGCCTATCCGGCTGACGACAGCCTTAATAATATCAGAGGTCTAAAACTTCTGTCCCACTACTTGTTGTGTTCTGGAGTTTCTGAAGAAAACTTTGTAGTTATTTTTAAAAACTATATTAGAAACGGCGTTGAATATATTAAAAGAATTTATTCTCAAGAGGTTATTAAGCATGATTTGATTTACGACCTTAAGAGTGATGAGGAGATATTTTTAGTTTATTTATGTCATGCTTTAGATCACCAAGAAGATGATCATGAATACATAAACTATATGAGAAAAGCCTTAAAGTCATACCCAGTAATGCATAAAGGGATTACACTGCTGCTTGAGGAGATTAAGGTCAAACAAGAAGTTCAGGAAAAAAGCAGGAATGAGTTTGAAGAATTCAAGATCATGTTTAAGCGAAATATTCAAACGCTTATAAGTTGTGGATATTTAGTCGAAGCCAAAAACTTAATTACAGAATATGAAAGTATTGTGGAAAACGATTTGGAAATCACACAGTTAATCAAATTAATTCAATCAAAACAATTAGATTAAAGAAATTCAATACTGATGAATTATTATGAATAACGAGACGTATGGAAACATTATCAAACTAGGATTGAACCTAAAATGGACTAAAGCAACCGAGTTTTACTAGACTTCGGTTGCTTTTCTCGTTTTCAATCTTTATACAATCTTTAAAATTGGATGGTATAGTTTATCCATAAGATGCTTATTCATATAAAAGCCGCGCTCTATTCATACCAGGGAGGGGAAACGATGGGAACTCGATGGCTAATTATCAGTTTTTCCATATTCGTGGGTTATCTTGTTATAAGAAACCGTTTGCCTAGAGATGAGTATCCGGTTCAACGGATGATCGACACTATTGAAAACAGTCTAATTATTGCACTTGTGGTATGGAAATTAAGCTTGATTCTTTTCGAACCGATAACTGTTATCACCAACCCTCTAGCTTTACTCTATTTTTCGGGAGGGGAGCATGGAATCTGGTTAGCGGTGGCAATTGCAAGTATCTATATTTATTTTCGTGCGCAGAAGGAACACGATTCAATTTGGGTTTACGGGGATTTATTAAGTATAGGTTTTTTGGCTGCTACAGCAATGTATGCTTTGCTGGATTTGGTTTTACTTAGACAAATGGCATGGGTTCATGGGAGCAAACTTGTCCTTTCTTTACTTATTCTTTTGCTAATATTTCGGAGGAGCAGGACAATCGGCAAACCTGAGCAGCTAAATCAGGGTCTGTTATGGTTTAGTCTGGGGCAAGTGTTTATTCAATTTTTGAACCCGCTCAACCATAATTATTGGCGGGGGTTTTCTCAAGAGCAAATTCTCTATTTAAGCGTCGCTATACTTAGTCTTAGTATTGATTGGGTTGTTGAGAAGAAAAGGCTTTCTTTAAACTAGATGAATATTAGGGGACGATCTTTGTATAAATACCAACATGGGGGTGAAGTTTTGTGGAGAATGTTTCAGTGCTATTTGCTTTTACGGCAGGGATGTTATCGTTTTTATCGCCCTGTGTATTTCCGCTGATTCCAGCTTATGTCGCTAATCTTACCGGTTCAACACTTGGAAATAATAAGATCGAGGTATCCAAGGGATTGTTGCTGGCCCGTTCCTTCAGTTTTATTCTGGGATTTAGTATAATCTTTGTGATAATGGGAGCTTCGGCCAGTGCCTTGGGCCAGATTTTCAGCCATAACCGGGATATTATTCAAAAAATAAGCGGACTCCTAATTATTATTTTTGGATTACAAATGGCGGGAATTCTAAAGCTACGTTTTCTGATGAGGGAAAAACGCTGGGAAGCTAAACAAACAGGGGAAAAAAATATTTGGCGTTCTTTTATTTTGGGTATGTCATTTGGAGCTGGTTGGACCCCTTGTGTTGGTTTAGCCTTGTCTTCGATTCTCCTTTTGGCTGGTTCTGCCAATACCGTTTATAGTGGGATGATGATGCTTTTTGTTTATTCGTTGGGTTTAGGCATTCCCTTTCTGGCGATTTCAGTGATCATTACCTATTCTTTACGGTTCGTAAAAAAAATCAATCGGAGTTTGGGACTGCTTTCCAAAATTAATGGTTGGATTCTCATTGGTATGGGCCTATTGTTATATACAGATCAACTGCAAAAGATTAGTGCCTGGCTGACCAGCTTTAGCTTTTTTATATATTAGTTGGAAGGAAGATTGACAATGAAAAAATATTTAGCGATTGTAGTTTTGATTGGATTAGTGATTTGGGGGATGTATGATGTGGAAGGGAATAAGAATAAGAGTCAAGATTCGCCAGCGGCCAATTCAGCCAGTGTAGAGAACGCAAAGTCCGCTTCAACTTCTGCGGGAGCGTCAACAAATACACATCAAGGACAGTCGTTGACTGTTGGCCTGGAAAATGGGAACCTGGCACCGGATTTTGAACTGCAGAGTGTAAATGGGGAAACCGTGAAGCTCTCCAGTTTGAGAGGGAAGAAGGTCATTGTCAACTTTTGGGCAAGCTGGTGTCCCCCCTGCCGCTTGGAGATGCCGGAAATGGAAAACTATTATGCCAAGAATAAAAATACGGGGTTTGAAATTCTCGCCGTCAATTTAACTTCAGCAGAAAAGAGTCTGGCAGAGGTTACCTCATTTATGAAGGCAGATGGTATAACATTCCCGGTACTTCTGGATAAAAGCGGAGATGCAGCTCGCTTATATAATATATCGTCAATCCCTGCCAGCTTCATCCTGGATTCTCAGGGGATAATCCGTGATAAAATTGTCGGACCTATGACCAATGATTCTCTGCAAGAAATGTTGGGTACCATAAAATAAGGCAGTTGTTTTTAGGCCTTATAGAGATATAGTATCGTGGTTAAGATTCACTGCTGAACGGATGGAGGCGTGTTCATGACACCAAAGGGGAAATCTGTACTTATTGTTGAAGACGATGCTAAAATCCGCCAATTGGTTAAAGTATACTTGAAAAGAGAAGGGTATGAAGCCTTGGAAGCAGAAGACGGGGAAGAGGCTTTGGAAATGTTTAAACAATTAGATCCCTGTTTGCTGATTCTCGATCTTATGTTGCCCAAGTTGAGCGGAGAAGAAGTTTGTACTATGATCCGAACAGACTTGAGAAGCGCTGTGCCAATTATTATGTTAACGGCTAAAGTCGAAGAGGCAGAACGTATTCAGGGATTAAAAATGGGCGCGGATGATTATGTCACAAAGCCTTTCAGTCCACAAGAATTGGTGACAAGAGTCGAGGTCGTTTTGCGGCGAACCGCCCAGAACTGCAGGAAAATATCTTACAGGGGACTGACTCTGAAACCGTTAAAGGGAGAAATTCATTACAAAGGAGAATCCCTTGTTTTGACGCACCATGAATTTCGCTTATTGTATTTTCTTATGAGTCATCCCGACCAGATCTTAACCAGAGAACAAATTGTGGACGAACTTTATCCGCATCAGGAAAAAATCGTTACAGAAAGAACAGTCGATGTGCATGTCGGGAAATTGCGGGAAAAACTCAGATATGATGGTAACCATGAAATCATTGAAACGGTCAGGGGAATGGGGTATCGTTTTGTTGCCTACTAAGGGCCTGTTTTTTTGGCGAAGGAGTATTCTGCTTAAGTTAATTCTGATTAATTTGCTTGTAATTGCTATTGTTATTTGGCTGGCAGGCGTTTCTGTAAAGGATTTTGCCTGTTTGCTGACTAAGCAGTATCAAGTTATGGGCGGAGCATCAGGTAGTTTATTTGACCAGACTATGCAATTTTATTTAATACGGGCAATTATTTTGGCAGTCATCGTGGCTTGTATCCTTTACTATTTTCTGGTGCGAAAGTTAATCTTACCGTTACAGAACTTGGGAGTTACTGCTCAAAAGATGGCCAGAGGGGAGTTTTATCCTTGTCCAGAAATCTCAGCGGATGATGAAATAGGCCGCCTTATTTCTGACTTTAATCATTTATCTGTTAAGCTGCAGCAGACAGAGGAACTTCGAAAGAAAATGGTGAGCGATATAGCGCATGAACTGAGGACACCGCTTACTAACTTGACAGGGTATCTGGAAGCTTTAGACACTGGCGTGATTCAGGGGAACCAGGAACTATACCATTCATTGCATGAGGAAGCACTGCATTTGACCGGCTTGGTGGAAGAACTTCATCAATTAAATATTTGGGAATCCAAAAGACTGGGGTGGAATGAACTGCAGATAATTCCTGTAGAAAATGTTATTGCCTCAGCGTTAAAAGGCTTTGAACTTGAATTGGATCAGCGGCAAATAAAAGTAGAAGCGAATATCCAAGCTGCCAATATTTTAGGAAATAAAGAGGGCCTTAAACAGGTTATCGCCAATCTGCTGAAAAATGTTCAGAAATATGATCGGGGCGGCTGGGTGAAAATCGCGGGGAAACTAGAGAACCATGTTTATAAAGTGGTGGTGACCAATTTGGGTCAACCCATTCCTGAAGACAAAGCTGATCAGGTGTTTAAGCGTTTTTACCGTTTGGACTCCTCACGTAATCGCAAGACAGGAGGAGTGGGCCTTGGGCTGGCGATCGTTAAAGAAATTATTAACCAACACCGGGGAGAGGTCGGTTTAACTTCGAGAGAAGATGAACATTCTTTCTGGTTTACGGTTCAATTGGCAAATGAAGCAGAGGAGAACTAGGCGATGAATATTTCTTAACTTAGAAGATCATCCTTTTACGTTAGGTGCTTGTCCGCTGAGAATGTCAATGGGAACCGTATTACAAGAAGTGGCGGGGTTATTTCCTGATTGCAAACGTTTAGGATGTTGAGGGTTTAGTGATAGAAATTTGTTTACATAAACAGACCGACAGTTTTGAACTGAACCCCTAAATACGGACATTGAAAGAAAAAGACCTCCTATTGTAGAATTAGAAACTGCAATAGGAGGTTTTGTTTCGAGTCTCTTAATGCTACATTTTTGAAGTTGTCACTAAGGATTCCGGATTTATATTTGCCGACTTGGAATCGATTAAGGCCGTAAGTAAATAGGTGCCGACACAGGCAATCCACTCAAAATAAATGACATTGGAAACAACACGAATGGCCGGAACCAGCTGCCATAGGACAATGACTATGATTCCAACTAAAGTGGTAAAGAAAGCTGAATTCTTACGTGCAAGCCCTGGGGCAAAAATAGTAAATAAGAAGACCACAGTGAAGGCTGTTGTGAGACTAAGGCCAACCATGAGGGTTTTTAATATTCCTGCGACATTCATAGCTAAGAAGAAGGTTAGGAGACCAAGGATGATGACCGATGCTTTAGTGATCATTGCATATTGTTTTTCGCTGACATTGGGGTTAATAAAACGTTTATAGATATCCTGTGCGAATAAGGTTGCCGAACCAAGCAACAAGCTTCCTGCCGTCGACACATCGGCCGCCCATAATGCTGCAAGAGTAATTCCAGCGAGAAGGGGGTTTAAACTCATAATAATTTTAGGCATCGCTAAGGTAGCACTCATCGAAGGATAGGCAACTCTGGCAGCCATTCCAATAAGTGCGGATAAAAAGCCAATTGGAATCATCAGCATCCCACCGATGACAAAGCCTCGGCGTGCAGTTTTTATATCCTTAGCTCCACAAGAGATTTGGACGATACTTTGGGTTGACATCCCCATGGTAATCATTACAGCAAGCCAGCCAACAATGATACCCCAACCCAGGCCTGCTACCGGATGAAAATAGGGAACATTTGGGGGAAGTTTTAGGGCAAGCTGATGGATTCCTCCTTGACTAATTACGGTAAAAATCGCGGCGACTGTAATTCCGATATATATGAGGAGTACACTTAAAATATTAGCTAACCCCGCAGACCACATTCCACCAACAAAGGTAATGCCGATAAACACGATGGCACTCATAATCATACCACTTTTCAGGGTAAAGATTGAGGGTAACATGGAGGCAAGAATCGCTCCTCCGGCAAGGTATTGGAGTGAAGTGATGACGAGTTGAATGGTGATTTGGCTCGCTACACTAATGACTCTGCCTTTAGCATCATAGAATCGCTCAAACATTTCGGGAACTGTAGTAATATTAAGCCTGCGATAATGTCCCGCCGCTACAAATCCCATAATAATAGCCCCGAGTCCCCAAGCAACATTGTACCAACCTGCAGCTAGTCCCACTGAGTAAGCTTGTTCAGAAACACCAATCGTTGATGCTCCCCCAATGGCGAGACCAGTAATCGATACGGCCACAAGAAGAGTTGTCAACTGACGTCCTGCCAGTAAATACCCGTCCTTCCCCTTTGCGGCAAGTCTACGAGCATAAGCACTAATCGCAAACAAAGCAACGATATAGAGTCCAACAATAATCATGGGCACGTTCATTCCTACCATCCTCCTTTATCTTAGTGAACTCGTCAGCTTAAGCTGAACATCGGGGCCTTACCATGGGGACCCTACCTCACCTGAAGTTAACGAAGAATCCACCTCCACTTATAGAAATGGGGTTTAAAAAATTGGATAAATTTTCAAACCATTATCGAAAGTTTAAAGCCCGTTTGTGGTTTATTTTCGCCGTACCCTAAATTAGGTGACTTTAACCATTTGAATTAATTAAGGGTATGGTGCTTCCGCCATAAGGCATAATTATTGTTTTATACTTTGGGTTTGCAATATCAGCTAGCTTAAAGGCCTCATCCAGAGAGTTGGTACCAAGGATACCCATTGGTTCCACAAGCTCGGGGGCAATTGAAGAATAGAGAATTACTTTAGCCTTACGGGTAGATTCAACAGCAGCATAGAAGATATAACCTGGTATGGTGAAATTCCTGCGCAGTTCGGGATCAAGACTACCATTTTTTAAAGGATTACTCCAGCTAAAGAACTCGTCTGCTCCAGCTCCTTCGCGGCATTCAGCAAGCAAGAGAATAGTTCCTCCTGGTTTAACGGCCAAAGCTGCATTGAATAATGACTTCGTTGATTGATAAAGAGAGATGTCCTTAGGAAATCCTCCACAGCTCGCAATGACTAAATCCGCTAGTTCAGGGATTGAAACTCCAAACTTTTCGTCCGCCCATCGGCATCCTTCTTCCCAAGCGGTAAGCCAATGCCCTCCGACAAGCTTGGCGATATCTCCATTAGTATCAATAATAGAATTGATAAGAAAATCAGGATTTACAAACTCTGTGCATTCAACCATATCTAAGTGTAAGGGATTATTGAGAACTGCTCCTACTCCGATCAGCGGATTGGATTGTTCTGCTTCGGGGTCAAGAGAATGCAAATGATTCTGAGCAATGGTTTTGCGGCTTGATACTCCGGGAACAACAGATTTGCGGCCTCCGCCAAAGCCTGCCATCAAATGGTGGACAATTCCACCGGTTAAAATGACCTTCCGGTCTATGACCAGCTTATTCACTTCTACCTCAGTTCCGCGGGAGGTCGTTCCAACATACACCATCTCTGAATGATCACAATCGTGATCAATAACTTCTAATCGCTTGAATAAGTTTTCGCCAATAATTCGCTTCTTTTCCTCCGGTGTTCCTCCTCGATGAGTTCCGGTAGCCACGAGGACAACAATATCTTTGTCGGGAATTCCCAGTTGGTTAAGTCGATCAACGACAGGAGGCAAATATTGTGAGAGCCGAATAAGACGAGTGATGTCACTTACAACAATGGTTACCTTATCTCCTGCCTGGAAGAGCTCATTAAAGGGCTTAGAGTCTATTGGCTGTTCCAGCAAGTTATTAACTTCTTGATCAATATTACTAACTGGGGTTAGGTCCTGTGTTTTAAGAATCTTAATTAAATTTTCTTCCGGAAGTTGAACCTCAATTCCTGTCTCACCATATTTAAGTCTGTAGCTATGCAACGTCTCCATACCTCCTAAAAACATAACACCCCATAGGGTGTAGATTTCGGTCAATTTAATTACCATACGATAACTGATGAGTATTATTGCTATTATACAACAGTTTTGTTGCAAATTAAACCATATTTCATTCTTTTTTGTCCAAAGAAATCAGCACAAGAAAGAATTCTAAAGCCAAAGGTTTGGTAACGTCTAAATAATAAGATAACAAGATAACCGAGGGGGTTGCGATCTGTAAAGAGGCTGCCTTACTCGGTTGTTCAATGCCATCGCTAAAACTGGACATAGACTACAAATTAATGGTTGACAGGCTGGCAGAATCCTCCTAAAATGGAATGCGAGTAAAAATACAACCGAATGCATAAAATTTCGCGAAAGTCAGGGACATAAAAATGAAAATAGTGTTCGGGCATGGTAAATATATTCGCGGAGAAGGTTTGATCGACCAAATTGGAGACCATGTAGGTCCTTTTGGCAAAAAGGTATGCTTGTTTGGCGGCAAAACATCGTTATCGATCGTATCTGCTCCGATAACGAAAGAACTAACACAGCATGGCTTTGAGATGCTTCCTCCTATTTGGTATGGTGGAGAATGTAGTGAGCGGAATATTTACAGCCTAAAAAATCAAGTTGAGGAGTTTCATCCCGATGTTCTTCTTGTTGCTGGCGGCGGTAAGGCACTTGATACCATTAAAGCTTTGGGATATCTGCTGGATCTTCCGGTGATTGCAATTCCCACGATTGCTTCGACTTGCGCCGCAGGAACTTGTATATCCATTCTTTATGATGATAAGGGAGAATTTCTGGAGATCAGTCGTAATTCCAAGAATCCAGATCTGATCTTAGTGGATACTCAAATTATTCGTAATGCACCTGTACGATATCTGATTTCCGGGATCGGCGATACGTTAGCAAAATGGTTTGAATCCAAGGCTTCAAATCAAAAAGCGGTACCAAATGCTTTTAATGGTAGTGCCGTTGAGTTAGCCCGATTTGTTTATGAACTTTTATTAAAGGAAGGAAAACAAGCGACCGAGTCGATACGTAAGGGAGTTGTTTCCAAAGAACTTGACGATGTTATCGATGCTATCATCGCTGTGAGCGGCAGTATCAGTAACTATGGCGGAGATGATTGCCGGACTGCTGGAGCTCATGCTGTCTATTCGGGACTCACTATTTTTCCGGAGATTCATGAGGTGTATCACGGGGAAATTGTTGCCTTCGGAATTTTAACGCAGTTAGCTATGGAAGGTTGTCCGGATGAAGAGATACAGGACGTCATTGCTTACCTTCGACAGGTAAATTTACCCTGCACCTTAGGCGAGATGGGAATTGAATCTTCTCATATCTCAGAAGAACAATGGCAAATCCTTGGCAATGTTACTGTCGAGATTGAGGATATGGCTAATATGCCCTTTGAAGTGACTCCCCAAATGGTGATCGCTGGAATTCGCCGAGCGGATGAACTGGGGAGGAGGAGACAATTCAATGGATGTTAAAAACATCGTCCGCAAGGTATATCCTAAGTTGACACCTTATACGTGCGAGCTGGCAGATTTGCCAGTCGAAGAAATTAAAACGGTTCTTGGTCGGGAGACAGTATATAAGTTATCCTTTAATGAAAGCCCGTTAGGCCCGTCTCCCAAAGCGATTCAAGCGATGACGGATTCTCTGAGTAATTTAAACCTTTATCCCAGCTCAGCAGGGGAATCGATCATGAAGAAGATTGCTGAGATCGAGGGTATTAACTCAAAGCAGGTTATCCTTTCCAATGGTGCTGATGAAATGATCATACTTATAGCTCAAACGTTTTTGGAGCCTGAGGATGAGGTCATTATCCCGAAATTGAGTTTCATTCAGTACCTGGCGGCAACGAATCTAATGGGAGCTAAACCGGTTTTTTCTGAAATGAAAGAAGATCATTCTTATGATTTAGAAGATATTCTTAGCAGAATAACCTTAAAGACAAAGGCTATTTTTTTGTGCAATCCCAACAATCCGACGGGTACTATAATCTCTAAAATAGATTTTGTGAATTTTTTAAGTAAAGTACCAGATCATATTCTGGTCGTTATTGATGAAGCCTACCAGGAATATGCTGTTTCACATGAGTTTGAATCCGGCGTTCGTTATTTAACGGAGCATAAGTTCCTTTTTATAGTCCGAACCTTTTCCAAGGCTTATTCTTTAGCCGGTGCGCGCCTTGGGTATGGACTTGGAACAACGGAAGTGATTGAGGCCATTAACCATGTACGTCCGCCCTTTAATGTCAATGCCATTGTCCAGGCGGGAGCCTTAGCAAGCTTAGAGGACATAGAACATCTTCAGGAAGCAAGGACCCTCAATAACGAGGGAAAAGAGCTGATGTATGAGGCCTTTGAATCCTTGGGGTTACCTTATCAAAAAAGCAATACTAATTTTGTCTTCGTGGATACCAAAAAGGATAGTAACCTAATCTTTCAAAAATTAGCTGAGTATGGAGTCATTATAAGGACATTAAAGGGTTACGGGCTGGATACATATATTCGGGTGTCTGTAGGGAGGCGTGAGGGAGTCCTTGCTTTTGTTAAAGCCTTAAAAGAAATCATATCCGAAGTGTAAATGCCAGTTTTAAAAATATGATATTTTATTTAGTAAACGTCCAAAGCGGAAGGAGAAACGATATGAAAAAGATTATGGCTCTGGTTTTAACCTTGGTTCTGATGCTGAGTTTAGCAGGTTGTGGCGCTTCAAGCGCTTCTAATGGGAAAACTGAAGAAGGGCAGGCAACGGCCCAAAAAGCTCCCTTAAAAATAACCTTGCCGACCTGGACCGGTTATGGCCCTCTATTCCTGGCTCAGGAAAAGGGACTTTTCAAAAAACATGGAGTTGATGTTGAGTTAAGCATTGTTGACGGTTTAGCTGAGCGTAAGCAAGCTTTAGCCGGTGGTAAGGTTGATGGCATGGCGACAGCTCAAGATGTTCAGGTTACCTTAGCTGCATCTGAAATTCCTGTTCAAGTTGTATGGATGCTCGATGATTCGAACGGTGGGGACGGAATTCTGGTTAAGAAAGATATAAATTCCCCTGCCGACTTAAAAGGTAAGAAAGTCGCTTACGAAGTTGGTTCAACTAGTCAATTATTAATGATGACTGAGCTGAAAAAAGCTGGTCTAACAGATAAAGATGTCACTGTAGTACCTATGTCAGCAGGAGATGCCGGAGCAGCTTTTATGGCGGGAAAAGTCGATGCAGCGGTTACTTGGGAACCATGGCTTTCTAAAGGAGCAAGCGCCAACGGTAAACTGTTAGTTACTACTAAGGAGCTTCCGGGAATTATTATGGACAGCATTAGCTTTAGAAAAGATGTCGTTGAAAAACGACCCGATGATGTAAAGGCCTTTGTTGCTGCCATGTCAGACGCAATGGACTATTGGCAAGCTCACAAAGACGAATCGGATAAAATCATGGCTGATGGCCTAAAAATCGATTTAAAAGAGTTTACCTCGACAGTTCCCGGACTCAAGTTCTTTAACAAAGATGACAACAAAAAATTATTTGGAACGAGTGCAAACCCCGGTTCTATTTATCAGTTTACTAAGAACGACATTAATTTTTACTTAGAACAAAAGGTAATCGATAAAGCCATTACTCCAGAAAGTATTATCAATTCCAAGTTTGTCGAAGGACTATAGGAATGAATTAAACAAGGAGTGCCCGCAAGGGCCTCCTTATTTAATGTAGTTAAGAAGTGGGAGCATTATGATTGGATAAATACTGTGAAAGGGGGAGTAGTGATGTGGAAAAATATTTTTGCCCCGAAAAAGGAAATTTCTAAAGGGTTATATTCTTCAGCGGGGCTTTTAGCATTTATTTTATTTGTTTTGACTTGGTCTCTGCTTAGTTATTCTGGAATTGTGAATCCGCTCTTTCTTCCTAGCCCTGGTAAGGTCATCAACACAGCCATCAGTCTTTTTTCTCAAGGGGATATTTTCAAGGATATTGGGATTAGTTTTACAAGGGTGGCCTTAGGATTTTTGTTGGCGGCAATTATCGGTGTTCCCTTAGGAATCCTGATGGGAACGCTGCGAATTATGGAAGGATTTTTAGAGCCCTTAATGGGTTTTATTCGTTATATGCCGGCTTCAGCGTTCATTCCCTTGTTCATTTTGTGGATTGGTTTAGATGAAGGGGAAAAAATGAGCGTTATTTTCTTTGGAACTTTCTTTCAGTTAACGCTGATGGTTATGGATGTGACTAAGAATGTTCAAAATGAATTAATCGAAGTTTCCTATACGCTGGGAGCAAGTAAAGCGAAAATCTTTAGTAAAGTGATTCTCCCGGCATCACTTCCCGGTATCGTGGATACTCTACGGATTACTTTTGGCTGGGCGTGGACGTATTTAGTCGTGGCTGAGATTGTTGGGGCATCGAGTGGCTTAGGCTACATGATTATGCAGTCTTCGAGATTTTTAAGATCAGATAAAATTTTTGTGGGAATCATAATTATCGGTTTGCTAGGTCTAGTGACGGACATAATCTTCAAGTTCATCTATCGGGCTTCATTTTCATGGATGAGAAAGGAGGGAGTGTAGTTGGATCATAAACTTGTCATTGACCAGGTAGGCAAAGTATTTTCGACCAAAGGTGGAGAAATGGTTGCCCTCGATCGTACGTCGTTTAAGGTAAAAGAAGGCGAGTTTATCACGATTCTTGGTCCTTCAGGGTGCGGGAAATCCACCATTCTAAGGATTGTGGCGGGCCTTGAAGAACCAAGTTCGGGAAAGGTCTATCTTGATGGACATGAGGTTAAAGGTCCTGGCTCTGACCGGGGTATGGTCTTCCAGTCCTATACCCTTTATCCATGGTTAACCGTGGAAGATAATATCACGTTTGGCTTGAGACTCAAGGGAACTTCGCGCAAACAATGTAAAGAAGTGGCTCAACATTATCTTGAGCTTATTGGGTTAAGTGGGTTTGAAAAACACTATCCGATTCAATTATCCGGGGGGATGAAACAGCGGGTGGCGATTGCCCGGGCGCTAGCGAATGATCCTGAAATACTCTTAATGGATGAACCGTTTGGTGCCTTGGATGCTCAAACTCGGAGCATTATGCAGGAGATCCTGCTCAAGGTATGGGAAGAGTCTAAGAAGACGATTCTTTTTATTACTCATGACGTGGAAGAGTCTATCTTTTTGGCAGATTCCGTTTATGTCATGACAGCCAGGCCTGGACGTTTAAAAGAGAACATTCCTGTAAATCTGCCTAGGCCTCGCGATTATAATATTAAGAGCAGTTCAGAATTCTTAAATCTTAAAACACAGTTACTCGATCTTATACGTGAAGAAACTTTAAAAGCCCTTAAGTAGGGAGTGATAGGGATGGAGTTTAAGCTAGCTCTTCTAGCTGTAAAGGACGTTGAAAAGTCTAAACAGTTTTATAAAGACCTATTTGATCAAGAAGTTGTTCTTGATTTGGGCAAAAATGTAACCTTTAGCGGCGGTTTCGCTATTCAGGAGGATTTTGCCTGGTTGACGAACTTATCGTCAGGATCAGTTATTAAAAAATCAAATAATATGGAATTGTATTTTGAGGTTGAGGATTTTGAGGAGTTTATTGCTAAGCTTAGTGCTTATGAGTCAATTGAATACGTTCATCTGCCGAAGAAATATGAATGGCAGCAAAGAGTAGTTCGTATATATGATCCTGACTATCACATGATTGAAATCGGTGAGTCCATGGCGGTTATTGCCAGACGTTATCTTGCTAAGGGCTATTCAATTGAAGAAACGTCGAAAATTATTCAGCATCCTAGAGAGTTTGTAAAGAAATGTATCACTATTTAGAGGACGCTACGGCGTCCTCTTGCTATTTGGAACATACTATAAATAAAGAACGGGACCCTTGCATAATGAATATCTATCCGTTTTTATAAATGAAACCCTGCATATAAGTGGATTCGAACCACTATTTATGCAGGGTTTTGTTTAATGAGGGGCGTTTATGCAGTTTAACCCCCCCTGTACATTAAGGTTTTGTACATCTCAAGTTTCGTAGTAGTGGTTGATGTTATTGAAAATTAAGGGCAGCATTAAGCCTTAATCTTCTCCCTTAAGATTTTAGGAATATCCGTTGGAGTTTCAGCAACATAGCCGCCTGCTTTTGTAATTGCATCTATTTTGCTTTTGGCCGAACCCCGTCCTCGCTCGACAATATTGGAGGCGTGAGAAAAGCGCTGTCCCTCTGGAGCCCAGGCACCGGCTACATAAATAACGAAGGGCTTAGTAAACTGGCCTGAGGCAATTACTTCAGCACATTCCTCTTCTTGTGATCCCCCAATTTCAGCATAGACAGCAACCCCTGCTGTTTCCGGATCAGCTTCAAAGTAAGGAAGAAGATCTGCCATGGACGTTCCAAGTACCGGTTCCGTACCGGTATGCACCACGGTACTTACGCCAAAACCGCCTTCCCGCAAGACCCAGGGAATCGTCCCTGACTGTCCTCCGCTGCGGGAAAATACTCCAATGTTTCCCCTTTGGAAAAATTTATTAGCCCAGTCGACGTTGCCCCCGAGCCAACCGACAACCGCCTCTCCAGGAGTAATAATTCCGATAGACCCCGGTCCAATGACGCGTGAACCTTTCATTTGAGCGTAAGCTATCATTTCCATTATATCGTGAATTGGCGTTCCCTCAACACAAGGAATGATGTATTTAACTCCAGCATCTGCCGCCTCCATAACAGCGGTTTTTAGCCCCCTTCCAGGGACAAAGAGTACGCTGAAGTCTATTTCACCGTGTTCACGCGCAATTTCTTTGACCGTGTTATAGACGGGAACTCCATGGATTTCTTCACCCGCCTTGCCGGGGCTCGTTCCTCCAATCAGTTTAGTTCCATATTCTTTCATATATTTTGTACGAACTGATCCTTCACGTCCGGTAATCCCTTGGACAATGACTTTCGTATCGTTACTTATCAAAATGCCCATATTCTATCCCTCATTTTCCTAAAATCTTATCACAAAGTCTGATGTTTTAGATTAGCTTTATTCAGTTTTAAAGCCCTGATGTTCAGCTTTAGCTAAACGAGTTCACTTAGGCCTGTTGACGCTTTTGAAGATATTCATCGAATCCATTAATCGGAATCTCAATTCGAATTGCGTCCTTGCCTTTAAAGTGACAGGCAAACTCACAGGCCAAGCATTCCGTACCCAGGCGCAAAATCTCTTCCTGACTGCGCCGGCTGACAGAGGCCCTGCCTTCAACATCAATTTCTAATATGCCTCTGGCAAATTTCTTACAAGCTTCGGCACAGGCCTTTGTTTCGCAACTTGGGCACTTACTGGTGTCAATTTTAATCGTACAGCTTTTCTCTGCAAATTCCATCATGATTTTATCCTACCTTCCTGGCATCTTTCTCTGCCCTGTATTCTTGGCTTAAGGCTAAGAGCCGTTCTCCGATAAATTTCGTATCCGTAACGTGTTCTTTTCCGTATATTTCGATTCTCTTTCCAGGTCCATCCGGGGTCATTAAATCTGCCAGGCCGGTCCTGAGGATTTCCAAGGACTCGTCTTCCCGATTGCCGCAGAGTAGAAGAACACAGGGAAGACCCGGTTTTTGAAGCGGTAGAATCTCGCGGAGAGCTTTGACGATGGCGTGTGCATGATGCCACTGTTCTTGATTGGCCATCATGAAGCCTCCAAGGAGATAACCATCAATATTTGGCTGCGAAAGGACGCATTTTGCCACCCGGTAAATCTTAGAACCTACGGGATTTCCGCTGGTATCAGCATAGTTGGCAGGTTTTAAGCCAACTTGATTTAAAACATCAAGACCCATCATGGCAGAGCCGCCTCCAATGGGATGATAACCGATATGGTAAGGACTAACTTCGTCATACCCCATATTCATCAGAAATCCTGTTCCCCGGGCATCTGTCTCCTCGATACTCCAGCCAATATAATCAAGTTCTGTCGGTTCTCCAGGAAGATCCCGGGCGATCTTAATCCCAAATTCCGGGTGCCGGCTCACTGAACTATTGTCGATTTCCATCTTGCAATCAGCGCAAATAAGTTCACCGTTTCCTGTCATGATTAAAGGATTAATTTCGAGAGTTTGACAATCGTATTTTTTATACGTTTGCGAAAGTTTGGCAAAGAAGGAAGCAAATTTACTCAAGTCTTTGGCCGGGATTCCTGCTTGACTTGCTAAATCAACTCCATCATAAGTTTGCAATCCGTTTACTGGATTGACAAACATTTTGATTATCTTTTCTTCGGGGACACTTTCAATATCCATGCCGCCCTCGGTACTAAACATGACCATGGGGGATCGAGCTTCTCTCGCCCCATTAATCACGAGTGAGACGTAAAATTCCTTTTTGATATCAAGTTTTTCTTCAACAAGTACCTGACGCACAGGTAATCCTTTGACCGTCTTAGCCAAGATTTCGGCGGCGGCACTAGCTGCTTCTTCCGGAGTATTCACCAATTTTACGATCCCTGCTTTGCCGCGTCCTCCTGCCTGGACCTGACCTTTAACGGCAACAGGACCGCCGATCCATTCGGCAGCTTGCTTTGCCTCTTCGGGCGTAGCAGCTGAACGGCCTTTGGGAACAGGTATACCGGCTTTAGAAAGCCATTCCTTACCTTGATACTCTAAGAATCTTGCCATAATTTCTCCTCCAAAACGTATAATTTTGATTTTTGATTTTCCGATGTCAATACCCTTGACTGTTAATAAGTGAACAATATTGGAACTTTCATAAATCATTGAACAAATGTTCTCTAAAACTGGATAGTAACTGACATTTATCAAAGTAATGTTAATTTGTTGAAGTAAATAGTTTATTAAAGTGAAAACAAAACAGCGTTTTAAAGATTGTACATACTATTACTCTTTTGGCGGTGGATTCGCTGCTTTTTCTTTGTAGTGGACACATGAGATGACCGAAAATTCACCGCCCTGACAATAATACATGCAAAAATCTTCCGTACTTGGATGAAGGATTTCGCAGGCACCTCTGTCTGCACAACTTGCACATAGACATTGAAGACAGAAACCATCGAAGTTCATTTTCTTTATCCCTCCTTCTGGGGTATTAATAAGTGAATAACTCACTTAAATTACTGCTGCTTAAGAATTGCAATTCTGATGCCAAAATTTTAAATGGACTTCCCCCAAAAACCCTATTGGGGTCATCTGCTCCAATAGGGCAGCTTACAATCCTTTGATATTCGTAGGTTGCGAGATAATCATTAGTTACAGTTTTCATTAGAAATAATATTTTTCAGGGGAATATAGATAGTTTAAAATGATCTGATTTATGTCCCCATTAAAAAGAAATGTTCCAAAGATGAAATTCGTCATTTCACCTTTGGAACAAATAATAACTAGTCTTTAAATTCATTACGTTTTCGCCAAAGAGTGGTGCGCCCAATACCTAACTTTTGGGCTGCCAGATTTCGGTCGTTCGCATACTGTGCTAACATCAAATCAATAATTTGTTTTTCGGCTTGATCTAAGGCATCTTTAAGGCCATTATCAAGATTGACTTGCAGCGAAAGCGTACCGTTGTCTTTCCTGCTCTCTTTATTTAATACTTTGTTTAATATTCCAACCCAACTAGGTGTGTTTTTAAAATGATCAACTAATAACGACAATTGTTCGATTACGTTACGCAGTTCCCGGATATTTCCAGGCCACGTATATTCAAGCAATAAGGGCAACAACTCGTTTACGGTTTTGGCATCGAGTTCTTTGCTGAATTTTTGGAAGAAGACCCCCGTTAGTAAAGGAATATCTTCTTTGCGCTCTCTTAAGGGGGGGAGTTTTATTCCAAAAACCTTCAAACGATAATATAAATCATTGCGGAATTCCTCGTGCTTGACTTTTTCTTCGAGGTTCTTATTCGTGGCACTGATTATTCGAATGTCAACAGGTATAATTTTATCGCCGCCAATATGCATGATTTCTTTTTCCTGCAAGACTCGCAATAACCTGGCTTGCAATGATTTCGGTATTTCGCCAATCTCGTCCAAAAAGATTGTTCCGTTGTGAGCCAGTTCAAATAAACCCTGCTTTCCCTCCTTTTTAGCGCCTGTAAAGGCACCACCTTCATAACCGAATAGTTCACTTTCCAGTAAATGTTCAGGAATAGCAGCACAATTCACAGCGATAAAAGGCCCACTGGCACGTTGGCTTGAATTATGAATGCTCTGAGCAAATAGTTCCTTACCGGTTCCGGATTCGCCTTCGATCAGGACGGAAGATTGGGTTGTCGCATACAATGCAGCCATTTCTTTAAGTTCAAGCATATTGGGGTTGTTTGTCAGAATATCATCAAAATAATGCTTAGCTATAAATCCTTTATGATAAATCCGCTTGCGAATTTGTTGCTCCAAGTTCTGGACTTTCGTAACGTCTTGAAATGTACTTACGACCCCGACTGGCTTGTCATCGAGAAAAATGGGTTGGCGAGTAGCCGTTATTATCCCTCCATTGATCTTTTGGAGATAAGCGATTTCCGGCTCGCCATTCTTATAGACATTAGGAATTCCGGTATTGGGAACGATGTCTAAAACCTGTTTTCCAAGGGCATCTTCTTTAGGCAAACGGAAAATCCGTTCTGCTGAGGGGTTGAAGGTGACAATTCGATTTTGTTCATCCGTGACAATAATTCCCTCAGCGATAGAATTCAGGACTGCATTTAAGCGAATGGCTTGGTTTCTGACAAGTCGATGCACTTGAACGACGTGTTTCGTTTCAAGGATTGAGCGGTAAACAGTTTCTTCTCCAGAACCTACCTCGATTCCCTCTAAACCTTCTTTTTGAGCTAATTGAACGGCAACGTTGCCGCCGATAATTACTTTTAGACCACGCTCTTTAACATCGCTTACTGCCTTTATAATATCTTGTCTATTCAAATATATATATTCATGGAGAGTTTTGTTGAACATCGCTTCAATATCTCGTATGCCATATATGTTTCGCCCGTAGTTAAAAAAAGCGATATCATTTACTTCTTTTGGAACTTGATACATAGACCGAACGATATTAAACTGGGTAATCGGAATGGAAATAACAGGGATATCCACCACTTGTCTAATATACTCGGCAGTACCTCCTCGACTCAGAATTGCATCTACTTTAGGTTCAATTTCCTTCGCAAGATTTGCAGCTTCCTCGAAGGCAGCACATAAATTGACATACTTTATGTCTTCGCGTTTAGCTGTTTTTTCGAAGACCTTAGATAGTTTTGGATAACTAGCAATTAGGGCAAGATTGAGTTGATCCAAATCACTTTTATTATCCATACAATCCCTCCCAAAAGCATATGTTTCTCATTATGATACGTTGTTTCATTATACGAATATACAAATTGAATATCTACTCATATTATGGGCTACAACGTCAGTTCTATTAAAAATAGATATGAATTGAAAGTATCATATCTATAATTCTTTTTCAATAATTAATTTTTCCTTTTTTCATACAGAGGTATTTAGGAAATACCGCTTATGCAGCAACAAAAGGGGATAGTTTTCTGCTTTGTTTATTAAGCAATATAGATTACAATAAGAAAGATACATGGATGGATGAGATATCTAGGAAACTTCATCCTTTTTTGACTTATAATATTGGTATCTTCGTTTACCTAGTTCGAATAGTTCTTTTTCTTCTTCAGTTTGAACTAACTAATCAATTCCCCAACAAAAATAGGCAGATGAAATTGAATCTCATCAACTCTTGCAGTTACCACGTTCGTATGAGAGTGCTTTCGGGCGACGGCATAGGCCGCAGAATCCATTAGCTTCATTATTTCTCCCCCATGGATATTACCTACATAGTTGGCTTGACTGGGCTGCATAACAACACTCATTACTAAATTGGCTTCAGATAATGGTCTTTCTGCCATAGCTTCAATTCCTTTCAAGAGAGATAGAATTATAGTATCCAATTATTTTACAATTAATTACATTTGTATTGTTTTTATAAAAACTAGAGACGCAAAATTTTGGCCTGGGAAATCACGAGACAGTTGGTTTTAAATGGGTTTTCAAAGGATGAGTGAAAAAATGAAAAAGATTATTCTAAGTGCAGATAGTACCTGTGATTTTGATGATAAATTAAAAGAAAGATATAAGGTGAATTGTTGTCCATTACATATTCTTTTAGACAACAATGATTTTCAGGATGGAATTGACATTACACCGGATGACATTTTCGCTATTTATCAACAAAAACGTATCTTGCCTAAAACGGCAGCTCCGAACCCTGTAGAATATATCAGTTATTTTAAAAGGTGGACGGATGAAGGATACGAGGTAATTCATTTAAGCCTGGGATCGGGACTTTCATCTTCTTACCAGAATTGTTGTCTAGCGGCGCAGGAATTAAAAGGTGTCTATCCTATCGATTCATGTAATCTTTCTACAGGGATAGGTCTTCTTGTCATTGAGGCGGCTGAGCGTATAGCAAAGGGAATGACGGCAGAGAAGATCTCTGAGGAGGTTAAGGCTTTAAGAAGCAGGGTTCAGGCAAGCTTTGTCCTGGATAACCTAACCTATCTTTATGAAGGGGGCAGATGCTCAGCTCTTGCTGCTTTCGGTGCTAATATCCTGAATATTAAACCTTGTATTGAAGTAGACAGTAGCAGCGGAAAAATGAAGGTCGGCAAAAAATATCGAGGTGCCATGGATAAGGTTCTGAAAGCCTATACAATCGATAGGTTACATGGTCATCCTGATATTAATTTGGATCGAGTTTTTATAGTTCATTCAGGTATATCTTTCGACTATATCAACCTGGTTCGAAAAACTGTTGAAGAAATAGCCGGTTTTAAGGAAGTAATAATTGCAAAGGCTGGCTGTACGATCTCTTCTCACTGCGGACCAAATACACTTGGCGTGATGTTTATGACCAATTAACTTTGGCAAAAACTCCTGTACTAGTGAATAAAATAGAATTTTAGGCCATAATCAAGATGTTCCAACGAGATTATGGCTTTTTTTATTCACTGCAGAGGAAAGGCAGATGTGCAGCAGCAATGAGTGGACGCTGGCCGTACCGGCTTATAACCGGCTGATAGAGAGCGTGAACTTCCTCTGCAGAAGTGGGTTAAATGGGGAACAGTAAAAGGTTTAAATAATATGTTAAAATAGAGATGGCTTTTCGAAATACAGACAAGATAGGAAGGTTGCTTGTCTAGAAAAAGAGGAGATATGTCTATGTCTGAAAGAAAAATAGACCCTTTGAAGGAAATTACTCCCAGCTCAGACACTAGTCTAAATATACGCGAACGAACAGAAGAGGATGAAGAACGACTATCAGAGTATGCGGCCAGGAGTAAAATGGCCCTGCGAGAACGTCGGGAAGAAGAATGCCCCATCCGAACAAAATTTCAGCGGGATCGGGATCGGATTTTGCACAGCAAACCCTTTCGGCGTTTAAAGCATAAGACTCAGGTGTACATCGCCCCCTCGGGGGATCATTATCGTACGCGAATGACTCACAGTCTTGAGGTTTCACAAATCTGTCGTACCATTGGACGAGGTTTACAATTAAATGAAGATCTAATTGAGGCGATTGCTTTAGGGCATGATGTCGGTCACACCCCCTTTGGGCATGTTGGAGAAGAGGCCTTGCAGAAGATCATTGGGCACTTTGAACATAATGAACAATCAATTCGAATTATGAAGGTACTGGCTCGTGACGGCTTAGGGTTGAATTTGACAAAGCCTGTTCTTGATGGGGTCTTGAATCATACCGGAGAGGGAATTCCGTTTACCCTTGAAGGTCAGATTGTCAAAACCGGTGATCGTATTGCCTATCTCTGCCATGATTATGACGACGCTTTACGGGCAGGGTTATTATCCCAAGAGGATTTGCCGCAAAACGTGAAGAAGATATTGGGGGGAAAACCCAGTGTTATGATTTCTAATATGGTCGTTGATATGATCGAAGCGTCGAAGGGAAAATCTCAGATTCGGCAGACCCCCGAAGTTGGGGGTGCAATGAATGAGTTTAGGCAGTTTATGTTCGTCAAAGTATATAACAGTGCTGCCTTACGGGAGGAACGCCGAAAAGGACAGTACATTGTTCAAGCACTCTTTGACTATTATATAAAGAATATCGAAAAATTGCCGAGCAATTATTTAGCCTGGGCTGAAGGCGACAAAACTCAAGCTGTAGTCGACTATATTTCTGGATTGACAGATAATTATGCCATTGATCTCTTTACAACTTTATTTATCCCGCGCTAAGACCGGCGGGGGTGAAGTGGAATACAAAAAGAGAAAGGTTATAGAAACTGAAATTTGTTTGCTATAACCTTTCTCATTATTAATTCTGCAGAAGAAACACTTAAAATGAAAAGATATTCTTCATAGAACAGGAAAATCGCACATAACTATTATTACAGAATATGGAGTAAGCAAAATAAAATGTTAAATCTTATCAATTAGCAATAAAATATAGGATTATTTTTGCTGCAGGAGTATAAGTTTTAGAAAAGATAACCAAACTAAGGTTTGGGCAAAAGTCTGAAATGTCAAGAAATGATTTGCATAGCATACTTAACTTACTACTTACTTAATTATTTACGAATCAGACTTGAGTTACTCTTAAGAGGAACACTGGTATCCAGGTTTCCAAGAATACCATCTTGTTTTTGCCCTTCTAAAAGGAATTGAACGCTTTGAACATCAGGCAAGTTCGTTATGCTATCTACAATACTGTAGATAGTCATTAATTCGGCGTCCGATCCGCCGCCAAAATTCTTTCGAAATTGACTCGAAAGATTAAGGGTAGCAACTCCGTCTTTAACAACAGCACTCCGCAGGATTGTTCCTTTAGGAAGGGGAGTTTCTAAACCTGAAGGAGGAGATGATAGCTCTTCAAATATAGCTTTAATAACTTCTTGATTTGAAACTTCAACAGTCCGTTGATCAGGAACTAAAGCGGTCCCATCCGCATTAGGAAAGTAAAGTGTTAGTTTTACTGTTTTTGCTTGCGTTGCTGAACTATTGGGTTCACTCGTGGAAGGTGATGAGGGTGTTATTGTTGTAGTTGTTGTTTGGTTATTATTATCTGATGAAGATTGGGTTTGCTGAGTTTTTACAGAGTTACATCCCGCCAAAACTGTGACCATAAGTAATAAGGCTATAAAGACGAGACTATGTACTTTATGAATACCTTTAGTCATAATTTCTCCTTCCTTAAAATCGTGCTGTTTAACGGGTGTATAAAGGAGCGACGATTAAACAAGTTTAGTTTATTGCTTATTCTAACATGCTTTTTGATAATGTTAAAGGGCATGGAAGATTCTTCCTTATTATTGGTGCCTCTAAAGGACTTTTGTTAAGAATACAAGGCAATAGTTAGGCGGCAAATATTTGTCGAAGAAAAGAGGGATTATGGACTAAAAGAGAGAATTAAATAGGTCTTGAAATGAGAATTGCATCCTTTTTAAAACTAATTCTTGATAAGGGGTTTAAAAAAGAGGATTCCGTGAATTTTCGGCGAAGAATTGTATAGAGATAGGGTTGACAAACCATCTGAAATGTGAGAGCAAATCGAAGGGCGAAGAACGTGGAAAATAGGGGTCATGAGGAATTAATTCCAGACGAAGTTATCGAAGAAGTGCGTATGCGTACTGAAATCGTTGAGGTCATATCTGAATATGTCAGCTTACAGCGCAAGGGTAAAAATTTCTTAGGCCTTTGCCCATTTCATGCTGAGAAAACACCAAGTTTTACGGTGACTCCCGATAAACAAATGTTTTATTGTTTCGGTTGCCATACGGGGGGAAATGTTTTCTCTTTTCTTATGAAAAAGGAAAATTGGACGTTTATTGAAAGTGTTCAAAGGTTAGCACAGAGGTGCGGTGTTGTGCTCCCAGAAAAGGAAATGTCGACTCAAGAGCGAGAAAAAACTCGGCTCCGACGACGCTTTGAAGAAATAAATGAATGGGCAGCCAACTACTATCATGATCTTCTGTTAAAGTCACCCGAAGGGGAGCCCGGACGAAGTTATTTTAAAATGCGCGGTATAGATTCCGAGACAATGAATAAGTTCCGTTTAGGGTATGCTCCGGAGCGGTGGGACGGTTTGCTTGAGTATTTGCAAACACGCGGAGTACAGCCTCAGGAAATTGCCGAAGCCGGGTTAGCCTTGGAAAGAGGAAAGTCAGGCAAGGATGGAAGAAAATTTTATGATCGCTTTCGCAAGCGAGTACTATTTAGCATTCTTGATCACCGCAATATACCAATTGCTTTCGGCGGACGCGTTTTAGATGATTCTGTTCCTAAGTATTTAAACTCTCCTGAAACAACCTTTTTTAATAAGAGGCATCATCTTTACGGAATGCATCGAGCTCATCAAGGAATTCGGGAAGAAGGTTATGCCCTTTTGGCTGAGGGTTATATGGATGTTATTGCGCTTCAAAATGCAGGGTATCCTAATGCCGTAGCATCCTTAGGAACTGCTTTAACACGGGAACAGGCTAACCTTTTAAAAAGGTATACAGGCCGCGTCGTTCTTCTGTACGACTCTGATGATGCTGGCCTCAATGCTGCCATACGCGGAGGAGAGATCCTTCGCAATACAGGACTACAGGTTGAGGTTGTAACCTTGAAAGGAGCAAAAGATCCTGATGAGTTTTTAAAAAATCACAGCCGCGAGGATTTTGACAAACTTGTTAAACAGGCAGTGACATATGTTGAGTTCAAATATCAAACATTGACTCACAACCAACCTCCTCAGAACATTTTAGAGAAAGCTGAGCTAGTGCATAAGCTCGCTCCTGATGTCCTTAAGGTGGTCAGTCCAGTTGAAAGAGAAGGGTATGAACGGTTCTTAAGTTTAGAGCTAGGGCTTACCTTAGAAGCTGTACAGCGTGAGATTAAAAGCCTGGAACAGAAAAATAGTAAAAAAGAACGTTCTGGTGAATATTCTCAACAAAATCCGATTAGTTCTGAGAAAAATAGGGATAATATTAGTAATGCCAGTATATGTAAGAGCGATTCGGAAGCCCCTCAGCCAGCCGTTGATCTGGGGGTATATAGAGCGGAACGGACACTTTTGCGCTTGTTATTAGAAGATATCTCCTTAACAAAAAAAATTAAGGAGCAATTAGGAACCTCCTTCTGGAGAGTTTCCACGCATCAACAAATTTTTGATTATCTCGATCAGGAAGGCAGTTTACCTAACCGAAGCAATGAAACGGTTCAAAGTCGTTTGGCAAGCCTACTCCTGGAAGAGTTTGATACATCCCAAACTGAGCGTCTGCTTGAAGATTGTATTCAAGGTATTCTCTCTGCTCAAACAGAGGATACAGTTGAAGATCTTCAGGCTCGTATGGTTGCCTTAGAAAAATCCGGTGACATGGCTGGTGCCATGGCTCTGTTGAAAGAGATAGGAGAGCGGTTGAAACGTGGCAAATAGTAAGGTTAAAGGCACTCAAATGAAAGATCCTAAGGAGGACGGGGGACAATTGAAACAAGAGCAGCAAATGGACAACGTTCAGGCTCTTATACAGAATGGCAAAAAGAAAGGTTCCCTAACCTATGGAGAGATAATGGACGCTCTTCAAGGAATTGAGCTTTCTGCGGATCAAATCGATGATATTTACCAACAACTTGCTCAAATGGGAATAGACGTTGTGCCTGGGCCGGAGGATGTTGAACAGGAAGTCTTAAAAAAGGGCAAAGCTGACGATGATGATGATCTCGTGGATGATCCGGATGATATCGAAGAAGAGACAGAAGTAGATCTTTCCGTTCCAGAAGGGGTAGGGATTGACGATCCTGTCCGAATGTATTTGAAAGAGATTGGCCGGGTGCCTCTTTTATCGGCTGAAGATGAGATTGAGCTAGCCAAAGGCATGGAGGCGGGAGATGAAGAATCAAAGCGTCGTCTTGCTGAAGCTAATTTACGGCTGGTAGTCAGCATTGCTAAACGTTATGTTGGCCGAGGTATGCTCTTCTTGGATTTAATTCAGGAAGGCAATCTGGGATTAATCAAGGCTGTAGAAAAATTCGACTATACCAAGGGGTACAAGTTCAGTACCTATGCAACTTGGTGGATTCGCCAAGCTATCACACGCGCTATTGCCGATCAGGCCCGTACGATTCGGATTCCTGTGCACATGGTTGAAACGATTAACAAACTTATCCGGGTTTCCAGGCAGCTCTTACAAGAGCTGGGACGTGAACCTGCTCCCGAGGAAATTGCCAAAGTGATGGATATTCCTGTTGAACGTGTGCGGGAAATCATGAAAATTGCTCAAGAACCGGTCTCTTTAGAGACCCCCATTGGGGAAGAAGAAGACTCTCACTTGGGAGATTTTATCCCTGATGATGATGCTCCTGCTCCAGCTGAGGCAGCCTCGTTCATTCTCTTAAAAGAGCAATTGGAAGAAGTTTTGGAAACGCTGACACCACGTGAGGAGAAGGTCCTTAGGCTTCGTTTTGGACTTGACGATGGCAGGACCCGTACCCTGGAAGAAGTCGGGCAGGAATTTGGCGTAACTCGTGAACGAATTCGGCAAATTGAGGCCAAGGCTTTAAGGAAATTGCGTCATCCGAGCCGAAGCAAGAAGCTGAAAGATTACTTGGAGTAAGCGGTAATTGCCGAAGTTAAATTAAATAGTAACAATATTTAAGATTTTGGAGATAAAGGCTTGACTATTTAGGATAGATTAACTATAATAATTCGTGCAAAGGGCATTCCTCGATAGCTCAATGGTGGAGCAACCGGCTGTTAACCGGTAGGTTGTAGGTTCGAGTCCTACTCGGGGAGCCAATTTATTTTTCCCTTTTCGGGCCCATAGCTCAGCGGTAGAGCCCCCCGCTCATAACGGGTTGGTCCTAGGTTCGAATCCTAGTGGGCCCACCACATTCGTAGTTCGAACGGTGAATAAGATTAATAATGTGAAGCGCAAAGTTCTTGTTTGAATGGGTCGAACCACAAACAACGAATATCGAATATCGATTCGGGCGATTAGCTCAGCGGTAGAGCGCATCCTTCACACGGATGAGGTCATTGGTTCGAGACCAATATCGCCCACCAATGACGCAAATGATGGACTGTGGCAACTATGCCGGAGTCCATTTTTGATTTGATTCTATAGTTTCTCATGCGCGTATTTGGTTATAATACTTTATAATTAAATTTCGAAGAAGGAATTATTATATTACGAGGTGACCTATGACCTTTTCAATGACATTGGGTCCACGCCTTCAGTTGGTTGCATCCCTGGTTCCTTTGGACGCCAGACTTGGCGATATTGGGACAGATCATGCATATTTACCAATTGTTCTTGTAGAAGCCCAGAAAATCACCAAGGCAGTTGCCGTTGATGTTCATGAAGGGCCTTTTAAATCCGCCTTAACAACGGTTAAAATGCGGCAATTAGAACAGGTTATAGATGTGAGATTGGGAGATGGGCTGAAGCCTCTGGCAGTGGGGGAAGTGAATGTCTTAACCCTTGCCGGGATGGGCGGAAAGACTATGTTAGAGATCTTTGCTGCTCGACCGGATGTATTACAAGCAGTGACTCATTTAATTGTTCAGCCTCAAGGAGGGGAAGGAACATTACGCTTGTCTCTATTAGACTGTGGGTGGCGCTTAAAAACAGAACAATTGGTAAAAGAAGACGGGCGCATCTATACAGTTATGGCCTTTTCTCGTGATGAAGGACAAACTATGGCTGAATTATCCTTGCAAAAGGAGGTCTGGCTTCAACGACTAAGCCCTCCAAAGGATAACAAGTTTTTGGGGTATTCAATGATCGTTGACAAGCTAGTCTGGTATTTTGGCCCGTTGATTTTAAAGGAACCAACAGACCTTTTGAGAGAATATCTGTATGATTACAGCAAGATGCTTAGACGACGCTTAGAACAAATGAAGCAATCCAATAAATCGGAAACCCTGGAAAAAATCAAAGACGTATCTGAGGAGTTGGTCTTGGTGGAGGGAATCATAAAATGGCAGTATCGATAGGCCTTGTAGCGCAACATATTGAAAAACTTGCCCCAAAATATTGGGCTGAGGAGTGGGACAATGTTGGTCTGTTAGTCGGATCTGGCTCTACGCCTGTTGAGCGCATATTGATTGCTTTAGACGGAACTTTAGAGGTCATTGAGGAGGCTAAAGATTTTGGGGCACAACTCATTGTTGCCCATCATCCAATTATGTTTCGACCATTGAAAAATTTGAGATCGGATAATCCTGCGGCAAAAATTCCCTTGACATTGTTCAATTATCAGATCGGATACTATGCGGCACATACAAATCTTGATCAGTCGAGGCTGTCATCCAGCATAACATTAGGAGAGATTTTAGGTTTAAAAGAACTAAAGCTTCTTGAAGAGCAAAGTTATGGTAGTAACTATAACCGCCAGGCCAACATAAGTTCGGGAAACTCTACTGAGGAACTTCGCGGGTATGGTGTTATTGGTTACTTGGAGCGCCCGGAATCATTAGAGGCCGTATGGCAGAACTTTTTGGAACGTCTGCTGCAGTCAAATAGTTATGCCCACCCTTATAATTTGACAGGCGTACGCTTAGCCGGGTCACTTAAAAAAGACATACGCAAAGTGGCAATTGTCAATGGCAGCGGAGGCCGGTTTGTGCCGAAAGCACTGTTTAAAGGTGCGGACTTACTTATCACAGGAGACGTTGATCATCATGCGGTACTTGATGCCCTTGAAGGGGGAATGGCTGTAGGTGATCTTGGCCATTTTCTAAGCGAGGCACCTATGCTTCAGGCATTATACTATTACCTTACTTCTGAAAGGTCACTGCAAGGTATAGAATTCAAGGTTAGTTCAAAAAATGCATCCCCTTGGCTTTAGGCTGGGGGGATATTTTGTTAGCGAAAGTACCAGCTATAAAAATGAATTGTAGTTAAGAATTAATTAAAAAAATTTGTGAAAGTGATAATTAATACTTGACACTGAATGACGAATCATGTATTGTAGGTATATAGAAAATAATCAGAAAATAAAATTAAGACCAAAATATAACCACTAATTTGGAATTGTTTTTGGTCTAGGAATTTTTAGTAAAAATTACTGAAGGAGTTGAGAGCATCATGAATCGAGCAGAAGTTCTCCGTATGGAACGTGAAAAGGTTTTAACGAATTTTAAAGAAGATAATGCAAATCGCGCAAAATGGTTAGCAGCCCTAATGGACATTGATGACGAGATGGAAGAAATGGAGAAGAACCAAAACTCTCCATTTGACCAAAACTGATTTTTTTAGTAAGATAATTGAGCGAAGTAAACTAGATGATCGCGGGAGCAGGAACTGAAAAGTTGCTCCTGAGGAAAGTCCGAGCTCCATAGGGCAAGGTGCTGGGTAACGCCCAGTGGGGGGAACCCCAAGGAAAGTGCAACAGAGATATACCGCCCATTCTTGATGGATGGGTAAGGGTGGAAAGGCGAGGTAAGAGCTCACCGGCAGTCAGGTGACTGGCTGGCCATGTAAACCCCACCTGGAGCAAGACCGAATAGGGGAACGATGAACGGCCCGTTTTTGTTCCCGGGTAAGGTCGCTGGAGGCTGTCGGTAACGGCAGTTCGAGATAGATGATCATCACCTCCGCAAGGAGAGACAGAACTCGGCTTATAGGTTGACTTCGCCATGCTTATGGGAAACTGCTCATGTATAGTTATACATAGCCGTTTCCCTTCAGTTTTATATACAGCCAAAACAGAGAATTTCTTAAATGCCTGTTTTGACATTGTAAATTCAACCCTGGAATATTTCTGGGGTTTTTTCATTCCGTAATTCTCTGATAAATAGTTGTGTGCTTTATACCGACAATAAAATCAGTAAGCAGTTCAGATTTCTTGTAGTTGGGGCTTTACTAAGAGGCGGTTATGGTGTTGACGATGAGAGAATTAGTATTTTTATAAGCATGCAATATTATGGAAATTAAAATATTATATTACTTTAAAAATTAAGGTCATTTAGATTTTATAGATTAGGGGGGAGATCAAAGATTTGGTTCTCCCTTCCCATTTTAGAATAATCCATGAATTAAAAGTAAAGAAATTCTCTATAACCTTATTCGAATAATATGAGTTTTACTAACATAGGGAATGAATGAAAAGTAAAAATAAGTCGAAATGTGTTGATAAATAAATGTTGGTTTATACGAGAATTTGGCCTATTATATATACATATATAACAAATGTGGGGAAATTTAGTTTATTTCAAGATTCAATATTAGATAAATGTTGGCTCTTTGGTAAAGAAAGCGGGGATCAATAACCGTGGATTTGGTTTTAAAAAAAATTAGTCCTAAATTAATTGAAGAGCAAAGAACACCATTGGACTTATTTGATTCAAGGGGTAGGCTATTGCTTGCAAAGGGAAGCTTAATTACCTCTAATGTTTTGGCAAAGCTTAAGCGGCAAGAAGTATATAAGATGGAAACTCGGAGTGAAAAAAGAACGTTAATCAAGACTCCTAAAACCATTAAGGAATTTTCTAAGGACGTTTATGTAAAACTTGTGGGTTCTTTATGGACCATTTACCATGAGGCTAAACTCCTACAGCCTAAGCATATTGAGAAGATGCTTGCTTTGGTTAACATAATTATGGAAGAATTACGGACAAAGGATACGTTTTTGGATTTGGAAGGGAATCGAATTAATCTTGAAAGGTACAAACGACATGATTTTGGAACCTATACACATGTTTTGAATGTGGCATTGTTGTCTGCAATTATAGGACTGCAGCTGAGTTACAATGAACATAAGCTTAAGAACTTGATTTTGGGAGCTCTGCTTCATGACTTAGGGAAATTACAAGTGCCAAAGGAAATTTTAAATAAGCCCGGAATTTTGACGGAGGAAGAGCGAGACGTTATTAAGCAACATCCTCTTCTGGGAGAAGAAATGTTGAAAGATGCCCGGCTTATATCTTCAGTGCTCGCTACGATTAAAGAACATCATGAACGCTGGAATGGAAGAGGATATCCCTTCGGCTTGAAGGGCCAGGAGATTTATCAAGATGCCCAGGTCGTAGCTGTGGCAGATGTCTATGAAGCTCTCACGGCTGATAGACCCTATCGGAAAGGCCTTCCCCCATACCAGGCTTTGGAAATGATCATTGGCGGTTCCGGGACTGACTTTAATCCCCTTTGCGTTAAAGCTTTCCAGGAAGCCCTGGTGCTCTACCCGGAAGGTTCCCTGGTTACCTTAAATACTGGTGAAATAGGAGTTGTGGCAGCGATACCGCTAAACATGCCGACTCGGCCACTCCTCCGCCTTTTATTTGATAAAGAAGGACAATATTTCAATCAGACAATGTATGTCGATTTAATGCAAGACTTGACCCGTTTTATTAGACGATTAGAATTCAATCAATCCAAATGAGAAAGCAGGTATAAATTTCTGAGCTGGTGCGAAAACTTAGGTTAAAAACAAACAAACTTTTCCTGGGAGGAGTGAGAGAGAACATATACGAATAATCAGACAAGGAGAACTCTTTCTAATGGGTCTTAATTCAGAACTTTCTCCAATGGCTGTGGCCATAGGTTCAATTATTCTGGGGGCCACGGGACAATTTCTATTTCGCCTAGGCATGCTGACTTATGGAAAAGTTACAGTTACGGGGATTTGGAGGCAACTGGGAGCGATTATTTTTACACCGGCTATTTTTTTAGGATTTATGTGTTTTGGGTTAAGCTCTTTTCTATGGCTTGTGGTGATATCACGCTGGGAATTAAGTTATGCCTATCCTCTGGTTGCTCTCGGGTATGTAATCGCCATCTTTTATGGTACATTGGTTCTTCATGAAAATCTTTCATTCCCTAAAATTATTGGAAGCATTCTTATTTTGGCAGGGATTAGTGTTTTGGGCCTGTGGGCGACATAGCAATAAGGAAGCTTTAAAGCATAGTAATAAGCTGCTGACAACGGAAGATACGTGTAGATATTAAGAAAAAAAGAGCTTTGTCGAGGCGAAAGAGAGTAAATCTTGTCGAAAACGAAAGTTGCAAGAAAAATATGAATAGGATAAGATAATCTAAACCCTAGAACTTTTATAAAGTCTTTAGACTAAAAAAGGGGCGTGTGTTGGATGCAATTCAAAGATTTTGGGCGCGGAGCACGGATCGAGTTATCCAAAATGGCCAAGTTACTAGGTATGAAGTTTATCGGGTATAATCCAAAGGATCAGCAAATATCCCTTGAGGTTCACGGCAAAGGTGTTACTTATCCCTTAGAGGAGTTTATCCAGCAATACGAGAGAATCTGTCCTACTGCTTAAATGTAATTTTCTAAAGGTGAAATAATAAAGAGGAGCTTTTCTCTGGCTTTATGAGAATAGCTCCTCTTAATATTTATTCTTTTTGATAAAAGAAGGAAGAAACTGCTTTTAAACCGAGGTGTTTCATGCCAAAGAGATGTTCAGTGCTGCCGGTAAAAAGGATTCCTCCCGTTTTTAGAGCATCTGTGAACTTTTTATAAAGCATCTCCTTGGCCTCGTCTGTAAAATAAATAACGACATTCCGACAGGCAATAAAGTCAAAACCAGATTGAAAACGATCGGTTAAGAGGTTCTGGTGTTGGAAGGTGACCAATCGTTTTACGGATTCTTTGATTTGATAGCCTTTGTCAGTTGAGATAAAATATTTTTGCAGGAATTCAGGGGGAGTACTTGCAAAATCATTTTGTTTATAAAGGCCTTCCTTTGCCTGATTCAAAACATTAATGTCAATATCCGTACCTAAGACTGTAAATTTGCTATTCGGAAAGTATTCCGTCAAGGTCATGGCCAAAGAATAAGGCTCTTGTCCGCTTGAACATCCGGCGCTCCAAAGTTTTAGAGGGCTTTTGTTCTGAAGAAGCTGGGGGATAATGGATTCTTTCAGCGTTTTCCACTGATTCGCGTCGCGAAAAAACTGAGAGACATTAATAGTCAGATGTTTAAAAAAAGCGTCATATAAACTCTGATCTGAGTTAAGGGCTTTGAAGAACTCGGGAAATGTTGGGTAACCATGGGAGTTCATGAAACTAAGAATTCTTCGCTGCATTTGGTTTTGCTTATAAAATTTAAGATCAAGTCCGCTTTTAGGATGAAAGGCTTTAATAAAGTCCTCATAGGTATTGGAAATGGGTGCTATAGCCAAAAGGATGACCTCTCTCTCTTTGAATGAATTATTATACTATTGTAACTTCACTAAAGGCTAAATTAGGCAAAAAGATCTACAATGAGTCCCTTAATTTCATCAACCTTGGTTAGAACTTCTAAAGGCTTAGCCTGCTGGTCGAGAAGCTGTTTTCCTAGATCTTCTAAAGCGTTGTCAATTTTGGAGATTCGAGCCATGATTTTCGGACGACCGTGGAAATCCCAGGAGGACTCTTCCTGCATTTTTCGGCTTTGACCAAAGGTTGAACGCAGGAAGGATTTAACCATATCACGAAAATCCTTTAAGTCGCGAATGGAAAGAGATTGAGATAATTTTTTGCCCTGGGTCTCAAGGCGCTCGAGAAAGGTTTGAAGTTCAGTCTTTTGAATGTTTTGAGTTTGAGACAAGACTCCTTTAAAATCGATTGTGCGTTCTGAAGAGCTTTGAGAATCAATCGTGGGAGAAGAGGTTTGTGCTGGTGTCTCAATGCGAATAGACATAGTCATTCTCCTTTAGAAAGGATATTTTAAAATGCAAACTCGTAGAATTTTTTTGAAAACGCTGTTAGGACTTGGGGCAAGCCTTTTGCCCTGGAGTGTCTTTCCTGCCCGTATGGGAGAATTTCTCAAGTCGGAACTAGGACACCCTCCTGCCATATTACAGCTCCCTGAGACTGAGACAAAAGGCAAAGGAGAAACTACGGAAAGCCTCAAGCGTACAGCGATGGATGATATTATTGCCTTAACTGCACCTGAGATGCAAGGACGCAAAGCAGGATCAGTAGGAGAAGCTAAAGCGGCAGAATATCTAATCTCGCAATTAAGTCTTCTCGGCTTAAAGCCAATGGGAACGCCAGAAGCAGGTTTTGCTCAAGCCTTTACGATCTATCCGGTCATTGAAACCAAGGTTAATGGACGACTAACGTTCAGGCCCGGGCAGTCGAAAGACTTAAGGATTCCAAGTGCAAATATTCTCGGAGGACTAATGGGAGAAAACGAACATGAAATGATCCTTATATCAGCCCATTATGATCACCTGGGTATATTTGAAGGGCACGTGTATCCCGGAGCGAACGATAATGCATCAGGTGTGGGATGCATTCTGGATGTTATTCGCAAAATCCTTCGTGAAGGAAAAACTCCAAAGCGCTCCATCGTGATTGCATTCTGGAGCGCTGAAGAGATGGGATTTGTAGGGTCCCAAGCCTTTGTCAATAATCCCCCATTTCCCCTTCGTCAGATTAAAGCTGTACTCAATGCTGATACTGTCGGCAACGGTTTCAAGGGAGACTTTGCATTGTGGGGAGACGGTGAAAATATCGCTGTTAAGGCTATTCAGCAAGCAGCTGGTCAATACGGTGCCACTGCCCCCATAACTCCTCCCGGAGGACATAACAGCGATTCAGTTAGTTTCGCCTCGGCGGGTATTCCGGCAGTTACCCTCATGACCCGGGATTGGCTGGATAAAAATCACACTCCCGAGGATACTTCGGCAATATTGAAGCCCGAACAGATCCATCTGGCTTCTGAGATCATCTATCAGGCACTTCATAGTCTTGCCTTCTAATGCGTTACTGTTGTTGTCGAAGCTGAATTTGCTGCCGTTGAAGAAGCTTGACTGGTGGGTTCTGTAACATCATATTTGGAACGGAGAATGATTAGATCGATGCGGCGGTTTTTATTTCGTCCCTCATCTGTAGCATTAGAGGCAATCGGCCGGTATTCTCCGTAACCGGTTGCGGAGAGACGATTAGGGTCAATTCCGTCATGCTGCAAGATTTGCACCACATTAGTGGCACGGACTACTGACAATTCCCAGTTGCTGGGGAATTGGGCAGTATGAATCGGCAAATTATCCGTATGGCCTTCAACCCTGATTTGATTGGAGGATGACTCAAGTACCGTGGAGACTTTTTCCAGGATATTACGGGCGTAAGGAGTTATATCCGCCGAGCCGCTCTCAAAAAGCAAAGTTTCTTGAATTCTGACCACAAGGCCACGTTCTTCGACAGACGTTACTAAGGTGGATTGAATGCCATTATCAGATGCGAATTTATCGAGTTTTGCCTTAATGGTATCGATTGACTGGTTATCTGCATCCACGTTCCCTTGTCCGGCCTTTTGGTTGTTATTCTGTGTGGTCGTGGAGGGTTTGGTCATGTCACTTTGAGGAGTTTTAGGAGGAATGGCAGCCGGTCCCGCTGGGCTGGTTGCCAATTGTATTTTGGCAGAACTGCCTCCGCTTAAGGCTGAGTTCAAAGCTTCGGCCACGGCCTGAAACTTTTCAGAATCAACTTTACTCATCGAGTAAAGGACAACAAAGAAAATCATAAGTAAGGTAATAAGGTCTGAATAGGTGAGCAGCCAGCGTTCTCCATTTTCCTTTTCGGCTTCATGTTCGCGTTTTCTACTCATCGGCCTTCACTAACTGCAGGACGGCCCGCCGCTGCGCCTTCTTCATCATCTTCTTCAGAGGGAAGCAGAGATCCGACGTGGGTTTTCAATTTTTCCTTCAGAATGGATGGGTTATCGCCTGCCTGAATCGAGAGAATTCCATCCCGAACCATTTCCATTGCGGCAACCTCCGCCTTGTCTTTCATTTTAAGCTTTGTGGCAATAGGAAGCCAGAGAAGGTTGGCAGAGGAAACACCATAAAGGGTAGCAATAAAAGCAGATGCGATTGATTCAGAGAGTGATGAGGGATCAGAAAGATTTCCTAACACCCTGACAAGTCCCATAACGGTCCCGATAATCCCCATGGTCGGCGCAAATCCGCCGGCTGCCTCAAAGACGGAGATACCAACTTTATGACGTTTTTCCAGGACAGCGATATTTGATTCCAGGATTTCCTCGGTGATTTCAGGGTCTGTTCCATCAATGACTAACTGTAAGCCTTGACGAGTAAAGCGATCGTCAACGGTTTGGAGTTCTTGTTCAAGGCTTAATAATCCTTCGCGGCGCGCTTTTTCAGCGAAGCCAACCAGAGCTTCATAAGCTTCTGCGGTGCCAAAAGTTTGACTTTTAAAAGCAACCTTTAGCCAATACGGGAGGTGCTTAAGGTCAGAGAGGGAAAAACTGGTCAAAACTGCTCCAGCAGTTCCTCCGAAAACAATAATTGCTGCGGAAAATTGGAAAAGGGAACCGAGAGAGCCACCCTCCAGAAGATATCCGATGACTAGAGCGCCTATTCCGGCGATGACGCCAATTAACGTTGATAAATCCATGTTTCTTGCCACGACACTCCTTTATACATTAGCAATAGAGACCATAGTTCTATATTAATCAGAAAAGAAAGGGGAATAAACTGGGTTCGCCGGCCTAATTGCTTTTCTAAATAAAGGGCTGCGACATACCTCCCTTTGCGTTTATTACATGATTTTAGTGTAGAAGCTTACAGTAGGGGAAGAGGAAAAGAATCTCTACAATTTAATATCGACAAAATTTACCCTAAACTTTAGTATCTCTACATAATACAAATAAGTATTTACTGCCCGAAAAAAGACTGAGTATTTACTGAGTAATTTTAGGAATTAATGTGGAGAAAGTTTTCCTCAAGTTTTGGCTTGCTTTATTCGATAAGCAAAGTAAGACTATGTATCTTGGAGTGAATGAAATGAAGGTAGATCCTACATTTATGTCGCTGGTGAGCTGTACCCAGGCCACTAATCGTTTGAAGCCAGTCGAAAAAAATAGATCAACGAGCGAAACGGATAATGTTGCTGTTTCAGACAAAGCTCAAACATTTCAGACGTTATTGCAAAAAGCAAAAGAAGTTGCTGATATTCGCGAAGACCGTGTCCAAACTCTGTCTAAGCAGATTGAACGGGGAGAGTTTAAAGTGGACACCCAAAAAATCGCCTCTAAATTGCTTCCGCCAAATTTCTAAGAGCGTCTATGCGAGGAGGAAGATTCCGTGTCTGAAGTGCTTGAGAACTTAGATAGAAATTTAAAGGAACAAATTAAATGCTATACAGAGCTTTATGACTTGGAAAAAGGCAAACAAAAAGCCCTGATTGAAAATAGTGTCCAGGAAATTGACAAAATCACGGCCCGAGAGGAGCAGCTTTTTCCAGTTGTAAACCATTTGGAAAAAGAACGTATCTTGTTTACGGAACAGATTGGACAAGAACTAGGTATGGTTCCTGAAGATCTAACCCTGGCAGTGTTGGCGGAGCGTTTTCCAGTCCTGCAGGGGGTGCATTCCGATCTGGAGCGAGTGATCGGCGAGTTGCAGGGAATTCACGATATTAATACCCAACTTTTGCAGCAATCTATCAAACTTGTTGAGTTTACTGTAGGACTATTCATGCATCAAGAAAAGAACACGTATACGCATCCAAGCAGAAATGGTAATGATATGGATAAGAAACTGCATCTCTTGGATTGGAGGATTTAAGAAATGACTTCTACTTTTTTTGGATTGGAAATTACCCGCAGAGCACTGGCATCCCAGCAGGCTGCCTTAGATGTAACGGGGAATAATATTTCCAATGCTAATACTCAAGGATACACCAGACAGATTGCAAACTTGAAAGAAACCACCCCTTATACGGTATACGCAACGGGTCGGAATCTGAGTCTGGGGTCTGGGGTATCCATGGATACGGTTACCCGGGCACGGGATAAATTTGTAGATATGGAGCTCCGTGATGAAACGTCAAAGCAGCAATATTGGACAAGTAGGCAAACGAGCCTATCTAATATAGAAAGTTTTATGAATGAACCTTCGAAAAATGGTTTGAGTGCGGCTATGGATAATTTTTGGACGGCTTGGAGCAGTCTTTCTCTGGACCCGGAAAATTCAGGAGCTCGCTCGGTTGTACAAGGACGTGCCATAACTTTAACTGATAGCTTTCATGCTATTGCTCAGCAGATTCAGACGATGCAGAGTAACCTTAACTCGGATGTGACAACACAGATTCAACAAATTAATAGCTATGCGGATCAAATTGCGAAACTTAACGATCAAATTAAATCCGCCAAGATAACCGGGGACAATCCGAATGATCTTTTAGACAGCCGAGATAATTTGATTGATGAATTATCCAAAATTGTCAATGTGAAGGTTTCGGAAACCAATGATGATTTCAGCATAAGTATCGGGGGAGATGTTCCTCCAGCGACGTTGGTTGATAATGGAACGGCTAATCATTTGGATGAGACTTCCGGACTTGATGGAAATGACGTTACGTGGGAATCAGGGAATTCTCTTACGTTAAATCCACAACAGGGAACACTTCAAGCGGATATACAGGTTCGTGATACGGATTTAAAGAATTTATTAAATCAATATAATTCACTGGCTAAAGATATTGTTGATGCAGTTAATAGCATTTATGGAACGGGAGCAGTTACCGGATCTACTACAACAGGTAATACCTTTTTTGATCCTTCGAATTTAACTGCGAGTACCATCTCCTTGACTTCGACGGGTTCGGCACCAGTCGATGATTCAGCAGCCACCAACATGAATAACATAGTTGCGGGCAATGGAACTTCTGGTGACGGAAGTATTGCTGCTGCAATTGCTGCTTTGGCAACGGGGTGGTCGAGCATCACAAATACGACATTAACAAGCAAGGGTTCATCCTTGGGAGATGAGTATGGTGTTATCGTTTCTCAGTTTGGGGTCCAGGTTCAACAAACCAATCAAACAAAAGCCGGAGAAGATGTTTTAGTTAATAATTTGACGAACCAAAGGGACTCTGTCTCCGGAGTATCTCTTGATGAAGAGATGACAAATATGATTCAATATCAAAAGAGCTATATGGCTGCAGCGAGAGTCGTCACCACAATGGACGATATGCTTAACACGATTGTGACTGGTTTAGGTGTTACAAGGTAGTGAGAAACAATTCATACCACAGTAATTAAAATTAAAAATTAATACTTTATTTTACGATCGTTTATGTAAGGAGGGAATATTTTGCGAATAACCACTAATATGATGTCAAGGAATCTGCTCCAAAATATTGAAGCTTCTCAGGAGAAAATGACAAATTTACAAAACATGATGTCTACAGGGCATCGGATTAATAAGCCTTCGGATGATCCGGCAGGGACCCACAATGCCCTGGGCCTTAAAACGAATATGGCAATGATTACTCAATTAAAAAGTAATGCTGATGAGGCAGTATCTTTTATGGGCACAACGGATTCCACTTTGTCGGATGTTCAGTCAATGCTCAACCGCGCCTATGAACTTACCCTCCAGGGGGAAAATGGAACCAATGATGATCAATCGCGAGCAGATCTCGCTGCGGAGATTGATCAGATCAATCAGCAGATCCAGACGCTTGCCAATACTAAGGTTGGAAATAAATATATATTCAATGGAACGTCGACAACTGACGCCCCTGTTGCCTCTTCAACAGCTTCCTTTGCAACCTACTCCCCTATTCAATTGGATGTTGGCAATAATAATTCGAAAGTAACTATCTCGGTTGATGGTTCAAGTATTTTCCCCACGAGTATGAACTTATTAAATGATATTTCTAATGCTTTGACTTCAGGTTCCGATTTGGGTTCATATGTGGATCAAATTCAGACCAACATTGATAATATTTCTACGAGCCGTGCGACTTTAGGTGCCAGTGTTAACCGAGTGCAGGCTATAAGCAGTCAAATGGATAGCATGAATATTAATTTAACTTCGAGCCTTTCGACGGTACAGGATACTGATGTGGCAAAAACTATTTTAGATTTTCAGACCCAGCAAAATACCTTTCAGGCTGCTTTGTCCATTGGAACTAAGATTATTCAACCCTCTTTGGTTGATTTTATGAAATAAATCAAGGATTTTTCAACATGGCAACTGCTTATTTCAAGTTTTGAATTTTAATTACCGAACAGATTATATTATATTATGTTTGGAGTTATTATATAGAAGAATGTTTTTTAGGAGATTCTTTAGAAGACTGAGGTGATCGATTATGGTGGATCTTCAAATCCAACAACAATTCGGACGGATTGGACTTAAGATTAATCCTTTTCAATATGACCTATCGATTACCGCTGCAAATCTTGAGATCCGGCAGCAACCGGCAGAGATCTCAATAGAACAGCCTGCTGCTACAATAGAAATTGATAATACCCCGGCGCGCGAATCGCTGGGGTATTATGGTATAGCGGCGGAACAGCGTGTCTTTGCTCAAGAAGCCAAATCGACCGCAGATGCCGGTATTTCCCGAAGGGTCAATGAAGGTCAACAATTTGCCGATCTTACAAAAAACGTTTCCGTAGCTAGAATCGTTTCCCAGGAGGCGAAACCTCGTCAAAGGGAACTTCAGATTGCTTGTACTCAGCCGATTCAGATCTCTGTAACGAGTAATCCTGTTAATTTTCAGGCAAGAATTGGTGGAGTTTCAATTGATACGAAACTTGGTTCCGTTCAGGGAGATTTCCAATACGGATCTGTTCATAGTTTCATGGAACAAAATCCGTATATAAAGTTTCATGCCGTGGGAGCCGTCTTTGATTCACAGAAGTGACTTGCCTGATCAGCAAAACAGAACTTAAGACTTTCTATAGTTTAATATAAATATGGAGGAAACAGACGATGGAAGATAAGGATAATATTTATTATTTCGCTCAAGGTATCCCTGGCTTTGAATCCAATAAGGAATTCCGTTTTGTTGAAGAGAAAGGGGTTCCTTTTGCTCAATTAATTTCTGTTGAGGAAGAGAGAATTGGTTTTATTCTAATGCGTCCGGGATTATTATTCCCTGATTACAGTGTAGACGTTGATTCGGAGAATGAAAAAATCTTGAGATTAAATGAATCGAAGAATAGGACGGACAGTATTAGCGTTTCCCCTGATGGAAACCCTAATGATCACGTAGAGGTCTGGGCAATAGTAACATTAAATAGACAGAACGTGGCGAAGAGTACCGTGAATTTAAGAGCTCCAATGCTCTTAAATACCAAGCATAAAGTTGGCGTTCAGGTTATCTTGGCGGATGAACGGTATCTCACGAAACAACCGATAGAGCTGGAGAAGCCTAGGGCACATGAACAGGAAGGGGCCGTTGGTTAATGTTGGTTCTTACGCGAAAGTTAAATGAAACTATTAAAATAGGAGATAACATTGAAATCACCGTGGTAGGGATCTCTGGGGATAACGTTCGTATCGGAATAAATGCCCCTCGGGAAGTAAAAATTCTGCGAAGGGAAGTCTATGAAGAAATCCAAAGACAAAATAGGGAAGCGGTAACAGGTGAAGAGTTTGGGATATCGCTTCAGCTTTTAAAAGACTTTAAACTTAGCAAGGAGAAATAGTAACTATTTTTCAATTATGTTTGGCAATGCCTCATCTTAATTTTATAAGCTCTGAGGCTCTAAATATAACTAAATTGAAAGTCGGGAAAGTATTCTTTAGAGGTGAATATGAAAACATTAACTTTAGCTATGATCGTTAAAAACGAGGGTCGATTGTCTTGCAAGGTGCTTATCAAGTTCAGCCGATCTTGTTGATGAAATTATTGTTGTAGATACAGGATCGACTGATGATACGAAAGATATTGCCTCATCGTTTGGAGCAAGAATACTTGATTCCCCTGGGTTGACGACTTTTCTAAAGCTCGAAACTTTGCCCTATACGGGAATTATTCAAGAACAATTAGTCTCGGACTTGAAGCGGAGTCTTGTATGAAGTAACTTCAAATTTGTCAAAGTCGAAAGAATATTATCGAAGAGCCTTGGATTATGGTTATGCAAAAGCGGCTGAACGGCTCAGAATTTTGGAAAGTAGCAACTAGTTTAGTTGTCTGGTTGGATAAGATTAGATTAGAAAGTATTACCCAATAAAAACTGTTTTGTTGCATTTTCTTGGCAAAAGTCGAATTTTAGAAAAAGTTATAGACTTGTTAATATGGGCCGAATACGGCAGTAATCAGGAGATAAAACGATAATAACATTCTAATTTGGCCAAAATTAGTCTGCGAAAATGAAGAGGGATAATACGATAAGTTATATGTAAGCTACTTCTTATGTCGACAAAGAAGCGGAAAACAGATTCCTACACGGATGTGGGAAAATTTAATTCATGGAGGGAAAAAGATGATTATCAATACCAATATGTCCAGTTTGATTTCTCAAAATAATTTAAACAACACGCAAAGTGCAATTCAAAGTTCATTATCTAAGTTGTCCTCAGGTTATCGAATTAACACAGCCGCTGATGATGCAGCAGGTTTGGCTATTTCCCAAAAGATGACAGCGCAAATTAATGGGCTGAATCAAGCCAACAGAAATGCGCAGGATGGTATTTCTCTTATTCAAACCGCTGAAGGTGCGATGGGTCAAACTCAATCAATTCTTCAAAGAATGAGAGAGCTTTCCGTACAGGCTGCCAACGGTACGAACACAGCAAAGGACCGTAGCCAAATTGGGCTTGAAGTAACCGCTTTGCAAAATGAAATTGATCGCATTGCTTCATCAACTCAATTCAATACTAAAAACTTGCTTGATGGAACTTTAACAGGCGTGCAATTCCAAATTGGTGCTATGGGAGGCCAGACTATCTCCCTCTCAATTGCAACTATGACTACAGCTAAACTCTCGGTAAATACCGCTACTGTTAAAGTTGATACTGTAACAGATGCTACTACTGCAATTGGTAAAATCAGTGCAGCAATTGACGCAGTGTCTGATGCTCGTGCGTCGTTGGGAGCTTTACAAAATCGACTTACCCACACTATTTCCAACTTAACTACAGCCTCCCAAAACATGACAGCCGCTGAATCTCAAATTACTAACGTGGATATGGCTTCTGAAATGTCTAAATTCACCCAAAATCAAGTCTTGAGTCAAGCGGGCGTTGCAATGTTAGCTCAAGCAAATCAAACTCCCCAAGCAATTCTCAAGCTGTTAGGCTAATTCTTAATAATGCAATGAGAGAGCCGGTCGGCGGGCAGCCGGACGGCTCTCCTTTTATTCAATAGAAATTATGAAAAAGGGCTAAGTGTTTTTTATGGGAGGGAATGATGTGGTTGATCCAATCCAACCCAACAGCGGGGTAATTGTACCGCCGATAGATGCTTTTCCTGGACAAAAATCCGAAAAAACGCAGGATGTCTTAGTTCCTATCGTTGATCGTAAGCAAGAGGCCACATCGGCACGAGAAGAAATTCCCAGAGAGGAAATTGAAAAGGCGGCAGAAAAGCTCAATCGTTTGATGGGAATTGTTGAAAAGAACATGAAGTTTAGCGTTGATGAGAGTACTCATCGAGTGATGGTGAAAATTGTGGACAGCAAAACGGGCGAAATTCTTGATGAGATTCCACCCAAGCGTATTTTTGATTTGTTGAATTCATTCAGCAGTATGTCTGGATTACTTCTTGATAAACATTCGTAATTCGTAGGAAGGGGGGACGCTATATGAGTGCTTTAACCGGACTATCCGGATATGACTTTTCCGGAATCATATCCCAAATGATGCAGGCTTATAAACTTCCGGAAACTCAAATGCAAACCCAACAATCAACACTACAAGCTCAACAAGATGCATGGCATGATGTAAACACACGTTTATCCGCTTTGGACGCAACACTCGCAACGCTGCAGTCTTCGGATACCTGGACAGCTACAACCGCTACTTCCAGCAATACTAGCTTTGTGACAGCAACCGGAGGGAGCGGAGCTTTGGCGGGGAGTTATTCTGTCAATGTGACAAATACTGCAACTGCTGAGGTCGTCGTTAGCCAAAATACGACAGATACTCTGTCCGGCATGTCGAATTACAATTATGATTCCGGGACTGACAGCTCAAGTTGGGACTTCAGCATTAATGGGAAAAATGTCGTTGTAAGAAGTTCAACTTCAGGATCAGATCCTACGTTAACGGATATCGCATCTTCTATTAACCGTGCTCAAGTTGGGGTAACAGCTTCTCTTATTCAAGTAGATAGCAGCCATTATCGCCTTTCGATCACTAGTAATAAGACTGGGCAAAATAATGCTATAACATTTGGCGATCCTAATGGAACGTTAAGTAGTTTGGGTATCAGCACGTCTCCAACTCTTTTAACTCAGGCACAATTAGATTCCGGGACGGTGGGAGGAATATCCCAAGCGGCACAGGATGCGCATTTTACTGTAAATGGTATAAGTATTACAAGCGCATCGAACACTGTTACAACAGCTATCCAGGGAGTAACTTTAAATTTATCTGGATCAGGCACATCAACGGTGACAGTTGCTGCAGATCCTTCGGTCGCCGAGAAAGCTGTTCAGGCTTTCGTGGATCAATATAATTCTGTGCAGAGCTTTATTGCCACTGAGCAAAAATATGACACCAAGACGAAAACAGCCGGGGATTTATTTGGTGATGCACAACTTGAGGGTATCCAGGCTAGGCTCAGAGGACTGTTAGGAGGGACTTTTAACAATCCTACATCACCATATAGTATTCTGAGCGATGTAGGTGTTTCAACATCGGCAGACAATTTCGGTGAAGATGCTTCGCTGAATTTTGACACAACTAAGTTTGCTACGGCTTTTGCGGCTAACCCGCAAAGCGTTGCTAACCTATTCAGCGCTCCCTATAATGGAGTTACTCCTAAAAACGACACGGTGAACAATCAATATGAGGGATTGGGGAATACTCTTCACGCTTATCTCAATCCGATTATCATGTATGGTGGAACGTTGTCTCAGATAGATGACAGCTATAGTAGACAAATCAAAGATGTCGAGGATCAAATTAGTGATTTTGAACAACGTGCAACTGATTATGAAACCATGTTGAACGCAAAGTTTTCTAACCTAGAAACTGTCTTATCCGGTTTAAATGCGCAAGGAAGCTGGTTGACAAGTCAAGTTAATGCTATGTCAGGTTCATCTAGTTCATCAAGCAAGAAGTCCTAAGTTCTAACAAATTGTTGAATTACTATTTAAGGGAGGAATCGCTCTATCGTGTCAAATACAACAACAAACAACCCGTATAGCGCATATCGACAGACTTCAGTTGCCACGGCTTCTCCAGACAAACTACTTCTAATGTTATATGATGGAGCGATTCGTTTCCTTAATCAAGCCCGTATATCTATAGAACAACATAATTATGAAGCAGCAAACATATGGTTGGGGAAACTTCAAGAGGCATTTATGGAGCTAAACATGTCTCTAAATATGAACCAAGGAGAAGTTGCATATAATCTTAGGAAACTTTATGAATTTTATCAAAATGAAGTGCTCTTAGCTAATGTCGAAAAGAGCAAAGAACGTCTTCAGCCTGTTGAGGACTTTCTGAGGACTTTCCGTGATACTTGGGCAGAGGCCGCAAAGATCGCAAACCAAGACTATATGTATAGACAGACTGGGGAGAAATAAAATGATTACTCACCAAACTCAGGCCAAGGAAGAGTTATTTCAAAAGCTTGATAATATTCATAAGTTGTTTATCTGCAATGAAGATAGTTTGGCTCTCAAAGAACTCGATCCTGTCTTGAAGAGAATGGAGAGCAAAGCGGAGGGAATGAATCCTGACGAACAAGAGACGTTGCAGCAGTTATTGCTGCAGTCATTAAAGTGCTTGAAAGACGAAGATTATGTCCGACTTACGGATATACTGATTTATGAAATAAAACCTATGCTTAAAGACTGAACGGGGATGATTAATATGACTTTTTTTGAAAAAAACTTAGCCTTTCTTATCAGCCAAGGATTTGAGGAACAAGTCTTAGACCAAACGGCTGAATCTTCCTCTGTCAGCCTTTTTGCGGGAAAGAATGGATACTATACTGCGACAAAAAGGATCGAGGGGCGGGATATTCTGCTTCACAGCGCTTATGATCCTTTGAATGAGGCTTCTACATTGATCGTAGGAGATGATATTGCTTCCTATCAGGCTATTTTTCTTTTCGGTTTGGGTTTGGGCTATCATTTGCTTGAGCTTCTAGACCGAACACCACCCTCAACCTTAATTTTCGTTATGGAGTCTGATTGGGATATCGTGAGAGCGGCCATGCATGTGATCGATTTTCAAGAAATATTGGCAACAGGCAGAGTTGTTTTGGCTTTCGGTAAAATTTCTGAAATTCGAGTGATTTTAGATGGCCTTTTTGTTATCGGAGAGGTTATGCTTAAACTCCAGAGAATGGGTTTCTTATATTTTGCTCCGAAATATCGAAGTGAATTACAGGCTGTACAAGAAATGCGCAGCCTAATACTTGAAGTATATCAGTATCATGTTCATGGGCTAGGGGTAGATTTAAGCTGGGGTGTAGATGGTTTAAACAACCTCGTAAAGCATATTCCTTATCTGGCCAAGACATCGTCTGTAAAGCGGATTACCAACACCTGGAATAAACCAGTGGTCATTGTTTTAGCGGGACCATCTTTGACGAAGAATATTGCGGTACTTAAAGAATGGCAAGATCGAGTCACGATTTTCTGTGTTAATACCGTTTTTAATAAATTATTGGACCATGGAATTATTCCGGATGCCACGTTTAGTTTAGATAGAACTCCGCTTATTCCTGAAAAGCATTATAAGCGAGATGAACCCATTCCGGAGTCTATTGTTTTTGTCGCTAATCCTGTCATTGATTATCGCAGCGCAGGGTTGTTTAAGCATCATTTATTTGTTTTAGGAGGATCAGAATATTTTCAGCGAGAGTTGGCTGAGGACATAGATTGTGATGTCTTGTCAATGGGGTTATCTGTTACTCATTTTGCCTTTAATTTTGCTAATCAGATTGGTGCCCCGGCTATTATTCTGATTGGGCAGGATTTAGCATTTAGTGAAGAAGGGCGAACTCATAGTCAAGGAAGTGTCTACAGTGATGAAAAGATTGATCTTGAGAATGATTCTCAAATAATCTATCTTGAGGGATATTATGGAGATAAGGTTCCTTCAACTCTGACCTGGAAAATGTTTCGTGATTGGTATGAAATCTATTTAGAGCGTTATTCGACTGTCGCCATCAACGCCACTGAAGGCGGAGCGAAAATTAAAGGTATGATTCAATTGACGTTACAGCAAGCTTTGGAAAAGTACATTGGAGCTGAATCGCCAGAGAAAGATTCTTTTGTGAAATGGTTGGATAATGTGTCCCAGAATATTGTGGTCGAAGATAGGCTTGAGATGATAAATAAGTCATTTATAGAACGTATAAAGAAGCTGAGGGTTGCCGAACTGATTTATACAAAAACTTTCGATCTGGGCAATTACGTTCAAGATGTTAACATTCCTTTAGAGTCTAGAAAACGGTATTTAGATCAAATGAAAGAAGTTGCCCATAATATTTTAGCAGATAACTGGAGTTTTTCCCTTTTCAGACCTGAGTATTTTAGAATGATGGGAGAGTTTATTAACGCAGGCACAGAAGAGGGGCCTTTTAATAATGAGGTAATTATAAAAAAAGGAAAGATATTGCAAGAAATGTTTCTTGATTTAATAGCTTTTCAAGGAAAACTTAAAAAGATTCTAGAAGATGCAATCAAACCGGATTGAGTGGAATAATCAGTGTATTAATTAAGTAATTAGTAGTTTTGAGATGACAGAAAGGAGTTCGGCTAGTGTTTGAAGGAAAACGAATTTTAATCACTGGTGGAACGGGCACGGTAGGACGCTCATTGCTGGAAGCCATACTCTTAGAGCGTCCAGAGGTGATTCGCATCTATAGTCGTGACGAGTTCAAGCAGTTTGAATTACAGCAACAATATCAGGGAACTCCGAACCTTCGCTTCCTATTGGGTGATATAAGGGATTATTATCGGCTTGAACGAGCTCTTGAAGGAATTGATTACGTTTTTCATACTGCGGCATTAAAACATGTGCCTGCCTGTGAATATAATCCATTTGAAGCGGTACAAACCAATGTCGTTGGCACTCAAAATGTTATTCAAGCCGCGCTGGAATCCGGCGTAAAGAAGGTCATTTTCACCAGTACCGATAAAGCCATTAGCCCAACGAATGCCATGGGAGCGACGAAATTAATGGCAGAGCGGTTGATCGTTGCAGCAGAATATCAAAAGGGGTCCGGATCGACAGTTTTCTCGGCCGTACGCTTTGGCAATGTTATGAGTTCAAGAGGTTCGGTGATACCTCTTTTTGTGAAACAAATCCGAGAGAAAAGAGCCATCACATTGACATCCCCCGATATGACTCGATTTATGATGACTGTTTCTGAAGCAACGCGATTGACGATGGATGCCATGCAGCTTGCCGATGGCGGTGAAGTATTTGTTTTTAAAATGCCGATCGTTCGCTTAGGGGATTTGGCCCAAGTTATTATCGAGCTGGTTTGTGAGAAATATGGAATTAAAGTTAGCGAAGTTGAAATCCAGCAGATCGGACTTCGCCCCGGTGAGAAAATGTATGAGGAACTTATGACTTTCGAAGAATCTAGAAATGCTTATGAATATCCGCATATGTATGCTATTCCTGCACCGTTTGGAGGCAAGTTGTCTTCCAAGCACCAAATAAAGAAGGCTTCTGTTGGTAATTATAGCTCAAAAAGTGGACAAACCCTTACCAAAGATGAGATACGGAGTCTGCTGAAAGTGGAACTTTTAAAGGAGAGATAATTGATGAAGGCTTTAGTCACTGGAGGAGCAGGATTTATTGGTTCTTGGGTAGTAGATCGGCTATTGCGGGATGGGCATAATGTTTGGGTTTTGGATAATTTGACCAATGGAACAGAGCGGAATATAAGCACATTCATGAATGATTCTAAGTTTAATGGTTTCGTGAAGGGTGATATCCAGGATAATCATATAGTGGAGCAATTATTTAATAACGACATTAACGTTTGCTATCATTTGGCCGCCAGCATTAATGTTCAAGACAGTATTGATGACCCCAAGACAACATTTAATAATGATGTGATAGGGACTTTTAATGTACTTGAGCAATGTCGAAAACATGGAGTTAAAATGGTGTTCATGAGTACTTGTATGGTTTACGATAAAGCAACAGGGGCAGAAGGGATCAGCGAAATGTCACCAATTAAGCCAGCTTCCCCCTATGCTGGTTCGAAAATTGCCGGTGAGAACATGGTGTTGTCATATTATTATGCTTATGGCATGCCAACTGTGGTCATCCGGCCGTTTAATACCTATGGCCCAAGGCAGAAAGCTACCGGGGAAGGTGGCGTTGTTAGTATTTTTACGAGTAAAGCTTTCCGTGGTGACCCACTGCACATTTATGGCTCTGGAGAACAGACCAGAGATTTGCTGTATGTTGAGGATTGTGCCCGCTTTGTCGTTGCAGCCGGACTTTCAGAGGGCGTTAATGGGCAAATTATTAATGCTGGTTTAGGACAAGATATAACTATAAACGAACTTGCTCTTAAAATCTGTGGAGATCCAAGTCTAATCAAGCACATAGAGCATATTCATCCTCAAAGCGAGATTCCTAAATTGTTATGCAACCCGAGCAAAGCCAAGAAATTATTAAACTGGGAACCCCGAGTCTCTTTGGATGATGGGTTGTTAAAAACAAAAGATTGGATGATAGAACAATTAAAGAGGATGTAGTTCGCAAAAACGTGAAATAGGTTCATCAATAATGACTAAGTTTAAATTCCTTTTGAAATAAAGGACTGACATAGAGTTGGGGTATTAAATATTATAGGTGACTTAAGTAATTCGTAATAATGTTTAACTGAGCAGACATAATACTGGGGGATATTATGAAGGTACTTATTCTGGGATCAACAGGAATGTTAGGTTATGCTTTAATGAATGAAGCTCAAGGACGTAAGTTTACTGTCTATGGGGCTTCTAGAAGTCAGGCGGATATTATTTTGGATGTTACAAATGAGCAGGATCTTAGTGAATTTGTATACAGTCTAAAACCTGATGTTATCATTAATACGGTGGCAATTACCAACTTGGTTAGCTGTGAAATTGATCCGGGGTTGTCCTATCGAGTAAATACGCGGCCTGTGAGCATCTTGGCAGAAATCTGCAATAAAATAGGAGCGTTCTTTGTACAGGTTTCTACTGATCACTATTATACTGGTGATAAGAAACAAAAGCATACGACGACTTGCCCGGTATGTTTATTAAATGAATATGCTCGAACAAAATTCGCTGCTGAGGCTTTTGCTTTAACTGCACGTAATTCGTTAGTTGTCCGTACAAATATTGTCGGTTTCCGTCGCTTTGAAGGGCCCCCTACTTTCATAGAATGGGTACTTAAGTCTTTGTATAATAGAAGTGAAATCGTCTTGTTTGAAGATTTTTATACATCGAGTATAGAAGTTGGACAATTTGCTAAGGCTCTTTTTGATTTAATTCCTAAACAGCCGCGTGGAATAATTAATCTGGCAAGTCATGAAGTAAGCAGTAAAAAAACATTTATCGAAGTCGTAGCTCGTGTATTTGGTTATAAGCTGGAAAATCCTAAGTTGGGGAGTGTTAAACAATTAGCGCAAGTACAACGAGCAGAGAGTTTGGGACTTGATGTAGCAGAGACGGAAGCACTTTTAGGGTATAATCTTCCAAATCTTTCTCAAGTTGTGCAGAGTCTTAAAAATGTGTATGAGGGGGATGAAAAATTAGCATGCAGTATGATGATGTCTTGCTGATTAATGGACGTGAAATTTCAATTAATGCCCCGACATATTTTATCGCTGACATAGCATCGAATCATGATGGAGACTTGTCTCGGGCGAAAGAACTTATATGGCATGCCAAAGAGGCTGGAGCCGATGCAGTAAAGTTTCAACATTTTAAAGCAGAGAAAATAGTAAGTGACTATGGTTTTAGAAAATTAGGTCAAAAACTTAGCCACCAAGCTGCCTGGAAAGGATCCGTATATGAAATATATCAACAATATGAGTGTGATAGAAGTTGGAATGAAGAACTAGCTAGAACCGCCTCTGAAGCCGGAATTGACTTTTTGACTACCCCTTATGATTTAGAGGCCATTAATTTGCTTAACCAATATGTTCCAGCATTTAAAATTGGATCGGGAGATATTACTTGGACGAGTTTTATTGAGGAAGTGGCGAAACAGGGGAAACCGGTGATGCTTGCAACAGGAGCATCTAACATGGAAGATGTTGAACGAGCCGTTGAATCAATTATTAAGCATAACCGACAAGTTGCATTGTTACAATGCAATACAAATTATACAGGTAGTGTTGAAAATTTTAAAAATGTTAATCTGCGAGTATTAGTCAGTTACAGTCTCAAATACCCCAATATTGTACTAGGCTTATCAGATCACACCCCGGGTCACTCTATGGTTCTGGGTGCCATCACCTTGGGGGCGCGGATAATCGAAAAGCATCTAACGGATGATAATAATAGAATTGGTCCGGATCATTCGTTTTCTATGAACCCTTTTACTTGGCATGAGATGATCGAACGTTGCCGTGAGCTTGAGCAAGGCTTGGGGGATGGAGTAAAACGAGTGGAAAGAAATGAATTAGAAGCGAAAATTGTACAAAGGCGTTGTTTGCGATTAACACGAGATGTTAAAGATGGAGAACTATTGCTTGAAAATGATGTTGAATTATTACGCCCCGCGCCAAAGGGAAGTTTACCACCTGATATGCTTAAATACGTAGTGGGGCGTCAAGTGATAAAAAGAAAAAACGCTGGGGATGTTTTATATATTGATGATATTAAGGAAGAACAGTAATGTTAAAAGGTAAATTTGTGGGTTTAAGAGCAATTGAAAGACAAGATTTAGCTCAACTTCAAGAATGGAGAAATAGGCCTGAATATCGGCGCTATTTTAGGGAATATCGCGAAATAGGGATGGATGCACAAAATATTTGGTACGAAAAAAAAGTGCTTCAAGATCCCAATATCAGAATGTTTTCCATTGTCGAATTAGCAACAGATAGATTACTTGGGGCTTGTGGTCTATGTTATATCGATTGGGTCAATAGGACAGCGGATTTTTCAATCTATATAGGAGCAGATAATCTTTACATAGACTCTATGTTTGCTCCGGATTCCGGGAAAGTATTGCTTGATTACGGTTTTGATGAATTGGGACTTCATCGAATTTGGGCAGAGATATATGATTTTGATGAATCTAAAAAGGTACTTTTTAAAACATTGGGTTTTAAGCTGGATGGGAGACATCGGGAAACTCATTGGGCTGAAGGCAAATGGAACGACTCATTGTTTTATGGATATTTATCTACTGAGCGTTAAATATATTCATAGTGAGGTTAACAATGAAGACGGTTATTATTGTTCAAGCACGTATGACATCTACCAGACTTCCTGGCAAGGTTTTAAAAACTGTGATGGGCAAGCCACTCCTGGAATATCTAATAGAAAGGCTGCGCCGTGTAAAATTAGCCGATGAAATAGTAATCGCAACAACTACTAATACTACTGATCAACCGATCTTAGAATTGTGCCGGCGATTAAAAGTACCGGTTTATAGAGGCTCGGAACTCGACGTTTTAGCACGATACCATGGAGCAGCAGAATTTTATCAAGCTGATGCTGTAGTCAGAGTAACATCAGATTGCCCGGTAATAGATCCGGGAGTAATTGACCAGGTTATTAGTTTCTTTCTTAACAATTGGCCGAACTATGATTACGTTTCTAACCGTCTGGAAGCAAGTTATCCACGTGGAATGGATACGGAGATCTTCTCGTATAAATCTTTAAATGAAGCTTTTCTGGAAGCCCAAGAGGAAGCCGAAAGAGAACATGTAACCCCATTCATGTATTGGCATTCAGAACGTTACAAGTTAGGAAACGTCGCTTATTTAACTGATGAGAGTTGTCATAGATGGACTGTGGATACACAAGAAGATTTTGAGTTAATAAGAAGGATACTTGAGTCGCTCTATCCAGATAAACCTCACTTTACGTTGGAGGATATTTTAAATCTTTTACAGCAAAAATTAGAATGGCTGAAGATCAATGCTCATGTTAAACAAAAAGTAGTTGATAGAAAAGGCTAATCTTTTTATCGTTCCGAGACTAGATTTAGTGTATAGAGAATGGATTGGTCAGGGGTGATTTGAGTGATTAAGAAGTATAGTAAATCATTTCAAGATATATTAAAACTTAAGGAAAACTTTTTCACCGAGGATAACAAACTCGCTTCTGATAGTATCGTGTTAGCTAATAAATACAAACAACAGGAGAAAAGGACTACTTGTAAGAATTGTAGCTTTCCATTAGAAAAAAATCCTCTTTTTAATAAACAAGGAATTGATTATTTTTTATGTTCAAATTGTAATCATTTAAACGGGGGATTTGAAGATTCGGAAGAATACGTAAGGGATGTTTATGTTGATGAAATTACAAACTACTCAAACTTTTATATCGAAAAAAATAAGAAGACGTACTGGGAAAGGGTCGAAAAAATATATAAACCTAAGGTGCTTTTTCTTTTAGAATGCTTACATGATATTCATATAGATCCATCGGATTTATTGTTTTCCGAGATAGGTGCTGGGGCGGGATATTTTTTGTCAGCATTAAAAGGAGAACTACCAGATAGTAGTATGATTGGTTACGAGGTATCTTCAAGGCAAGTAGCTCTAGCCAATAATATGCTTGGAAAGGAATTAGTCAATAATATACAAATAGATAAGCTTATAGATTTAATTAGAATGGAAGAAGCTGATGTCCTTGTAATGATAGGTGTCTTAGAGCATTTATCAAACCCAAGGGAAGTTTTAAATGAAATTGTTAAGAATAACAGGATTAAATTTTTTTACTTATCGGTACCTCTCTTTTCGTTCTCGGTTTTTTTTGAATTGATAAATCAAGGCCATTTTAATCGGCAACTATCTGGTGGGCACACTCATCTATATACGCGAGAGTCTATAGAGTATTTTTGTAAAGAATTTGGATTCTGTGTTGCTGGCGAATGGCAATTTGGTGCTGATGTAATGGACCTATTTAGATTTATTTATTTGGAAATGGAGAAGGTTGGCGCAAATAAAGGAGCCAAAGATTATTTCTCAAATAAATTTGTTCCGATTCTTGATCAATTGCAGGAAGTACTTGACAAAACTGACTTTTCTTCAGAAATCCATCTTCTTTTGATGAAGAAATAGTCCATGGAAACTAGCAAAAACAATATTGCTACAAGGTAAAAATAGTACTCACAAAAGGAGATAAGTAACCACGATGGACTTAGAAATTGATAATCAATGCCAGGACATCAGGGAGAAAATGAGTGCTAATCTCGCTCACTTTAAAGCAATGCTAGAGTTAAGCCAACAACTTAATTCGGAGTCGATTGATACTGAGGTAGAGTTATTTAATGAGTTTTTGAAACAGCGACAAGATATGATCAAAGAAATTGATCAAGTAAATCAAGAGATTAATTTTCTCCAGACTAGAATTAATCACAAAATTGGCCTGGAACATTTTAATTTGGATTCTGTCCAATCATATATTTCAGGAGATCTCTATGAACAGCTTAGCAATCAATATAGTCTGATAAAAGATGTTATCCAGCAAATTCAAGCTCTAGATAAAGAGTACACGAAGAATGCTGAAGTGGAGAAAGAAGCGGCTAAACTCAAGCTTCTACGGTTTAAAAGTATTATACGTCAAGGTAAGTCCTATCAGAATACCAATAAACCTGAAGCTAGGTTTATTGATAAACAAAGATAGAGACGTGGGAATATTTAAACACCCTTTTTTTCTTATCACCCTACTCAACTCATTTATCCAAATTTATCTAGGTACTAAGCAATTCCCTATTAGCAGCCACTTCCGGGCTATCCGGCTTATAAATGCCGGCCATATCATTATATTTCGCCGCCTCGGCAAGATCACCCAGCTCAAGGAAACAACGACACAATTGCAAATTGGGTATAAATTGGACGTAATTTATGGACAAGTCGGCAGATGCCGCTGTTGCCGCCGTATAGTACCAATAGACAGCCTCATTATAGTCGTTTTCTTTCATATAATAGCTGCCTAATTCACAGCAGATCTCAGCACTGGCAGCTCCTTGAATGTTTTTAGCTGCTATTTTAAAGAGATTATAGCTATCTGATTTTAAGTTATAGTACCGAGCTAAAACACAGTGAGACAGTCGAATATCATCTTTATTCATAGTTGGTAAAGATCTGTTAAAATATTCAAAGGCATTATAGAAATCTTCCTCAGTGCCGGCGATAAGTAATTCCCGAGCGTACATCATATGTAATCTTGAATTTAAGACAGTATTTTTAGCGGTGAGGTTCTGGAGATGTGTAAGGTCACGTGAGGCATGGCTGGTTAGAGGTTTATGCGTAATAAGAATGTCGGATTTCATTGAGTTTAAGCGACAATCTACGATTTCATGAATGGGGTCGATCCACTTAAAGGATCTAACCCGCTTAAATAGTTTTGGCCGATATTCTACATCAAAATTATAGGTGCTGCCTTTCTCTAACTGATTGCCGTATTTCATTTCTACAATTTCTACGTCTGTGTCAAGGGTGGACTTTAAGCGTTTAAACTTTTCCCTGTTATTCTCGTCGATCAGCTCATCGGCATCGGCTGCGTAAATATAATCCATGGTGGCTTTGGAGAAAGAAAAGTTTCTGGCTGCAGAAAAGTCGTCGATCCACTCGAAATCATAAATCTTAGATGTATACTGGCGGGCAATTTCTTTAGTGTTATCGACTGATCCTGTATCAACAATAACAATTTCGTCGGCAATTTCATTTATGCAATTGAGGCACCTGGCAATTAGCTGCTCTTCATTCCTTACGATCATGCAAACACTGAGTGTAATCATGCTTTTATCCCCTTATCCATTAGAACCTTGAAATTTCTTATTAAATTTAAGCTCCGTTGCTATTGTAACATGCGCAAAAAGTAATACAACTGTATTTGGGGATTTAGAATAAAAACTCAAATTGTTTTGATTATGTTATTTTGGACATATCATTAAATATATCATTAAATATATTCATAATTAAAGGGAAGGTGAACAAATCAATTTCATAATTTCAAATCTCTAATATCTAGCCACTATATATAGCTGCATCTCGCCAAATGCCGCAATATATAGTGGCTAATTTTATTATAAAGTATTTAAGTAATTGATTCGAATAAATAAGTTATTTAAAAAATGATTATGTGAAATCCGAAACCGTTACATACTCATTTTTACAATTATGGTACTTTCTTTCTGCAGTATTCCTGAAAAATTTGTCGAAAAAGCTATATACGGAAAACAAAGTAGATGCTAGAATTAGTCTAACTAAAAAAGTAATAATGATTTCGAAAAATACAAATTTACGGTCTTATCTATTGGTGTATTGATTTCTTGAAAGATGCGACCTGCAATATGGAATTATACCCAAAGGTCCTATATAACAGGATGCGAAAAAAGGTTTATTATTAATTCGAGCTATCATATTTAGGAAATTCATAAGGATATGTGGAGGAGTATGATAAATGATGGCGAATAAAAGTATCTGAGTTAATAATTTAAATAGAAGAGACATATTATAGAAGGAACATATCTAATCCACAAGATATGTGTCGATAACTGGTGATATACAATGGCTGCAATGTCTCGGATTCGGAAATAGAGAGAAGTTATTAACTGTGGAATAACCTGAATGATTGAGGTGACATGGATGAGCCAGGATGATGACAAAAACCAAGGGGTTGAGTTAGGGGAATTTTTAGATTTTTATTTATTGGATTCTCAGGAGCAGATTGAAAGGCTCGGAGCAGGGTTATTACAATTGGAAAAAGAGGGCGGAAATATTGGCTTAATTAACGATCTTTTTCGTTCGGCACACAGTTTGAAGGGTGCTTCGGGTACGATGGGGTTTACCCCAATTGTTGAAATTACCCATGCTGCCGAGGACTTATTGGATCGCTTGAGACAGGGGAAAATTGATGTCTCCTTGGAAATGATTGATGTTCTGCTTGCTGTGACTGACAGGGTCAAAGCTATGCTGGAACAGGTTGAGAAGCGTCAAGGGATTACATATGGATCTGAGGATTTGGTGAATTCTATGAGAGCCTTATTAAATGGGGAAGCTCCTGCCGCTGCAGAGAAAACCGAACCAGTCCCTGCTCATGAAGAGGAAACGCAAGCCAATTTTGTACCTATTGACTTTTCTCTTAGTGAGCAGGAACGTGAAAAAGTTAACGATGCCCATGGTATGGGTCACGGTGTTTATGAACTTGATATCAAGCTCTCCCCTAATACTCTCATGAAGGCAGTTCGTGCCGTGATGTCCATCCAACGGCTTGAAGGAATGGGGAAGGTCATAAAGATTCTTCCGAGTGTTGAAGAGTTGGAAGCAGGACAGGGTGATGGCTTTTCAATTCTCTTTTTGAGTGATGAACCCAGTGAAGAGATTCGAAAAGAGGTTTTAGAAATCACCGACGTAACAAGTGTTACAATTTTCCCCTATGTAACGGCGGAAAGTATCGTAAAAGAACCGAAAATTTCGAATAACGAAATTGTTAATCATGAAACCGTAAACAATGAAACTGTTAAACAGAGTGTGCCTGTTAGCCCTAATGAACAAAGTAAATCTGCAGCAGCGCCGGCTGTTCCTGAACAAGCCCAAACGCATGGGGAAAGCAGCACTCAAGTTCATACAATTCGTGTTGATACGGTAAGAATGGATAATCTTATTAACCTCGTTGGTGAGATGGTTATTACTCGGACCAGATTGGTGCAAATTGGCTTAGACTTAAAATCTCAATACAGCACGGACCCTATGGTAAATAATTTAAATGAGGCGAATGTTTACTTAGGGCGGTTAATGAATGATCTGCAAGAAAGTGTTATGCGTCTACGCATGGTCGCCATTGGAACAGTCTTCAATCGTTTCCCGCGCTTGGTACGGGATCTGGCCAAAAAGACGGGTAAGGAAATCGATCTCGTGTTAAAGGGTGAAGATACTGAACTTGACAAGACTGTCGTTGAAGTCATCGGCGATCCTCTCATGCATCTCATCCGCAACTCGGTGGACCATGGTATTGAATCTCCGGAAGAACGCCGAGCGGCAGGGAAACCGGTTCACGGAACAGTTACCTTGGATGCGTATCATGATGGAAACCATATCGCTATTCTCATCTCCGATGACGGAGGCGGGTTAGATCTTGACAAAATTAAGGCTATAGCACTTTCCAAGGGCCTTATCAATGAGCGGGAGGAACTCTCTGAAAATGACATTGCCAATCTCATTTTCTTGCCCGGTTTTAGTACGGCGGATAAAGTCACTGACATTTCCGGGCGGGGCGTGGGCATGGATGTTGTGAAAAAGGCCTTGAATAATCTCGGAGGAATGGTCGATATTACAACCCGCAAAGGTAAGGGAACAACTTTTACAATTCGTCTGCCCTTGACTTTAGCGATCATACAAGCTCTGCTTGTGGAGGTACGGGATGAGATATATGCTGTTCCGCTGTCCTCGGTTCTTGAGACTTTGCTGGTTAACCGTTCGGACATTAAGACTGTAGGCGGTTTGCAGATGGTTCAGCTGCGCGGCAACACCTTGCCTTTGATTTCTTTGCAAGAAAAGTTTGGCCTTCCGGATGTAGAAGCTCCTAATAATGAGGTTTTTGTTGTTGTTGTGGGCTTTGGGGACAAAGCGCTGGGACTTATTGTTGATGAGTTGCGCGGACAACAGGAAGTTGTTATCAAGTCCCTGGGCGATTTCCTTAATAACTTGCCCGGAATTGCTGGCGCAACAATTTTAGGGGATGGCAAAGTCACGTTGATTCTTGATATAGGATCTCTTCTGCAAGACGTTTTAGTTACGAGAAAAATCTAAGGGGGAGAAAAGCATGGCTGAAGAACAATTAGTAACATTTAATTTAGGTTCTGAAGAATTTGGCGTTGATATTATGCGCGTTCAGGAGATTATTCGTATTCCGCCGATTACGCGGGTGCCTAATGCCCCGGTCTATGTGGAAGGCGTCATAAATTTACGGGGGAACGTGATCCCGGTCGTGAGCCTGTCCACTCGTTTCGGCATGACTCGTGCAGAAGAAACGGATCTTAGCCGAATTATTGTGGTCCAAGTACAATCTAAAGTCTTCGGAATTCGTGTGGATGCCGTAACGGAAGTTTTACATTTAGATAGTGACAGCATTGAACCCCCGCCGCCGATAGCGGTAGGTGTCGATTCCCAATTCATTCGCGGTGTTGGGAAAACTGGTGAGCGTTTACTCATCCTTTTAGAACTCGACCAAATTATGGGCGGGGATTAATATGAGTGAAAGGCCAAATACATCCGTTGGGGTGCTGATCGTTGATGATTCGCCATTCATGCGTTTGACCTTACAAAAAATCCTTAATCAAAGCCCAAATATAAAGGTTTTAGATACTGCACGAGATGGGCGTGAAGGAGTTTTGAAAATCCAATCCCTTCGTCCACAGGTAGTTACCATGGATGTCGAGATGCCTGTAATGGATGGCCTCCAGGCTTTAGACGAGGTTATGCGCTGGCAGCCGACGCCGATAATCATTTTGAGTTCTGTGACAACAGAAGGTGCGCAAGCTACGTTAAAGGCTCTGGATTTAGGGGCCGTGGATGTGGTTGCTAAGCCGACAGGGACACAAGGAAATGATCTCCAGGCACTGTCGCGTGATTTAATTGAAAAAGTATTAGCAGCCGCCGGTGTTAATCCTTCGCGTCTTGGACGGAAGGGATTAACTATTAGTTCCGGAGTTTCCGGGTACAAAGGGCCTGTTAATCAAACGCCTGGCAGAAAGGCTGAATCTTCGGCCATCCCGCAAGCGGGTATTCTTCCGGCTAGGGGACAAGCTCCCCGCTCAGTTGGCATGGGAAAAAGTTTCTCTTTGCCTAAGCATGGGGTTGAGATTGTGGCGATTGGAACCTCCACGGGGGGGCCGTCGGCCTTACAAACGGTCCTTCCTTCTCTGCCCGCTAATTTTCCGGTACCTGTACTTGTAGCCCAACATATGCCGGCAGGTTTCACAGGTCCTCTGGCCCAACGCCTAAACGGACTTTGCCCATTAAATGTCAGGGAAGGCATTCACGGGGAAGTTCTCAAAGCCGGTACAATTTATGTTGCACCGGCTGGGAAGCAAATGCAAGTCCAGCGTAAGTCGGGTCAGCTTGTTCTTAATATTGGAGATGAAGCACCAATCCCTACACTTTATCATCCCTCTGTGGATGTTATGCTGCTTTCTTTGGCGAAGTCTGTAGGCAAAGGAACTCTAGGAGTCATCATGACCGGTATGGGCAATGATGGGACTAAGGGAATGAAAGAAGTTAAGGCTTTAGAAGGATTTTCTATTGCAGAATCTGAGGAGACTTGTGTCGTTTATGGTATGCCCAGGTCTGTTGTTGAAGCCGGCTTAGCTGATCGAATCGTACCGCTTGGTGAGATCGGACGGACAATTGTGGAGTGTGTTATGAAAAGGGGGTAAGGAAATGAGCCTGTTTGGTTCGATGGATATCAGCTCTTCCGGGCTGACTGCCCAACGCTTGCGTATGGATTTGGTTTCGAATAATATAGCCAACATTAATACAACTCGAACGGGACAGCTGACTCCTGCCGGGAATCCTATACCCTATCAGCGGGAAGTGGCTGTGTTTGTCCCGCGTTCCCCGGCAGCATCGTTTTCTGAAGTGCTTGGAGAAACAATGGGCGGGCAAAATGTTGGCAATGGAGTAGAGGTCTCCAGTATTAACAGTGTTCCGGATACAGAGGCCCCCTTTCGTTTAGAGTACAACCCGGATTCGCCGGACGCTGCCAAAGTGGCCGAACCCGGAATTCCTGTGGGGTATGTACGAGAACCAAATGTGAATATTGTAACAGAAATGGTAGACATGATTTCGGCATCCAGGGCCTATGAAGCAAACGTTACCGCCCTTAATGTCAGTAAGTCAATGGCTTCTAAAGCCTTAGAAATTGGAAAGGGGTAAGATTAAATGAGCATTTCGATAGCGCCTATTTCGTCGCCAGGAATCCTGAATCCGATTTCTTCGGCAAGTACTGAGAATAATACCGCCCTTCCTTCAGGAGATGGGGCTCAAAAGGCGGGAACGGATTTCGCGAAGTTTTTGAACGATGCTTTAGGACAGGTCAATGCTCTTCAGGACAATGCAGACAAAGCCAGCCTGCAGCTCGCGTCGGGTCAGATCCAAGACGTGTCGACAGCCATGGTGGCCTTGGAAAAAGCCAATCTGTCCTTATCTTTGACCGTTGAAGTTCGTAATAAAGTCCTTGACGCCTACCATCAAATTATGAATATGCAGATGTAAATGTAATTTAAAATGTAAAACAAAGATGTTCTTATTTATTTAATACGTATGGAAGCAGAGATTTTGGTGGGTGTTAAGGAAAATATTTTATATTTTTTAATTTTAAGGAAAGGAGTGTGAAGAATGGATTATTCTTGGGCCGGGATTAAGACCTCGGTAAAGAATTTTTGGGATAAGCTTTCTCGGCCACAGAAAGTAATCACGGTTGTTGCTCCTCTTTTGGTCTTGATTGCGCTGGTGTCCTTACTTGCGTGGGCGAGCCGTCCGCAATATGTAGCTATTTTTACAAAACTTAGCGACACGGATGCCGGAGCAATAACGACGAAGCTTAAAGACTTGAAAGTTAATTACCAATTAGCTGATAACGGCTCCACAATTATGGTTCCTCAACAGTCAGCTGCAGACGTCCGCTTAGAACTGGCTAACGCCGGACTTCCCCAAAACAGCAAATTTAGTTTTGATTATTTAGACACAATGCACCTCGGTGAAACTGATGCCGACCGCAAATTGCGCTACACCCTTGGCTTACAAAACGAATTAGAGACTACGTTAAAAATTCTGAATGGTGTACAAGATGCTCGAGTTCAATTAGTCATGCCTGATGACTCACTATTTGCCGATAATCAAAAAGCGGCGACCGCATCGGTAACTCTTAAAATCGCTCCCGGAAATAAACTGAGCGATGATCAAGTTCGTGCGATCGCTAATCTTATTGCAGGATCAGTTGAAGGGCTGCAGCCGGCTAATGTGACGATTGTGGATACTCAAGGCAATGTCCTCTCAGATGTTCTTGGTAAAAGCAATGATCCTAATCGTCTCACAGGAAATCAGTATCAGCTGGAACAAACCTTGGAGGAAAACACACGGAAATCTGTTCAAAGTATGCTGGATAGGGTACTGGGTCCAAATGCGGCAATCGTTAGGATCAATGCGGTATTGGATTTTGATCAAATCAAACGTACCAAACAAACTTATGGCCCCGGCGCAGTCGTAAGTCAGCAAAATTCCACGGAAAATACTACGAACGGTTCTGCGGCCGGCGGGACACCAGGTGTGACGGCAAATGGGGCCCCTACCTATCAAACGGCGACACAGGGGGTATCGTCTTCAACCAAAACAACGAACACAATTAATAACCAAGTTGATTCCAGCCAAGAAGAACAGGTGGTGAGCCCAGGGGCAATAAAACGCCTTTCCGTGTCAGTGATGGCGGATTCCTCAGTCGTTACCCAGAACCAACTTAATCAAATCAAGACGATCGTGGCATCTGCCGCCGGGATTGACCTAACTCGAGGAGATCAAATTCAGGTAGCTGCCCTTCCCTTTAATAATTCTGATTTGGATCAAGCAAAACAGGCCATGGCAAGTGCACAGCAACGGCAGCAAATGATGACCTACGCCGGAATCGGGGTCGCTGTTTTACTTGGCTTAGCAACACTTATTGCCTTTCTGGTCAGACGAGCAAAGAAAGCCCGTGCGGATAGAATATTAGGCATGAATGGTGAACAACCGGTAACTCTCGCTGATGCCGAATTAATGATGTCACAAGAGTTACTGGAGCAAGAGGCGAAGGCCAAAATGGCAAAGAAACAGGTAAAAACTGAGGAAGAGATCCTCATGCAACAAACGAAAGAGGCCGTTGAACAATATTCGCAGAATAATCCGGCTGAAGTCGCTCGTCTTGTTAAGACCTGGTTAGCAGAGGAGAGTTAGATGACAATGGCTCAAGCACAGCCTTTAACGGGAATCCAAAAAGCAGCAATTCTGATGATTTCCTTAGGATCACAGAATTCTGCTAGAATAGTGCAAAATCTCAGCGAATTAGAAATTGAAAAATTGACGTTGGAAATGTCTAATGTGGGTAAAATTACGCCGGAACAGAGGGATGAAGTTATCGAAGAATTTCACCAGATGTGTTTGGCAAATGATTATATTTCTCACGGGGGTGTAGATTACGCGCGGGAAGTGTTGGAACGGGCCCTTGGGGAGTCGAAAGCCAATGAGATTATCAGCCGTCTGGCAAGTAATCTGAAAATGCGCCCCTTTGATTTGGTGCGGCGGACGGATCCAAAACAACTGTTCTCCTTTATCCAAGGTGAGCACCCTCAGACGATTGCCCTTATTATGACTCATCTCCCTGTCGATAAGGCAGCAACCTTACTGGCCAGCCTTAGCCAAGAACGACAGGCAGATGTGGCGAAGAGAATTGCGATTATGGGGCGGACGAGCCCTGACGTGCTCAAAGAAATCGAGAAAGTTCTGGAACGGAAGATTTCCAGTCTGGCCCCGACGGATTATACAAGTTCCGGTGGAATCCAAAATATTGTTGATGTTCTTAACCGGACGGATCCCGGAACGGTTAAAGTGGTTATGGATGCTTTGGAACAAGACGATCCGGAGTTAGCAGAACAAATCAAACGACAAATGTTTGTCTTTGAAGATATTATCACTCTTGATGATCGCGGTATTCAAATGGTCTTACGTGAAGTAGATACAAAGGACTTGGGCTTGGCGCTGAAAGGGAGCAATCCCGAAGTTGTGGAAAAGGTTATGGCCAATATGTCCTCTAGGGCCGGACAGATGCTGCGGGAAGATATGGAATTTATGGGTCCGGTTCGACTGCGGGATGTAGAAGAAGCTCAGCAGCGTATCGTCAAAGTAATCCGCAAACTGGAAGAGGGCGGCGCGATCGTTATTTCAAGAGGAGGCGCAGACGAAATTGTTTACTAAAGCAGGCATCGTAAAAAGTTGGGATGTCGAGGTATCTACGCCGCATCTTGTGAAATGGACTCCGAAAGTTGTCCATGCTGATCCTATTTTAAAAGACGTAAGCGGTGATGATCAGACAGCCCAGAGTTCGGTTGAGGATGAACTTCCAGAGTCTTCCCTTACGTCTGAAACGCAAGAGGCTATCAGGGTATCACTGGACCAAGCAAAGAAGGAAGCTCAGGAGATCAAGGCTAAGGCAGAAACTGAAGCTCAAGAGATACTGAAACGAGCCGAGGCCGAAGCTGAGACTATTCTTTCCCAAGCCCAAAATGAGGTGGAACGTTTACGCTCTGAGGTTATACAGTCAGTGAGGGCCGAAGTCTATCCTGCCGCCAAAGCAGAAGGGTATCAAGCGGGGATGGCGGAAGGCCAGGCTGAGGGGAGCCGTCTGTCCCAAAACGCAAACATGCTCTTGCAGTTGGCTCAGCATGCTGTCCAGGAGGAATATGCTAAAGTTGATGCCGAGCTGTTGCATCTGGCGATAAAAATTGCTGAACGCATCGTAAGATCAGCCTTGACAGTGGAGCCCCAAAAAATGCTAAGCACGATTCAAGCTCTCGCCCTCTTGCCACAGGAACGCCAAGGATGGATTCTTCATGCAGCGAAAGAAGATGCCGGCTGGCTTCAGGAATATCAATTACCTTGCCCGTGGATTGTCGATGAATCGTTAAATCAAGGTGATTGCTTTCTGGAGTGTCAGGAAGGAATCTTTGATGCCCGACTGAATGCCCAATTAGATAAATTGGAGCACATCTTACGAGAGGAGTTCAACTATGGGAGCCTGGACCTTAATGACTCAAAAGGTGGGGCAGCTTGACCCGATCTCGGCTCAAGGACGGGTTTCCAAAATTGTGGGCCTGATGATTGAGTCAGCCGGACCAAGAGTTAGTGTCGGCGAATATTGTCATATCCTTACCTACAACGGACAGGAGATTCCGGCTGAAGTTGTTGGTTTTCGGGATTCAACCGCTCTTCTTATGCCCTTAGGAGAACTTGAAGGGATTGCTCCGGGTGATCGTGTGATCCCTCAAAAGCAAAGGCTGACAGTTTCTGTGGGTCCCGAACTTTTGGGACGTATTCTCGATGGATTGGGGCAGCCCATTGATGGACGGCCACTGAAGACGGAAACTCCATATCCTTTGCAGAATAAGCCGCCGAACGCTCTTCTGCGTCCGCGGATTACCGATATACTTAGTGTCGGCGTCAGGGCCATTGATGGACTACTTACGATTGGCCGCGGGCAGCGGATGGGAATTTTTGCAGGTTCCGGAGTAGGCAAAAGTACCTTGCTGGGTATGATGGCCCGGAATACTGCAGCTGATGTTAATGTGATTGCTCTGGTAGGAGAACGTGGCCGTGAACTGCGGGATTTTATCGAAAAAGATTTAGGACCTGAGGGTTTGGCGCGATCCGTAATTATCGTTGCAACGTCAGATCAGCCGGCTTTAGTCCGCTTAAAGGCTGCCTTCACTGCTACAGCTGTTGCCGAATATTTTCGTGATCGAGGCAAGGACGTACTCTTAATGATGGACTCTGTAACTCGCTTTGCTATGGCTCAGAGGGAAGTGGGGCTTACTGTCGGTGAACCTCCCGCGACTCGGGGATATCCCCCTTCAGTCTTTGCGCTCCTGCCTAAATTATTAGAACGATCCGGGATGGCAGAAAAGGGGAGTATTACGGGGATTTATACGGTGCTGGTTGACGGAGACGATCATAATGAGCCTATCGCCGATTCTGTGCGCGGAATTCTTGACGGACATATCGTGTTAACCCGGGAACTGGCTATGCAAAATCATTATCCTGCCATTGATATTTTACAATCGGTAAGCCGGGTTATGAACGATGTGACCAGCCCCTTCCATAAGGAGTTAGCCTCACGATTGCGGGAACATTTGGCAGTTTACCGGGATGCTAAGGATTTGATTGATATTGGAGCGTACACTTCAGGGAGCAATGACAAAATTGATTCTGCTGTGGCGCATATAGATCTGATTCAAGGCTTTACCCGACAAGATGTCAGCGAAACCTGCGGATTTAATGATATGATTCAGCATCTCGAGAGAATTTATGCCTAAGTTTAAGAGTTTTAAAGCCTAAGAGAAGGTGATCATTGGCAAAACATTGGCTGAAAGGGTGAAGGAAGTGGCCCGATTCCATTTTCGTTTTGAGGCAAGTCAACGCCTTGCTGATCAACTTCTAGATATGGCTAAGCGGGAGTTTGCGCAAGAGATGCGGCGCTGGCAAGCTTGTGCTGATGCCTTGGCAGCTCAGCGAGACATCTTTAATAATGCTCTAGAAGGTCAGAGGAGTGCGGGGATGCACTCACCGGAAGACCTGGCTATTTGGCAGAACTACGTTTTTGAACAGCGGCGCCGGCTTAAAAACCGAGAAGCAGAGAAATTAGAACAAGAAGAGATTGTGGAGAAGACAAGACATATTTTGATCGAGGCGCATCGTGAAGCGGAGAAATTCCGGCGCCTGAAAGAGAAACAACTTAAGGAATTTCTACAGAAAGAATTACTTAAGGAACAAAAAATCCTCGATGAAACAGGCCAGATTCTTCACTGGCAGCAGAAAAAGCATTCTCTACAGTGCTAACGGAAGGATGAAGCTATGATTTATGTCACGCGCTTAAACGGCAAAGTCTTTGCCTTAAATTGCGACTTGATAGAAACGATGGAAGAAACTCCGGATACGGTTATTACGTTGACGGGTGGAAATAAATACGTGGTATCTGAAAGCATCAAGGTTCTGATTGAACGTATCATTGAGTTTCAGCATAAGTGTCAACAGTTTCCAAGGATTGAGGAGTGATCAAGTTAATGAATCGAAAAACCCTTATTTTCATCATTATAGCTGTTCTCTTGGGGTCAGGAATCGGTGTAGGCGGGACGATTCTTGCTCAGAAAACGATCTTTAAAACTCAAAGTACTGCCAAGGTAAGTCAGCCGAAACAAGACGGACCGCTGCTATCTCTCGGTGAGCTGTTAATCAACTTGCAAGGTGGTGCCATCCTTAGAACGACAATTTCGTTGGAGGTTGTGGACGATAAAGCATTGACAGACCTCAAGGCTAAGACTGCGATTTTAAACGACAAAGTCAACTCGGTATTATTGAACAGACCCCTTGCCGATGTGCAAACTCCTGAAAATCTGGCAAAGTTGAAATCAGAATTGTTGAAGAAACTCAATGACGTTGCAAACGATAAAATTACTGATGTTTTATTTGAGAAAATAGTTTATCAGCAATAACTAGTGCAAATTATCTTATGAGAGGGGGAATTCGATGGGAGACGTCTTATCCCAAAGTGAAATTGATGCTTTGTTGAGTGCACTGTCCGATGGGCAATTGAGCGCTGAAGAGATGCGGACAACTGATAATACGAAAAAGATTCGAGTGTACGATTTTAAGCGTCCGAATAAGTTTTCAAAGGATCAGATTCATTCCCTCCAAAACATTCATGAAAATTATTGTCGCGCACTTACGAACTACCTTTCAGGAAACTTGCATTCGGCCGTTGAAAGTAAAGTTCTTTCCATTGAACAAATCACTTATGATGAATTTATACGTTCTTTACCGAGTCCGACAGTTATGGGGATTTTTACCTTAGAACCGTTGGAGGGAACTGTTTTAATGGAAGTAAGTCCTTCACTTGCTTTCACCATTGTGGATCGAATCCTGGGAGGGCAAGGACAGGCAGTCGAAAAAAACAGAGATTTAACAGAAATCGAAAAGACTCTTGTCGAACATCGTCTTACCCATATGATCAACCTAACCGAGGAGGCTTGGGCTGAAGTTTATGAATTAAAACCGCAATTCATTGCCATGGAGCCCAATCCACAGTTTGTGCAAATCGTTGCTCCTAACGAAATGGTTGTCTTAGTTACCATTGAAGTTACTGTTGGCGATACCGTTGGTATGATTGAAGTATGTTTACCCTATTTGGTGCTTGAACCTATCCTGGAAAAGTTAAGTACCTACTTCCTCTTCTCCACGAAGGCTAAAGTCAGCTCTCCGGAACAAATTGCTGCTATTCGTAAAAAAATCGAATGGGCTAAGGTGGATGTTGTTGCATTTTTGGGTCACTCTGAGATTCTTGTGCGGGATCTCCTCGAATTAGCTGTAGGGGACGTAATTCCTCTCCGGCAGGCTGTGGCGGAGTCGCTTCCAATCTATGTAGGAAAGTACATGAAATTTAAGTCTAATCCGGGACTAAACGGAGACCATCTCGCCATTCAGATTACTGAAGTCATAGAGGAAGGAAGGGAAGAAGATGGGGAATGAGATTCTCTCTCAAGAAGAGATTAACGCGTTGCTGCAAGGGACTTTAGATATCGATTCGAATTCTGCCTCAAAGCCGCCTGAAGACGCTCTAAACGAAATGGAAAAGGATACTCTTGGCGAAATCGCCAACATCTCTATGGGCACTGCAGCGACTACGTTATCAATGCTCTTAGGCAAAAAGGTTGATATTACTACACCGAAAGTTGATATTACAAATTCGGAACAGATTATGAAAGATTATCCTGTTCCATCTGTGATTTGTAATGTCAAATATAAAGAGGGGATCGAGGGTTCCAACCTTTTGATTCTCTCTCAGCAAGATGGGTCAGTGATTGTCGACTTAATGATGGGCGGAGACGGAAAAAATCCGACCCCCGGCTTATCAGACCTCCAGATCAGTGGGATTTCAGAGGCTATGAATCAAATGATGGGGTCTGCAGCCACCTCCATGTCGACAATGTTTAAAGCCACCGTCGATATTACTCCACCTGATTTAGTGCTGAATGATTTGACGGCGAACAACGATGTCATCCATGATATCTTAATTCCTGATGAACCCCTGGTGCGGATTTCGTTCCGAATGATCGTCGAAGATGTTATTGACAGTACTTTGATTCAAGTAATTCCACTTAGTGTTGCGCAAGGAATGGTTAACAAGTTAATGACTGCCATGAGCGGCGGCGCGGCGGCGGCAGCGGCCTCACAATCTGCAGCACCTCCCTTGCAGAGCATGTCTAACCAGGAATCCTATCAAGCTCCGCCGTCGTCACCACCGCCATCACCATCGTCAACTTATGAAGAGACATATCCTCCGGGAGGCTACCCGCCTTATGGGGGTGGACAAATTAGTACTCAAACGAGAAACCAGACCCCGGTTCAACCGGTTCAGTTTGCACCTCTCCAGCAGAGTGTCATGTCGAAGCAGCCTGAAAACCTTAATTTAATTCTCGATGTGCCCTTACAAATTAGCGTCGAATTGGGTCGTGCGAAGAAAACGATTAAAGAGATCCTGGAAATGGGCCCGGGGTCAGTGGTCGAACTTGATCGCTTGGCAGGGGAAGCAGTAGATATGATTGTCAATGGTAAGCTGATCGCTAAATGTGAAGTGGTTGTCGTCAATGAAACCTTTGGTATTCGTATTACCGATATTGTTCAGCCAACGGAACGGATTTCGCTGAAATCTTAGGCAAAAGCATTCTGAGATGATGCCAACCCATACTTGAGAAATGTTTTATCCATAAAACAAATTCACGGTTAGGTAAAATGTTAAAGTTAGTGGATTTTTAATAATAAGGGAGGAAAATTGTGTGAGTTCTGTAATGATCGTTGATGATGCTGCTTTTATGCGTATGATGTTGAAGGATATTTTGACAAAGAATGGGGTTAACGTAGCCGGTGAGGCTGAAAATGGAGCTATTGCTGTGGAAAAGTATATGGAACTGCAACCGGATTTAACAATTATGGACATTACAATGCCGGAAATGGATGGACTTCAGGCTGTTAAGGAAATCATTAAGCGGGATCCGAAAGCTAAGATCATTATGTGCAGTGCTATGGGCCAACAGTCTATGGTTATCGAAGCAATTCAGTCCGGGGCTAAAGATTTTGTCGTCAAGCCCTTTCAAGCTGATCGTGTCGTTGAGGCTGTCACAAAGGCGTTGAAATAGTCATGTTCAACCAAGACCAACCGCTTCCTTCAAGTGGCAGCATTACGCCTGTAGCACAATCCAGCCCCTCCATGTGGGGACTTATAGGAACGTTTGTGGTTTTTCTCTTAATCTTGCTTGTGTCACTTTGGATTATTCGCCGCCTCAACCAAGCGAAGATTCGAAGCCTCAATGCTCCCTGGGCCAGGGTTCTTGACCGCCAGGTCTTAAGTGGACAACAAAGCTTATACCTGGTCGAAATTGCCGGTCAATTACAGGTCTTGGGGGGATCTGACCATCATCTTCTTAAGCTCAGTGAGATTAATGATCCTGAGGTTGCTGCAGAAATTTTGGAAGAGATTGCTTCACGCCCAGTTGAAAAAGTTGAGGGTTGGATTATGAATTTGGCAAAGCTTTGGCGCAGAAGACATCTCCGCCGGAAGGGGATTTTCCCGGAGGAATTAGATCGTTTGCTTGAGGAGGCCGAAAAATAATGCATTCTTCAAACAGACTTCGGAAGTTGTTAGTACGGGGAATTTCTTTGGGTTTAGCTCTGGGTATGGGGATGTTGGCGAATCCGCAAAATGCTTTTGCGGCTGGAGTTACCTTGGATCTTGGAACGTCTACCTCACAGCAAATGGGGACATCTCTGCAACTATTGATGGCCTTGACGGTCTTGACATTGGCACCGTCGATTCTCATGCTGATGACCTCCTTTACACGAATTGTAATCGTGTTGTCTTTTGTCCGCAATGCCCTGGGAACTCAGCAGCTCCCTCCCAACCAGGTTTTAGTGGGATTGGCCTTATTCCTGTCATTCTTTGTTATGGCTCCGACCTGGAACCAGATTAATACCAATGCCATTCAGCCCTATATGAAAAATCAGATTACCCAAACTGAGGCCTTAACCAAAGCTGAGGAACCCCTAAGAGATTTCATGTTTAAGCAGACTCGGGAAAAAGATCTGGAACTTTTCGTAGGTCTGGCTAAAATGGAGCGTCCCAAAACCTATCGCGATATTCCGACCTATGTTCTCATTCCTGCTTTTGTTATCAGCGAATTAAAAACAGCCTTTCAGATGGGATTTGCCATCTTTATTCCCTTTATGGTTATCGATATGATCGTTTCCAGTACTCTCATGTCTATCGGCATGATGATGCTGCCCCCGATGATGATCTCTTTGCCCTTTAAAATACTCCTATTTGTTCTCGTGGATGGTTGGCATTTAGTCGTGCAGTCCCTGGTAACCAGTTTCAAATAAGGAAAAGGAGAACGTGATGTGAGTCAGAATACAGTGCTATATTTAGCCAAAGAAGCTCTCGGAACAGTGATTCTCGTGGGCGGACCTGTCCTTGGCGCCAGCTTGATCGTAGGTCTTTTGGTAAGCATCTTTCAGTCTATGACTCAAATCCAGGAACAAACCCTTTCCTTCATTCCTAAAGTCATTGCTGTAATTGCCGTTCTTCTTCTGCTGGGTCCCTGGATGTTGTCTGTCATCACAGCCTTTACCACTAATTTGCTGAATCAGCTGGCTTCATTTGGGAACTTATAGAGCTTTGAAAATTACGTCTGACACTGGAGGGAAGAAATTGAGTCTAGCACAGATTCTCCAATGGAACCTCTCCTTATTTTTACTGATTCTTTCCCGGTGGGCCGGAATGATAATCTTGGCTCCAGTATTTGGCGCCAGAGGTGTCCCGGCACTTATAAAGCTCAGTTTGGCGGGTTGTTTTACAGTGATTGTTTATCCTTTGATCTTGGCCACCCACCCTACAATTCCCAGTGAACTATTGCCTTACATAGCAGTCGTTGTGAAGGAAATATTTGTGGGACTAGTTATTGGCTATGTTGTTTATTTGCTAACTGCCATTTTCCAAGGTGCAGGGCAGCTTATAGATTTTCAGATGGGTTTTTCGGTAGCATCAGCTATAGACCCGGTTTTTGGGGCACAAAGCCCCATGATGGGTAATTTTCAAATGGTTTTAGTAACGATGCTTTTATTAGCGACGAATGCTCACCATTATCTGATTGCCGCTATGGTCAAGAGTTATGCTTATATCCCCATTAACCCGTCAAAACTGCCTATTGATTATCTCTATTTTACAGGTCTTGTTGTTCATGTTTTCTCTTTATCCGCTCAAATCGCTTTGCCTGTGTTTGGTGCCCTTGTTGTTTCAGATATCGGAGTGGGTCTTTTGATGAGAACTGTGCCGCAATTTAATATTTTTTCGGTCGTTTTTCCCGTAAAGGTCATCTTCGGACTTATTATTTTATTACTTACCATACCCTTTTTTGGTGAAGCTGTTTCTCATCTCTTCAATACCGACATGACCTGGCTTTTGAATCTTTATCAGGGGTGGAAGCAGTGAGTGAGAAAAAACATCCGGCTACTGCCAAACGACGCAGCGAAGCGCGCAAAAAGGGTCAGATTTTCAAGAGTCAGGAAGTTATTTCTTCCTTTATGCTTTTAAGCATTGTGGCGGTTCTTAAGTTCTGGCTTCCAGTAATGCTGCAGCGTATGGCGGAAATCTTCCCTTATGTTTTGAACCTTTCATCCGAATGGACTGCGAGTTCTGTTGCCAGCCTCATGGTTAACCTTCTGTGGATAGGAATTCAAATCGTGGGGCCAATTTTAGCTACAGGCTTAGCCGTTGCTTTGGCGGCCAATTATCTTCAAGTTGGGATTCTTTTCACCTTTGAACCCTTGAAACCGCAGATTTCACGCTTAAGTCCCATCGGTGGCGCGAAACGAATGTTTGGCGTCAAGGCTTGGGTTGAATTAGCGAAATCAATGACAAAAGTGATTCTTATTGGCTATTTCTTATATGCAAGTGTTCGTGACAGACTTCAGATCTATCCTGCTCTTCAGCAACTGGACCTGGGGCAGGGGGCGGTTTATTTAGGTCAGGCTTTGCTGGAACTCGGTTGGAAAATCTCGATTGCCTTTTTCGGTTTAGCGATTTTGGACTATTTGTATCAGCGTTGGGATCATGAAAAACAATTACGTATGTCTCATGAGGAATTAAAACAGGAATTTAAGCAAACCGAGGGTAATCCAGAGATCAAAAGGGAGATCAAGAGAAAACAGCGTGCTTTGGCCTTGAGCAGGATGATGCAGGATATGAAAAAGGCTGATGTTGTCATTACCAACCCGACGCATTTTGCAGTTGCCCTGCGTTATGATTTGAAAGTGCAAAGCGCACCTTTCGTTGTTGCCAAAGGGCAAGATGAAATTGCTTTGCGGATGCGGGAATTGGCCAAAGAATATGGCCTTGTAATCATGGAAAATAAGCCTTTAGCTCGGGCTCTCTACGCTCAAGTGGAGATTGGGCAGGGGATTCCAGAAGAACTTTACAAGGCTGTTGCCGAAGTCCTGGCTTTTGTTTATCGCTTGAAGAAAAGGAAACGAGCATAAGGATGACTGAAATAAAATTGCAGCCCCTTACAGTTTTATTTCAATCATTAATCGTTAAAGGAGGAACCTTTTTTGGCCGTATCGATGAAACGCCGCTTATTAAATAATACGGACGTTATAACAGCAATAGGGATGGTAGGCATCGTGGTCATGATGGTTATCCCTCTGCCGGCAGCCTTATTGGATCTGTTAATTACTCTCAATATTACGGGATCAGTCCTTACTTTAATGATTGCCTTTTTTGCCAAAGAACCTCTTGAGTTCTCTGCTCTCCCGTCCCTTTTATTGACTATGACCTTGTTTCGGCTGTCCTTAAATATCTCGACAACACGCCTTGTACTTCTCGATGGTTATGCCGGACAAGTTATCCAGCAGTTTGGACAATTCGTCATTCGCGGCAATCCGGTTGTCGGTTTTGTCGTCTTCTTTATCCTGGTGATTGTGCAATTTATAGTTATCACCAAAGGGGCTGAACGTGTTTCGGAAGTGGCGGCTCGTTTTACCTTGGATGCTATGCCCGGAAAGCAGATGTCCATTGATGCAGACCTTAACGCCGGGATGATTAACGAACAGCAGGCTCGTGATCGGCGGAAGGGTATACAGCGGGAAGCTGACTTCTATGGTGCCATGGATGGTTCAACGAAGTTCATTAAAGGGGACGCTATCGCCGCTATTATTATTTTGGTTGTTAATATCCTGGGTGGTTTTATCATTGGTGTGGCTATGCAAGGCCTGCCTTTGCTTGAGGCCCTAAACAAATACACGATTCTGACCATCGGAGACGGTCTGGTTTCCCAGATACCGGCACTTTTAATCTCTACAGCGACAGGCCTTGTTGTGACTCGGGCGGCCACAGAAAACAACCTAGGCCAGGATTTGAGCAAACAGTTGTTTCAAAATCCTAAGACACTCTTTATTACAGCCGGAGTTTTGTTAACCTTAGCTCTCCTTGGCTTACCGCCTATCCCCATGATTACCGTGGCAGCCTTGTTGATTTTAGCCGGGTTGGCAATCCGAAAAAATTCCAAGGTCTCTGTTGTTAAGGAAACTGTTGCCGCCCGGGAATCGGAGCTTGCGGAGAGCAAAAAACCGGAAAATGTCCTGAACCTTCTGCAGGTTGACCATATGGAACTGGAACTTGGCTATGCCCTGGTAGCTTTAGTTGATGTTCAGCAGGGGGGAGATTTGCTGGACAGAATCGTGCTGATTCGCCGGCAAATAGCCAGCGAGCTTGGGTTTATTGTCCCGGTGATTCGGGTTCGCGACAATATGAACTTACAGCCTAATCAATATGTCATTAAGATTAGGGGAGCGGAAATTGCTGCCGGTGAGATCCAGGCCGATCATTATATGGCCATGAGCAGCGGGATGGATGACGATGCCATTCCGGGAACGCCGACCAAGGATCCGGCCTTCGGACTTGAGGCGAAATGGATCAATGCCATGTTCCGCGAACAGGCAGAGCTTAAGGGCTGGATGGTTGTTGATGCTCCGACAGTTTTAGCCACCCATCTTACGGAAGTCATTAAAACGAATGCCTGGGAGATTCTCAATCGTCAGGATGTAAAAACGCTTATCGATCATGCCAAGGAACAAGCTCCTGCCGTGGTCGAAGAGCTCATTCCAGACATTCTCAGTCTGGGACAAGTTCAGAAGGTTTTGGCGAACTTGCTGCGTGAAAGAGTTTCCATCCGTGATATGGTGACGATCTTAGAAACCCTGGCTGATCAAGCTCAGACCAGCAAAGATATTGACCGCCTGACAGAACATGTAAGACAGGGATTAGCGCGTCAGATCACCCAGCCCCTGGTCGGTAAAGATAAAACGTTGTCTGTCCTGACATTGGACCCGAAAAGCGAGCAGCAAATTCTCGACAGTATTCAGCCATCAGATTATGGCTCTTTCTTAGCCCTTGATCCGAAGATATTACAAGTCTTTACCCAAAATCTTTCGCGAGAGGTGGAAAAGTTTATGCTTAAAGGGCTTACACCCGTGTTGGTTTGTGCTCCGCTCGTCAGAATTAACATCAAACGAGTTACTGAGCGGCAGCTTCCACATCTCATCGTTCTTTCATATAACGAGTTGGTCCAAGGGATACAAGTTCAAGCAATAGGAATGGTGGGGATGGATCGTGCGAGTTAGGCGGTTTGTAGGTGATAACGTTGCCGAAACCATGGGGAAAGTTAAACGGGAACTTGGATCAGAAGCCGTTATTCTTCAGACCCGCGAATTTCGCGAAGGAGGCTTTCTCGGTTTATTTGGTACGATGAAGGTTGAAATTACGGCAGCTATCGAGGATAAACCGACTCTTGGTCTGGACACTCCAAGATATGAATTTAAGCGCGAGGAGGAAAGAGCAAGCAAAGTTCCTCCCGTTTCAGACACTCCAGGCCAACAGGAAACCTTGCAAAATGATTTGAAGTCCATGCATTTATTATTGGAAAAATTAAATCAGCAGATCGAGGTTCTGGGAGGCGAAAAAAAGGTCTGGCCTTCGGTTCTGCAAAAATGGGCAGATCGTCTCCAAAACCGGGGAGTTAGTGAAGCTTTGATTAAGCGCCTGATCGGAGATGTACAACAAATTCTGCCGGAAGATCAATGGGAAAACGACAGCCAGGTTTACACCCGGATTGAAGCAGAAATGAGACAAATCTGCGGGGCAACGGGTCCGATCCAGGCAGATAGGGAGAAACCACAGGTCGTTGCTCTCATTGGTCCGACAGGCGTCGGTAAGACAACAACGATTGGAAAACTGGCGGCGGGTTTTAGTATTGTTGATAAGCGGAATGTTGCCTTGATCACGGCAGATACTTATCGTGTTGCAGCTGTCGAGCAAATCAAAACCTTTGGTGAGATTATTGGAGTGCCCGTGGATGTCGTGATGACACCCTCTGAACTTCAGGTGGCCATGAACCGACATAAGGATAAGGATTTAATATTTGTTGATACCGCAGGTCGAAGCCCCCACCATGATTTGCACATGTCGGAATTGAGAGCTTTTTTGAAAAAGGCAAATCCTGATTACACAATGCTCGTTATGAGTGCGACGACACAGCTTGCGGATCAGTTAAAGATCTATCAACGTTTCAAAGACTTGTCGACACATTTTATTTTTACGAAGCTCGATGAGACCGAGAGTCCTGGAATGATTTTAAACTTTCTGGATCAGTCAAAACTTCCGACAGCCTATTTGACAAACGGTCAAAATGTCCCGGATGATATTGTTGCTGCTAACTCTAATCGGTTGGTACGCTTTGTGTTTGGAGAGGAGAAGCGCTGTGAATGATCAAGCTAGCGCCTTGCGTAAGTTGGTCTCGCATGAAAAACACGAACAAACGAAAATGAGAGTTCTTGCTATAACCAGCGGCAAAGGAGGGGCAGGGAAAACTAATTTCACGGTTAACGTTGCTTTAGCCTTAGCTGGATACGGAAAACGCGTCATTATTTTTGACGGAGATTTAGGTCTTGCCAATGTTGATATTTCGTTTGGCCTTACAGCTAAGTATACGATTGAGCATTTATTGGCTGGAGAAAAATCCATTGAGCAGATTCTCCTTCCGGGTCCTCAGGGAATCATGATCATTCCGGGCGGAGCCGGAGTCCAGGACCTTGCCAACATGGAAAGAGACAAGATTGCTAATGTAATAACGAATCTTGGACGGCTGGAGGGGTTAGCTGATGTGCTGCTTATAGATACGGGAGCGGGGATTGGGCACACGGTAACCAACTTTCTGAGAGGAGCTGAAGAGATTATCCTCCTGACAACGCCGGAACCTACGGCTTTGATTGATGCTTACGGTGTACTTAAAACCTTGAATAAAGAAGCAATAAATGTACCAACGCATGTTGTTGCCAACAGGGTACGAACAGAAAGTGAAGCACAGGCAACCTTTATGCGCCTGGAAACTGCAGCGAGCAGGTTCCTTCAGGAATCGATTGATTCTTGGGGCTGGGTTTATGATGATCCTTTAATGGGCCGAGCCGTGATGCAGCAGGTTCCTTTGGGAATCGGCTATCCTGAAAGCTCAGCCTATCGCTGCATTCAGTGGATTGCCGGTACGATTATTGGGGCAAGCAATCATCCGCCTCGTCAAGTTGAGGGAATCAAGGGTTTTTTGAGTAAATTGCTTCGCTCCCATTCGTAAGGCCAAGTCAATAGTTTTGATTTTATGTTATTGAACCTTGATTTCTAAAGGGGGGAATGATTTTGTCATATAGTGAGAAGCTTGCACACGGTCTTGCTATTGATCTTGTCGTATATGATGGAGAATATTGTGGAAAATATCGAAGCCGCATTGAGGAAATAGGAGAAAAAATTCTCACAGTAGGAGCACCTTACGAAAAGGGCGAAGTTGTGCCCCTGCGTGAAGGGACGAAGGTTGTTATCACATTTTGGGATAATTTCTCAGCCTATGAGTTTGAGGGAGAAATTATGCAGCGGATTGCAGTTCCCATACCGCTTCTCGTTTTAAAATTTCCAGATTCAATTAAAAAGGTTCAGCGCCGAAATTATGTTCGAGTACCTGCAGCCTTTTCTCTTTCTTTCAGAACTGTGACCGATGAAGGGCTAAGTGATCTCTTCAGAGGTACGATGGTTGATTTAAGCGGCGGGGGTGTGCGTTTCGTTACGGATGAGCCGGTGGAGAATAAAGCACTGCTTTATATTCTCTTAGGTCTTCCTAACGGAGAAATTCGGACTTCAGGCCGTGTTTGTCGGACAGCGAAGATCGATGAAACTAAGCGTTATGATGTTACTGCCGAGTTTAGCGATCTTACGGAACGAGAAAGGGACCATATCATTCGTTGTGTTTTTGAACGACAAAGAGAGATGCGAAAGAAAGGGTTGATGTAGAACTATGGAAGTCACACAGTGCCAACTGGATGCCTTGCGTGAAATCGGAAATATTGGCTCCGGCCATGCCGCTACGGCCTTATCTACCCTCTTACAACGGCGGATCGATATGTCAGTACCGGAAGTCTGGGCGGTTCCCTTTGAACAAATTACGGCTATCGTGGGACAATTGGACACCCCTCAGGCGGTTGTCTATGTCAAAGTTGAAGGGGCTGCTCCCGGGAAAGCGGTTTTTTTCTTCCCTGTCGAAAGTGCTGGGGTTGTCGTTCAGGCTCTTTTCGGGACCAGCGAAGAAAGGGATCTCTTCAGCGATGAGATGGCACAGTCGGCTTTAAAAGAGGTTGGAAACATCTTGGTGAGTTCTTTTCTGATTGCTCTGACCGAGTTTTCAGGTATCCCTCTTCAAGCCTCAGTGCCAGCACTGTCCGTAGATATGATAGGGGCACTTTTAGACGCGATTTTTCTCGAGGAAGGGACGTTGGATGATACGGTATTGTTTATAGATACGCAGCTTTCGGGATTGCCAAAAATTGAAGGACAATTCATCTTTCTGCCCGATGAAGGTTCTTTGGAAAAATTATTAGGGGCAATGGGATTATGAGTGGGATTATCACTGTCGGCATGGCTGATTTTAAAACTGCGAAATCTCCGGATCTTTTGATGACTGCTGGATTAGGGTCTTGCATTGGAATTTGTGTCTATGACCCAGTTCTAAAATTGGGAGGAATGGCTCATATTATGCTCCCTTCATCAACAGGGAATCAGGGCGGGAACCCGATGAAATACGCGGATACTGCTCTGGAGCTAATGTTGAAGCAAATATTAGATATGGGAGCAAGTCAATCTCGTCTCAAAGCTAAAATAGCTGGCGGCGCACAGATGTTTTCGTTTCCGGGAAAAACGCCTGTTCTCAAGATCGGAGATCGCAATGCTGAAGCTGTAGAACAGGAATTGAAAAGACACAGAATTCCGCTGCTGGTTGCTGATGTTGGCGGAAGTTTTGGCAGAACGATCCATTTTGATGTGGGGAGCGGGGAATTACGCATTCGAACCATTAATCATGGGGAAAAGGTGGTTTAGTGACCATGAAAAGCAACCTGAATTTCACCGTCTGGTTGATGCGCATTTCCCTTATAGTTGCTCTGATTGTTGCTTTACTTAGTTGGCTGAATGGAGTACAGATTTTTAATATCATTGTTCGGGCGGGAGTTTCTTTTGGGATAATATTTCTTCTGCTTATAGGAACCTTGAGAGCCTTTGAGAAGACTGCTTCGTCGGAACCTGCACCGGATAAGGACGCGGCAGGACGCGGCGGTTTAGTTGATATTTCCGTCGGAGAGGATGATCTTACATCATTGGTGCAAAGTTCTGATGTTCCCGGGCAGGTTGACAAAGATTTAAGTTTAGGTTTACCGGACAGCAAGAAACAAGCCGATATTATACGTCGAATGGGTTGGGGAGGTGAGTAGACTTGATACCAAATGCTTATGAATCCGTTTCACGGGGACAATTGAAACAAGAGTATATTGAACGGTATTTACCTTTAGTCAAACGTATTGCCGGACGTTTATCCATGTCCCTCCCGCCCCATATTGAGGAAGATGATATCATGGGATATGGGGTTTTCGGGCTGCTCGATGCCATTGATCGATTCGAAGCTGCTCGCGGGTTTAAATTCGAAACTTATGCCTCCATCCGGATTCGAGGAGCTATGATTGACGGATTACGAACGATGGATTGGGTTCCTCATTCTGCCAGACAAAAGGTCAAGCGAGTTCAAGACGGCTTTGCAGAGCTGGAATGCCAGCTGGGACGTGCAGCTACATCTGAAGAAGTCGCTAAAATGCTGAACGTTAAGGTCGAGGAAATCGAAGGGATCTTGGCTCAAGCTCAGGTGCTGACCTTGACGTCCTTTGATGAAACGACAGTCGATAATGAAGGTGACAGCAGCGGTTCGCCCCTAAATTTATTGATTGATGATGACGCTCAAGAGGCCTACCAGGCGATTGAAAAAGAGGAACAAAAAAAGATCCTTGCTCTGGCCGTAGAAAAATTGCCAGAGAAAGAAAAGTTAGTTATTGCCCTTTATTATCAAGAAGAACTTACGTTAAAAGAAATTGCTGCTGTCTTGAAATTATCAGAATCCAGAATATCTCAGCTGCATTCCCAAGCAATTATGCGCTTACGCGGAAGACTCAGCCGCCAGAAGAAAAATTTGTTCTAGCGTTCTAATGTTTTAGGTGAACTTTGTCGATAAAACAAATAGAGTTATGAAGGAGGTGATGGCAGGCATGGCAAGTATTGATGTCCTTTCGGAAGTTCCTAAGGGCGGCAGCAAGATAGGAAATAGATCAACCACCAAGGGAAAAACTGCGGCAGACAGTTCCGGCAATGCAGCGAGCGCTTTTGCACAAATGCTTAACGGTCAGATTCAAAGAAAGTCAGCCGCAGATACGAAAGGGCAGAGTTCTGGAGCAAGTCACGATGAACAGGAAAAGCAGAATAGCCAAGACTCCAAGCATATCTCAGAGAACACATCCAATGAACCAGGAAGTGTGATAGGATATGCTAATTTGGCGTCGCCTTTTCTTGCTCAGCTGATGCTGCAGGACGAACTTCCGGCAGGCAAGGAGGCCAATTCCGGAAACGAAGCAAGCCTGGGGACGGGAAATTCCGTAACTGTTAACTCATCAACAGCTAACAATTCGCTGTTAGAAGGTAAGAATCTTGAGTTAGCTCTGATGAATCTTCTTTCTCAGTCTTCAGATGAGGTTTCTTCCCAGTTAGGGACGACGATGGTGAAATCTCAGGGGGATAGCCCCGCAAATTCGGAATTGGATAATTATAAACAGGCAATCGCAGATCTTTTGGAAAAACTTTCAGGTGAGATTACTGATATTTCAGGAAAAAGTACGGCCTCAAATTCTGGAACTAAACTAAAAAATGTGGATGCCGCGTTCGGTCAAGCCTCTCAAGCATCGTCTGCAGATTTGGCAACTAACAATTCTGCACAAGAAGTTCTCGGCCTATTACTGAGTGAAGTGGAAAAAGATGCCCAGAATATGCTTTTGCCGACAAAAGGCGACGCTTCAGCCAGAGGGTCCGGGTCTGACGGGAATAACAATGCGCTGGACACGAAGACTTCTTTGCTGGCAGCTCTAAGCGCTTTGTTAAGTGAAGAGAACGAGGAAACAAACGATATAGTTTTGCCGCCTAAGACTGATGATGGTTCGGCAACAGGATATGCCAAGAACAATTCAGTCTCCACTGCAAAGGCTTTCTTGCAAACATTCTTGAATTCACTCTTGAGCAATGGAGACGAGGACTTCAAAGATTCAGCTCTGCTGACAAAGGCCAAGGGGATTCTTAACGAAGAACTTATTAATGAAACGAGCACGAAATCCAATGAACCTTCAGAAGTAAAAACAATGGAAAATCAAAATCCCATTTTGAACGTGGGGTTAACCAATAATATTACAGCGGCTAACGTTACAGACAGTAAGACAGCTGCTATTCCAGTTTATCAACAGATCTCTGCGGCAGTTAGTGAGCAGCTTATGAATAAGCCACAGGATTTGAAGCAGCTGGACATTAAGCTTCAGCCGGCGGATTTGGGTAAGATTCAAATTGATTTGCGCTGGGAGAATGGGCAGGTTCACCTTCAGGTTCAGGCTTCTCAAGCGGCAACCGGCCAGCTGCTGCAAAATCAATTGCCGGATCTGCGCCAAGCCCTGGCAAATCAAGGGATAAACTGCGGTATGCTGCAAATGGGTCTGGGCGGAGATCACAAACAGAACTCTCAGGGGCAAGAATCCACTCAATCTCAACAACGGAGTACAAGCTCTGCTGAGGACGAAGATCTTGCATCAATCCTTAACATTCCCTCTTTAGAAGAGGATGGGGCTAATAAGCTCAATGTTACCGCTTAAAAGGAGGCATAGCCTTGAGTAATACAATCGATGGAACGAATTCCGCAGCTAGTACAAGCAATACAAATAATACGAGCAATACTCAACAGACAAATAGTAATTCAACCCTTGGAAAGGATGATTTTCTTAAACTACTTGTGACCCAGATGGAAAATCAGGACCCTATGAATCCCATGGATGACACACAATCCATCGCTCAGATGGCTCAGTTTAGTGCTTTGGAGCAGATGACCAATATTGCTACTGCTATGAATACACTGAATACAAACTTCTCCGCTTACAATCAACAATCATTGCTTGCTCAAGGAGCATCATTAATCGGCAAGTCGGTGAGCGGGGTAGGAACGGATGGCACAACGCCAATTACTGGGACCGTCGAAGCGGTAAAGTGGCTTGACGGTGACCCCAAGCTGCAGGTACGAGAATCGGATGGAACGCTGGTGGACTTGGAAATGAGTCTGATTACACAGGTGCAGGATCAGCAGACTGCCGGTGATACAACGACAACGAGTTCAACTGGTACTACTGGTACGAGTAGTACTTCAAATAGTACTACTGGCTAATATTACTTATTACTTACTTTGATATGAACCTTTGACATTACAGAACCTGCATTAAAATGTTTGAAACATAAAGAGGAGGAAATACGGTTATGATGCGTTCACTTTATTCGGCCATTTCCGGATTAAAAGCTCATCAGACAAAAATGGATGTTATCGGAAATAATATAGCTAATGTTAATACGACAGGTTTTAAGAGAAGCAGCGTAACTTTTGCAACGGCATTAAGTCAAACGATACAAGGAGCATCAACACCTAACTCAAGTGGTAGTCCAGCCGTTGGTGGTACAAATCCGATTCAGGTAGGATTAGGGACTTCGATTGGAGCCACAAACAAAATCATGACTCAGGGAAGCAATCAGACTACTGGCAACCCTTTAGATATGATGATACAAGGGGCTGGCTTTTTTGTTTTAGATTACGGTGGCCAAACAGTGTATACTCGCTCAGGTGCATTTTCTACGGATGGCGAAGGAAATTTGGTTGACCCGGCAACGGGTGCCTATGTAATGGATGAATCTGGAACGGGCAAGATCAATATTCCTGCCGGTAGCACTTATAGCATTGACTCTACAGGAGCTGTAACAATCGTTGATGGTACGGCTACTCCTCCAACTACTACAACTAAGTATATTGGAATTGCGATATCTGCAAACCCTGCTGGAATGACAAGCTTGGGCAATAATTATTACGCAGCGTCAAATAACTCTGATTCTTCAAGTGGTACCCCTACTGATCCTACAGTATATGGTGGTACATCCAATTCTTATCCCAAGGGAACTTCCTTAGTAACCGGCGCACTGGAAATGTCCAATGTTGACCTTTCCCAAGAGATGACAGATATGATTACTGCACAGCGTGGATTTCAAGCGAACTCCCGGGTTATTACCGTATCAGACACCCTTTTGCAAGAACTAATTGATCTAAAGCGTAGTTAATCATTAACTCACTGAGAAATAATCATATAGACATTTTATATTTCGCTTTGTTTAAATAAAGTAAATAAAACGCAGCGAAAGAAGACGGAGGGCTGCTTGATGCGCCTATTAGGAACTGGTGCGGCGGGTATTCGCGCGCAGCAGGTGGCGATTGATACTATAGGCAATAACATTGCCAATGTGAATACCTTTGGTTATAAAGAAGGTCAAGTGGATTTCGCCGAAGCTTTGTCGACACAAGTCCAAACCGCTAATCCCAAATTTACCGGGAATACGGTGATTAACACGGGAGTTGGGGCCGGTGTTCTGACAAATGGTATCGGAACCAACTTCCAACAAGGCACGCTTTCTCCTACAGATCGCCCTCTGGATTTGGGTATTGATGGGGCGGGATTCTTTCAAGTTAAGACGGCGGATGGAAATACAGCCTATACCCGGGTGGGAAATTTTCAGGTTGATGGGGCAGGGCAGCTCGCTGATATGCAGGGGAATCTGCTTCAGCCGGGCATCACGGTTCCTGCCGGGGCAACAAACTTAAAGGTTTCAGATAAGGGAGAAGTAACGGGAGATGTTGCAGGCCGAGAGACGACGTTCGGACAAATTTCTCTTGTAGGTTTTCAAAACCCTGAAGGATTATCTAAAAATGCCGATAATCTTTATACGGCAACGGCTAATTCCGGGGCGCCTCAGGTTGGACAGCCAGGGAGCACCATGGGGAACGTCACCTTAGGAACCATTCGCGGCCGGTCTCTGGAACAATCCAATGTAGATTTGGCCACTTCGATGACAGATCTTATCCAGGCTCAGCGGGCCTATCAATTGAATGCTCGCTTGATCTCCGACGGAGATCAGATGTGGGGAATTGCCAATACAATTAGGAGGTAAGAACTATGTCCGGTTGGTTAGATGGGCCGGTCTTAAGCGTTTTGCAAAGAGGGCTAGAGGCCTCCAGTTTGCGGCAACAAGTTTTGTCCAATAATGTGGCTAATGTCGATACTCCAAATTTCAAACGCTCTGATGTAGACTTTCAAACGGTTTTAGGGGCAGCCTTAGGGGAAGATGGCGGAGTATTGCCTATGAAAGAAACTCTTTCCCAGCACCTTTCCGGTGTCTTAGGACCGGATAATAACGGAGTTGTCATTGATCAATCCACATCATTACGGAATGACGGCAACAATGTGGATATTGATAAGGAAATGTCCAATGTTGCTGAAAACGGCCTTTATTATGAGTCTCTCGCCCATACTATCTCTTCACAATTAGGATTACTGCGGATGGTTATTGAGCAAAAGTAGATTCTTATGGAAAATCCCCTCTTCTAAAAGAAACTGGGGGTTAAAATTAGATCAATAAGGCGGGGAGTCGAGTGATTCGAGGATTATATACGTCAGCTCTGGGAATGCTGGCAACGCAAACCCAAAGTGAAGTTATTGGTGATAATATTGCAAATGTAAGGACACCGGGGTATAAAGAAGAGCTGGCTAGCAATCGGGCTTTTGACTCCATTCTCACGGATCGTATAGACTCTGGAAACATGGGTTCGGAGGTTACACCTATCGGTTCCATGGTAACAGGGGTTAGTGTTGACCGCGGTTCGGTGTCTAATGTCCAGGGTGCTCCACAAAAGACAGATCTTAAGACAGACTTAGCTTTAACCTCGCCGGGATATTTTGTAGTTCAGACGCCGCAAGGAGAACGATATACCCGCAACGGTCATTTTCAGCTTAATGCCAATGGAATGCTGAAGACTCCCGATGGGTATGCAGTGCAGGGTGAGAATGGTGCTATCGGTCCTCTTAGTTCTGATTTTAGCGTTACGGCTGATGGGACTGTTATGGATAACGGGCAGGTCGTCGATCGCCTGCGGGTTGTTGATATCCCGGAAACAGCCTTAACTCGTGAAGGACAATCTCTTTACAGCTCCTCTCAGCCGGTTCAAGGGTCTGCAAAACCCCAAGTCCTTCAGGGTTCTATTGAAGCATCGAACGTCGATCTTTCGGGACAAATGGTTCAAATGATGACGGTCATGAAAGCCTATGAGGCGAATCAAAAAGTGATTCAGACTCAAGATGAGATGCTGGGAAAGGCTGTTAATGACGTCGGGAAGATTTAGTTAAGAAGGTGGATTCATGCCAGTTCAGGTGGTTATTTTTAAATTGAATGAAGAAGAATATGCAATGCCCATCGATATTATTCGTGAAATTACTCGTTTGGGAGAGTTGCGAACGATTCCGCAGGCGCCTTCCTATGTCTGCGGCTTGATCAACCTGCGGGACGAGGCCATCCCCATTATAGATCTGCACGAGCGGTTTAGTTTCGGAGGAACAAAGGATAATTCGGACCTGGATACTCAGCAGGAGGAACGCAACACCTTTGCCTTAATTACCGAGGTCCATGGCGAGAATGTTGGTTTTGCCGTGGATCAAGTCCGAGAGGTTCGAATTTTAGAGAATATCGCACCTCCGCCTCCGCTCTTGACTGCCCCTTTCATTGGTGGTATTGCCAATCTCCCCGACAGGATTGTTATTCAACTTATCCCAGAGGAGATTCTTCGCAGCGGCGAGGTTGAAGGGCTGAGTCAATTAATGTCCTAATCGGTAGTTAGACTTTGGATCGGAACAGGAAAGGAGGTATCGGAATGAATATTGCCCAAATGCTTCTTCTCTTTCAAGTTCAGCAGATGAATGCTTCCTGGCAGTCCGGGCAAGGGAATGAAGGACTGTATGATCTTGGAGACGGCGGAAATTCCGGATCTCAGCTTTTTGCTGCTTTGCTCCAGGCCGCTATAGGAAGCGGAACAGCTGGATCTGGAGGGTCACAAGTGAATGATTATCAGGATTCCTCTGACCTTAAGTCTGTCAATAAAAGCCCAGGTTCCCTCGATAACCTCATTAATTCTATGGCTCAAAAATATGGAGTTGATTCAAACCTTATAAAACAGGTTGTCAAAGCAGAATCGGGATTTGACTCTAACGCTACGTCGCCCGTAGGGGCTATGGGTTTAATGCAGCTCATGCCCGGTACTGCTGCATCATATGGCGTTCAGAACGCCTATGATCCGATTCAAAATTTGGACGGCGGAACCCATCTTTTGAAGAACTTGCTGGATCATTATCAAGGAAACATTCCCCTCACCCTAGCCGCCTATAATGCCGGCTCCGGCGCTGTTGATAAGTATCAGGGCATTCCACCCTATAAAGAAACTCAAAACTATGTGCAAAAAATAATGACTGGGTTGAATCAAAGAGATTGGGAAGCGTAGAATTTTCAGGAAGGATGGTAGCGTGAATAGAAGAACACGGTGGATCGCTTGCTTTTTGACAATTGTTTTGATGGTTCTGCCTGTTTCGTCAGTGTTAGCGGCCACCTCACCTGCATCTGCCTTAGGCTTTAAGATATGGCCGACAGTTACTGTTAACGATATCAACAAGGTATGGAAAATCTCCTTTAATAATCCCCTTTTGAGTTCGAGTGTCAATAACAAAACAATGTATGTAACGGACAGTAAACAAAAGAATTTTTCAACAACGGTGAAGGTATCAGATGATGGCCTTTCTGTCATAGTAGCGCCTTCAAGTTCTTATAAGTCGGGCGAGGATTATTTTTTATACATAACTAATGGCGTGACGGATCTAGGCGGTTCTCCGCTCGGTGAGCAGATTGTTGTCCCCTTTAGTGTGGACTCTTTGTCCGGGCTTTCACTTGAAGTTGATGTTACTGACGACCTTAAACAGGTTATACCAAGTGATAGCTTTGGCTCCCTATCTCTGGTCGATTCCAATGGGAACTTTGTGGCACCGACCTTCAATAACTATTCGACTGGAAAATATACCTTTTCCATAGGCCAAAGCGGTGATTATTTCATCAAATATATAAGTATAGTCAATAAAATGTTGACAACAGAAACTGTTAAATTGTCAAAGATTACAGTGCCGACAAACGGGTCATCGTCGGTCAAGAAAGTATCCTTGGTTATTCCGACAGAAGCAGGGATAACTAAGGGAAAATCGGGTTCAATCGGCGGCAGTATTGTGCCTGACAATCTGAGCCAACAGTCAATCTGGCCCGCACCTGTAGCAGTGAACATATCGAACTCCACGACTACTTGGAGTACCACGACTGATTCTTTCGGGAATTTTAATGTTTATTTGCCAACCGGAACTTATACCTTAGTCGTTGATGGGAAAAGCTCAGAATACAAGAAACATAGTTATAAGCTGACAGTGTCTGGCGGGCAAAAGGCCACACCGATGGAGACAGTCAATGTGGAGGAGCCCATAAATAAACTTGGGTTACAGCTTACCCCGCCGCTCGTGGACAATGGATCAGGTGTTTTAAGCGGAATTGATGCTGCAACAACTGAAATTGACGGAAGTGTCGATCTTGATGCAGTCGTCAATATCTACGATACTTTGCCGGCAACGCCGAAATTGCTTAAGTCGGTCAAACCTGATAAAAATGGCAATTTCATCGCGAAACTGAGCTCGTTAAAGGGGAAAAAAATAGAGATCCAGGTGATTGACGGCTCGGGTAATACTTATACACTGGATATGAACTCTGTTGTATCATAAACAAAAATAACCTCTAAGCAGAGGTTATTTTTGTTTTAAAGCAAATTACTAATATTGAAGAAGGGAGTAATTTGATTAAATATTGACTTTAAAATAAACATTTATAAAATTAAACAGAAAGTTATTAAGTAGAAATTATTATTTGGTAACCTTATTGATAAGGATTTAACACAGTGCCAAAAGGATAAAAAATGATACGAAAGATGTAAAACAGCTTATGGGGGGATATTTAGGTTTAAGGAAGAATTTGCTTGTTGCTAAACTCAACCTCTATGGGTTATATATTTTTTTAATCGTGAATGATTTTTCTTAATATAAATTTATCATGGGCGAATACGAAAATGCCTAATTATAGTGTGAAAAGTTAACTTCAAATCTTGCAATACTAAGATGATTAATGACAAAATTAAATAAACTAAATTTTAAAGAGGGTAAATGATGGCAGCTTATTATCGCTATCTTTGGAGTGCGACCTGGCCTAATCTGATCGGGCTTTTTCTGATCTGGGGGCTTGTTCTTGTGCGCTTGGGTTGGAAATTCAGGCATACCTGGCGTTTTGAACATGATGTCTTGGGTTTTATAGTGCTTGGGCTGAAAGTTCTGATTTGGGCAGGAGTATTAGGTATATATACAGAATCCTTATTACTGTCCCAGCCGGACTGGTTTAAGCAGCCGGGGGTTATTCAAGGCTCAGTTATGGGAAAAGCATTTGACTCAAGATTAGGGACCTATGTTTTGGAAGTCGGGGACAATAAAAAACAACAGCCCTTTTATATAGATCAAATGGCTTATGGGCAGATTAAGCTTGAAGACCAGGTTAAATTAACGTATTTACCGGTGCGGAGAGATGTTGTGAGCTGTCAGGTTCTTAAAAGTTTGCATTAAAGTAAAAATTCCATTAAAATTGGATAAAAAGAGGGGGTTTGATTAAGCCTGAACCAGGAAAGACTACTTTTAGTACTGGAAAAATTTTAGGGATTAATGACCGATATTTTGAATTTATTAAACTTTTATAAAGATCGTCAATATCTATGGTTTTATCTGAAAAAGTACTGGCTTAATATGATATAATGAGAATAAGATAGGGTATGAGCTTGATGCGGAAAGGAGAGTGGGGATATGCGTGTACAAAAAGTTAATGAGCATACCATCCGCATCTTTATCTCCTTGACAGAACTAACTGACAGGGATATTACGATGGCTGATTTGTTTCAACGATCAGCAAAAACGGAACAATTGTTTTGGGAACTCATTGCGCAAGCGAGAGAGGAAGTTGAATTCAATTTAGACCAACCCTTTTGGATTCAGGCTACTGTGGCGACCAATGATGAGTTTGTCATAACCATTATGAAGCAAGAAGAACAACTCGAAGGGTTGATCAAGGAAAAGGCTGTACGCAAACCCGTAAAGGGACGTGTAACGGAATTAGTTTATGTTTTTGCTGATTTCGAAGATGTGGTTTCTGCCGTGGGAAGATTACCTGCATTTAACCAATTGCGTTCAAGCCTCTATCTATTTGAAGATGAGTATTACCTTATCTTAAGCCGGATGGGAGCAGGGAAGAAGAGACTCTTGGCCGAAGCTATTCTCGATGAATACGGGGAAATTGTAGCCATTGCGAGCGCTTTCTTAGGCGAACATGGGACGGTTATTATTCCCGAAAAGGCAGTGCAGGTACTCAATAATTCCTTTAATAAGCTCGAGCCGAAGGAGAACAAATAAAAAAGATAAGCTAAAACTTGGGACTGTCAATAAGATAGTGATGCTATCTAAAAAATTGAGCCTTCACGACACGTAAGTGACGGAAGGCTCTTAATTATAATCTTAAATATTAAGCTTACCCTCAGCTTCATAAGTTCGAGGATAAGACAACTATATAAGCAAAGGTAATTTGCCTCAGCCGAAGGAAAATATTGCCGGTATCTGGTGTAAACAGCGGGAGCAAACATTTTTACCTTTAAACTTTTGAACCTCCATGGTTTCTCCGCAAAAGATGCAGGGCTGGAATCGGTTTTTCTTGCGAACAAGTTCAGAAAATGAAATGATAACAGCTTGTTGAGCTGGCTGGCGTAATGGCTGAGTCAAATTTGTGCTGGACAATGAAATTCCTCCTCAATTAAGCTTGTGACTATATCATATGCTAATATGGATGTCGAAATCCTAAAAAGTGTGCAAGCCTTAAGAATGTATAATTGGTCGCTTAAAAAACAGCCTGTGAGGAGTGTTAACCGATGGAGGAAGATAAACAACGGCGTTTAAGAGCACTTCCGGCAGTTCATGAAGTGCTGGCTCGTCTGGAAGCAGAGGCGGAATTCGGTCCCTTCTTGACGAATAAGAGTAGCTTGCCCCGGATAAAACATTGCGTTCGACAGCTTTTACAAAAAGCGCGGGAAAATGTCTACAGAAATACATCGGATTGGGGTGGGGATGTTGAAGCGGAGGTTTGGCCGTGGCTATTGGACGAACTGTTTCAAGCCTTGGCTAATCCTGAAACAAATTTGCGCCGTGTGATTAACGCCACTGGCGTTGTCTTACATACAAATTGCGGCCGAGCACTTCTTGCGCCGGAAATTGCCCGCTTCGTGGCTGCTCAAGCTGAACGATATAGTAATCTGGAATTGAATATTGAGACTGGAGAACGGGGCTCACGCTATTCTCTTGTCGAGCAGCTCCTTTGTGAACTTACCGGTGCAGAAGCGGCTATGGTAGTCAATAATAATGCTGCAGCTGTACTGCTGATGATGAATACGTTTGCCTTGGGCAAAGAAGTCATTGTTTCCCGCGGCGAATTAGTTGAAGTTGGAGGATCCTTTCGAATACCTGAAGTTTTAAAAGCCGGAGGGGCAAAACTCGTTGAGGTGGGAAGTACAAATAAGACCTGGTACAGAGATTACGAAGATGCGATTTCCTCGGAAACAGCCCTTCTCTTGAAGGTTCATACCAGTAATTATCGACTGGAAGGCTTTACTCATGCCGTTGCTGGAGCAGAGTTGGTTGAGCTTGGAGAAAAACGGGGTATTCCTGTTATGGAGGATTTAGGGAGCGGGAGTTTTTTTGATGGGACAAGTTTGGGTTTCCCTTCTGAACCAACGGTTCAGCAAACTGTAAACGCTGGGCTGGACCTGGTCACTTTCAGCGGCGATAAATTGTTAGGTGGTCCGCAGGCCGGGATTATCGTCGGCAAACGACGTTTTATTGATCGCCTGAAAACGAATCAATTGACGAGAGCTCTGAGAATTGATAAGTTGACGTTAGCTGCCTTAGAAGGAACGCTCCGAATGTACTTAAATGGAGAGGGCGGGGAAATCCCTGTTTGGAAAATGCTTTCCTATTCTTCCCAGGACTTGAAAGCCAAGGCAGAGGAGCTGAAATCTGTTTTGGAACTGAACAAGACTATTTCTGTGGCAATCCAAGAGGATGTATCGCAAGTAGGAGGCGGGGCATGGCCCACAGTGAATCTCCCAACATGGGTATGTTCCGTACGTCCTAAGCAAGGAAGTGTTAACGAACTGGAAAGGTTCCTGCGTTTGGGTCCTGCAGCGATTCTAACCCGCATCCAGAAGGATTGGGTACTTTTCGATGTGCGAACTTTGCTCGTCGGAGACATTGAGGATATAGCGCAACGCCTTAATGATTGGAAATAGAGGGGTCGGCTTTAGCTGAATGAGTTCACTCTGTGTAAGGTTGACGTTGAGAGTAATAAGGCTATAATTATAATTGCAACGTGATGCATAGTTATAACGTAAACTGTATTTTGGAGGTGACTTGAATGGAACTTGATCTCAATAGTCAAGAAAAAATCCGCTTGACCCAGTTCTCAACAAAAGCAGGCTGAGGATGCAAGATAGGTCCTGGGGACCTGGCACAAGTTTTGTGCTGCTTACCTCCAAATCAAGAAGATGCCAATTTGATTGTAGGCCTGGATACTTCTGACGACGCTGGAGTCTATCGTATCAACGATGAACAGGCTCTTGTACAGAGCGTCGATTTCTTTACTCCCGTGGTGGATGATCCTTATGCTTTTGGACAAATTGCTGCGGCCAATGCTTTAAGTGACATTTATGCCATGGGGGCCAAACCCTTGACGGCGATGAACTTAGTTTCGTTTCCCATTAGTAAATTAAAAATGGAAGTATTAGCCCAAATTCTTCAGGGCGGCAGTGACAAAATCCGGGAGTCGGGGGCAGTTTTGGTCGGAGGACATTCCATTGACGATTCTGAGCCGAAATATGGACTTTCCGTCACCGGAGTTGTTCATCCTGATAACGTTCTTTCCAATGCTAAAGCTGAGGCTGGCGATTACTTAGTCCTTACCAAACCTCTTGGCGTAGGAATTATTACGACAGGAATAAAGCGTGGTATTGTTTCTGCAAAGGCGGAACAAGAAGTTATTCAGGTCATGGCTGCTCTGAACAAAGGAGCTGCTGAAGCTGCCGTTGAAGCAGGTGTTCACGCGGTCACGGATATAACAGGTTTCGGATTGTTAGGACATTTACATGAGATGCTTTCGGCAAGCGGCTTAAGTGCTGAAGTATATGCTAAAGATGTCCCGGTTTTAGAGAGTGTTTGGCAATGCATAGAGCAACAGGCAATTCCCGGAGGGACAAGAGCCAATCAGCGTCACCTTGAAGGCTGGATAGAGTTTACTTCCGATGTACCCGAGGAGCTGCAGGTTGTGCTCTGTGATGCCATAACTTCTGGCGGACTTCTAATTGCGGTTTCCCAAGATCGTCTGGAACCTTTGCTAAGACAGCTGACTTTAACACAGACCCCGGCGGCTGCAGTGATCGGACGAGTCTGCAGTGGACAGCCCGGAAGAATTGCGATTTCCCTGCACCCATGATACAATACCCCGTATATTGGAAAGGTAGCGGGGGGGATGAACTATGAGAGATCCGATGCAAGCCTTGGCTACTTGTTTTGAACAAGTAGCTTTTTTTTTCCCCAGCGGCAATCCTCACCTTCAAGAAAGTTTTGAGCAGCGAGCAAGGTATTTAGATACGAGGAATTATCCAAGAGAAAAACTTGTTGATGCTTTAAAAGCCTATCACCAATTCTTAGGGGCAAACAGGAAAACACTGCAAATGATTGAAGAGCTGAGGCGTAATGAAACCTTAGTCGTTATTACCGGCCAACAAGCGGGGATTTTTACCGGACCTTTGTATACCTTATATAAGGCTATGACGATTATTCGTCTTGCTGAGGAACAAAGGGAAAGGCTTGGGCGGCCTGTTGTACCGGTATTTTGGATTGCCAGTGAGGATCATGACTGGATAGAAATACATAAAACCTACTTTTTAAATGATAAGGGGATGCCTTTTTCCTGCAGTCTTCCGGGTGACGGAGAAGGTAAATCAGTAGGAATCCTGCCTGTTCCTGCCTGGGAAGCTATTGAGCAGCAACTTTTGCAGCTTCCGGATGGTGAATTTAGAGCCTCAGTGCTCCGGGATTGCCGGCGATTTCTTAATCAAGCAGAAAATCTTGCCCAATGGTTTGCCTTAACCTTACAGTGGCTGCTCAAAAAATGGGGTCTGATCTTGTTTGATCCTTTGCTGCCGGAATTCAAATGTCTGGCGGCTCCAATGTATGAACAAATCCTTAAACTATATGGTGACGTTCGGGAGGCTCTGTTCCGGAGAACTGAGGCTTGGACACAACTTGGCTTTTCAGCCCAGATTCAGCCACTGGGAGGCGAAGTGAACTTATTCCTGGCCAATCCTGAACGCCGGGCGATTTTAAATCAGGGTCACGGTTTTTATTTAAGAGGCCAAGACAAAATCTTGGATAATGACCTTTTGCCCGCGTTGTTAAGGAAAAATCCTGAAACGTTTTCTCCCAATGTTGTTACTCGGCCAATTGTTCAGGAATTTTTATTCCCCACCTTAGCCTATGTTCCCGGTCCTGGAGAATTGAATTATTGGGCACAGCTGGGTGACGTGTTTTCAACCTTTGGGTTCGTTATGCCCATCTTATTTCCCCGTTTGTCTGCAGTTATTGTGACACCTTCCTGGCAGAAAACTCTTGGCAAAGCAGGATTGACGTTGACTGATGTTTATCAGGGGTTAGACGGTTATAAAGAACGCTGTATTCGCGACCGGGATTCCCTGGATATTGAGCAACGTATACGGCAATTGAGGTCAGTGATCGAAAAAGGTTATAAAGAATTGGGGCCTCTTGAGGATATTCATGCTAACGTCCATGATTGGTTAATTCGGAATGAAAAGAAAGTCAATCTCCAAATAGAATACTTAAGAAAAAAACTCTGGCAAGCTCAGCGCAAGAACTATAGTGCAGTTCTCGAGGGTTTAAGGGTGCTCGAGGATGGAATTACGCCTAATAAAGGGAGACAGGAGCGGATCCTGAATCCTTTGTACTTTGTTATACTGTTTGGCGAGGGCTTTGTTGAGCGTATTGCTGAACTCCCTTTAACAGGAGATTTTTGCGAACAGAAGATTTTGCTGTGACTCTATTATTAAAAGGGACTGCAAGTGAATCTGTGAGGAATTGGCTATAGCATTTTTGAAAAAGGAAAAGGTCTGAAAGGGTTAAAAGCGTTAAACGCATTAAACGCATCCTTTCGGACCTTTTTTGTATAGTTTTCAAAGACTTCTATTAAAAAGTAATAATTAAATGTAGAGGCAGGGCTTTTAGATGCTAAAATTTGGTTATAATTCAAGAAAGAGCTTTTATAATGGAGTTGTTATAGATGATCAATAAATGGGTCTCAAGGCTGACTGCGATCACGATCTGTGGGGTGCTAGCCCTTGGTTTTTGGGGGTATAAGGGATTTAGTGGCTCCGGGAAAACCATTTCCAAGGAAAATTCCTTTAATGATTCAGCCAGAAACATAGATGAGCGGGTCAATGTTTTGCTCATCGGCGCTGATCAGAGACTTGAAGAAACAAAATTTAATACAGACTCTCTTATTGTTGCAAGCATCGACCCTAAAACACAGAGGATAAGCTTGCTGTCTATTCCTCGAGATACAAGAATTTTCCTCGCAGGACATGGATATATAAAAATTAATGCTGCAGCATCGTTGGAAAATTTGGATGCGTTACAAAATAGCGTGGAAGATTTAACCGGTGAGACAATCTCAGGTTATATTCTGACAAATTTCCAAGGCTTCAAGAAAATAATTGATACCTTGGGCGGGGTCCCAGTTGATGTGGAAAAGGATATGTATTATGAAACCGGTGATCAGGATGATGGCTATATTAATCTGCATAAAGGTTTGCAGCGCCTTGACGGTGAGAAGGCCTTGGAGTATGCTCGTTTTCGGCATGATGCCCTATCCGATATTTCCCGGACGGCTCGACAGCAGATTGTTTTAAAGGCTGTGGCTAAAGAAATGGTTCAATTGAGCACGTTACCAAAGCTGCCTTATCTTGTTCCGGAATTAATGCAGGCTGTAACAACCAATTTATCGGTCAAGGATATACTAGCCGTAGCTAAGACTGCCGTAGGTTTTAATAGCGCAAATGTTATTTCCCAGACCTTACCGGGGTCATTTTTAGAGGTTGATGGTGTGAGTTATTGGCAAGTTGATCCTATGGATGTTAAGAAAGTTGTTGCAAATTTGCAGCAAGGGTTGACGACGGACAGAGTCATCGACGAAGAGCCTGTTGACTTATTAAAACCTGTTATTCCAACACCCAGTAAGCCACTGCCCAAAGTCCCAGGGAACAGTCTGGATCCGAACGGGACTAAATCCTCAGATTATGAAATTTTTAATGTCGAAGCAAGCCAAAATACTCCCTGATTTTCAGAAGATTATCCTAAATTATAAAATATTATCAGCTTTTAGGACCAAAGACCTATGTGGTTTTCGATAAATTTCTGATATGTTAAATTTAAAGGTAATTTTTTCAATGAGCGGGGAGATAAAGATGCCAGAAGAAGTCGTTCATGGTAATTCTCTCGAAGAAATTAGAGTAGACTGGGCGACTAAACTTAAGTTGCCACAAGAAGAGATCAGAATTGAAGTTCTAGAAAAACCTCATTTTTTTTCGAAAAAATGGAAGGTCCGTTTGTCTTGGAATGATATTATTGAGCAAACCCCCGAGGATTTGCATCTGACCCCTACTCAAGTTAAGCGGGAGGATAACAAGTATACATTTGTTTTCGGCGAAGGTGTAAAACGCTTTATCCCTTTTCCTCGAGCGGGAGAAGTTCAACGGAATGGCAGCCCTCAGAACAAGCCTTTTTTTGTTGACTTTGGAGATCAAGTGGAATTTTATCCTTTGCAGCACACCGGTCAATTGACCTGGGAATTGCAAATTCGTAATCAGGGGGGGGCTGTTGCAGCTAAAGTCAGGCATGAACTTCCGGGACATTATCTTATTCCGGAGGAACTTCCAGCCTCTGAAGTTATAGATTTGGCCCAAGTTGCCTTCTGGGAGTCCCTGCCTATGGGCAGCGAGGCCTGGGATGAGGCGAAGCTCGACAGGGATCTGGAACAGTTACAAGTAGTTCACGGACGGCGGCCCCAAAGCTGGTCAGAAATATTGTCCGTGAAAGGTATTGGTGAGGTTATTGTTGCTGAAGCTACTCCAGTGGTTCCGCCTCAGCACGCTCAATTAGAGGACTTTGTAGGGGAGCCCCAGAAAAGTATTGCTTCTGACGAGAATAAGGTTGATTTTTACGCCTCCAAAGTAAAATTAGTTGAAGAGGGAACCGTTTTAGCCCGTAAAATACCGGGAAAACCGGGAGTTCCCGGAAAAGATGTTTTTGGCAAAGAGCTTGGAACAGCTGCAGTCAAGGATTTTCAATTTCGCTTAAAAAAGAATGTCCATCTTTCTGAAGATGGGCTTGAAGTTATTGCCTCATGTTCCGGGCAGCCGGTACGTGTTGATGAAAAGACGTACATGGTAGAAAATGTCTATGTACAAAATCAGGATGTTGATTTAGCAAGCGGAAGCATTGATTTTCCCGGGGATGTCTATGTTAATGGAAATGTTCACGATGGGCTTCATATTTTGGCTGGGGGAAAAATAGAAATTAAAGGTTCGGTTTCCCGCGCCGAGATAAGGGCTGAAAAAGGTGCTAAGATTTATGGGAACATTATGGGCGGCAAGACCTTTATCGGAGAAAAATATGTTGCTCGCTCTCAACTTCTACGATCGTTGTCTGATCTGCAGGATCAGCTGAACAGCTGTTTAGCCAACACTGCCGTTTTGCTCAAAGCTTCGGGGAACAACAACCTTAAACCGGGACAATGTCTAAAACTTATCCTGGAGAGACAATATACCAATCTTCCCAAACTATGTGCTCGAATCGAGAAATATATCCAGGAACATAAAGATGATGAAATGGTTTCCGAGGGTTTAATTATTTCGATCCAAACTGCAAAACGTTTTTTAGTTGGTTTAGGGCCTCTTGAAGTTCAATCAGTGCAGGCTTTACAACGAGTTGATCAAGCTCTGGCACAATATGTTGAAAATATATCCGTCGAGATTCCGGAAAAACTTAGCTTGGAAGTAGGCTACTTGCAAGGAGCAAATGTTGAATGCGGCGGATCGTTTAAGTGTTCTAAGGGAATCTACAACTCGGAAATTCATATTGAAGAAGATGTGACTATTGAAGGTGTATGTCGGGGTGGGAAAATCTTTGCCGGAGGAAATGTTAAGATCAATGAATTGGGCGGCTCAGGGGTTAGTGCCACTTACGTTCAGATAAGTTCTGACAGTCGTCTTTCTGTGACGTATTGTCATCAAAATGTTGTCGTAACAGTGGGAAGGGAAGTTATTCAGATAGAAGAGAATTGCAAACAATTGGAGATTTATCGGGAGGATGGACGTGTACACGTTGATAAACTTAAGGCGAATCCTTTTTAGAGAAAAATGTCACAATACGCAAAACGGGGGGTTGCAAAACGAAATTGAGTAGTTTCGTAGAGCAACACCCCCTTTTTTCTGCCCAAAATGTGCAACGGTAAGATGGGGACGGTCCTCTTAATACAGCGTGTTAAAAGGACCGTCCCTCTTGCTCACTTTGACAATGATTGGAATTGCCGATACACTAAGATATAAGATAAATGATGGAATAGAGTAATGAGAGGAAAATTGAGATGGATAGTATATGAAAATTATGATTGAGTTGGAAGAAGCTAAGGAACAAGTTCTGAAGGAGATAAGGCCTGTCGGGGAGGAAAGCGTTTCTCTGGCTAATGCGTTTCAGAGAATATTAGCCCAGGATGTGACTGCCAAAATTGATATGCCTCCCTTTGACCGTTCTCCGCTGGATGGGTATGCTTATCGGTCTACTGGGCTGGAAGATAACTCTCTGCAACTGGCTATCGTGAGTGAAATTCCTGCCGGAACTTTTTCCGAGCGAGAAATTATGGCCGGCGAAGCGGCAAAGATTTTTACTGGCGCTCCGATTCCGCCCGGTGCAAATTGTGTAGTACGTCAGGAAGATACGGAACGTGATGGGGATCAGGTAACCATTTTGCGTCCCATCATACCCGGCCAAAATATCGTCTATCGAGGAGAGGAAATCAAAAATGGGGACCTGCTTCTCAAACGTGGTTTCTTTTTGACGCCGCCTGCCGTTGGCCTTTTGGCTGCAATGGGTTGGGATCAGGTTAAGGTATACCGAAGGCCGCGTGTCGGTTTGCTTGCTACAGGATCAGAGCTGATGGCTGTCGGGCAGCCCTTGCTTCCTGCTAAAATCTATAATAGTAACAGCTATACGCTTTGCGGCATGATTCAAAACGCCGGCTGTGAGGTGATAGCGGTTCCAATTGTTTCTGACCAAATTGAAGATACGTTGGCAGCCTTAGAAAAAGTGGCTGATGCTGACATTGTAATCTCAACGGGAGGCGCATCCGTAGGAGATTATGATGTTATGCGCCATGCCCTTGCCCAATTCGGCTGTGAAATGCTTTTCTGGAAGCTCCGCTTGAAGCCTGGGACCCCTTTAGCGGCGGGCCGAAAGGGGAAACAACTATTTTTTTCACTTTCCGGGAATCCTGCTGCCGCTGTAGTGACCTTTGAACTTTTGGTTCGTCCGGTTTTGCGCAAACTAGCTGGTTATTCAGTAATCGAAGGGAAAAGAAGTTTCGTTAAAATGGCTAACGGCTTTGCCAAGGGAGGAAAACAACGACGATTTTTGCGGGCTCGAGCGGTATTTAAGGATGGAGAACTTTGGGCGGATTTAGCGCCTGCTCAAGGATCAGGAGTCCTTCGTTCCATGGTTGACAGTCAACTGCTGGTCGATGTGCCTGCAAATCATGGTCCGGTGAATCCGGGAGAATTATTATGGGCAAATTGGCTGGAAGCTTGGGAGAACTAGTATGAACGTAACTTATGGGAAAACTCGGATTCCTGTTATATCAATTGTAGGCAGCGGTTCAAATTCCGGCAAGACAACGCTGCTGGAAAAAATCATTCACGAGGCCAAGCAGCGCGGTTGGAGAGTTGGCACCTTGAAACATGATGTCCATGGCTTCGATCTTGATCAGCCGGGTAAGGACTCCTGGCGGCATGCCCAGGCTGGAGCGGATGTTGTAGCCATTAGTTCACCCCAAAAGATTGCCGTCATGGAAAAGGTAACTGAAGATCAACCCTTAGATGAGGTAATTGCCAGAATCCAGGGTGTTGATGTTATTTTTACGGAAGGCTATAAGTCGGGCAACAAGCCAAAAATCGAAGTTTTTCGCTCAGGTGTGCACCAGAAACCTTTTTGCCGGCCGGAAGAGCTTATAGCCATTGTCAGTGATCTAACTTTTGAGCTTGGAATTCCTACCTTTGGTTTAGATGATGCCTCGGGGATTTGTGATTTGATTGAATCGTTATTTGGAATTAGGGCGAGAGAGCAGTCATCAGAGGGAGAGGATTAGTCTTTTTCAAAGTAAAATCTAGGCAATCCCTAAGGTTTTTCATTTCATGTGATGTCGCATTGTTCCTTTGATGGAGTTCTATAGATGAATTGATGGTTTCACGGAAGAATCTTTGCCAAGAGTTGTGCAGTTTTGGGCAAGAGAGGAAAGGCCAAGAGAGAAGAAAGAACATTGAATATGGTATGAGCGTTGGCAACCTGGCGAGGGAGACTTCCGCCCATAACATTAAGGCCTTTGGCCATGGCACTGACAAAAGGCAAGAAGAGCAGAACGCCAAAAACGTTGAGCAGTACATGGAAGAGAGCTACTCTTTGCGCGGATCTTGAACTGGCTAAGGCAGCCAAAACGGCAGTGAAACAAGTCCCTATATTAGCACCAAAAATAAAGGCGAGGGCAGTTGGGAGGGTTATTCGGCCATCTTCCGTCAAGACCATGACGATACCTGTTGTGGCGCTGGAGGAATGAAGCAGGGCTGAAAGGATCGTACCGGCGAGAACCCCTTTGAGATGGTTATCGCCTAATTGCTGAAGAAATAGGCGGATGGAAGATTTGTCGGCGAGAGGGGCCATGCCTGCCTGAAGCATATTTAAGGCAAAAAAGAGAAGACTCAGGCCGAAGAAGGATAAAAAAAGGAAGCGAATTCGTCCAGTGATAAACAGATAACCGAGGGCGCTTAGAATCAAGAGGTAAGGAATAAACGATTCTACGGGGAAAGCGAGCAGTTGTGTGGTTAGCGTTGTCCCGATGTTGCTGCCTAAAATTAAGGCCAGAGCATTTTCGAAGGGAAGCAGTTCCGCATCGACGAAGGAGACAGCCATTACCGTTAAGGCGGTACTGGATTGAAGCAAGGCAGTCGTGATTGCTCCGGTGCAAAATCCACGGCTGGGGGTTTCCGTCATCCAAAGGAGAAATTTGCGCAGGTGATGTCCCGCAAAGAATTGAAGCCCCTGTCTCAATTCCTTCATTCCCCAGAGCAGAAGCCCCAGCCCTATGAGCAAAGTAATTATGTACAAGGAATCACCTTCTTTCGGAAAGATCTGAATACCTTTCGTTTGCATGGTTCACCGTCAGTTAAAGTATATGAAGTGGAACTGCGTCAAGAACTTCTCATATATACATAATCGTTGATTTTGGGATTAAAGTGACACTCCCTTGACGCATGCATACCTTACCTTAAGAGGTGATGATATGAGAGTTCGTCAAGGGAGTATTCGAGATTGGCCTTTTATGTATTCTTTGGGGAAAATAAATATACCGGATAGTGCTTCGCCATGGCGCAAGCAACCGCTGGAGGAAACTATTAAATATCGGGAAGCTGTTCTTAAAGGTTTTTGGACCTGGATTCAACAGACCGGGTCAATTGTCTTTATAGCGGAAGCTGCGGCGGAGGATGTTAATGACAATACTCCAATTAGGGAGTCGGGCGGGAATCAGTCACTGGGGTATTTGGTGCTTCATCCTTCTTCCCGCGAAGAGCTGACGGGTGTTTATCAGGGATGGATCATGGATTTTGGCGTACTTCCGGAATGGCGAGGTCAAAAGATTGGCGAAAAGTTGCTCAAGGCGGCAGAAGAATATTGTCGGCAGCATAATATCGCTTATCTGGGGCTGGCCTGCAGCAGTCATAATATTCCGGCCCTTCATTTGTATGAAAAGTCCGGTTTCGTCGAGGAACGCAAAATCATGGTAAAATGTTTATAAAAAAAAGCTTGCGACGATCCAAATCTTCGCCGCAAGTGAAGTAAAAGAGAGGAGTGGGGATTAAAAAAGAAAAACGTGAGACTAATTAAAGTGTATCCCGAGGAGTTCTTGTTTATACAGACCCCGGGATATTTTTTCTTTCGGTCGTTAGCTGCAGAGAAGATGCCTTGCAAGTTTGGCAACAGACGAGTTTCATCGGTCTCTATGGTATAATAACCCTATCGATAAGGAAAATTATAGGTCAACACTATAGTCTAAGAAAACAGGAGGGCAATTGTGGAACAAAAGGAGCTTAAAACATTCGTTCAGACAGTCTTGACTGAAGCCTCAACCTTTGAGGGGTATGTGATAGTACGTGCTCAGTCTCGCCGGGAATGGAGCATGCGTCTTAGTAACGGTCGTTTTGAGCGTGTTTCAACGGGCGAAGACCATGGCTTTGGGGTTCAGGCTTTTACCGAGAGCGGGGCGACAGGTTTTGCCAGCTCTGATGTTTTAGAGAAAGAGGTCGGGCGAAAACTGGTGGCAAAGGCTATTCAGCTTGCCCGCAGAAATGAAGCGCTTGGGACGAAGCCCAATCGTCAGATTTGGGATACGTCAAAGGTTAGAGCAGAAGAGGTGAATCCGGCACAAAAGGCTTTCGGAGAAGTCCCTTTGGCTGATCTGGAGGAGCAGGTTATGACCTTGCACTCAAGGATGAAAACGGCCTTTTCTCAAGCGGTCTGGCAGACCAGTTACCGTCAAGCCGAAGAGGTCTGGTGTATCGGAAGAACTGATGGTACCCTGGTATCTTTTGCAGTTCCCAGAGCGGTACTAATGCATCAAGGGACGGTACGGGCCGAAGGAAAAGCACAAAGCACACTTAGTCACCGCAGTGGGATGGATGTTTCAATTCTTTATGCAGAATTAGAGGATCATAGCCTGGAAGAGAAAGCGGTAAACAGGGCCAAGTTTGCTCAGGCCGTATGTACCGCTCCCCAGCTGCCAAGCGGTCATTATCCCCTCATCATTGACTATGGATTGGCTAAGGGTTTGGCACATGAAGCTTTTGGACATGCGGTAGAATCCGATCATATGAATGAGTCGGTACTTGGAGAAAAAGGAAAACTGCGAATTGGTTTGCGAGTAGCGAGACCCGGCGTCCATATTATTGACGGGCCTCTTGTGGGAGATTGGGCTTATCAGCCCTATTCAGCCAACGGGCTCCTGCGGGAAACGGTGACGATTGTTAAAGATGGAGTCTTGGAAGCCGGACTTGGCGATGTTTTTTCGGGACCTGAAGCCGGTATGCCGGTTACCGGAGCCGGGAGGGCAGAAAGTTATACCAATGTTCCTTTGCCGCGCATGAGTAATATTCGCCTCTTGGTTGATCGACTACTTCCTTTGCCGTCATCCCTGCCCTTAATGGATGAGGTGAAGTCAATTCGCGAAATCCTCTTAACCAACGGGGAACTTCTGGAAGGACAGAAAAACCTTCTTCTCCTGGGATATCGGGGCGGGCAAGTTAATCCCAAAACCGGAGATTTTGTCTTTCAATGCGATGGAATCATTGATGTTGCTGATCCTGATTTACCGATTTACCAACCTTCGATTTTCAGCGGCAAGATCCTTTCGGCTTTGGAAGCAATTCGGGGCGGCTTGGGTGAAGGTTGTTTTGATGCTATTGGAACATGCGGCAAGGGCGGTCAAGCGGTTCCATCAAGCGGCGGAAGTCATCGCTATCTGCTAATGGACCCTGATCAACAAGTCAGTTTGGGAGGGACACTGGGATGAAACTCGTTGCGCAATTAGAGGATCTTTTTTATCGCTATCAACAGGCCCCGCAGGACGAGAATTTGCGCTTATCCGCATGGCGCCTTTTAGTCAATGAATCACAAGTTGTCTCTCTGGGGATTAAAGATAATTCTCCCGGAGGAGTATATACCCCTCCAAGTTATCGGCAGAAGGAAAGCGGAGAGGTTTTCTTAGTCTGGGCAGATGGAACTTGCAGCGAGGCTATAGTCCAGCTGCAGCCTCAGAGTACGGCAGAGTTTTGGGAACAGAAAATGCAGCAGTGGAAGCAAGCTGCTTACACGGACCCAGAGGCTTCCCATATTCCTGCTCCTGAACCGTTACCTCTCGTGGCCGTTGAAGACAGAACTGTCCGGGAAATTATTGAGGGTGATGATGACGTTATATTTGATCTAGCCAAGCAGTGGCTCGAGGAAAAACCGGATAGGGCGAAAGTTCAAGGCAGCATCCAAGCTGCATGGGGATATCGCAATGTCCGAACCTCCACAGGCCTGGCGGTAACGTATCAACAATCTCAATTTGTGTCTTGGTTTTCCTTTGACAGTTTGGTTGGGGGCGGCTTTGCCAAACGCAGACTTATTCTTCCAGAAGAACAAAAAAAGTTATGGGCACAGACGGTGAAACGCTATGAAGCCCTGGCTGGAGAAGCGCCTGCTGTTAATCCTGAGACTCAGGTGATTTTTGCTCCAGCCATGACTGAGGAACTTTTGGGACAGTTTATCGTGCCTAATTTCTCCGGAGAACGAGTCATCGAAGGGCAGGGAGCCTTTTCCAAGGAAAATTTCGAAACGCACAAAGAAGTTTTCCATCCCCAGTTCTCTCTGACGATTGATCCCCTTCAGCCGCTTGAATTAGGCTCCTACATGGTTACTTCTGAGGGAGTGCCGGCCGTTCAAACTACTTTGGTGCAAGAAGGAAAGCTGCAAACTCCTTTTCTACGGGTAAAAGATGCCCTTCGTTGGGGTTTGAAACCGACAGGGCTGCCTCACGGGGCTGCGGGGCTATATCTTCGGCATACCGTTGAGGAAACTTGGGATAAGATTCTAAGTACTATTGAGGACGGCGTTTTGATTTTATCAGTCCTTGGCTTACATACTCAAGATGCTGTGGCGGGATCGTATTCTCTCAGCGCTCCCCATAGCCTGCGAATTATTAAAGGAGAGATTGTTGGACGCGTTGATGTTAAATTATCAGGAAATTTCTTCAGGGATCTGGCTGCAGCCACGACTAGGTTAGGACGATCTGATTTGAGCCTGCATCCATACCTCGTGGTAAGGACCGGGGTGCAGAAATTATAGAGAGGGGCTAAAAAGAGATGTTGGATTTACATGTTCATCTTCTGGGGCACGAAGACCGTGAGGCCAATCGGCAAAACATTCGGGCCTTTTTAGAGGAGGCTTCCCGCAAAGGGCTAAAGGAAATCGGATTTGCCGATCATGATTATTATTGGGAGCAAATGAATTTCCCTCTGATCCGAGAGGTGGCCGAGGAGTACCCGCATCTGAAGGTTCGAATTGGTCTGGAAGCTGACTATAGGCTAATGGAAGAAGAGAGAATTCAAAACCTCTTGCGCCAGTTTCCCTTCGATTTTGTCATAGGGTCTGTTCATGAAATTGCGGGTTGGGCCTTCGATTTTCCGGAAGAAGAGCCGAAGCATCATCAGCTAGAGGCGGATAAGCTCTATGGGGATTATTTTGACCTCGTGACCAAGGCGGCTCAAAGTGGGCTATTTACAACAATCGGCCATTTCGATCTGATCAAAATTTTTGGAGTCCGGCCAACTACGGATATTTTAGCTCTTGCCGATGAAGCGTTAACGGCGGTTGCTGAAAAGGGCCTGGTTTTAGAAATAAATACCAACGGGAGATATAAACCTGTCCGGGAATTTTATCCGGAGAAACGGCTCCTGGAAGAAATCAAGCGGCGAGGAATCAGCGTTACCTTAGGTTCGGATGCTCATAGTGCGGAAGTTGTCGGCCGAGACATTGATGAAGCGATTCTGATGCTGCGTCAGATTGGAGTGTCAACAGTCATAGGGTTCAGAGGTTTTGAAAAACTTACCTATACCTTGTCATAAGGGGGAGGAGATTTGTCATATCCGCTTAACGAAAAATGGCTGATTGAGGAGGGTGCCGCTCAGGCCTTGGTAGCTCTCTTAAACAGTCAGCAAGGGAAAGACTATAGGATTATTAAGCATGCAGACAGACCGGATATCGTCATCGAGAATCAACAGAATGGACGTCGTTTGGGAGTAGAAGTAACGCACCTTTTTTACGATTCCGATGAGGCGAGAGCTGTCTTTGGCAGATCCCGTGCTCAAAGTCACCCGCCTGAATATATTGAAGAATATATTCGGCGCCTCAATGTCCTTCTTGAGCAAAAAAGTGAGAAGGCAAAAGGGTATAGTCACGAAAATCCCCTGGCTCTTTTGATTCGAGTAGTTTCTCCGGTTTTTCACATGGTTGATTTTGAAGTATATGCCTCTAAAATCCAGGTTCCCCCTTCAGATTTTGCAATAATCTGGTTGTTGTTTTATGATTTTCAAGCCCGTGCCTGGACACTGCTTGAACGATTGCGCTAATTGCCTTTTGGGGCATAGACTCTCCTTAACGGTGCAACACTACCAAGTGTTAGTGTTTTGCCAAAGGAGAGGTGTTGTGTCCATGCCTTGGATGGAAATAGAAATTGATTCTTCATCGGATTGGAATGAAGAGGGCCTGGAAGATTGGGTGTTAGCTCTGGGGGCGTTTCTGACAGAAAAAGGAACAGGGTTGAAACCGGAAATTAGCAGGTCGCTGGGATATAATGTGGTTCATATGGGAGAAGAAGGGGTCGGAGCGTTGACCTTGCGGAGGGCAGAACGCCTGGTGCTTTTAGACGGCTTAGAGCTGAAAGATACGGTTGATTACGATTTTGCCCGTTTTGTCGTTCGCTTCGCCGGTCAGATGGGCGCCGTCGGAGTTTGTGCCTCTATCCAAAGCCCCGATGAACGAGCGTTTTGGGAGAAAATCGGAGGAGTTCTGCGGCCGGATCCTGTTCTGCTGGAAGATGACGTTCAACGAGAAAAGGTGGGCATCCGACAACTTACTAAGTTTTCCTTGCTTGTTACCTATGAAGAAGAGCCTGTTCTCTGCCTTGAACCCATTACAGTTAATTGTCATGCACAGGGAATCATAAGTCTATCGCAGCGTCGCTTGGAGAAAATGTATGGCGGAAATCCCTTAGGGTTTGCAAGCTGGAAAGCGGTTCATTGCCCTTGGTTAATCAGCAGGGAACAATGGCAGGATTTTTTGGCTTACAGTCGTTTGCAGGCTTTTGAGCTTTTGGCAAAACTCGTCATTCATAGTTCGTCGATTTAAAAAACTTACTATTTGTTTCAAACCACAAATTTTTATATAATATTGACAATCATTTAGATAAAGAGGGAAAGAGGGGTTAAGAAATGGCGGCACATGATTTGGCTCACGAATTGGCCCGTACACTTAAAGAATCAGCTGAATTCAAGCAGTTTCACAAATCAAAAGCAAAGGTTATGAGTGATGCTAATAATCATAAGATGGTTCGTGAATTTCAATTAAAACAGTGGGAGATACGTGAGGCGCAAATGTTGGAACAAGAAGTCAGCGAGGAAAAGCAGCAAGAGCTTGAACGTTTATATAGTCTGGTGAGCATTAATCCGGCAGCGAGGGAATATTTGGAGGCTGAATTTGAAGTGTCACGAATGGTTAATGATATCCAGAACATCATTGGAGAGGCCATTCAGGATGCCATGCCTATCGGGTTTGAGGATATAAATTCATGAAAGGCGGCCTCTTGGCTGGTTTGACAAAGACTATGCCGGATTCGAAGTGGGTGCTTGAGAATGAAAATTGGAATGGTTTGTTACCCGAGTTGTGGAGGAAGCGGTGTTGTCGCTGCTGAACTCGGCTATGCATTGGGTGAGCGAGGTCATGAAGTCCACTTTATCTCTTCGTCTCGCCCTTTTCGCTTACATCGCTATCATGAGCAGCTTTTTTTTCATGAGGTAACTGAGGTAAGTTATCCTTTGTTTAAAACGGCACCTTATACCTTGTTGCTGGCCAATAAAATTGTTGATGTTGCCAATTATGCAGAGTTGGATATTATCCACGCCCATTATGCAATTCCTCACAGCATCAGTGCCTATTTAGCTGTGCAAATGATGGCGAAGCCGCTGCCATTAGTTACGACACTGCATGGAACGGATGTCACCTTGGTCGGAGCCTATGAAGAGTTTTTTAAATTAACACGCTTAGCCTTAAAGGTAAGTGACCGCCTGACCTCTGTTTCTCACGCTCTTGCTTTGGAAACAGAAAAGACGTTTGGGAAAACAGATCAAGGAATCCAAGTGATTCCCAATTTTATTGATCCCAAAGTTTATTGTCCTTTAAGCAGTTCAACGCGACGACGCAGACAGTATTTTGCTCCTCAAGGCGAGAAGATTTTAGCCCATATTTCCAACTTCCGAGAGGTAAAACGCGTGGTTGACGTTGTCTATATTTTTGCGCAGGTTGAGAGGAGGGTAGATTGTCGTTTATTGCTGGTAGGAGATGGGCCTGAGATGAGCCGGGTGGAACGGGAGGTACTGAGACTGGGTTTAGAAGACAAGGTCCAATTTTTAGGCAAGCAAGAAAGCGTCCATGAGATTCTCCAGATGGTCGATGTCTTTCTGCTTCCCTCGGAACAAGAAAGCTTCGGGTTAGCAGCACTTGAAGCAATGGCATGCGGAGTTCCTGTCGTTGCCAGCAGAGTCGGTGGATTACCGGAAGTTGTCCGGCATGGAAAAACAGGCTTCCTGAAGACGACAGGAGACATTCAAGGAATGAGTGAAGCGGTTGTGGAGCTGCTCTCTGATGAAGCACGATACAGAACATTTTCTGAGCAGGCTGTCCGCTGGGCAAGAGAGACATTTCCGGTGGAGCGGGCTGTCTCGGAGTATGAGAAGGTGTATGAGAGTGCGGTTCATGAATTGAGAACATAATTCTAGGAAATGTGAAAGGGGGAGGACTATGAACCGGATGACCCTTGATCAGTTTGAAGATGCTTTAGAGGAAATCGGCTATATTACAGAACGGGATGATCGGATCGCTCTCACGTCCTTTTTAGCGACGGAGTTAGGCAAGCCTCTTTTGATTTCGGGGCCGGCGGGAGTCGGCAAGACGGAGATTGCTAAAGTTCTCAGCCAGGTTTTTGGGGCGCCATTGATTCGTTTACAGTGTTATGAGGGATTAGATGAAACGAAAGCACTTTATGAATGGAATTATCAAAGGCAGCTTTTGAAAATTCAGATGAGTCAGGAAACGTTAAAGGAGGAGGACCTTTTTTCTTCGGATTATCTGCTTCCTCGGCCGTTGTTGCAAGCCCTTGTCAATCCCGAAAAAAGTGTCTTGTTAGTTGATGAAATCGATAAGACAGATTCTGAATTCGAGGCGTTCCTCTTTGAATTATTGGGAGAATTTCAGGTGACCATCCCCGAGATGGGAACAATCAGAGCCCAAGAACCTCCGATCGTTGTTTTAACCTCCAACGGGGAAAGAGATCTTTCCGATGGGCTAAAGCGACGATGTATTTTTCTTAATGTAGAGCCCCCATCTGTCAATAAAGAAGTCCGAATTTTGCGTAAAAAGGTCGCGGATTTGCCGGAACGCTTAGCTTTAGAAGTGGCTCGCGCCGTTCATGTTTTGCGGGGCAGGCTCTCCTTAAATAAGGTGCCTTCAGTTTCGGAAACGATGGATTGGGCTAAGGCCCTGCTCGTTATGGGAAAAAACGATTTGGATCCTGCCTGGGTGGAGGCAACCTTGACCTTGTTATTAAAAAGTCAAGATGATGTAGACTTGTTTTATCGTGAAATGGGGGCGGAACGCCTTCTCTTCGAAGCAAGCAATCTGGGACAAGAGGAAAGGCATGCTCATGGAAAACAATCCTGAGAGAGCGAGTGAATTAGACCGCCATTTGGTTGAATTTGCCCAATTATTGCGCTCTGTTGGCTTAAAGATCAGTCCTTCGGAAATTTCTGATGCTGCGCAAGGATTAACGATACTGGGAATGGCAGATAAGAACAAGGTTGAAGCGGTATTGCAGGCAACCCTTGTTAAAGATGCTCGCTATATCCCCTCGTTTCAAGAAGCCTTTCGGGCCTATTTTGCCAGTAAGGAGCAAAAGGAAGTGTGGCAGAAGGAAACGGCAGATAAAGCCAGCCAATGGCAGGAACAGTTGGAGCAGGCAAGGCAGGATTTGCGTTTTCAGGGAAATGAGTTGGAGATTACGGAAGAACAGAGGGCTGTTTATGCAAGCCTGCCTGAGAACGATAAACGGCGATTAAAGGATTTCCTGGATAAGTCAGCACAAGGGACAAAAAGCGGGATCCCCGTTGATCATACATATCAGCCTATGGTTGAACGGGTTTTGCGCGGTTCTTTGGAGTATTGGCGCAAACGGTTAAATGAGGACGACCCGATTCTTTCGCCGGGCTCAACGGATGCCTTATTGTCAGAAGTTGAACGGGCACTGCGGGAACGCGAAGCAGATGTCTTAAGCCGGGACTTAAAAAAAATATCCCCAGAAGAATGGCCGGAAGTGACACGCCTGATTCGCCGTCTCAGTCAGCGTCTTGCCACCCAGGTTACAAGGCGCTATCGAGCTGATCACAGGCGCGGGGGGGTGGAGATGCGGGCAACGCTGCGCAGAAATCTGCGTTATGGCGGAGTGCTCATGGAACGGAGTTACCGCTCCCGACGCAGGGCACGACTTAAAATTGTTTTGCTCTGTGATATTTCGGGGTCTATGCTCAAATATACCGAGTTTATTTGGCAATTTGTTTATGGACTTTCTGAAGTCGTAAAAGGGATTAAAACCTTTGCTTTTGGCGAAGCTCTCATTCCTTTATCAGGACAATTAAAAAAAGAGCAGACATTTGAAGAAATGGTTAAGGAAACCCTGAAAATTTCGGGAAAAGAATGGGGCGGAGGGACAAATTTTGCCAATGCTTTACTGACTCTGCAACAGGCCTTTCCGGCAGCTCTTGCGAAGCAAACACTCTTAATTATTGTCAGTGACGGTCAAACCTTAGAAGGAGAAAAGGCGGCAGCTTTATTAGAACAGATTCGGCGCCATGTTCATGAAGTTCTCTGGCTGAATACTCTTCCTAAACGACGTTGGCAGGAGACTCCTTTTGTTCAAGCATTTCTGCCGAGCTGTCAAATGTATGAATGCTACACCCTAAGCCATTTAACTCAAATTTTGAAGCAACAATTCTAGGCTGGGAGTGTTTATTCTGAGAGCAAACAGAGCATACTATATATGAACTATTTGTTCTCAATTACACAAAGGTGAGGGAAGAAAAATGTTAGAAAAATGTAGAGCCTGCGGTTTTGAACATGAAGATTTGGAACATGTGCTTTTTCGAAGAAATCATGTGAGTAATCGTGTCTTACCTTATTGCTCACATTGTATGCGCCGATTATACCAGGTGCCTTATAGGCCGGAACGTGACCTATAATTCGGGCTAAATTATACATCATGCCCTGAAACATCGTTTTTATGCTTGCCTTTTTTCTTAAGCTTTGGTATATTGACTTTGAAGTTGGAGAAAAAGGGGATGTTTATTCATGGCATATGTTATTAGTACCGATTGTATCAGTTGTGGTGCTTGTGAAGGGGAATGCCCAGTTTCTGCTATTAGCGAAGGTGAAGATCGATACGTTATTAATGCAGATCTCTGCATTGACTGCGGTTCTTGTGCGAGTGTTTGTCCTGTAGAGGCACCAAATCCAGCTTAATTGACAGCACGATTGAAGGATCTCAAAAAGGAGAGTTATAACTCTCCTTTTTCATTGACAAACAACTTACATTAGTTTAAAATCTAATTAAAAATAATTTTAAATTACACGGGAAAGGGGGTTTTCTCTTTGGATGCGATAGAAATTCTTAAACAACTAAAAGATAAAGGTGTCCGCTTTACACCTCAGAGGCAGGCAATTTTGGAATTTCTCCTTGGTACAACGACTCATCCCACTGCCGATGAGATTTATCATCATGTCAAGGCGAAGTTTCCAGGTGTGAGTTTAGGGACCATTTATAATACATTGAACATGCTAAAAGTTCATGGACATCTTTTAGAATTGTCTTACGGGGATATGTCCAGCCGCTTTGACGGTAATCCTCATAACCATTACCATATAGTCTGTTCAAAATGTGGTAAAGTCGTAGATTTTCATCGCCCCCTCATTGATCTTTCTCAGGAAGCTCAGGAAAAATCCGGCTTCGTGATTCTTGGCCATCGCCTGGAATTCTATGGTGTCTGTCCGGAGTGCCGCCAGGATGAGGTGCTGAACTGATTAGAGATTGCTATGAACGACCAATGAACCCCCTTGTGCAGCTGTGACAAAGTCACCTTATGCCGAGTGGGTTTATTTTTTTTAATGGCAAGGGTTTTTGAGGTTTTGCACGAATATAAATGCGTATAAATCTTCTGAGTTTTGAAGGAGCTATTATGTTCAATCGACGCATCATATTTTTTTTAGCAGCATTTGTTTTAGTCATCGGATCATTATGGTGGAACTGGCACAATCCTGCAGGATTGGCTCTTCAAGGGAGCCAAAATTTAATAAGTTCAAGCCGTTATACACAAGCCTTGGATGGGACGTGGGATCGCTTTTCTTCGTTACGGCAGGCCTGGACAACGGAATCTGAACGTTCTCAAGGGAAAACTAACCAATCCATATTAACTGCCGGACGTCCTCTGACAATACCTTCAAGTGAAATGTTTTCCATTGGGGCGAAGCGCTTTCGTGTACCGGTAGAATGGAGCTCCAGAACTATGCTGCTTACCTTAAACGGGGTTCAGGGGCATGTTTCAGTTTACTTAAACGGGACAACAAGTCCTGATAAAATAGGGGACTTTGAGGGAAGCGGCGGGGCGGACGTTGTGGACATACCTCCTAAGGCATTTCGCTATGGGGAAGATAATGTTTTAATCGTTGCACTTTCCTCAAGTATTCAGCAGAGAACCATGTTTTTGGGGTCATCCTGGCCGGAATCGGGACGAATTACAGGGGACGTTAAGTTAGAGGCCGTGGTTGAAACGACCTTGACTGAACCGCAGCTCAAGGTTACCTGGAATGAAACGACTGCTCAGGTTGCAATTACAACAGAGCTTTGGCACCATGGCTTTACCGCCGAAGGTCCTTGGACGGTTTATGGGGTTATTTCCGATGGATCAGCTGGTGTTGCCGAACAGACCATTTCGGTTCAGCCACAGAATAATGCCGATCATCAAGCGGTCAATCTCATATTTACAGTCCCGAATGCCCGGCGCTGGACGCCTCAGTCTCCTTTTCTCTATCAGCTGCATCTGACGGTAACGAACAATCGGGGGGATATTGATGATTTAGCAATTCCTCTGGGACTAAGGACGATTGCTTTTTCGTCGGGGAAATGGCTTTTAAATGATCAGGTGCTTGCCATTAAAGGCGAGGCTTTAACGCCTGATGAGGAATACAAGATTCGTCATACCGGTCAATTGGCGTCTTGGCTTAAGGGTGAACAGCGAAAAGGGATCAATCTTATCTACTTCATTGGCCAGTATCCTGATGATCTCTGGCTGAAAACGGCCGATCAGACGGGGATGGGTATATGGGCAGAATTACCGACTGCCGGGGTTCCTTCCCGTCGGCTTCCTAAACCTGAAGATGCGCTTAGGGTTACCTCGGAAAAAATGATCCATCCCTCACTCTGGGCTTGGACAGTGGGTAAGGGGTTAGACTCCGATTCAGCGGCTCAGACCTATTTGCAGCAAGCAGCAACAAAGGTTCAGCCTGATTTGGCTTTTGCCATTAAAACCATGCCGAGTTCCGTTACCGGACTGTCCGATGCTCAGTCTTTGGTGGTCCAAGGCAATGAGATTCAAGGATCTTGGGGAGAGGTCAAGGCAGAATCTTCCGCTCTGCCCAGTCCTTCCTGGGCAAAAGAACCAATAGTTTCGGGATTCTGGGCTTTTCTGATGATCTTTTTTACTTGGATGAATATCCGATCTGTTACTTGGCGTTATAAGGAATTAGGAGCAGCAAAACCGAGAAGGCGTTTGCGCAATGCCTGGCTGTGGAACGGATTGCTTGTGCTGGTGCGGGAAGGTTTAATTGGCGGCCTGATCACCTCGGTTTTATATCGTATTCCTACGAATTTCAGCCCTTGGTTTGTTCATTTATGGCCGGGCATCGAGTCCTTGCAGGGACAATCTCCCTGGCTAATCTGGGGATTGTTAAGCATGCTGGGCTTGCTTATGAGGCTATTGCAGGTTGGTGTTGCCGCTCCCCATTTGCCTAATGCTCCTCATGTCTTAGGAGTTCTTTATTGGCTTGAACGTCGTTATTACTTTGCGGTCTTCGTTGCCCTTGGCTGGGCTGCATTGTCCTGGGGAATTCCGATTTATATTCCATTGCTCGGTTATGTGCTGTTTAGTTGTTTGCTGTTTCCTCTTCGTGTTCATGATATCCATCGCATAGGGGGGCGTTACTTGCCCTTCTTGCTGGTACCGGGAATTTTCATAGGTTTTATCCTGGTCTGGGGAGCTTTTCACTATGCAGATGGAATCTTTTTGTGGCATCTGCTGAGGAATTTAGATTTAAGGTCCTTATCCTTTAAGTTTTCTGTTTAGGGCTGTCAAGAGAATTTAGTAAAACGTTATGCCATTGTCTTTAAAAAGATAAAGTATTTGTCGGAAAGGGGTATGGCCAATGAATAACGCTCAGTTTAAACCGAATTTCTTGACCTCGGGGGTTGGCAGTGTCCCTCATACAAGGGGCAAAGAGGCTTTGGAGTTGATCTGGTCGGCTATCCCGCGGGCACCTCATTGGCCCCAGCTCCCGGGACTGGGGGCTGAAAGTTCCTTTGTTGCTCAATATCTTAATGCTTTGTTGGAAACAGGCGTTATCGAGGATGTCAATGCTCCGAAGTTCCAGATTGATGCGAAAGACTGGACGGAACGGATGACTGCTTTCTTTGAACTATATTTAAAGGCCCTTGAGGGCAGCGAAGAGGCTTTGCAAAAATTCGGTTTTAGTGACGCAGGTGGGGAAGGTTTTGAATTGTTCTGCCGCGACTTGGAATTAAACGGAACTCGCAATGCGGTCCTTCTAAAGGGACAGCTTAGCGGATCATTGACTTTGGGAATGCAGATAACGGATAATCAGAGAAAAGCCAGTTATTATAACGAAACTTTAAGAGATATGCTGGTCAGGAACTTGGCAATGCATGCGGAGTGGCAGACGAAACGGCTCCAATCCTTTGGCTTACCGGTACTGATGACTATTGATGATCCTGGTCTCTATGCTTTTGGTGCCTCGACTCACGTGACCCTCAACAGAACTCAACTTATTGAGGAGTTGAATATTATCGCCGGAGGAATTCTTAGGCAGCAAGGAATTCCGGGAGTTCATGTTTGTGCGGGAATGGATTGGACACTAATTTTCGACTCCGAAATCAAAGTCCTTAATTTTGATGCCTATGGCTATATGCCCAGTATGATGGTCTTAGGGGAGTCTCTCAATCAATTTTTGCAGCGTGGGGGAATCCTTTCTTGGGGGATTGTGCCTACAAATCATCATGCCTGGGAAGAAAATGGTGATAGTCTTAGAAGACGCCTGGAAGGGAATATTCGGGAACTTGTCAATCGGGGTGTGGATGAGTCCCTGCTGCGGCAGCAAAGTATGCTTACCCCCAGCTGCGGAACAGGAACGTTAAGTAAAGAATTAGCTGAACATATTTATCAATTGTTAGCGGACATCGGAAGTCATTAAAGGATGTGGATAACAGGGAATGAATAGTTTCAAGAAGGAGAGCACGGAAATGTTGACAAAAGAGATGACGGTTGGTCAAGTTTTGAAATTATATCCGCAAACGGTTCAGATTTTTTTAGAGTTGGGTATGCATTGCCTGGGCTGCCCTTCATCGGCAACGGAAAGTCTGGAAGGAGCCGCCTTGACCCATGGGCGGGATCCTAATAAATTAGTTGCTCAGCTTAATGAGGCGATTGCAGGGAAAGGTTAAAGTGCTTTCTTGGTGAGGAAAAACAAGAAAATAGAGGGAGAACATAAGCTATTTTTAGCGCTATAGGAACATAGGGGAGCTGACTTGCGTCGGCTCTTTTTTCTTCTATCCCCCTACGCAATCTTTAAGGGCTTTACCGGCTTTCCATGCAATGAGCTTTTTTTCAGCATAGGGTCCAGCAGCGGCTTTATTTAAGTTAAGTCTAGCTATAACGAGATTTCTTTAAAGAAATAGCGAAAAACTTGGACTAACTATAAATCGTCAATTGGAAAGCGATAAATACAAAGTGAATATTATAAATTACTGTTGACCTTTCTCGCTATATGCCTAAGAAACGGTACATACATTCTTTAAAATAGGACATTCATCAAATGCGAAAAATAGTTCTGTAAATAAATAGCAAGAAATTTATGGTACATACACAATATAACTAATAAACCATATATTGTTATTAGTCAAAGAGAAAAACATCTGCTTAATCTTAAATGATCTGAACACTGAAGGAGGAAATTAATATGGAATTACGTTCCGTTGCTTATAATCCTGCACTTGGTATGGGTGGCATGACCGGCATGTCGGGAATGTCAGGTATGGCTCCGGATGCTCAAGGAATGGCAGGGATGCAGGGTGCTCAAGCAATGCCTGGAATGATGGGTGGTCAAGCAATGCCCGGAATGATGGGTATGCCGGAAGCGGGAATGCATCATGGAATGTATGTAGATCCTTGTTGTCCGATGCCTTGTCCCCCGATGCCGTGCCCTCCGGAACCAATGGTGCACTGCCCTATGCCAGAACCAACTCCAGCTCATGAAGTTTATGTCGTTAAAAAAGGTGACACTGTTTACAAAATCGCTAAACGTTATGGAACAACGATGCAGGCGATTATACTGGCCAATGACTTGCGTAACCCAGACCTGATTTATCCCGGGCAAATCTTATTTATCCCTGGAGCTTCTGCTTACTAGACTTTTTGACATCTGAAAGAAAGTATCGTTAAAATCCCAAGGAGACGCTGCAACAGCTTTGGCAAAACTATAAAAAGCAAATTAGCTCTATAGATCGCGTTTAAATTTCGATATGCTCCCCCTGTGTAACAGTCAAGATGGTAAACTGTTTATTACAGGGAGGAGCACTTTCGTTTTTTACGTCTTTAGGGGCCTTTTTTGTTATCCTAAACATTAGAATGTTTGGTCAAATTGACATTGTATAATCATTTTGCAATAGTCCTAATCGTATACATAAGCTACATTCAGCGAATAGTATAGGCGGTATTGCTTTTATGCAGGGAAAATGTTGGGGAAAGTCGAAATATCATAGAAAGATGGTGGAAGGAGTGGAAGCTGTGTCTTATCAAGTTGGAATTCTTGGCGGCGGGCCAGGTGGATATGTCAGTGCTTTAAGGGCGGCTCAGCTAGGTTTATCTGTTGTGCTGATTGAAGGTGAGCGCCTGGGAGGTACCTGTTTAAACAGAGGATGTATCCCGACAAAAGCTCTTGTCAAAAGTGCGGATCTCTGGCGTGAAATCCAGCATGCTGAAGAATTTGGGCTGTCCATAGGTGATAAAGGAATAGATTATGCTAAAGTAATGGCCCGTAAGGATCAAGTGGTTAATACCCTTGTCGGAGGGATAGAGAAATTACTCAAAGCTGCCAATGTCCGAGTGATCAAAGGCTGGGGCGAGTTTAAAGAGCCGGGAAAGCTCGAAGTGACGACAGACTCGGGGCTTGAAACAATCGAGGCGGACAATATTATACTGGCTACGGGGTCAGTACCAGTTCGTATTCCTATCCCAGGTGCAGCTCTTTCTGGTGTGGGGACGAGTGATGAACTTTTGAATGAAACGGAATTGCCGAAGCGTCTGGTCGTCATAGGCGGGGGCGTTATTGGTTTGGAATTCGCTTCCATTTTTCAGGCCTTCGGAGTAAAGGTAACGGTTGTGGAGATGCTTCCGACACTCTTGCCGACGATTGATGAGGAAATTCCTAAGCGTTTAAATCCGTTGTTTAAACGCAGCGGGATGGAGATCCTTACCAGGACGGCTGTCAAAGAGATCTGTCAAGAGGGTGACAACCTTATTGTGCGGGTTGAAGATGCTAAGGGAATTAAGGAGATTCCAGCTGACCGTGTCCTCTTTGCGACGGGACGCAAGCCTAATTTGCAAGGGATTGATACAGCCAAGCTTGGCTTGGAATTAGAAAGAGGCGCCTTGAAAGTCAATGCGCAAATGCAGACAAACCTTCCCCATGTTTACGCGATCGGAGATGCGATCGGAGGAATCATGTTAGCTCATGTTGCTTCAGCAGAAGGAATTGTTGCCGCAGAACACATAGCAGGGCGTTCTGTTTCTATGAGCTACAAAGCTATCCCTAGCGCAATCTTTACCCATCCGGAAATTGCCGCTGTTGGATATTCTGAACAGGAGCTTAAGACTTCCGGCATTGACTATCGGGTCAGCAAATTCCCCTTTTCGGCGAATGGCAAGGCCCTGGCCCTGGGCGAAAGCATTGGGATGGTTAAAATTTTAGCGGATGAGAATGGGATTGTCCTGGGAGCAAGTATTATGGGACCGCAGGCCAGCAGCTTAATCGCAGAATTAGGGGTCGCTGTGGAAAAGGGACTTCACGCCGAAGACATCGCCCGAACAATACACGCCCACCCTACACTTCCCGAGACTATTATGGAGGCAGCCCACGGGATTATGGGAAAACCATTGCATATGGTTTGAGGTAGCTGTTTTGTACCTGGGGATAACTTAAGGGATTATGGTATTTTTCTCGACCCTATGATCTGAAATTCAAGAGAATTATTTACTAACACAATGGCTGCTGCTATTTATGGCTGCAGCCATTTTTTTTACGATACATTTTCATGTCCGTTTTCTTGAATCTCTTCTGTTTCTGGATTGGCCAAGTGTCCCCGAAGGTAAGGACTTTATTCCTATTTTCTAATTTTCTTTGGAAAACTTTCATTTCAGAGCAGGAAAATCTTTTTGAATGGAGAATAGTGGGATGAAGTGGGGTAAAGTGGGGCGAACAACATGTTTATGGGGGAGTACATTCATACAATCGACGGGAAAGGCCGGCTGATTATACCGGCGAAGTTCCGCGAAGCCTTAGGAGAACGGTTTATTGTCACCAAAGGCTTGGATCATTGTTTGTTTGTTTATCCCATCGCCGAGTGGAATGTGTTGGAGGAGAAACTTCGCGCTTTACCGTTTACTCAACCTAATGTTCGAGCCTTTGTCCGTTTCTTTTTTTCGGGAGCGACAGAATGTGAACTGGACAAGCAGGGCAGAATTCTATTGCCGGCTAATTTACGCGAATATGCGCAATTAGAAAAGGATTTAGTTCTTGTCGGGGTGTCCAGCAGGGTAGAAATTTGGAGCCAGACACTTTGGACAGACTACAGTCGGCAGGCAGAAACTGATTACGCTAGTGCTGCTGAATCCTTGGTAGAGCTTGGTATATAGAAAGGAACGGGTTAATTTGGATTTTCAGCATGTAACGGTTTTGTTGCAAGAGACCGTCGATGGAGTGGTTACTGATCCCTCGGGAATATATGTTGACTGCACCCTTGGCGGAGCCGGGCATAGTCGGAGAGTTCTGGAAAAACTTGACTCCAAGGGGAAATTAATTTGTTTTGACCAGGATGAGCAGGCGATTTATCACGCTCAAGAACTTTTTGGCGGAGATAAACGTGTTTTGCTGGTAAGAAAAAATTTCGAAAATTTAGAGAAGACCCTGACAGAACTGGATCTCCGACCTGTCAAAGGTATTATTTTTGATCTGGGAGTCTCCTCTCCTCAGTTGGATGAAGCTGAGAGGGGGTTCAGTTATATGCAGGACGCACCTCTCGATATGCGTATGGATTCAGAAAATCCTCTCACAGCGAAAGAGATCGTGAACACCTGGCACGAAGAAGATTTGGCTAAGATTATCTGGGATTATGGGGAGGAAAAATGGGCCAAGCGAATTGCCCAATTTATAGTCCAAAAACGCCAAGAGAGGCCGCTGGAAACGACGGGAGATTTAGTAAACGTCATAAAAGCCGCTGTTCCTGCGGCCGCTCGACGAGATGGTCCCCATCCGGCTAAACGAACGTTTCAGGCCATTCGTATAACCGTAAATGATGAGTTGGGAGTCCTCGATCGTGTTTTGGATCAAGCTCTGAGGTGCTTGGACCAGGGAGGTCGTTTGGGCGTGATTACGTTTCACTCCCTTGAGGACCGAATTGTTAAGGAACGAATGAAATCTTGGCTGGGGCGCTGCAAATGTCCTCCGGAATTACCGCTTTGCCGGTGCGGGGCTAAGGCAGTGGCTAAAGTGTTAACACGTAAACCCATTTTCCCAAATGAAGTAGAGATTGGAACAAATCCGCGGGCCAGAAGTGCAAAATTGCGGATTGCTGAAAAAATATAAGGGTCTAAAGCAAAAGGAGGAGGAATACCCTTGGTAGTGGCGCAGGAAAAGATAATGTATCAAGAGCCTATAGACTTAAGATCTGACGGACAAAGCCAACGAATTGTAAAAAAGAGAAAAAGGTCGTCTCATCATGGGAGAAGTATTTTGATGCTGGCCTTCGTAGTTGGATTGACTGGAGCAGTCGGAGCGGAAACGATTCAACTCACGGTTGTTAAAGGTGCACAAATCAGAGCTTTACAAAAGGATATTTCTACGCTTAAGGAGCAGAAAGATCTTCTCCAGTTAGAGGCTGATAAATTGCGTTCGGTGAGTCGGATTGAAAGCGTTGCGCTGTCTATGGGCATGGAAAAGCCAGCGGGAACAGTGTATATGGCAGGTACTATTTCTGCAGTCAAAAATCAAACGGGGAATACGCCGCCCAAAGCTACCAACACACAAACTGCTGAGGCTAAACCTACACCACTGCATCAATTTTCAAAGCTATTTACGAGTTTCTTTGCTTCCACACAACGTTAAGAAGAAGGGCGCTTTGGGTACGCAGGAACCCCCGGAAAGGTAGGGGTGAGGACACGTGAGTCCTTTAGTTGTCATGCGTAAACGAATCGCTTTTCTTTTTTTCTGTGTCTGTGCCTTTTTAGTTGTCCTAATCATTCGTTTGGGTTTTGTACAGCTAAGTCAAGGGGCTGATTTGCGTAAGAAAGCAGATGATTCACATTATCGGGGGGTTCCGGTAGCTCCTAAACGAGGAAATATTGAGGACCGGAATGGGAATGTTTTAGCCATGAGCATCAGCAGTGAGACAGTTTACGCAATTCCTGCCGAGGTAAGACAGTCAGGCAAAGCAAAGGAAACAGCCCTAACTTTGTCTAAACTCTTAGGAAAATCTGAAGCAGAGATAGAAACGCGAATTACTAAGCGTTCAGCTTTAGAATATATCCAAAAGCAGGTTAAGCCTGAAGTTGCGGCCCAAATTAGAGCGCTAGCGCTCCCTGGAATAGGGACTACTGAGGACAGTCAACGGTATTATCCCCAAGGAACCTTAGCTTGTCATATTATCGGATTTGCTGGGATTGACAATCAGGGGCTTGAAGGAATAGAGTTAACCAGGGATTCGGAGCTGAAAGGGGTTCCGGGGAGTATACTCCAGGAATTCGGAGCCAATGGCATCCCGCTGCCTCAAGCTGAGCATCAGTATTTGGCGCCTAAGCAGGGGAATACAGTGCGTTTAACCATTGACGCCAATATCCAGGCCTTTGCTGAACGGGAATTGAAGAAATTAATGGCCGGTCAAGGTACTAATATGAACGGACAATCTCCGAAAAGCGCCTCGATTTTAGTAATGGATCCTAATACCGGAGAATTGCTTGCTTTGGCTTCTGCTCCTGGATTTGACCCCAATCATTATCAGGATGCTGATCCCAGCGCGAGAAGAAATATTGCCGTTCAAAATGGTTATGAACCGGGATCAACTTTTAAGATCATTACCTTGGCTGCAGCCTTACAGGAAAAGAAAATTAAACCAACGGAACATTTTTTTGACAAGGGCGCTTATACAGTTTTAGGTAAGAACGTGCGCTGCTGGAAAGCCGGAGGGCATGGTGATCAATCGTTTGTGCAGGTCGCGGAGAATTCCTGCAATCCCGGTTTTATCGAAATGGGACAGCGCTTGGGAATGGATACGTTTTATAAATACTTGCGCGAATTCGGATTTGGACAAAAAACAGGAATTGAGATGTCCGGAGAGGCTCGGGGCATTTTAGCAAATAAGAAAAAAGCAACAGCTTTAGATTTGGCAACCATGTCCATTGGGCAGACGAACAATGTCACACCTATTCAGCTTTTGACGGGAGTTTCTGCTGTGGCCAACGGCGGAACGCTATTGAAGCCACAGTTGGTGAAAGATATTGTCGGACCAAGCGGACGAGTCGTTACACCTTTCAAGAAGGAAGAGGTCCGCCGCGTGATCAGTGAAGATACTTCCAAATTGGAACGGGAAATTTTAGAGTCTGTTGTTACGAATGGGACGGGACGACGGTCTTTTCTTCCCGGATACCGGGTGGCGGGAAAGACAGGAACGGCTCAAAAAGTCGTCAATGGAGCCTATATCCAAGGAGAATACATTGCGTCCTTTGTGGGCTTTGCTCCGGCAGATAAGCCACGCTTGGCTATCCTGGCGGTAATTGATGGAGTGCCCTTTTTTGGAGGGGCTGTTGCTGCGCCGGTGGTTCAAAGTGTTATGCTTGACTCTTTGAAATATTTGGGAGTAAAGCCGGACTTCCAAGCGCCTTTGACACCAGGAAAACCGATGCCCGGTGTGGAGTTTCCGCCGCTGAAGAAAGCCGCAACGGTTCCTTCTGTCTTGGGAATGACCGTAGCTGAGGCTGAAAAAGCGTTAAGTGGAGCTGGTTTTAAAGTTCAAACAGAGGGTCAGGGTGAGACGGTTCTTGATCAGATTCCTCATGGAGATACTCAAGTTGAGGAGGGGTCAAATGTACTTCTCTATCTTGGCAAGGACGCGGCTGCGCCCACACTTGCTCATTGGTGGGAGGATGACGACGAAGATGTCGAAGCGATTAATAGTTTGGCTGGGCGTATCCCTATTTCGGCGAGCCCTTTGGGACAATAATGAGAAAGTCAGGTCTGCTGTTTGTATTAATTGTCTATACTAATTAAAAAAAGAGTATGAAGGGATGATGAGGTATGCCAGCGATGGCAAAATCACTGTCTGAAATAATGTATGACGTTGAAGTTCAGGATTCATCGGGGGATACTGAAGTTTTAATTAAAGGAATAGCCATGGATTCCCGCCGTGTGAAAGAAGGAGACCTTTATGCCTGTGTTCCCGGCTTTAAAGTGGATGGACATGATTTTGCGGCAGCTGCTGTTAAATCGGGAGCTGCAGCCTTGCTTGTTGAACGTTTTTTGCCCCTCGACGTTCCGCAGGTCAAAGTTGCGAGTGTTCGTCAAGCTATGGGACCAATTGCAGCCGTTATTTATGGTCGTCCCAGTGAGCGTTTGGAATTAATCGGTGTGACGGGAACCAACGGAAAGACAACAATAACGTATCTCATCGAAAAAATTGCCTCGCATCAGAGGCAAAAAGTCGGTATTATAGGCACCTTGGGTGCTCGTATTGGTGGGCGGGAAATTCCGGGGGAAAGAACCACACCGGAAGCAGTAGAGGTTCAGCAGCTCTTAGGAGAAATGGTCTCTGAAGGGGTAAGTGTGGCCGTCATGGAAGTTTCTTCCCATGCCTTGGATTTAGGACGGGTAGCCGGATGTGAATTTGATGTGGGTATTTTCACCAATCTAACACAAGATCACTTGGACTATCATAAAACTATGGAAGAATATCTAAATGCCAAATCTAAATTGTTTGTCAATCTTAGGGGTGAAAAACAACCAAAATTTAGTATCCTTAATGGAGATGATCCGGCATTTTTGAAATTAGTTGAGGTATCGAGCGCTCGGGTGGTAACTTATGGAATTCATAATCATGAGGCAGACTTTCGGGCCGGGAAGGTGCGAGTTACTGCTGACGGCGTGCGTTTTCAGGTTCGTTTTAAGGAGAAGATTCAGGACATCACCTACGCTACACCTGGTTTTTTTAGCGTCTATAACGCCCTGGCGGCTTTTGCCTGGGGAGTGGAGCGAGGCTATGATCCTAAAGACGTGGCTGAGGCTCTGGCAGAAATCCCCGGCGTTCCGGGGCGTTTTGAAAGTGTTCGTTGTGGGCAGCCTTTTCAGGTGATTGTTGATTATGCCCATACACCTGATGGCTTGGAAAATGTTGTCCGTACAGCTCGGGATTTTACTCAAGGAAAGCTGATTACGGTCTTCGGTTGCGGAGGGGACCGAGATCGGGGAAAACGGCCTCTAATGGGGAAGGTTGCCTCCCAAGGGAGTGATTTCTTGATTGTGACGTCGGATAATCCTCGAACTGAAGATCCACAGCTGATTATTCAGGAAATACTTCAAGGCCTCTCAACTATAGATTACCTGGCATTGCCTGATCGCAGAGAAGCCATTGAAAAAGCATGCCATATGGCAAAAACGGGAGATACGGTTTTAATCGCTGGCAAGGGTCATGAAACCTATCAAATTTTTGGAACAGAGGTTCATCCCTTTGACGATCGTGAAGTCGCCCGGGAATCCTTAAGGGGGCTGGGATATGCTTAAATGGACGGCTGAGAAAACAGCTCAAATCACCAACGGGTCTTTATATGGAGATCCGAAGATTGAAGTAAGAGGATGTATCCTTGATAGTCGTCTGGCACAGGGCGGAGAGATGTTCTTTGCTCTTCCCGGCGAACGAGTCGACGGACATGAGTATATTGACGCTGCTTGGGAAAAAGGGGCGGCTTTGGTTATTGCGGAAGAGGGATACTTTAAGAAACGAGGACAGATTCCATGGGCCCCTGAGGGGAAAGCGCTCCTTTTGGTTAATTCCGGGCAGGAAGCTCTTCAGGAGCTGGCCCGTTTTTGGCGCATCGGACTTGGAGCGAAGGTTGTTGCGGTCACGGGAAGTAATGGAAAAACCACAACCAAAGATATGATTGCCGCAGTTCTGGCTCAGCGTTTTCATGTCTATCGCAGTAAAGAAAATCATAACAATGAGTTAGGCCTTCCTTTGACGATTCTAAATACTCCTCCGGAGACGGAGATCTTAATTTTAGAAATGGGGATGCGGGGGCTGGGTGAAATTAAGGCCTTGTGTGACATTGGTAAGCCTGACATCGGAGTGATTACGAATATCGGCACAACTCATTTGGAATTGCTTTTGACTCAGGAACGGATTGCGCAAGCGAAGTGGGAACTTATTGACGCTCTTCCCCTTGAAGGTGTCGCAATTTTGAATGCTGAAGATGAACAATCTGTTCGGAAGGCAAGTTCCGACTCCCATGTGAAATTATTCTATGGCCTTAGTGAGGGATTAATCTCTCCCGATATCCGAGGTTCACAGCTTGCTCCCAAGGGAGCTCTGGGGACGGAATTTCAAGTGAATTACGGCGAGCAGAAAGAAGATGCATTTCTGCCTTTGCCGGGCAAGCATAATGTATTAGATGCTCTGGCAGCCCTTGCCGTCGGGACAGTCTTTAATGTTTCTTTAGCTGAAGGGTGCAAAGGTCTGCGCGAACTGGAACTGTCCAAAATGCGCTTGGAGCTGCGGCCCGGAATCACTGAAACGACGCTGATTAGTGATGTCTATAATGCTAATCCTGTCTCTATGCAAGCTTCTTTAAGAATTCTCAGGGAAAGGGCAATGGGAAATAAAACGATTGCCATTTTGGGCGAAATGTACGAGTTGGGTTCCTCCGCCGTATCGGGACACCGTGAGGTTGGCCAAACTGTTGCCGAACTTGAAATCAGTGCTTTGCTTACGGTGGGGAAATTAGCTCAGGATATAGCTTATGGAGCGCGAATGGCCGGGTACCCTACAAATCAGATTTACATGTTGGAAACTCGTGAAGAGGCTGTCAGCAAAGCCCGCGATCTCCTGACAGATTGCGGTCCCGGAACCTGGGTGCTCATAAAGGGTTCGCGGGGAATGAGAATGGAAGAGATCACTTCACAACTCGAAAGATCAGAGAAAAGGATGGAATAGCGCATGTCTGAGCGTTTGGTCATGGCTGGAGGGTTAGCCCTAATAATCACATTAGTTTTAGGTCCCTTTTTAATCCCTATTTTGAGGATACTAAAATTCGGTCAAACGGTACGAGATGATGGTCCCAAACGACATTTACAAAAGACTGGGACACCGACTATGGGAGGCATCATTTTTCTCGTGGGGATTATTGCCAGTTCGTTATTTTGTGCAGAACAACCTACCTCCCTGGAAATGGTGACTCTTGTCGGAACCACGCTGGGTTTTGGACTCATCGGGTTTATTGATGATTTTATTAAGGTCGTTATGCATCGTTCTTTGGGACTTCGAGCCTATCAAAAACTTATTGGCCAGTTTGCCTTGGCCTTTGTGCTTATGTGGATATCGGTTCATTGGTTAGGCAGAGGGACTGATGTCTCCATTCCTTTTACTTCAGTGCATCTTGAATTGAGTTGGTTTTACTATATTGTAACTTCTCTAGTCATTGTGGTTATGACCAACGCAGTAAATCTTACCGATGGTTTGGACGGTTTAGCCGCCGGAAGTACAATGATTGCCGGAATGGGCTATATTGTGATCGCCCTGATGGCAGCTATTCAGGGAGTGGCGGTTTTAGCTCATGAGACGGACATGGCCGTTTTCGCCGCTGCTTTGGCCGGCGGGTGTTTAGGCTTTTTGCGCTTTAATGCTCACCCTGCCCGCGTGTTTATGGGCGATACCGGATCTCTTGCTTTGGGCGGGGCTTTAGCTTGCCTGGCAGTTCTTACTAAAAGCGAATTTGTTTTTATCATTGTTGGTGGGTTATATGCCGTGGAAGCACTCTCCGTTATTATTCAAGTTGCTTCGTTTCAGACTACCGGGAAAAGGGTTTTTCGTATGAGCCCTCTCCATCATCACTTTGAACTTGGAGGTTGGAGCGAGTGGAAGGTGGTTCTGGTTTTCTGGACGGTGGCTTTAGCATGTACGATTCTAGGAATTGTTGCCTACATGCCAACCCTAAGCTAAAAGCCGAGCGTGTCGGGGGGACGGTCCTTTTAACACGCTTTACAAAAAAATGTGTTAAAAGGACCGTCCCCGTAACATAATTTGACAATGGAGGATACTAAAGTGAACTGGATAAAGAAACGTGTTTTGGTGATCGGGGCAGGCCTTAGCGGTCAGGCTGCTGTGCGTAAGCTCCAGAAATTGGGAACGGAAGTTTTCTTGACTGATGGCAAGCCTTTAGAACAACTTGAAGGCGTCGAACGCTTGAATCTTGATGATAAACATTTGCTGACGGGTTTGGTACCGGAGTATCGAGACATTAAGCCGGATCTTTTGGTATTGTCACCGGGAGTATCGCCCAAACTTTCCCTGGTTCAGGACGCTTTGAGCCAGAAGGCAGAGATTTGGAGTGAGGTTGAACTGGCGATGTTTGATTGTCCTGCTCTTAGTGTCGGTGTTACAGGGACTAATGGCAAAACGACAACGACGTCCTTAATCGGAGAATTAGCCAAACGGACAGGCAGGCCAACTATTGTTGCGGGCAATATCGGAGTCGCTCTGAGCGGACAAGTTGAAGGATTGAATGAAAAGGGAATCGTTGTTGCAGAGTTATCAAGTTTTCAATTAGAGTTTATACGTAAACTTCGTGTTCATATTGCAATATTATTAAACCTCACGCCTGATCATCTGGATCGACATGGTTCGATAGAAAATTATTTGGCAGCAAAAGCTCGAATATTTGAGAATCAGAGGGAAACTGATTTAGCCATTTTAAATTGGGATGATCCCTATGTTCGTAAGTTGGGAGCGACATTAAAGGGCCAGGTTCTTTATTTCAGCCCCACATCATTGCTGGAAAATGGGATTAGCCTCCATCAAGACAACATCGTTTACGCTCAAAACGGTACAATCATTCCCATTATTTCACGCCGGAAGCTGCAATTACGCGGCGCGCACAATTTGGAAAATGTCATGGCAGCAGCAGCAGCGGCTAGGGCTTTGGGGCTTTCTTGGACTGAGATTGCCGAAGGACTTGCGGAATTCCCGGGGGTAGAGCACAGAGAGGAAATTGTCGGGACCTTTGACGATATTCTTTTCGTGAACGATTCCAAGGGAACCAACACGGATGCGGCTGCCAAAGCTTTGTTGGCTTTTGAAGAACCTTTAGTCCTAATTGCTGGGGGCAAAAATAAAGGGCTCGATTTTCATGATTTTATGAAAATCGTTAAAGAGAGGGTTAAAAGTCTGGTTTTGTTGGGAATGGCGGCGGATGAGATGGAACAGGCGGCAAACGATGAAGGCGTTGAGAGAATTATTCGGGCTTCGAGTTTTGCTGACGGTGTTGAGAAAGCAATTGCTGAGGCAAGACCTGGTGATGTTGTTCTCCTGTCTCCTGCTTGTACAAGTTGGGATATGTTTAAAAGTTATGAAGAAAGAGGGGAATTGTTTAAGGAGTTAGTGCGTAGGCATTATAGGGAACCCATTGAACAATAAAGGGGGAACTCTATGTGCGAAGGTATCACCGACCGGATTTGGTTTTGTTGGGCGCGATTATTGCCTTGCTGGGGATAGGTTTTATTATGGTCTATAGCTCGAGCGCAGTGCGAGGATACATTCAGTTTGACGATCCCTATCATTTTCTCAAGGCTGAATCAATTTGGGTGTCCTTGGGACTCTTGGCTATGTTTGTGAGTTACAGGGTTGATTTACAAATGCTGCGCCGATTTGCGAAACCAGCCCTATACATTGCTATTGTCCTGTTAGTGGCAGTCAAAGTGCCTGGACTTGGTCGGCGAGTAAATGGTGCCGATCGTTGGATCGGCCTTGGTCCTTTATCTATACAACCTTCCGAAGTAATCAAACTTTCCATGGTTTTGGTGATGGCGCATCTTCTGGCCTTAAATCCTCATAAGATTCAATCCTTTCGCAAAGGTGTTTTGCCTGTTCTTGGTCTGATGGGGTTAATTGCAGGGCTAATTATGCTCCAGCCGGACCTTGGAACAACCTTAGTAATTGCAGCGACTACTTTTTTTATGCTGATTGCTGCTGGAGCAAAAACTTCACATATTTTGGGATTAGGCGGAAGCGGATTAGGTTTGGTCGTAGCGGCAATTGCCGCTGCACCCTACAGAATGCGGCGGATTTTTGCCTTTCTCGATCCCTGGGCAGATCCTCTCGGCAACGGATATCAAACGATTCAGGCCTTGTTAGCCTTAGGTCCGGGAGGGTTATTTGGTTTGGGATTAGGGCAAAGCCGGCAAAAGTTTCTCTATTTGCCTGAGAATCATACGGATTTTATTTTTGCTATGATCGGAGAGGAACTTGGTTTCGTTGGAGCTACCTTAGTTGTCATGCTGTTTTTTCTATTCGCTTGGAGAGGATTTCGAGTGGCCATGAGATCAGAAGATGTTTTTTCCGGTCTGTTGGCAGTTGGTCTAACAGCTATGATATCCATTCAAGCCATGATTAATATGGGGGTTGTAAGCGGTGTATTGCCTGTAACAGGGATAACGCTGCCCTTTATCAGTTATGGAGGAACCTCCTTGGTTTTTACAATGCTGGGTGTCGGAGTCTTGCTTCGGATTTCCCGGGAAATTAGGTAAGGAAGGGGTATAGATCGGTGCGTGTAATGCTGACAGGCGGAGGAACAGGCGGGCATATTTATCCTGCTTTGGCTATTGCTAAGGGATTATTGGCAAGGGATTCCGGAACTAAGATCCTTTATGTAGGGACTCGAGAGGGAATGGAAGCTCGTTTGGTCCCGGAGGCTGGCATAGAGTTCGCCGGAATTTCCGGTAAAGGTCTCCCGCGGAAGCTGAGCTTGGATACGATTAAGGTCATGGGGGAAAGTACAAAAGCTCTTTGGCAGACTAAGGAATTATTGCGTAAATTTCATCCTGACTTAGTTATTGGAACGGGTGGCTATGTATCCGGGCCTGTTGTGCTTACTGCAGCCCTGTTTCATGTTCCAACTATGCTCCATGAGCAAAACGCTTTACCGGGTATTACCAATCGTCTCCTGGCCAAGGTTGTAAAGCGGGTGATGATTACGTTTCCGGAAAGCATGGCTCGTTTTGGAACCCCAAAAAAGTTGGAATTAGTCGGCTTGCCGGTCCGTCCGGACATTGGCCGGGTGACTCGCAGCATTGGTGCTAAGCATTTAGGATTGCGGCCGGATCAGTTAACTGTCCTCGTTACAGGCGGAAGCCGCGGTGCCAGAACTCTGAATCGGGCCATGACCGTGGTCCTGGAACATCTGCTTCAACGTCCGGAGATACAGGTGATTTGGGCTACCGGGAATGTTACGTATCAGGAGACCGTTGAGGGGTTGGAAGCCCAAGGGATTCCCTGGAAAAGTCCCCGCTGGCGTATCCTTGAGTATTTAAAAGATATGCCTGAAGCCTTGGCCTGTTCTGACCTCTTTATAGGCCGTGCTGGAGCCGCATCTTTAGCTGAAATACAAGTTGCCGGCGTTCCCGGCATTTTGGTGCCCTACCCATTCGCTGCTGAGAATCATCAGGAATATAATGCCAAAGCTATGGTGAATTCCGGCGCTGCCCGAATGATCTTAGACCGTGAATTAACTGGGGAAACGTTATGGAAGGATGTTGAGGAATTAATTTCTTCCCCCTCTCAGTTGAAAGAAATGGGCAGCGCATCACGTGTCATGGCTAAACCACAAGCGTTAAATAAAATTGTGGATCTTTGTTTAGAGACGGCATGGCACTAGTCCTTATGTCTCGAACATGAATAACCAACTTCTCCTTTGCTCACACCTTCTGGCCTCAATGCATAGGATATGGCAGTAACAAAGAAGAGGAGTGAGGCGTGTGTGGCCGAGAAGAAGAGTGCTTTTAATTGCTCCTTCCGGAGCTCCGGGAATTGATGGGGCTCGAGCTTTCTATAAGGAGATCAATCTCGATTTTCTCGAAATTGATCCTGCAGCAACGGAATTAAGCCCTGTCTCGTCCCAGGATTGGCTGGAAAAACCATTTGCCTGCGGCGCCAATGAAACAGGCCCTTTTACCGAAGGCGTTGTTTGGCCAGGTCTTGACGATGATTGGCGACCTCAACAGATTTTGGATTACAGTCTGCCTGTTCAATCTATTACTGTATATTTACATAATTTTTTTAAAGATGAAGTTGTTATACCGTTTTCTGAGCAGGAAGTTTTGGCAGAAGGTTACCCCTTGGCTGGACATATCTTGAAGGAAGCAGGTTTTGAACCTTCCATCCTTTGGCAAACTAAGGATGGAACTTGGAAATGTGAGGAAAGGCCCGGTTTCATCTGGGTTCTGCCAGAATCTTGGTTATTGATGCTGGCGGGAAAAGAGACCATGGGAAGAAGCGTGGCCGAGTCTAGTCCAGAAGTCCTATGGAAACGAAACGAAATGGGGATTGACTTTTATAGGGGAGAGGGCGAGACTTATGTAGGGCATTTGCCCAGGTGGCCCGATTCTGCAGAGGAACCCTCCGCAACGGCGTCAATAGCAATGTGCCTAAACTTGGGAGTTTCTTGGTTTGACATAACATTAGCCCTTAAGTCTGCTTGGGCAGATAACATAATGACGGATAATTTGAGGTGGAACGGTAATGGTTTTGGATGGAATGCCCGGACGTGTGGAGAAGAATTACCCGCTGAAGGATTTAACGACCTGGAAAATTGGCGGACCTGCTGAGATCGCTTATTGGCCGAAAACGACAGACGATCTTAAAGAGGTCATAGAACGGGCTATGGCGGCCAAAGTTCCCCTTTGGCTGATCGGCCGGGGGTCTAATCTTTTAATTTCTGATCAAGGGCTTCCGGGAATTACGCTGGTAACCACGTCACTGCGTTCTATTCACTGGGATGATTATTCAGTTCGAGTTCAAGCAGGGTACCCTTTGGCACGCTTAGCTCAGGAAACCGGAGAGCGTGGATGGAGCGGCTTGGAATTTGCACGCGGGATTCCCGGCTCTGTTGGGGGAGCGGTGATCATGAATGCCGGTGCACACGGCGGAGAAATGGCTTCGCAAATTGAAAGTGTAACGATACTCACAACAGAGGGATCTTGGCGAAGGCTTAAGAGAGAGGAAATAGAGTTCGGTTATCGCTATTGCTCTTTGAGCGGAGAGGCTTGGATTATGGAAGCTACCCTTAAATTTTCGCCGGGGAACAAGGAGGCCATTCTTCACAGTATGCAAGAAAATTTAAGACAGAGAGCTATTAATCAGCCCCTTGAGGTTCCTAATGCCGGGAGTATCTTTCGAAATCCACCCGGTGATTCTGCAGGGCGTTTGATTGAAACCGCCGGTTGGAAAGGAAAGAGTGTCGGAGGTGCTCTAGTTTCAACGAAACATGCTAATTTTATTGTTAATACGGGTGGTGCTAAGGCCTACGATGTCCTCGCTCTGATCGGGGAGATTCAGGAGGATATTCAACATAAATATGGGATTGCCTTGCAGACAGAAATAAAATATTTGGGGAAATAGAAGGTTTACCAGTAAAGTAGTGACACCAAGGAGGAGAAAAACTATGGCTATGGATCGCTATGTCATTACGGGAAAACAAAGGTTAGAGGGAACAATTCGTGTCAGTGGGGCCAAAAACTCTTCCCTTCCTTTACTAGCGGCAACTCTGCTTGCCGAAGGAACCTCCACATTGTTAGAAATCCCGGCCTTGGCAGATATCAGACATATGATTGAGGTTCTGGAACACTTGGGCTGCAAAGTACAACGTCAAAATGAAGGGTTAACCATAGATGCAGCAGCCCTGGAATTTTGTGATGTTGATGAAGAGCTGATGCGGAAAATGCGTGCCTCTAATTTAATTTTAGGGCCTTTATTGGCACGCTATGGACGGGTAAAAATTTCAAGGCCCGGCGGATGTGCTATAGGATCTCGGCCGATGGATCAACATATTAAAGGGCTGCAGCAGCTTGGAGTGAAAATTAAAGAAAGACATGGCTATATAGAAGCTTGGGCAGATCGCTTAGAGGGGGCGGAAGTTTATCTTGATGTACCGAGCGTAGGGGCTACCGAAAACATCATGATGGCAGCAGTTTTAGCAAAGGGAACCACGGTGATCCGAAACGCGGCTCGTGAACCGGAAATTGTTGACCTGCAAAACTTTCTCAATAAAATGGGAGCTAAAGTGCGTGGGGCGGGAATGGATGTCCTGAGAATTGACGGGGCAGACTCCCTTAAACCGGCTGAGCACACAGTGATCCCAGATCGAATTGAGGCTGGAACGCATATGATAGCAGCCGTTATGACTGGGGGAGATTTAACGATCGAGAATGTTGTCCCGGAACATCTTGAGCCTGTTATTGCCAAATTACGACAGGCAGGGGCTAAGATCACGCTCCTCGATGATGCAGTTCGGGTCGAGAGGAAAGGCAAAATTCATAGCATTGATCTTAAAACAATGCCATACCCCGGATTCCCGACCGATATGCAGCCGCAGTTTATGGCCATGTTGGCCTGTGCGGAGGGGACCAGCGTTATCACTGAAACGATTTTTGAAAACCGTTTTCAGCATGTCGATGAGTTGTGTCGGATGGGCGCTCAAATTAAGGTTGAAGGTAGAACTGCCATTATTCGCGGAACTGGAACTTTGGAGGGAGCCTTCGTAGAGGCCACAGATCTAAGGGCCGGGGCAGCTCTTTTTCTGGCCGCTTTAGCTGCTGATGAAGCGACGGTCTTGGAAAGAGTCGATTATATCGATCGTGGCTATGAAAATTTAGAAGAAAAATACCGTCATATAGGTGCCAAATTGCTGAGGGTCGCGCCTAAAAGTTAAAATTCCTTCAATTAATGAGGAAACTGTAATATTTTGTTGGGAAAAAAATTTTTCAAAGGGCATGACAGAATAGGTTTGTATTCGTTATACTTGGAACAAGGAGGAATCACCATGACTTCCAAGAAAACAAATACAACCTTCCTCTATCTGACGGCATTGACTATATTACTCGCACTGGGTTTGGCCTTATTCTTTCGCTCCAGTGCGTTTGTCGTACGAACTATTAAGGTTCAAGGTCTAAGTATTATTCCGGAAAATGAGATTCTAAAATTAGCCAATGGAGTTCAAGGACAGAATCTCTTACTCTTCGATCAAGAAGACCTCAAGAATAAGATTTTTCTGCATCCTCTCGTCCAAAACGTAACCTTTAAGAGGGTGCTGCCTCACACTTTAGTGATTCAGATTACTGAACGGACGCCTGTAGCATTGGTCGTTGTTCCAAAAGGAGTATTGGAGGTAGATGCCCAGGGAACTTTTTTACGGCGGTTAGAGAGTTGGCCTAAAACAGATCATCCGGTCATAACGGGAGTTAAAGTCTTGGATACTACCGGACCGGGTCAGAATTTAAGTAATCCTTCTCTAACTGCGGCTCTTAGTTTATTAGGACAAGCTCCTAAGGAACTATTGGGGCAGATTGGAGAACTTAATGTGAACTCAGTCCAGCAAATGACGTTGTTCTTAACAAGTGGTGTTGAGGTTCGGCTTGGACAAGCAAAAGAATGGAAGGACAAATTAAATGCTCTTTGGCAATTAATTAATGATAAAGAGTATAAATCATTCCAACAAGGGGTACGCTATATTGATTTTACAGCGGCCAAACCGGTTATTGGCCGCTAAGTCGGGGGAGGATCTTTTAAATGTGGTTACCGCTTTTAGGCTTAGTGCTAGGGTTAGCTATTGGGTATGTCAGCCCTTTTTCTGTCCCGATAGAATACGCTAAATACTTTTCTGTAGGAATTTTAGCTGCTTTGGATTCCGTTTTAGGAGGCATTCGTTCGGCTCAGGAGGACCATTTCGACAGTACTGTATTTCTAAGCGGGTTTTTCAGCAATATGCTTTTAGCAGCAGCTTTAGCCTACGTTGGAGATCGAATTGGGGTTGATCTTTATTTAGCGGCAATTGTAGCCTTTGGTGTGCGCTTGTTCAATAACCTTGGAAGTATTCGGCGTCACCTATTAAAAAAGTAGCAATAACAGGCATGATTTATTCATTTTGCTGAAAGTTTTTATTTTAAAAAAAAGGGATAAGGCCTGTACATATAGAATTTGTAAGGTCATATGTATTAAAATGTTGAACAAGAGATTTTAAGTTTTCGCACCGGTAGTTTGTTAGGAATTATAACCTATTGACTAAGGTGCTTTTAGAGAGAATTGTTATAACATGGTTCATTTTTCTTTGTGTTCGGTCAGAATATGCGAGGGGGTTAAACCTAGATGCTAGAATTTGAAACTGATTTAAACCAAATAGCCGAAATAAGGGTAATTGGTGTGGGTGGCGGAGGAAATAATGCGGTAAATCGTATGATTACCGCTGGTTTACAAGGTGTAAATTTTATAACCGTTAATACAGATTCACAGGCACTGCAGCTTTCACATGCGAGCCAAAAAGTGCAAATTGGGATAAAGTTAACTAAAGGTCTTGGAGCAGGCGCAAATCCTGATATCGGTGCTAAAGCGGCGGAAGAAAGCCGCGAAGAACTGGCTAAGGCTCTTAAGGGCGCGGATATGGTTTTTGTAACAGCCGGCATGGGCGGCGGTACGGGCACAGGAGGAGCACCAATTGTTGCTGAAGTGGCAAAGGAGATGGGAGCCCTCACAGTTGGTGTTGTCACCAGACCCTTTACGTTTGAAGGACGTAAAAGGGCTATGCAAGCCGAAAAGGGGATCGCTGAACTTAAAAGTAAAGTAGATACATTAATTACAATACCTAATGACCGTTTGCTCCAGGTTGTGGACAAGCACACGACGATCCATGAAGCATTTCGGATTGCCGATGATGTTCTGCGCCAAGGGGTACAGGGGATTTCGGATTTAATAGCGGTACCTGGGCTGATCAATTTAGACTTTGCAGATGTGAAGACTATTATGTCCAATACCGGTTCTGCCTTAATGGGAATCGGACAAGCTACAGGCGAGAATCGAGCCGTTGATGCGGCCCGCAAAGCCATCTCCAGTCCTTTGTTGGAAACGTCAATCGAAGGTGCCAAGGGAGTGTTGCTTAACATCACTGGTGGAATCAATTTAACACTCTTTGAAGTCAATGAGGCGGCAGGAATTATTTCTGAGGCGGCAGATCCTGAGGCTAACATTATCTTCGGTGCTGTAATCGATGAGAATCTTAAAGAGGAATTAAGGGTTACTGTTATTGCCACTGGTTTTGACCAGCAATACGCAGGCCTTTCGGGAGCGCAAAGTAAGTCTCAGGAAACTACCATCATTAAACCGGTAACAAAAGAAGTGGATATTGATATTCCTGAGTTTCTGCGGCGCCGAAAGTGAACTCGTTCAGCTAAAGCTGAACATCGGGGCTTCACTCCCACTTGAAGAAGTAGGAGTCTTGCGATTGGATAAAACAATTAAATGTACCATTGATCGATGCAAATACTAAAGGCGTTCTCGCTTCACTAGTAGTGGAGTAAGAACGCCTTTATTTAATGATTAGGCAAGTAAAATTGGAGATTCAAGGAGGGCGCTAACAAGTTTTGGTACTGCCCCTTTGGCAAGTCGTTTCCTTAATTGTCGAATTGACTAATGACTAAGCCGGCAGTCACAAAGGAGTAAGCTAATCAACCTTGTATTATAAGTTTTACCTAGTAATTATTTTTAAAAACTTGATTTACCATGAAGGAATTCGGAGAATAATGTAGAATGTTGCAGAATAATTCAGGAATTTAAGATAAGAAGGATGATGTCTGTATGGGATTATTTAAGGGTAAGACCTCCGAAGTTCTTACGCCTAATTCCGATTGTGAAAAAATATATAAGGCTTTAAGCCAATCTGATTTTACCAGGTCATTGGAAGTCGATATTGAGCCTTCAAGTCCCCTTTACCCTGTGGTGGAAATTCTTAACCGCGTCATTGCCGAGAGACAAGAGGCATCTTCGGCTTCCCTGAAGGATATCGATAATTCTGTCAAGCGACTGATTGGTATGACCTCAATTCGCCAAATGCTGCATAAGGTCGAGGAACAAGCGGATCATTTAACAGGTCTTGCTGCTCAGTCTGAAGAATTGGGCGCTTCTTCGGATCAGGTTGCCCAGTCTGCTACTAATTCCTCGGGGTTTGTTGAACAAGCAACCACGGCGGCTGTTTCCGGAGGTGAAAAAATACAAGAAGCCATTCTCTTCGTTGAACGTTCCTTTGATGAATTTTCTATAGTCAGCCAACAGGTTCAAGAAGTATTGAATTCCATGAAGGACATTGAAAAGATTGTGACGGTTATTGCCGGTGTGGCTGATCAAACAAACTTACTGGCTCTCAATGCAGCTATCGAAGCGGCACGTGCCGGGGAGCAGGGTCGGGGATTTGCTGTTGTGGCGGATGAGGTTCGTAAACTTGCCGAACATACAACGACATCGGTGACGGATATTCGTCAGAAAATTGCTGTTCTTAGTCAGAATTCTTTTGAAACAAATCAGAAGATTTCGGCACTTTCGCAAACGATGTCCAATGGCAAAACGATAATGCAGGAAGCAGCATCATCCTTAGAAGGAATTATCGAAAATTTTACGTCGATCACAGAGGATATCCAAAATATTGCAGCCAGCAGTGAAGAGCAGAGTGCAGCCGTTCAAGAGGCAGCCGGAAGCATTTCCACGTTGACTCTGGCTGCCGAAGAAATTAAAAACATAGCTGAAGTAACCGGTCAAGGAATTTATGATCTTAGTCGGGAACTAGAAACAATTCGTTCAGAACAAGTGACAAGAGTTCCTACTATGTCCGATTATCAAGCTTTAGAATTGTGTAAAACAGACCATCTCTTATGGACATGGCGAATTTACAACTTACTTTTGGGGTATGAACATCTGACTGCCAAGCAGGTTGGTGACCATCATGGCTGTCGTTTAGGTCAATGGGTTGAAAGCGACCAATCCATCCACTTTCGTTCCTCCAATGTATTGACCAAGCTGGAAGCTCCGCATAAACTAGTTCATGATCTAGCTCGTGAAGCGGCAACAGCGATAGAACAAGGCGATAAAACCAGAGGTGGAGAACTGCTTAAAAAGATGGCTCAAGCATCACAAGAGGTGGTTGCTGTTTTACAAGAACTACAACAAGAGTGTTAACGTAATTCGACGTAAGATCATTTTATACCTGTCGGGAATGAATCAAGCATTCCCGACAGTTTTTTTTATTCAGCTTTAGTTGAACGAGTTCACTCACTTCTTCCCAAAGGCTAGCGGGTGGAAGACAGTGCCTTCGAGCATCAGCTAAATTGTTCTTCTGAGATTTACAGACAGTTAAGTGCTTAGGAAATTCAGAGTGTCGTCGATACTTGGGAGCTTGTCAGCAGCCAAGTTTGATCTAAAACTACACTACTCGTATTCATTCTCCTAAAAAATCCCAAACAGAACCACTGAAAGCGACAGCTTTTTCCTCCGTCGCTAAGCTATAATTTTTAGTATAGATCTGGAAAGGATGCGTCAATGAATGGAGCGATGACTTATCTCGATTTAGATATGCTCGTGAATGGAGGCGTAGATGCGCTACTTCTTATTCTTGCAGGCCGAATGCTTCATCTGCCAATTCGATCGAAACGAATACTGGCTGGGGTATTGCTTGGGGAAATTCCGGTAATCTTAGTGTGTTATTCCGGTCCGCCCTGGACGACTCTGAGCAAGTGGCTCATCCCTTTCCTCATGGTTTTAGCAGCCTACCCGATCCGGAGTATAAAGGTTTTTCTTAAAGTCTTCCTGGGGTTTTGGCTTTTTTCCGCCGGACTCGGGGGGTTTGTTTATGCTTTATGGGGGTGGATACAGTTTGATAAGGGTCTGGGTGATGACATGCTTACCCTTGTCAAAGGAACTTTCTGGATTTTGCCCTTGTCAGGATTTTTATGGTGGATACTACAAGACCGCTGGCAGCGATGGCAGACAGGACGTTCTCACTTAGAAAAAAACCTTTTTGAACTGGAAATTGATTTCGAAGGTGATGGCCAAAAGCTCGTTAATTTTAAAGCTTTGTTGGATACAGGCAATCAGCTGACGGACCCCTTGAATGGCAATCCTGTCTTACTTGTGGAAGAAGAGGCTGCAGCGGCCTCGATACCCCAGGAAATACAGTCCTTTCTTGAAATACCCTGGGAGGAGAGTAAGGATCCATGGCCATACTTATGGAAAGAAAATCCTAGTTTAATGAGACGTCTTGTTTTTATTCCCTTTCAAACTATTGATCGCCGAAGTTGGCTTCTAGGGATCAGACCTGCTCGGGTCACTTGTTTTGACAAGGATGGCCCCCGTCAAATCCAGGCAACTGTGGCTCTTGTCAAACAAATTTTAAGTTCGGAGGGTGAATATCAAGCGTTACTGCACCCGGAACTATTGCAGAAAGGTGGAGATGAATAATTATGTGGTGGAGTAATGTTCTCGATAAAATTAGCCGTTTTTGGGTGGTGTTTCGCCAGAAATTCTTTTCGGCTCGAGGTATCTATTATGTCGGAAGCAGTGAAGCCTTGCCCCCTCCTCTAAATTCAGACGAAGAAGGGATGCTCTTAGAGCGTCTGGAAATGGGTGATCCTTCGATCAGAGATATCTTAATTGAACGTAACCTCAGGCTCGTCGTGTACATTGCCAGAAAGTTTGAAAATACCGGGATAGGCATTGAAGACCTGGTTTCTATCGGAACCATTGGCTTAATCAAAGCAGTTAACACGTTTGATCCGCAGAAAAAGATTAAATTGGCAACTTATGCTTCCCGTTGTATTGAAAATGAGATTCTGATGTATCTTAGACGTAATAATAAGACTCGTTCTGAGGTATCTTTTGATGAACCTTTAAACATTGATTGGGATGGGAATGAGTTATTGCTTTCAGATGTTCTGGGAACAGAAAATGATGTCATTTCCAAACCTATTGAAGAACAAGTTGACAGGCAGTTATTGCATTTAGCTATGGAAAGACTAACGAACCGAGAAAAAATTATTATGGAATTAAGATTTGGCTTAGATAATGGGGTAGAGAAGACCCAAAAGGAGGTGGCGGATCGACTCGGTATCTCACAATCCTACATTTCAAGACTCGAAAAAAGAATAATTCGCAGATTGCGTAAAGAATTTTGTCGTTTAGAATAAGTAAAACGGTCAACGGGCATACTTTCCAACAGAATTGTCTGGGGAGGTGCTCTTAAGTTGGCATTAAATAAAGTTGAAATCTGTGGCGTGAACACCTCGAAGCTACCTGTATTATCCAGTGCAAAAATGAAAGAGCTGTTTGTGATTTATCAAGCCGGAGATCGCAGTGCCCGTGAAAAATTAATCCACGGGAATCTTCGTCTTGTACTCAGCGTAATTCAGAGATTTACAAATCGAGGCGAGTATGTTGACGACTTATTTCAGGTTGGATGCATTGGATTGATGAAAGCGATTGACAACTTTGATCTTAGCCAAAACGTAAAGTTTTCAACTTACGCTGTGCCGATGATCATTGGAGAAATTCGCCGGTACTTAAGGGACAATAATCCCATTAGGGTAAGCCGATCACTTAGAGACATTGCTTATAAAGCCTTACAAGTAAGAGATCAATTAGTTTGTGAGTGCTCGCGTGAACCAACAGTTGCGGAGATCGCCACTAAGCTGTCCCTGCCGCGTGAAGATGTTATTTTTGCTTTGGATGCCATTCAGGAACCGATTTCTTTGTTTGAGCCGATTTATCATGACGGCGGTGACCCTATTTTTGTTATGGACCAAATCGGAGATGATAAACAGACGGACAATGGATGGGTAGAGGGGCTTGCAGTCCGCGAGGCCCTTAGGCGTTTAAGTGAACGGGAAAAGCTGATTTTATCGCTAAGGTTTTTTAATGGCAAGACACAGATGGAAGTCGCCGATGAGATAGGGATATCCCAGGCCCAAGTATCCCGCTTAGAAAAGGCGGCTATGCAGCATATGCGCAAATACGTTTAAGAGCTTCGCAAGATCAAGGAAGGTCATCCCAATTGCACTCTTTACAGCCACCGCAGCCAAATTTACTTACTGCAACATAGTAACTTTAAAAAATATTAAAAGCGAAGGCTATTTAAAGACCATCCCACATATAATGATATATGACAGTTGAGCCTCATCAGGGGGGATTAATCTATGAGAATCTCAGATTTGCGCTTATTGGATATTGTCAATATCAAGGATGGCCGAAGGTTAGGCCCAATTAAAGATCTCGATTTGGATCTAGAGAAGGGTATTGTTAAAGGAATGGTGGTACCAGGGCCTGCAAGAAGTAGTTGGGGACTTTTTGGCGGCGGAAAAGCTGAGGATTTTATAATTCCTTGGGAACGGGTTAAGAAAATTGGAGTGGATGTTATTTTAGTTGATGCCCATGATCTGCCTGAATACCATCCGGAGAATGATGACCATCGCTAAGAGTACTTAAGTTGAATCAATAGGCATAAGTCATAGTTCTTAATCTAAGAACATGTGCTTATGCTTTTATTTATGTTTGTTCCGCAAAGGACAGGTTTTATCTACATATTATCCGGATATTCGCCAATGTTTTTCTAGTACTAGTCGAAATAGGACTAATAGCAGGTTTGTTCTTATGGTTATTAAATGATATATTAAAAAAGAAATTAAAGGAGTCAGAGAATGAACTGGAACTGGCAAAGAAAAGGAGAATTTACCGTTCTAACAATTTCAAAGTGGCTTGAAGAAGGAATTGATATAGGCTTCTCGACGCGCAAGGGAGGTGTTAGTCACTCCCCCTATGACAGTTTAAATTTAGGACTTCATGTTGGGGATGAAGCTGGGGAGGTTTTGGAGAATCGTTCGCGTTGGCTTAGTCTGTGGGACGCCTCCTGGTCGGGAGCTGTCGTGGGAGAACAAATTCATGGAGCAAAGGTTGTATGGGTTGATGAGGAAGATGGCGGCCGAGGTCTTCGTGATCAAGAAACTGTTATCCCAGGTGTCGATGGTCTTGCTACAAAGAGTTCCGTTGGTCTCATGACATTTTATGCAGATTGTGTTCCTCTTTATTTCTATTATCCTGATCTTAAGGCGGTTGGCATCGCTCATGCGGGTTGGAAGGGAACCATGCAGAAAATTGGCCGCAGAGCCTTAGAGTGTTTTGAAGAAGCCGGAGGCTGTACGGAAAAGGCTTGGGCTGCCATCGGACCTAGTATCGGCCCCTGCTGCTACGTTGTCGATGAACGTGTTGCTAGCCAATTTCGCGCCAACTACGCAGAAACTCCCTTTTTGCGTCCGATCTCTGAAGGACAGTACCAGCTTGATCTGTGGGAAGCTAATAGGACTACATTGTTAGAAAAAGGTGTTTGCCCGGATAATATTGCAGTGGCGGCCCTTTGCACAAAAGATAACCCGGAATGGTTTTTTTCTCATCGTCGTGATGGTGCTCGAACAGGACGAATGGCAGGGTGGATTAGAATTGGGGGGATTTAAGTGGCAACAATATTGGTTGTGGATGATGAGGAACCCATTCAAGAACTGCTTAGATTCAATTTGGAAAAAGAAGGATATCAGGTTCGGGTGGCAAAAGATGGTCCGGAAGCCTTAGCGTCTATTGAAAAGGAACAGCCGGATTTGCTTGTTCTTGATGTCATGCTGCCAGGAATGGACGGCTTAGAGGTCTGCCGCAGACTTCGTTTAAATACAAAGTTTCAGCAGATACCAATTATTATGTTAACGGCGAAAGGTGAAGAGATCGATAAGGTTCTGGGTTTGGAGCTTGGGGCAGATGATTATATGACAAAGCCTTTTAGTCCCCGGGAACTACTGGCGAGAATCAAAGCTCGTTTGCGCCGCTTAAACATCCCGGAAGATACGGAAGCCATGATTGTGCGAGGAGAGCTGCGTATTGACATTAACGGTTTCCGTGTTCTCATCCGAGGTGAAGAAGTTGAGCTAACGCCAAAGGAATTTGAGCTTTTACGTGTTTTTGCTGCCCATCCTGGTAAAGTGTATTCCAGAGATGAACTTCTGGAACGCATTTGGGGCTATGAGTATCATGGAGATACCCGTACTGTTGATGTCCATGTGCGGCATTTGCGGCTAAAAATTGAGCGTGATCCCTCGAATCCGGAGTACATTGAAACTCTGCGCGGAATCGGCTACCGTTTTAAAGGGTAAGAATATGAGCATAAAATGGCGCTTAACGGGACTGTACATTGTTATGACGGCCTTGTCCTTGCTTTTGTTTTGGGTTGGTGAGAGCGTAAAATTAAAAGCGATAGGACAGCAAATAGACATTGAAGTCGTGATCCTGGCGATCTGCTTTCCGGCGGGGGCTGTTTATGTTTATGCCGGCTATTTAGCTAAGCGATTGGAAAAACTCCATCTGGCCACTCAACGTATTGCGAGAGGCAACTTTGAACGAATTGATTTTGCAGATTCTACGGATGAAATCGGGGAATTTACGGCTGAACTGAATAGTCTTTCGAGGCATGTGGAGATGATTGTCCAAAGCGGAACTCAAGAGGCTCACAAGATGGAGGCAATATTAGCAGGAATGCAAGAAGGCGTTGTCTCAGTTGATCATGTGGGCAGGGTTGTTTTAGTTAACGCAGCAGCAAATCGAATTTTTGGACGCCAGGATACGGAACGCAAGTTAAAATATTTGCTGGAGCTGACCTATGATTCAGAACTGGAACATTTAATTCACAATGTACTTTCTGGAGAACCGAGTGCGACCAGGGAAACCCACTTTGGTCAAAAGACCATCCAAAGTCAAGTAAACCCGATTTTAAATGAACTTGGTCAGCCGCGAGGGGCTGTGATTGTCATGCATGATGTTACTGAACTTCGTCGTTTAGAACAAATGCGCACGGAATTTGTTGCTAATGTATCCCATGAGTTGAGAACTCCCTTAACATCCATTAAAGGGTTTGTGGAAACATTGTTGGATGGTGCGGCGGATGTCCCTTCGTTACGCGAGCGTTTCTTAAAAATTATTCAGGCTGAGACCTTGCGCCTGCAGCGCTTAATTGAAGATCTTTTAACGTTAGCTCATTTTGAAGGACGGGAGAACAAGGGAGGACTCGTCTCCGGCAAAATAAGTTATCTCCAGCAAGCCTATAAAAAGATTCAGCCGGTTATACTTAGTTTCGCTCAAGTCAAAAATATTGAGGTTGAAGTCAATCTCCCGGAGGATTTACCGCCTCTTTCCATAGGTGAAGATTTATTAAGCCAACTTCTCTTAAACCTTTTAGAGAATGCTGTGAAATATACAACTGAAGGAAGAGTATGGCTGAATGCGCAAGTTTTTCAAGAGTATCTTCGCTTGGAGTTTGGTGATACCGGTTGTGGTATTCCAGAAGAAATGCTGCCAAGAATTTTTGAGCGTTTTTACCGTGTGGACAAAGCTCGATCCCGAGAACAAGGAGGGACAGGCTTGGGTCTAAGTATTGTAAAGCATATGGTCGAAGGAGTGGGTGGAACTATTGATGTTACATCCCAGCTTGGTGTCGGAACTGTTTTTACCTGTGATTTACCTCGAGCCAGGTAGTGCATCCTGACATCCTATGTATCAAACATCAAAAAAGAGACGGGTTCTGGGAGGGGTCCATGGAGAAAAAAAAGCGAAAAAAAAGAAATCCATATGGGCTTTGGATCATCGTATTCTTAATCTTATTTGGGGGAGCTTTTTGCTACTATCGAGAGAATTTTTCCGCTGGGAATATAACCTTCACAGCAGCTCAGCCGGGGATCATTACTCATGAACGAAAGGTTTCTGCTGTTTTTGCGAATCAGGAGCAGCCTGTCAAAGCTCCCAATTCAGGAACAATACAGTTTGTCGGCAAAGATGGCCAGCGTTTTAGACGAGGCGAAACGTTGGCAGCAGTGCAGCAAAATGGAGCTGCTCCCGGAAGTAATCAGAGTTCGCTAAGCGGCACTGTGGTAACAGCTGATATGGGAGGGCTATTCTTTCATCAAAGCGATGGTTTAGAAACAATTATTACCAGCGAGAACATAATGTCTATGGATTTAGAAAAATTAGTTGCTCAAACTTCCCAGGTTAAAGTCCCTGGTCAGACGGTTCAGGCGGGAGAGATTGTGGGTAAAATCGTGAATAATCTTTCGCCGACGCTGGCTTTCCTCCAATTGTCAAGTATTGATGATATCACTGGAAAAACCATCCGTTTAACAGCAGGAAATCAAACGATGGATGCTCAGATTATGCGTAAATCTGAAAAACCTATGGGTATAATCGTTCAGTTTCCTCATTACGTTGATGGGTCAGCAACTGAAAGACACCAAGAAATAACTTGGATCTATGCGCCCCAGACCAGTGGTGTTCTAATACCTGCAAGCGCTCTTTGGACACAGGGAGAGGAACAAGGTGTCTTTATTTCGACAGAAGGGGTAATCCATTTTAAAAAAGTCAAAGTACTTGATAAAAATGATCAACAAGCTTGTGTAGACAATTTACCGGTAGGGATACCTGTAGTAACGAACCCGCGAAATGGGCTTGAGGGGCTAATTGCAAGGTAAAAAATATCAAGCTTCAGACTTTCGTAGCAGGAAACGGAGGAAAAGCGTAGAATTCTTTGCGAAGGGGATATTCAGGAAATGGAAGATTTGGGTATTCAACAACGTTTAATAGAAGTTCGTCAGCGAATTCTTCGGGCTGTTGAGCGGAGCAATAGAAATTGTGCCGCAGTAAAATTGTTGGCGGTTTCCAAGACTCAGCCTATTCCAAAAATTCAGGAGGCTTATCAGGTTGGGCAGCGAGCTTTCGCGGAAAACCGAATCCAAGAATGGCAGGAGAAGGTTCCGTATATGCCGAATGATTGTGAATGGCATATTGTGGGAAGACTGCAGACTAATAAGATTAAATATTTGAATGACAAGGTTGCTCTCATTCATTCCTTGGATCGCCTTTCACTTTTAGAAGCCTTAAATGAACAGGGAAGACGACAAGGTTTGATCTGGGCAGCATTGGTCCAAGTCAATATTGCTCGAGATCCTGCTAAAGCCGGGTTAGCGCCTGAAGAAGTTCCGGATTTTTTAAACTCTATAAAGGATTATCCTTATGTCAATGTCCGGGGTTTGATGACGATCGGAGCTCTGGAGGCAAGCTTGCAAGAAACTCGGGAATTCTTCCGCCAACTGAGAAATCTCCGTGATTCTTTGCAATCTCAAAGCTGGCCAGGTGTTGATTTGCTGGACCTTTCAATGGGGATGAGCCGAGACTTTGAATTGGCCATTGAAGAAGGAGCCACTCTTGTTCGAGTGGGACGACAGATTTTTGGCGAACGCGGATAGCCAGTAGGTTAAGTTAGGTAGTATTTAGCTCCACGTAAAGAGATATCTGAAAGGGAGGGCCAGGTATGGCAAAATTGATTGATAAGATGATTGGGATTATGGGATTTGCGGATGATGAACAGGAAGACGAGGTTTTTGAAGAACAGGAAAAAGAGAAAATTGACCAAGAAGAAGTACGTACCAGCAGAAAAAATGCTCCCGTTGTTAGTATTCATACGCAAAAACAAATGCGAGTGGTCGTTTTGGAACCGAATACTTTTGAAGATGCCCAAAATATCGCTGATCAGCTGAAATCCCGACGGCCGGTTATTGTCAATCTGGAGAATGCCGAGAAGGTTTTAGCAAAACGGATTGTTGATTTTATTAGCGGGACAACCTATGCTCTAAATGGCAATATGCAGAAGGTTGGCAGCGGGATTTTCCTGTTTGTTCCCAATAATGTCGATATTTCTGGGGAAATGCGAGATGAGCTAAAAGTTAAAGGTCTGTTTTGGTCAAAATAGGAGGGATTATTAATTGATTTCTCTAATTGCTCAGATTGTTGATAAAGTGATTACAATTCTGATTTTCGCCATAATTGTTCGAGCATTTCTCTCATATATTCCAAGATTAAAGCCAAACCCTCTAATCACGATCATATATGATATAACCGACCCTTTACTGAAACCGTTTCAGCGTTTTCAAATTAGTTCAGGGGGTATGGGGTTGGATTTTTCTCCTTTGATCGCTATTATCGTTTTAAACCTGATTCAGACATTGATTGGGAGGCTTTTCTATTAGATGAAACCTTCTATAGATCGCAGTGCGCTTGGGTTTTGGAACGAAAAAGACCAACGGTTGACGGCTGCTCATCTTTTAGATCAACTCGATATAGTACTTCGTTATAATACTAAACAGGTCACTCCTTTTTTAAGTTTTGCCTTGCGGGATTGGACTGAAGGGATTCTCAGGAAAGAAGGGTTAGCTTATTTGCTGGAAGGCGGGTTTCCAGACGCAGAACGTGTTCGTATCGTTATTGGCCCATGGGGAGAGGAACTAGATCCTGAGGATGCCAATCTGTCAATTCTCGAGGTTCTGCCTGCGAATCCTCAAGCTCGGCTCGAACACCGTCAAATTCTCGGATCTCTGTTGGGTTTGGGTATAGAGCGGGAGGTTTTGGGAGACATCCGTGCCGGTCAAGGGGAGTATTATATAGTGACTTCGGCCGATATTGCTCCCTTTATAATCGATTATTGGCAATTAGCCGGACGGGAAAAAATTAAAGCAGCACTATGCAGCCAAAAGCCCAATATTTCGCCCGACGAGGGAGAGAAGAAACGGGTTACAGTAAGTTCATCACGCTTAGATGCTCTTCTTGCCCATTCCTTTGGTGTCTCGAGGGCCTTAGCACAGGAATGGATTAACCAGGGTAAGGTACGGCGCGAAGGCCTGGTAGTCAACAAAGCGGAACTTAAGCTGCAGCCTGGAGAAACCATTTCCTGCCGGGGCTGCGGACGCATTAAGCTATTGGAATGTACTCAGACCCGCAAGGAACGTACGGCTTGGCAGCTTATTCTTTATAAGTCACAACGCCAGTAGGAGGGAACAAAGATGCAAATGACTCCCCTTGATATACACAATAAGCAATTCAATAAAGGGATTCGAGGGTATCAATGCGGAGAGGTGGAAAAATTCCTGGATGCAGTGAGTCAGGAATTTGAATCCGCCTACACTGAAAACTTCGAGTTACGCGAAAAAGTGAAAGTTTTAGAATCTGAAATTAGTCATTTTCGTCAAATTGAGACTACATTGCAGCAAACCCTGGTCTTAGCCCAGCAAACTGCGGAAGAAGTAAAGCAAGCTGCACGTCATGAGGCCGAACTTTTGCTGAAGGAGGCTGAACAGAATAAGTTAGCCAAAGTGTCTGAAGCTCAGGAAAAATGGGAAGAAATACAGGGAGAAATACAAGAATTATCTAGGAAACGTGATTTGATTCGAAGTCAACTCAAGTCCTTTTTGCTCTCCCATCTTGATTTAGAAACGATGCAAGAGCGAAATGAAGGTATAGCCTAAAGGGTCAAGGCTACTGCAGTTGTTGCTAAGCTGTCTGCATTCGTGGTAAAATGTTCTAAAAGAGAACTTGGAAAGAGAAGGATTGTCACCGATGAATAGATTGATTAGTGAGATATCTTCTGACTTTCTCATTCAAGGATTTGGGTTGCATGAGGATGAAAGGAAGATTTTTGTTGGTAAAGTAGGAGGTCAAGAGATCCAGCTTTTACCTGACTTTCATGATTTAGACTTAGAAACCAAAGATTTGAAAATTCTTTGTGTGGGAATTGCTGAAGCCAGTAATCATTTTCGCCCGGGGGATGTACTGATGACCGGAAGCGACGATTTGCTTGATCGTGCATTTCAAATTATGGATGATCTTGAGCAGCGTTGTGTTGTGGTAAGTCTGATCCCTAATCAAGATTCCACTCATTTATACCTTTCTAAGGAAACGATGGAGCCGCTGGTTCAGGAATGGAAACAACGTAAAGTCTCTTTTTTGTGTCTTTGGATGGTTGATCCCATCGATTCTGAGGGACAGGCGAAGTTAGTCACGATTTTACGTAAGGTAATCTTGAAGGACTCATAACTATTATTATTATAAGTAACTCAGTTATTGATGAAATCGTTAGCGAAACGGTTGGTATGCGAGTGATCTCGTCCCTTTATGGAGGGACGGGATTTTAGTTATTTATGGAGTTTTAATTACAAAAGCCCCAAAATCGGAAATTTTGGGTCATCCGGCCCAAGGGTAAAAATGTAAACGATTGTACGGGTTGGGTGTCTATAAAAAAATGGTAATTGTCGAATTAGGTAATTAAATATTGAAAAAAATCAGTCAAACTTTTAAAAAGGGTATAGACGAAATGAAAAAAAAGGCATAGTATATTGTATAACGATAATAGCTACCGAATGATACTAGCAGGAGAGATCTGGGAGAAGTTCCGGACGCCGAAGGAGAAAATCTCTTGAAGTCGCTTTTCAAGGGGGGAAACTCTCAGGCAAAGGTACGGCTAGTAGACGGTACTCTGGAGAGTTTCTCTTCACAGGGAACACCAAAGGGGAAGCCGGAAGACGGCGAATCTCTCAGGTTAAAGGACAGAGAAGATGCGAAGGCATTTTTTCTGTCCTTTTTTGTATCTATGGCGGCTAGCTAATTTTTTACGATGGGAGAGGTTAAGTTTCAGTTTTCAGTTAAAACTATACAGAATTGAGGAGGTGCCAAAATGGCAGAACTGAAGCGAACTCCACTTTATGAAGAACATAAAGCAGCCAAGGCAAAACTTATTGATTTTGGCGGCTGGGAAATGCCGGTTCAGTATTCCGGAGTGATCGAAGAACATCAGGCAGTACGTAAAAACGCAGGGCTTTTTGATGTCTCCCATATGGGCGAAATTGATGTTCGAGGAAAGGATGCTCTGGCTTTTGTGCAAAGGATAATTACAAATGATGCCAGTAAGCTGGAAAACGGAAAAATCCTTTACTCTCCCATGTGCTATCCGAATGGCGGAATTGTAGATGATTTATTGGTCTATCAACATACACCGGAGCATTTTTTGCTTGTTGTCAATGCATCCAATACAGCAAAAGATTTTGCCTGGATGCTTGAGCAAGTCCAAAATTTCCAAGCCACCGCAGAGAATATCTCGGACCAATATGCCCAGCTTGCTTTGCAAGGGCCGCAAGCGGAAAAGATCCTTCAAGGAATGACCAATGTTGATTTGTCAACCTTAAAGTATTATACGTTTTGCTACGGGGAAGTTGATGATATTAGATGTCTGATTTCTCGTACAGGATATACGGGAGAAGATGGTTTTGAGATATATGCATCCCCTCAGTCTGCCCAACAATTGTGGCGCAGGATTTTGGAAGTCGGTTCAGCAAAAGGGATACAGCCCATTGGCCTTGGTGCTCGAGATACTTTAAGGTTTGAAGCCCGCTTACCCTTATACGGCAACGAATTAGGGGAGAGCATTACTCCTTTAGAAGCCGGACTAGGTATCTTTGTCAAACTGGATAAGACGGATTTTATTGGCAGAGATGCACTGCTGAAGCAAAAGGAGCAAGGCGTACCACGCAAGCTTGTTGGTTTGGAAATGATCGGACGGGGAATTGCCCGCTCTCATTATCTATTGCAAAAGAATGGGGAAGAGATCGGATTTGTTACTTCGGGATCCTACTCCCCGACTCTTGATAAAAATATCGCTTTGGGTCTTATGCGAGCGGATTTAGCGGTATTAGGTGAAACCCTGGATGTGATGATTCGCGGAAAGGCTGTTCAAGCAAAGATTATTCCCAGTTTGTTTTATAAACGGAGCTAGCGGATAAAATAACTAAAATATTGAGGAGGATGATATCATGAATCCAGTAGAATTAAAGTATAACAAAGAACACGAATATGCGAAGACAGCAGGGAATATCGTAACTTTTGGAATTACTGATCACGCCCAGGAAAGTCTGGGAGACGTTGTTTTCGTTGAACTTCCTGAAGTGGGAGCTACGGTAACTGCAGGAGAATCCTACGGGACCGTTGAATCGGTTAAGGCAGTTTCAGAAATCACAGCTTCCGTAAGCGGTAAGGTCGTTGAAGTAAATAATTTGGTGATTGATTCGCCGGAACTGTTAAATAGTGATCCCTATGGAGACGGCTGGCTGATAAAAGTTGAGGCAGAGGATTTGTCCCCTCTGGATACCTTAATGACTGCTGCTGAGTATGAGGAGTTTGTGGCTGAGGAGGAACACTAGAATGAACTTCGTGCCAAATACGGACAGCCAAAAAGAGCGGCTCTTAGCCCGTATTGGGGTTGAGTCCGTCGAAGACCTTTTTGCAGATGTACCTCAGGAAGTTCGCTTAAAACGGCCTCTCCATATTCGCGGAGGAATGTCAGAACAAGAATTAGTCAAACATGTTAAAGGATTGGCCGCTAAAAATAAGACCGTTGAAGAATACAGTTCCTTCTTGGGGGCTGGTGCTTATGAACATTATATCCCGAGTTTTGTGGATCAATTATTGCTTCGCTCTGAATTTTATACGGCTTATACGCCCTATCAGCCGGAAATTTCGCAAGGGACACTCCAAGCGATCTATGAATATCAGACGTTGGTCTGTGAGTTAACGGGAATGGATGTGGCAAATGCTTCAATGTATGATGGCGCTTCCGCCTTAGCTGAGGCTGCACTCATGACCTGCGATGCCACAAAGAGAAACAAAATCTTAGTTATGGAGACAGTACATCCGGAATATCGTGACGTTCTAAAAACATATTTGCCGCCGCGAGGGGTGGAACTGATTGAAATTCCGTCCAAAGGTGGAGCCACAGACTTTGAAGCCTTAGAAACTAAGCTTCAGGAAGGTATAGCAGGCGTTTTGGTGCAGACTCCAAACTTTTTCGGCAATATAGAAGAGGCAGAACAAATTACCCTCGCTGCTCATGGAAAGGGAGCACTTGCCGTGATGGCAGTTAATCCCGTGTCTTTAGGGCTGCTGAAGACTCCGGGAGAATGCGGGGCAGATATTGTTGTCGGAGAAGGTCAGGCCTTTGGAAATCCTCTTAATTTTGGCGGTCCCTATTTAGGCTTCTTGGCGTGTCGGGACAAGTATGTGCGGAGAATGCCGGGAAGGATTGTAGGAGCAACAACAGATAAAAACGGGCGAAAAGGTTATGTTCTGACATTGCAAGCCCGGGAACAGCATATTCGAAGGGAAAAAGCTACTTCCAATATTTGTTCCAATGAGGCCCTTTGTGCCTTAGCCTTTACCATGCATTTGAGCGCTTTGGGAAAAAAAGGAGTTTCAGAATTAGCCAATCTGAATTTCCAAAATGCTCATTATGCCGCTCGGGAGATCGCCAAGCTTCCAGGTATGAGTTTAGCCTTTCAACGGCCTTTCTTTCATGAATTTGTGGTAAAAACAGCGTTGGAACCCTCGAAAATTAATGAGGCTCTTCTCAAAGATCAAATCATTGGCGGATTGGATTTAGCGCGATTCTACCCTGAACTTGATCATCATCTTCTCTTCTGTGTGACCGAGACTAAATGTAAGGCTGATATTGATCGGCTTGTGGCCAGATTGGGGGAAATCCAATGAAAGCATTAGAACCGCTAATTTTTGAACTCAGTGCTGGTGGCAGAAATGCAGTCAGTTTGCCAAAATGTGATGTTCCGGAAATCCCTGTGGAGACAATGATCCCCGAGCATATGCTTACCCGTCAGGAACCGCAGCTTCCCGAACTGTCCGAGGTTGATGTTGTGCGGCATTTTACTCGGCTTTCAACCTTCAATCATGGAGTAGATACCGGATTTTATCCTCTGGGATCTTGTACAATGAAGTACAACCCTAAAGTGAATGAAACTTTGGCTCGTCTCTCCGGGTTTTCGGCCCTCCATCCTTATCAGCCGGAGGTCTTGACTCAAGGAGCTTTACAGCTCATGGCTGAGCTTCAGGAAGATCTTTGTGAGCTGGCGGGAATGGATGGATTTACTCTTCAGCCTGCAGCCGGTGCTCATGGAGAGATGACGGGGATGTTAATTGTTAAAGCCTATCATGAACATAGGCAAGACCGGAAACGTACGAAAGTCATCGTTCCGGATTCAGCTCATGGAACTAATCCGGCGACGGCAGCGATGGTCGGCTATGATATCATTCAGGTGCCTTCCACTGAGCGGGGCGGCGTAGATCTGGAGGCTTTAAAAAAGGTTGTCAGCGATGAAGTTGCTGCTCTAATGTTAACAAACCCTAATACCGTTGGTCTATTCGATGAAAATATTCGGGAAATCACCAAGCTTGTTCACGATGTCGGCGGATTATTGTACTATGACGGAGCTAATACCAATGCCATCATGGGTATTGCTCGTCCCGGAGATATGGGCTTTGACGTCGTTCATCTTAATCTGCATAAGACCTTTTCGACGCCCCACGGGGGAGGTGGGCCGGGTGCCGGTCCCGTCGGCGTAAAGGAATTTTTGCTGCCCTTCCTGCCCAAGCCTATTGTGGTTCGAAGAAATGACGGTACTTTTGGATTAGAGGACAATCTGCCCCTTTCAATTGGCCGGGTTCGTTCATTTTACGCTAATTTCTCGGTACTTGTTAAGGCCTACGCTTATATTCGAGCTTTGGGAGGAGAAGGGCTCAAGGCAGCGTCAGAAAATGCGGTGCTTAATGCCAATTATTTAATGCAAGTGCTCAAAGATCATTATTACCTGCCCTTCGACCGTACTTGTAAGCATGAATTTGTAATTACGCCGAAGACCTTGAAATCGACGGGAGTTCACACTTTAGATATTGCCAAACGCTTATTGGATTATGGTTATCATCCGCCCACGATTTATTTTCCGCTGATCGTTGAAGAGGCAATGATGATTGAACCCACCGAAACGGAAAGCGCAGAAACTCTCGATGAATTTGCCCGGGTCCTCATTAAGATTGCTGAGGAAGCCCGTGAAGATGCGGATTTGGTTAAGAACGCCCCCCATACTACTTTAGTGACTCGTTTAGATGAGGTGGCAGCGGTGCGGAAACCGGATTTGCGGTATCGGAAGAAGTAACATTTTGTCAGGGAACTAGGGTGATTTTATATGCCGCTCTTTGGGGCGGCTTTTTTCCACTAACGGTCTGGATGTAAAGCCATTGAAGAATGAAATTAGGTCGCTAGGGTCAGGCATCTTCACCCACACCGTTCACTCAGCATTCCGAGGCTCGCCCACTCGGCCGCGCGGGAGCTATCTTCAGCGGATAAGCATTCTTTGGAGATAGCCGCATCGAGCGAAAATGTCCACCGGACACTTTCGTGCCAAACCTCTGGGCAGTACCTGATGTGAACCACTGGCTCCGCTGCCCCGCGCAGCCTTTGTGGGCTTTACCGCCTCTCCATGCAATGAGTTCTCTCCTGTGGGCGAAGGTGCCCTGCTTTGAGGTCTATAGTCTTTTCGGGGTAGATATCTAAGTTATAATACGGTACCATCAGAGATAAGTTTTAATTTAAGTGAGGATGAAGAGATGGAGCATGATGATGGGTTGAGCCTGATTCAACAGGCATGGATGGTGCGGCGTAGGAATTTTAACGATGAGATCTTCTTTGACTTTCCCACTCAGACAGAGAGCATCACTCTTACAGGTCACTCCTGTGCTCTTAATTGTGCTCATTGTGGCGGACACTACCTTAAGGGGATGTCTAGTGTCGAAGAGATTCAAATTCGTGGGGCTCTTAATCAGAGTTATCCATTTCGCAGTGCACTTATCAGCGGAGGGTGTACACGGGAGGGGAAGGTCCCTTTCCCTGAACATTTGGAATTTCTGCGCGGGCTTAAAAGAAATGTTCGTTTAAATTTTCACGTAGGCTTATTAAGCAATGAGGAAGTTCCGTTGCTCAAAGATTTAGCCGATGTGATCTCCTTTGACTTTGTAGCCGATCGGGAAACGATACGTGAAGTATATGGCTTGGAGTTTGGCCCGGAGGATTACCGTCGGGTTTTTCTTGCTTTGCAGGACGTATTGCCGGTGATGCCCCATGTAACTCTAGGTTTGAAAGGTGGAGAGTGGCAGGGGGAAGAGGCGGCTTTGGAAGTTCTTTCTGAACTGGATATCCGGGGTTTGATTTTTAATGTGTTTATTCCGACGCCGGGAACACGCTATGCTGATAGGCGGCCGCTGCCGGTGGAGGAGGTTGTTGATTTTTTGGCTAAGGCAAGGATTCGTTTCTCCAAGATACCTTTAGTCTTGGGATGTATGCGTCCCAAGGGAAAATACCGGCAGGTTCTGGATGAAGCTGCCGTTGATTTAGGTCTGAATCGTTTGGTTATGCCGACTCCGGGAGCTCGGCGAAGAGCAGAAGAATTGGGTCTTAAGGTTATACGCGGTGAGGAGTGTTGTGCTTTATGATACGATGTTCTTTGGGTACAGCTAAAGTCTTGGGCTTAAAAAAGGTTAGGGTTGATGTTTTGCCTACAACCGCCTACCTGATGGTCGGAGAACGCTGCCGCTTTAATTGTGCCTTCTGTGCACAAGCCCGCGAGAGTGGTGCTCGGGCAGATCTTCTGTCGAGGGTTAGCTGGCCGGATTATGCCAATGAAGTGTTCCTCCAAGGATTAAGGGCAACTAAGGCTAATATTGGGCTGCAGCGAATTTGTTTTCAAGTGGTTCAGGATAAAGCGGCTCTGGAAGAAACTAAGGATTGGGTTAAAGCTGTTCAATCAGAAACTGGACTGCCAATCTGTGTGTCGGCAGGTCCCCGAAGTCTCGAGGAGGTTAAGGAACTTTTGGATCTCGGTGTTGACCATGTAAGCGTAGCTTTAGATGCCGCAACTCCTGAGATCTATGCCCGCAGTAAAGACGGGTCATGGCAGGAACGAAGGGAGCTGCTTTTCACATCTGCTCAGATGTTTCCTGGTCATATAGCAACTCATTTGATCGTTGGTTTAGGGGAGAGTGAAGAGGAGATGATCCATTGCCTGCAAACTCTCTACGATCACGGTGTTACTACAGCACTCTTTGCTTTTACCCCTGTACGGGGGACGCGAATGGAAGGAGTTGCTCAACCTGAATTGTCTCATTATCGTCGGATACAGGTTGCCCACGATCTCCTCCGAAATCAATTAGGGAGGAAGGACAATTTTACATTTGAACAGGGACAGTTGATCAGCTATGGTATTTCTATTGACGTGCTGAAAGAAAAAAGGGGAGGAATACCCTTTCAAACTTCGGGTTGCACAGGCTGTAATCGTCCGTATTATAATGAAACACCCGGTGAAGAGCTTTATAATTATCCGAGGCCCCTGACTCAAGATGAAGCGGTAAGGGCTTGGGATCAAGTTCGTAAAGGTTTGGAGAAATCAACGGAAAGTGAGTGATCCTATGGATTTTTGGCGTTACCTGCCTTATGCTGTAGCCTCGGGAACTGAGAATATGGCTACTGATGAGGCATTATTACTGACGATGGTTCAAGCTTCTGAGCCTCAACCCGTTTTGCGCTTTTATGGCTGGGACCCGGCAACCTTATCCCTTGGATATGCTCAAAGCTATGAACGAGAGGTTGATGAAAGGGCCTGTCAGGCAGAAGGAATTGACATTGTGCGCAGACCGACGGGTGGGCGGGCGGTTTTGCACCAATATGAGCTGACCTATAGTGTCATAGCCTCAGAAAAGGATCCTAAGGTTTCAGGGACTGTAACGGAATCTTATCTGAAGATCAGTAAAGCCTTATTATCAGGATTTCAAGCCCTGGGAATTCCGGCAGAGATGTCCCTTGGCGGGGTTGCGAAAGAAACAACTACTGCGGCCTGTTTTGATGCTCCTTCTTGGTATGAGCTTGTTGTCAACGGCCGAAAATTGGTGGGGAGCGCTCAGATGCGGAAAGAGGGGATGCTTTTGCAGCATGGGTCCATCCTACTCCATTTTGATGCCGATCTTCTCTTTCGGCTTCTGAAATTCCCCACTGAAGAGCTGAGGGAGCGTTTGTTGAAACGATTTAAACGGAAAGCGTGTGCTTTGGATGAAATTTGGCCCCAGCCCATTGGACGAGAGGATTTGGAACGGGAGATTTGCTGCGGATTTTCTAGAGTTATGAAAATCGATTTGCTTCAAAGTCAATTAACAGATGCTGAAAGACGTTTGATGCAAAAAATTCGTTCCAAATATCGATCTGATGAATGGAATAAGAAACGCTAAGCTAAGGATATTATTAACATAAATTTAAACTGGGATTTACGCTTGGATTTGTGTCGTTTTATGCTGAAATGGAGTATACTATTATTTAATGAAATTTTTACACCCGGAATTTGTTTCGGGCAGATGTTATCATTTCATTCGCAGTAACTATGGAGGGTGATAAATCTAATGGCTAGTTTTATGGTTCCGGTAGGTATCTCCAACAAACATATTCATTTGTCCCAGGCGCATATTGAAGAGCTCTTTGGCGCCGGTCATACTTTGACGAGAACAAAAGACTTAAGTCAGCCGGGTCAGTTTGCCTGTGAAGAAACGGTGACGCTTATTGGTCCCAAAGGTTCCATGCCGGGAATACGTGTTTTAGGACCGGCAAGAAAGGCGTCTCAAGTGGAATTGGCAGCCACGGATACCTTTAAATTAGGAGTTAAACCTCCCGTTCGGGACTCCGGAAAGCTTGAAGGGACGCCAGGACTCGATGTTGAAGGTCCTAAGGGAAAAGTTCATCTCGATGAAGGGGCTATTATTGCAGCTCGCCATATTCATATGACACCTGAAGATGCTCAAAAATATTCCTTAAAGGATGGAGACCATGTCCGGGTTGTGGTCCCAGGTGTACGAGGCGGAATTTTCGACCAAGTTCTTATCCGTGTCAGCCCGAATTATGCCTTGGATATGCACATTGATACAGATGAAGGAAATGCTTTCAGTCTCTCCAATGGCATGCAGTTAGAGGTTCTTTTGGATTAGATTTAGATATTCTTTATATTCTGTGGTAAATGGTGAACTTCGCGTCACAATTATGTGGCGCGGAGTTCTTTTTTTGTACTATCGGAGAGTATAACTTACAGTTTTAGACTGCAAGAAGAGTTAATACGTGCGAAGACAGTGTCTTCGTCTTCTAGCATAAGTGCAACTTAGCTGCCGCTTTCGCCAGAGCTCAGCGTCAGCTAAGTTTTCTTTATGTTATTAAGTTTTTTGGGTAAATCATCAGCGCGTGGGAACACTAAGATTATTGAAACAAGATCAAAATTTAGGAGTTTGTTTGAAGACATTAGAAAGGGGCAGTTAGATGAATAATGGTTCTCGTTATAGAAAATTAATAGATACGCTGCACGCGGAAAAGCAAAGCTTAATGGAGACAGCAACAGAACTTATTAATGGGGATATGAGGGAGTCCTTAGGTGAACTGTCAGTAGCGGACAACCACCCAGCTGACGTGGCGACGGAGGTATATCAGCGTTCTCAGGATGTTGCCTATCATGATCGTTCTGTACATAGGATTGAGGCTATTGATGCTGCTTTAGAGCGTTTTGAGAAAGGCGCCTATGGAGTCTGTGAACGCTGTGGTCAAGAGATCCCTTATGAACGGCTTGAACTTGTACCCTATACGACGGTATGTACTCAATGTAGTCGTGAGGAAGAGAAAGAGGAGCAGCATTCTTTGCATCGTGAACCTGTCGAAGATGAAATTCTCAACCGTCCCTTTTCCCGAACGTTTAATGACGGGACGGATCGAGTCGAATTTGATGGCGAAGATGCCTGGCAGGCTGTAGCCCGTTATGGAACGTCTGATTCACTTCAAGATTTAGGGACAAATAGAGATATATCAGATCCCAATGATTTGTATGAGGATTCTGATGAGGTTATTGGAGCAAGCGAATTTATAGAAACCATTGAGACAAGCCGAGAACCGGAAGGGCGAGGCAATACAATCCACTACAGTGAGAAACATGGGCGCACTTAGATGAATTGCCGGCATAAGGAATAATTTGCTCTCCTTAAAACCCTGTGTTAAGATGAAAAAGAACAGGGGGGTTAAAGGATTGTTGGTCTGGTTTGCAATGATTGGCGTATGGATTGTTGATCGCCTCTTAAAAGTGTTGATTCAAAAAAATTTTGTGCCGGGCGAATCGCTGATAGTCATTCCCAAGGTATTTCACATTACTTATGTCCTTAATCCAGGAGCCGCCTTCGGCTTGATGGCTGGACGCACCTGGGTTTTTGTCGTTACAGCTGTTGTGGTTGTCGGTGGGGTAATTTATGGCCAATTTCGAATTCCCAAAAAAGAAGTACTTCTGCGCTTGGCTATTGGCATGATTGGCGGAGGTGCTCTTGGGAACTTATATGACCGCCTTGTGATTGGCCGTGTTGTCGATTATATCGATGTTCAAATTTGGCCTTATGTTTTTAATTTTGCTGATAGTATGATCGTTGTTGGTGTTGGACTCCTTATGCTGAAGTTATATTGGGACGAAAAAGATCACAAAACCCTTGAAAGATGATAGAATTTTAAATTTGGGATGGTTAAGATTGGCGTGAAAGTAGAAAAAGTTGTTGGCTCAGAACAGGTTGATGCAGACTTCAACGAAGAAATTAACGAGATTGAGTTGGGAGCAGAAGATAGTTCTGACGAAATTGAGAACTTGGAATTTGAGCTTTCGGAAGGTATTAGACTTGATGTTGGGGTTACTAAATTCATAGGAAAAAGCAGGTCTTTTGTTCAGGATCTTATTGCCAGGGAATACGTTAAAGTTAATGGGCAGATTAAAAAAGGAAATTATAAAGTCCACAAGGGTGACAGAATTGAAGCGTCAATTCCAAAACCTCGTCCGGCCAATGCGGAACCAGAGGATATCCCTTTAGATATCCTTTATGAGGACCAGGATGTTTTAGTCGTCAACAAGCCCCAGGGTATGGTAGTCCATCCGGCGCCCGGTGCTTGGACAGGCACTCTCGTTAACGCTTTGTTATACCACTGTCGTAATCTCTCAGGAATTAACGGGGTTTTAAGGCCTGGGATCGTACATCGAATTGATAAGGATACTTCAGGAATTTTAGTAGTGGCTAAAAATGATGATGCTCACCAAAACTTAGCTGCCCAACTTAAAGTACACAGTATGGAACGAATCTATTTTGCCCTGGTTCATGGTGTGATCCATGAACCTTCTGGTACTGTTGATGCTCCCATTGGACGTGACCCGTCGGATCGCAAGCGCATGGCTGTTGTTATGAATCATTCTAAAACTGCTGTCACTCATTACAAAGTTCTGGAACGTTATCCAGATATGACTTTCATAGAAGTGCACCTGGAAACCGGCAGGACTCATCAGATCCGTGTACACATGAATTATCTTAAGCATCCCGTTTTAGGGGATCCTGTTTACGGACCTTCGAAAAACAGGTTCGGGCTAAATGGCCAACTTCTCCATGCGGCCCATTTAGGGTTTAAACATCCCCGAAGCGGGGAATGGATGAGGTTTGACGTTCCGGTTCCTGAAGTGTTCTCTAACCTTCTCAAGTGTTTGCAGGAAGGATTGACATTTCGACCAACCTAAAGTAAACTTAATGTCAGTTGAATGGCCTTTAAATGAAGTCCTGAGAGGCTTGGGAAGGCAGACGGAAGTAAGCTAAGGACTGTCTGCCCGTGGGAGATGGTCCTATTTGTTTTGTCACTCTGATCTGTGTTCTAAAGTTACTCCAGAAGGAAGGAGATGGATACTTTGGAGGGAACGGTTAAAAGCAAGATATTAGATGCTGATGGAATTCGGCGGGCGGTTATCAGGATTGCCCATGAAATTGTGGAGAAAAATAAAGGAACTGATAAACTGATTTTAGTGGGGATTCGACGTCGGGGCGTACCTTTAGCAGAGCGTATCCAAAAGTATATCCTGGAATTTGAAGGAGTACAGTTACCCTTGGGGATTTTGGACATAACACTTTATCGGGATGATTTGAGTACGATTGATGTTCAGCCTGTTGTTCATGAAACGGATGTCCCGGTTAGTGTTGAAGGGAAAACGGTAATACTGATTGACGATGTTTTGTATACCGGACGAACCGCCCGTGCAGCCTTAGATGCCACCATGGATTTAGGCCGGCCGGAGCGGATTCAGCTTGCTGTGTTAGTTGATCGCGGACATCGGGAACTTCCCATTCGCGCAGATTATGTCGGCAAAAACTTGCCTACTTCCCGCCGGGAAATCGTCGCAGTTCAATTACAGGAAGTTGATGAAGCAGAAGAAGTACTTCTCCTGGAGCGGGTTTAATTGCAAGTTAACAAGTGAATAACAACGAACTATGACCTAACCCTTTAAATACCATCCAGAGAGATGGGCAAGGGGCGAGTAGGATCTTTGGCCATGCCTATTTTAGTCCTCTCCCTTCTTGGGAGAGGACTTTTGGTTTTTAGTCTCAATCTTGTTTTGGATAAAAGTTGCAGCGAAGGGGATACCAAAAAGTAACAGCATTATTAGGAGGGTTACGATGAAATTGCAGCGTAAAGACGTTCTTGGGTTAGAAGAGATGGATGTGGAAGAAATTCGTCAGATCTTGCAGACAGCAAAAGTGATGAAGGGGATTTTGATGCGGCCCATAAAAAAGCTGCCTACACTTAAAGGAAAATCCGTTGTCAATCTTTTTTATGAGGCCAGTACAAGGACAAGAACGTCCTTCGAAATGGCGGCTAAAGTCTTAGGGGCGGATACGACAAGCATCGCTGTGGCTCAAAGCAGTGTGAGCAAAGGAGAAAGTTTGTACGATACTGCCAAAACTATTCAGGCTATGCGCGCTGATTTAGTCATTCTCAGACATTCAAGTTCAGGTTCAGCAAGCTTTTTGGCGGATATTCTTAATTCAGGGGTTATTAATGCGGGAGATGGTCAACATGAACATCCGACCCAAGCCTTGCTGGATATATTTACGATGGAGGAAAAGCTGGGAGAGCTGGAAGGGAAAAACGTGGTTATTGTGGGGGACGTTTTACATTCCCGTGTAGCCAGGAGCAACGCCTGGGGCCTTAGAAAACTTGGAGTCAATGTTACCTTGGTGGGTCCTCCGACTTTGGCACCGGCGGAGATGGGAGGCTTGGGGGTTAAATTGACTCATGATTTGGACAGCGTTTTACCGGGCGCCGATGTGGTGATGGCCCTGCGTTTACAATTGGAACGTCAAAAAAGCGGACTGTTTCCCAGCCTGCGGGAATACAGTCATCTTTATGGTTTAACGACCGAGCGCTTAAAGAAGACCGGCAAACAAAGCGTGGTTATGCATCCCGGTCCGATGAACCGCGGAGTGGAAATTTCCGATGAGGTGGCAGACAGTGCTCAAGCCTTAATTGAGCGTCAGGTGACAAACGGTGTAGCAATTCGTATGGCCTTAATCTATCTCTTGATTGGAGGGTCCGCTAATGTTGTGGCTTAAAGATGTTTTGGTTGTTGATCCTAGTCAAAAACTATCGAGTCCGCAGAGTGTTCTTGTTAAAGAAGGAAAAATCCTGGCGATTTCTTCGTCCATGAGTGATGAAGAGGTTCAATTCAAAGCACAGGGCGAAGCTATAGAGACAATTAACGGTCAGGGCAAGTTCCTTTTCCCAGGTTTAATCGATGTTCATACTCATTTGCGCGAACCGGGGCAGGAAGACAAAGAGGATATCTTAAGCGGTTCTCGCGCTGCTGTGCGCGGAGGGTTCACGACGATTTTAGCTATGGCCAATACCCAACCGGTTATTGATAAGCGGGCCCTGGCGGAGTTTGTACGTCTTCAAGGTGAACGAGCCGGATATGCCCATGTCCTGCCCATTGGAACTGTAACTAAAGGGATGCAAGGTGAAGAACTTGTTGAGATGGCGGATATGAAAGAAGGCGGAGTTGTTGCCTTTTCGGATGACGGAAAAAATATTCAAAATCCGGAAGTCATGAGACTGGCCTTAGAATATGTTAAATTAACGGGACTGCCGATCATTAGCCATTGTGAAGACAACTATTTAGCTGGAGACGGACTTATGCGCAGAGGAATAGCCTCGGGACGCATGGGACTCAAAGGAATTCCGGCCAGTGCCGAAAGTGTCATTGTTGCCCGGGACTTGATTTTAACAGAAGAAACAGACGGAAAACTTCATTTAGCCCATATTTCCACAGCGGAAAGCGTGGAGTTGATCCGAAGGGCGAAAGCACGAGGCGTGAATGTCACAGCGGAAGTTAATCCTCACCATCTTATATTCTGTGACGAAGATATTCATCTTACAGATACTGCCCTTAAGGTAAATCCGCCGCTGGCTACCCAAGAAGATCGGGCTGCCCTTATTGAAGGGCTTCAAGATGGAACTATCGATATGATTGCGACAGACCATGCCCCGCATACCCAGGCGGAAAAAGCGCGTCCTTTTGCTGAAGCTCCCTTTGGTATTGCGAGCTTGGAAACGGCTCTTAGTGCTGTTTATCAGTATCTGGTGCTCACGGGGAAACTTTCCTGGGAGCGGGTCATTGAGGCCTGGAGTCATTCTCCGGCTAAGCGCTTCGGGTTAAAGGGAGGAACGCTTAAGCCGGGAACTCCTGCGGATATGGTCCTTTTTGATCCGGGCTATAAAGAAGTTATCGAGCCGGGCAATTTAGTATCCAAAGCCAGAAATACACCATTTTTGGGAAAAACCCTGCAAGGCTTTCCAGTGATGGTCTGGGTGGAGGGCCGGTTAGTCCAAAGAAACCGTATGCTTCTGTAATCATTGCTTAGTATTATTTAATTTAAGGCTTAAAATGTTATGAGAGTTGAGAGGGAGTGTCGAGGTGGCTTATCTCGTTTTTATGGATGGGACAACCTTCGAGGGGGAAACGTTTGGAGCGTGGGAGAAATGTTCTTCCTCATTGGCAGCAAGGGAAGTAGTCTTTAATACGTCCATGAGTGGATATCAGGAGATGATTACGGATTTATCCTATGCCGGGCAGATTCTGGTACTCACTCAGCCACAAATCGGAAATTATGGCTGGCATCATGAAGAAAATGAAGCTGACAAAACCCGTCTGCAAGGGCTTATTGTGCGTGAACTTTCCCAAGGTGAGGGAAGTCTGCATGCTGAGGGGTCTTTGGAGGACTATTGCCAGCAGCATAATGTTCGAGGACTAAAAGGTGTTGATACGAGAGCACTGACGCGATATCTGAGGGAATTTGGCACGTTGCCGGGAGTTTTAACAGAGACACGGGAAGAAGGACTTGTTTTTTGGCAGAAGCAGCAAGACAGTTCAAATGAACATTGGGTTTATCGCTCAACAGTTAAGGAAGTTTATGAAATTCCGGGGTCAGGTCCTTTGATAGCTTTGCTCGACTTTGGAGCCAAACGAAATATTCTTCGTTCTCTGCAGCAGAGAGGCTATCGAATTATGGTTTTCCCGGCAGGATCAACAGCTGAGGAAGTCTTAAGACAGCGTCCAAGGGGGATGGTTTTAAGCAATGGTCCCGGAGATCCCAGCGAGTTGCCTGAAGTCGTTGCTGTGGTCCGTCAATTGTATGATAAGCTGCCTGTTTTAGGTATCTGTTTAGGGCATCAGCTTCTCGCTCTGGCGGCTGGTGGTGAGACCTATAAGCTGCCTTATGGACATCGTGGAGGGAATCATCCGGTCCTTGATTTGCGAACAGGGAAAGCAACGATGACCTCCCAAAATCACGGTTATGCCGTTAGGGAAGATTCGTTAAAAGGATCCGGTTTTGAAGTGGCCATGCGTAATCTTAATGACGGAACGGTAGAAGGGATGGAGCATACAACGTATCCGGTAATATCTGTCCAGTTTCACCCGGAAGGGGCTCCCGGTCCTGAGGAGAATTGTGAAATTTTTAATCGCTTTACTAAAATGGTGGACGAAAATAGCCTGAGGAAGGGGAGAAGGTAATGCCCAAGCAAGAGTGGAGAAAAGTTTTGGTTATTGGTTCAGGCCCCATTGTAATTGGGCAGGCGGCTGAGTTTGATTACGCCGGAACTCAGGCATGTCGGGCAATACGTGAAGAGGGAATTGAAGTTATTCTGGTCAATTCTAATCCGGCGACCATTATGACAGATCGCGAGACGGCAGATCGGATTTACATTGAACCTTTGACCGTAGAATCCGTAGAGCGGATTATCGAAAGGGAGAGACCTGACGGTTTAATCCCGACTATGGGCGGACAGACGGGCCTTAACTTAGCTTATCAACTGGCTAAAGGCGGAGTGTTGGAACGTTGTGGTGTCACGTTGATGGGGACTTCTTTGCAGAGTATTGATCAAGCCGAAGATCGTGAAAGCTTTCGGGAGTTAATGCAGCACTTAGGCGAACCTATCCCAGAGAGCAAAATCGTAGATAACATCGAGGACGCTCTGAAGTTTGCCGGGGAAACGGGTTATCCGTTGATTGTGCGCCCTGCTTTTACTCTGGGGGGTACAGGAGGCGGAATCGTTGAAAGTGATGAGGAACTGGAACAGATTGCCCGGAGTGGTCTGCAAGCGAGTCTTATTGGCCAGATACTCGTCGAACGCAGCGTCGCCGGTTGGAAGGAAATTGAGTTTGAGGTTTTGCGGGACGGTATTGGCAACTGTATTACCATCTGCCATATGGAGAATATGGACCCTGTGGGAATACATACAGGAGACAGCATCGTTGTTGCACCCTGTCAAACATTAACCGATCGGGAAGTTCAGATGCTGCGCAGTGCTTCGCGCAGGATTGTCAATGGCTTGGGGATTGAGGGAGGATGCAATGTTCAGTTTGCTCTCCATCCGTCAACGATGGAATATGTTGTTATTGAGGTTAATCCTCGACTCAGCCGTTCCAGTGCTCTTGCTTCCAAAGCTACAGGTTACCCTATCGCTAAGGTTGCTGCGAAAATCGCTTTGGGGTACGCTTTGACTGAACTGAAAAATGCCGTAACGGGTAAAACCTCTGCCTGTTTTGAACCGGCACTGGATTATGTTGTGGTGAAAATTCCGCGTTGGCCCTTTGATAAATTTACAGATGCGGACCGCAAGTTAGGCACGCAGATGAAAGCTACCGGAGAAGTTATGGGCATTGGCAGGAATTTAGAAACGGCCTTGTTGAAAGCTATTCGCTCGCTGGATATTAAAGTATCCGGAGTTCTTTTACGGGAACTGGAGAACTTAAGGGATGAAGAACTTAAAACTGCCTGTCAGCAGCCGGATGATCGTCAATTGTTTGTTCTGGCCGAAGGAATAAGACGTGGATGGCCTCTCGAGGAACTTGCTTGTCTAACAGGCTGGAATGCCTACTTCCTCATGATTATTAAACGTTTGGCAGACTTTGGCACAGTTTTAAAAATGTTCCCTTGGGATGCAGAGAAATTAAGAAAAGGTAAACGATTGGGCTTTTCCGATTCTGAAATCGCAGAGTTTTGGCATTGCACAGAAGATGAAATCTATTATTTCAGAGGTAAGAACGGAATTTTACCTGTATTTAAAATGGTTGACACTTGTGCCGGAGAGTTTGAAGCGACAACTCCTTATTTTTACTCCAGCTATGATGTTGAAGATGAGGGAGAAGTCCATAGGAAGCCTAAGGTGGTCGTCCTGGGGTCGGGCCCGATTCGGATTGGTCAAGGGATCGAATTCGATTATTGTTCTGTACATGCCGTCTTGGCCTTGAGGCGGAGAGGGTATGAGAGTATTATTATCAATAATAATCCCGAAACTGTCTCTACAGACTTTGATACTGCTGACCGGCTCTATTTTGAACCTTTGACGCTGGAGGATGTTTCGGCGATTCTCGATAAAGAACAACCTGAGGGTGTTATCGTCCAGTTTGGCGGGCAGACGGCCATTGGTTTAGCCGGCGGCTTAGAGAGGCGGGGCTACCGTATTTTAGGCACCAGTGTGGAAAATATTGACCGGGCAGAAGAGAGAGGTACTTTTGATCGTGTCTTGCAGGAATTAGGGGCTAAGCGCCCGCGGGGCGGCGGAGCAACAACTATGGAACAGGTTTGGCAAGTGGCAGAACGGATAGGTTTCCCCTTAGTCGTTCGCCCTTCATACGTTCTTGGCGGACGGGCTATGGAAATTGTTTATGAAGAGAAAGAGTTAGAGTTTGTCGTCAGGCGTGCTTTCAGTGCTTCTTCCGATCAGGAAATCTGGATGGATCAATATCTCCTCGGCAAGGAAGTGGAGGTTGACGCAATTTCCGACGGGAAGAACGTCTTTATTCCCGGCATTATGGAGCATTTAGAGCGGGCAGGAGTCCATTCAGGAGATTCAATTGCCGTATATCCCCCCCAATCCTTGGAAAAGCCGATGCACAATAAAATTATTGCTTTGACAGAATCCTTGGCGCGTTCGTTAAACATCAAAGGCCTTTTAAATATTCAATATGTCATTTATCAGAAGGAACTATTTGTTCTGGAGGTCAACCCGAGATCCAGCAGAACGGTGCCTTTTTTGAGCAAAGTAACAGGGGTACCTATCGTGGATTGGGGGACCCAGGTTATCTTAGGCAGGGGTTGGGAGGACATTGGAATACCCCATGGTATTTGGCCGCTGGAGAATCGAGTTGCTGTCAAGGCGCCGGTCTTCTCCTTTTCCAAGCTGCAAAAGGTTGAACCTTCTTTAGGACCGGAAATGAAATCCACCGGAGAAGTGATGGGGATGGATAGAACTTATGAAAAGGCACTGTATAAGGCGCTCTTAAGTGCGGGGCTTTCCTTTACCCCCTACGGGACAGTACTTGTCACCCTGGCGGATAGAGATAAAGCTGAAGGAGTCGATCTCGTCCGCCGTTTTGTGGAACTTGGGTTTCGTATCTTAGCTACAGAAGGAACGGCTCGCTATTTAAAGAATAAGGGAATAAGAGTTGATCCGATTGCTAAGATTCATGACGGCTCTGATGAAATTATTGAGGGGATCCGTAAACAAAAAATTCAATATGTCGTAAATTCTACGACTCATGGCCGGGTTCAGGAAAGCGATGGTTTTGCAATCCGGAGAGCGGCCGTAGAGTACGGGATTCCTTGTTTTACGAGTTTGGATACGGCGGCAGCCCTGCTTCATGTCTTAGAAAGTATTTCCCCCAGTCTCCTGCCGCTATAAGTAACAATGTGGAAAACAATTAATCATTCTCAGACACACAATTTTGCGAACCTTATTATCAATTAAGATTACCACTTCTTAAGTGTTAGTGGTTTCCATACCTTGCTTCGGTGGCGCTTTCGTCACCGAAGCACGATGTTCAGCTTTAGCTGAACAGTTTACTGTATCCTTAGAAAGGAGAGAATGCTATGCTTTCTCAGGGACTGGTCGTTAGTCATGAACAAATGGGCGACAGTGATCAAAAGCTCAGGCGACTGGTTCTCCAAGGACCTGTTGCCCAAACTGCCAAGGCAGGACAATTCGTAACGGTTCAGGTTCAGGATTCCGCGCGGACTTCTTTTGATCCTTTATTGAGGCGCCCCATTAGTATTGCTGAAATTTCTCAGGAGCGTGATGAGATCACGCTCCTTTACCGGATCAAAGGCAGGGGAACAGAAATTCTGGCACAGGCTCGCTGCGGGGATAGTCTCAGTATCATGGGCCCTTTAGGAAATGGTTTCTCGCTGCCTGAAGAGGGAGAACTTTGGTTAGTTGCCGGAGGGATTGGCATTTTTCCGTTGTTTGCTTTAGTCCAAAGCGCCTTAAGTCAAGGGCTGAAAGTACGGCTATTTTGGGGAGGAGAAAGTAAGACCTTTTTGGAAAGTGCTGGATTGACATCATGGAAAGAATTGGAGATCGAACTAAGTCTCAGCACTTTGGATGGGAGTCTGGGCGAAAAGGGTTTAGTGACGGAACTTGTTCAAAGCGCTCTGTCACAAAACAAACCGACAGAATCGAAACCAGAAGCCATGGAAGTCAGAGTAAGTGTGGCTGCTTGCGGTCCCAAAGGAATGATGCAAAGCATTACTGAACTCTGCCAAAGGTTCAATGTTCCGATAGAAGTTTCTTTGGAAGAACGAATGGGCTGTGCTGTGGGAGCGTGTCTGGGGTGTGTATGTACTTTAAAAGATAAGGCCGGCCGCTTAATTCATAAGAAAGTTTGTTTAGATGGGCCAGTTTTCAGGGGTGAGGAGGTTGTGTGGAATGAAACCTGTTGATCTGACGACTCAGCTTGGCGGAATTAGCCTCCGAAATCCCGTAATTACGTCTTCAGGAACCTATGGCTTTGGTGAGGAGTATCTGGCTTACTGTCCTCTTGAAGCGTTGGGAGGGATAACCTTAAAGGGAATTACTCCGCTTCCTCGCTTGGGCAATCCTGTGCCGCGTCTTGCAGAAACTCCCGCGGGGCTGTTAAATGCTGTTGGACTGGAAAATCCGGGACTGGAGGAATTCCTGAAATCTTATCTGCCTAAACTAAACAAGGTTCCTACGGCGGTAATCGCTAATATATCTGGGTTTTCTTTGGATGATTATGCCTGTATGGCTCGGGCTTTAAAAAAGGGGTCGGGAATAACGGCCCTGGAAGTTAATATATCTTGTCCCAATGTGAAACATGGTGGGATGCATTTTGGTACTGATCCCAGGAGTGCACAGGAAGTTATTGCTGCCGTTAGAGGTGAAACGGACTTACCTATTATCGCCAAGCTTTCTCCTAATGTTACGGATATTGTAGAGATGGCCCGAGCAGTTCAGCGCGGGGGAGCTGATGTGCTTTCTCTGATTAATACACTCTTAGGCATGACTATCGACTTGAATTCCCAACGCCCAGTTTTGGCGAATACCTTTGGTGGGCTTTCCGGGCCTGCAATTCGGCCTGTAGCTGTGAGGATGGTTTGGCAAGTGTCTGAGGCAGTGGATTTACCCATCATTGGGATGGGAGGGATTACTTCCTGGCAGGATGCGGTGGAATTTCTCTTAGCTGGCGCAACGGCTGTCAGCATCGGCACAGGGAATTTCTATAACCCTCAGGTTCCTTTGGACGTGGTTGAAGGCATCCGCAATTACTGTGAACAGAGAGGGTATTCTTCAGTACAGGAATTAGTAGGCTTAGCCCATCGGGGTTAGATTTTCAAATCCTAATTGGACGTGATCGAGAGAAAAAAGGAGGGCTATGAGTGGATAGCAACTTAAATAAGAGAATTATGGTCGCCTTGGATGTCAAAGGGCGGGAAGAAGCTCTTGTCTTAGCAAATGTTCTCCAAGGCAGCGGCTGTTGGCTAAAAGTCGGCATGGAACTTTATGCCTATACCGGCCCGGCGATGATTCGTGAACTAAGGGCACTGGGATTCCCAATTTTTTTGGATCTGAAATTGCATGATATTCCAACGACTGTTGAACGGGCTATGCGAGGATTTGTGCAAGCAGGGGTGGATATGATCAATGTCCATTGCAGTGGAGGCTATGAGATGATGGCTCGAGCAGCTGCGGCGGTTCATGATGAAGGAGAAATGTTGGAAGTAGTGCCCAAAGTTATAGGAGTGACCGTTCTGACCAGTATGTCGGAACACCAATTTCGTGAAGAGTTAGGAGTAGAGCGTAAACTGGAAGATCATGTTGTGATGCTGGCTAAGCTTGCTGAAAGGGCGGGTCTGGATGGGGTTGTCGCTTCTGCTCAGGAAGCCAAGGAAATTCGCAGGAATACTGCGTCGGAATTTTTGATCGTTACACCGGGGATTCGACCGGCTTGGAGTGAAGCGGATGATCAAATGAGGGTTTTAACTCCACACGAAGCCTTAGCTGCGGGCAGCTCTTATCTTGTGGTTGGCAGGCCGATTACGCGTGCCAAGGACCCCAGACAAGCTTTAGAGAGATTATGGCTAAGATAAGACACAGATAAACAAAGCAAAAATAAGTAAAGAAAGCAACGAAAAAGGAGCGAAAGCAATGACGGAAAATCAGAAGCAGAACGAAAGTATGACACTTAAAACTGAAGAATATCTTGACTTATTCAGAAAAAGCAATGCCTTGTTAGAGGGGCATTTCCTCTTAACGTCCGGAAAACACAGCGGGCAGTATATGCAATGTGCGCAAGTCCTGCAGTATCCCGACCGGGCGGCAGTTTTAGCAGAAGGCTTAGCCGATTTCTTTCGGGATTTCAAAATTCAAACCGTAATAGGACCCGCCATGGGGGGGATCCTGGTTGCCCATGAAGTCGCTAAGGCTCTCGGTGTACGTGCCTTGTTCACGGAACGGGAAAATGGGATCATGCGGCTGCGCAGAGGGTTTACGCTTTCACCTGAGGAACGAGTTCTGGTCGTGGAAGATGTTGTGACGACAGGCGGATCTGTGCGTGAAGTCATTGCGGTGGTTCAAGAGATGGGAGCTGTTCCCGTGGGAGTTGGGGTTTTGGTTGATCGCAGCGGTGGGACAGTGGATTTCGGTTTGCCCCAGAGTTCTGTTCTTCAACTTAAAATTGAATCCTATGCTGCTGAGGAGTGTCCTCTTTGTGCCCAAGGGCTCCCCGCTATAAAGCCCGGAAGCCGAAAACTCTAAGGTAAACTTTTCTAGGAAGTATTTGGCTTAAGGAACCGTTTCTTGGGAATGCTAGGTCAGAGTTGTTTCCAGGAGGCGGGTGAGATTAACACATGATTATAGGCCAAAAGGTCATTACCTTTGTTCGGACTTTAGTGACGTCAATTATGGAACATAATATTGCTGCTTTGGCAGCAGTTATAGCTTTTTTTGGCTTTTCGTCTATGATTCCGCTGCTGCTTCTTTTAATCTATGGTGCTTCAATTTTTATTCCTCAGGAGACCGTACAGAACTTCATATCGGCTGTTTTTCAGTCCTATGTTCCGGCCTTGCCGGATGCTAAACTCTATCTTTCGCAAAACGTGTCCAGATTGGTCTTATTGGGCTCGAACAAAGTTGGGCTCTTTGGAATCCTTGGGCTGCTATGGACAACCGTGGGCGGTTTTGTATCCTTCCAGCGGATTTTAGATACAATCTGGGAGGTGCGCAAGAGACGATCTTTTATTAAACAGTATTTCGTTGGCTTTGGTATGCTTATGATTCTCGTCAGTCTAACGATTGTTTCCTCCTTGGCAACGATTGTATCTCTGGCTCTCGTAAAAAATTTCCTTACTCCCAATCAGAGTATCCCTTTATGGTTAGCTCTTTTTCATGGGATATCGCACTTAGCCTTTCCTTTGCTGCTGTTTCTGACTTGCCTTTTTTGTTACAGATTTTTGCCTTCCCAAGCTATTCGCAGCCCTTATCTTTTTGTAGGTGCATTGATTTCAACTATAGGAATATATCTTTCACGAGTGGCCTTTGTTTGGTATACAGAGCATTTAGGACGCTATGAGATGATCTATGGGAGTTTGACGTTCATTATGCTGTTTACGTTCTGGGCCTATATTTCCTGCATTATTGTGCTGTTTGGAGCCGAAGTGGCAGTCACTTTGAACATGTTATTTAAACCCTTTTCAAGAAGCTAATCATTTTTCTGCCGATTGAGTTGTTGTTTTGTTTTTTTAATATGATACCAGGCTGCAACGAGTAGAACTATAGTAAAGAAGGCCGCGCTCGTTCCCTGGTTTGAAATAATGCTCATATCCAACTCTCCTCGCTTGTGTTATTGCATTCACAATATCATTTCATTCTTAAAAATAACTTAAGATATTCTTAAAAAACGGTTATGACAGGTGTTTCGTGACAAGTGGGAGAAAACTTTGCTATAATGAATTCTGCAGGACATTTTAAAGGGGGTCGATCATGAAAAAGGCCATCTTATTTGTGATAGACTCTTTGCATCCGACCGTCTTGGGAAGAATTCTGGCAGAAGGAAATGCTCCCGCTCTGGCTTTTTTAGCGGAACATGGAACCTATACAGAAGGGGTTGTTTCGACGTTCCCAACGATGACCCCTGTGGCCACAAGTTCTATGATTACTGGAGCAGGCCCCGATCGACATGGCATTCCCGGGTTTATTTGGTATAATGAAACTATACGAAAAATAGTCGATTATGGTGCAACTTGGCAAAATGTTTTAAAGATCGGCCCAGAAAAGGTTATTCGTAATTTGTTATTAAAGCTGAATGATGAGCATCTTGCCGTGGAAACGCCGACACTTTACGAAGTATTAGAAGCTTCAGGGGTTAGCTCGGGGAATATCAATCTTTTTATGCACCGTGCCGTTCATGGGTTTAAGGCAAAACTTCCTTTTTCAATTGCTTTGGCCACGAGATTCCGTCTCCGAGAGGCAGAGGTTTTTGGACCTTCGCATCTAACGTTAGGCCAGCTTGTCCATTTGCCTTTTTCTGAGCGGTTATCTACTTATCCAAGGGGGCCTTTTCACCGCTTTGGTTTTAATGATGTTTTTTCCGGTACAATAGCCCGCCAGCTTGTTCAGGAGGGGGGCCTGCCAGATTTTACAGTTGTTTATTTTCCGGATAATGACAAGAATTCCCACCATTACGGCCCTTTGCGAACAGCTCCCTCTTTAGAAATGGCGGATCAGCAGATCGCTTCCATTCTTAATCAGTTCGGTTCCTGGGAAATTGCTCTCGAGAAAACAGCCATCATCGTTACAGGAGATCATGCGCAGTCTACGGTAGGATTAGGCTCAGAATACCTGATCAATTTAGATCAGGCTTTAATGACCTTCAAACGATTACGCCCAAGGGAAGAGGCAGGAGAACATCACGAAATTGTTATTTGCCCCAATGAACGAATGGCTTTTATTTATGTCTTACAACGAAAAGAGGTAATTTTGCCTCAAATTGTCGATATCTTAGCGAGAGATGTGAGGAATGCCCAAATTTCATGGAAAGTCGCTGATAATAAATACATTGTTCTACAGGGTGGTAGTGAGAATCAGCTTTCCTTTTCCCGTGGGGGTCCTATTCTGGATGAATACGGGCAAAGTTGGTCTTACGATGGAGATTTAACCGTGGTAGATGCCCAAGTGACCGACGGGAAAATAATTGAGTTTGGTAACTATCCCGATGCTTTTTCGAGGCTTATCTCTGCATTGGAAGCGCGCCAGGGTGATCGCGTGATTGTTTCTGCTCTCTCAGGCTTTGAGTATTATGCGGAAGGGGCACCGACTCATCCCGGAGGAGGAAGCCACGGCTCGTTGGAGAAAGAGGATTCCACAGTACCCATGATTGTGACCGGAATGCCCTTTGATTTAAAACATCCCCGGATTGTGGATCTCTATCCTCTGATATTAAGGTATTTCGGAATCGGAAAATAGTAGAGATTACTGCCCAAAAGTTTACATAGTTCAAAACGAAAAAGTATCGGTTCAGGCAACCGATACTTTTTCGTTTTGAACTATGTTTGAAGATGCTGAAGGTACTGGAAACTATTTTTTCTCACTTGATCGAAGGCAAACGCATAAATCATAATTTAAAGACTGTAAAGGGGGACTCGAAATGGATTGGCAAAAGATCGTGATTCATCATACGGCAAGTCCGACGACAGTGCGTCGTGGAGGGAAGAGCGTTCCTGTTGATTGTGAAATAATACGAGAGTGGCATAAAGCCAAGGGATGGAAAGACATCGGATATAATTTTGTCATCATGCCTGATGGAGACTGTCAAGCCGGAAGGCCCTTGTCCCAACAGGGGGCACATTGCAAAGCAGGCAAGCGAAATTCTATGGGTATTGGAGTTTGCTTGGTGGGAAATTTCAGTGAAACGGAAGTGCCTGAAGCTCAGCTCAATGGGTTAGTGAAAAAAGTCGTACAGCTGCTCCAGGATTACAACTTAGGCCTTGATGACGTTGAGCTCCATCGGGATGTGCCTGGAGCAGCTACGGAATGTCCGGGACGAAACTTCTCCTTGAATTCTCTAAAAAAGAAGCTTAAGTTTGAAGCACTTGGAGGACCCGTTACGGAGACGCTAGGGGAGAAAAGGTGACAGTAACCATAGTACCTTTGGTGACTACTTTTCCGGCAGGGAGTGACTGCTGATTTGCCAGGCCGCTACCAGAAAAGCTAAAGTGAAGTTCTGATTTTTCTAAGACACTTCCGGCTTGACGCATGGTGAGTCCCGTTAAATCAGGGACAACGGTTTCTTCGGCACTTGGTGTGCGTTCAGGTGTTACAGGTTGCGGAGAGGGGCGAACAGCGGTTTCGGTGGGGGAAATTGAAACATCGCTTTGGGTATTGCTCGCTACCGGAATGCCGTAATATTGCAGAGCTCCTTCGAGGATGGCTTTGGCCGGAAGGGCGCAGATAGGACCGCCGTCATGTTCTCCATCTGCCATTTTGGGGGTATCTACAATAACTAACAAGGCAATTTTAGGATTTTCAGCGGGGGCATAAGATGCAAATGAAGCAATATAATCCGTACTTGAATAATCCCCTGTGGCCGGATCGATTTTTTGGGCAGTTCCTGTCTTACCAGCTACATTAATTCCCGGGATTTTGGCCAGATACCCGGTTCCGTTGTTAACAACCTGCTCTAAGACTTGTGTCATTTGAGTCGCGGTTTCTTTAGAAATAACCTGTCGAACTGATGTCGGTTTTTGTTGTTTGACTAACTGCCCATCGGGTGTAGTAATTTTGTCAACAATATAGGGCTTGTACAGAGTTCCCCCGTTCGCAACAGCTGAAATAGCCGTTAATAATTGAATAGGTGTTACTGAATTTGCTTGTCCGAAGGACATGGTTGCCAGGTCAAGCTCTCGTGCTTTGTTCTGAGGGACAAGAATACCACTTTCTTCACCTGAAATATCAATGCCGGTTTTAGAACCGAATCCAAAGGCTCTGAGATAAGTATAAAAGGTGTTCATCCCTAGTTTCATGCCAACTTGCGCAAGAACAACGTTGGAGGAGGATTGCATCCCCTGGGTAAAGGTGGTGTTTCCTCGGGATGCTATATTAGAGTCCCAGTTCGTGATTACTTTAGGGCCCACTTGAAGATACCCTGGGTCATAGAATTCTGAATTCGGGGTTATAACTCCTTCTTCCAAAGCGGCTGAGCCCGTAACGGTCTTAAAAGTGGACCCTGGTTCATAGGTCATGCCGATGGCAAGGTTGCGGCGGACATCAGGGGTTACTTTTTGATAATTGGAGGGATCAAAGGTTGGACGAGATCCCATACCCAGAATACGGCCTGTTTTCGGATCCATCGCTAAAATTGTTACACTCTTAGCCTTAGTTGTTTGCTCTAAACCGTCAAGTTGCTGTTCAATTAAATATTGAATAGTTGAATCAAGGGTTAATGTAAGGTTGTCGCCGGGAATTGGAGGTTCTCCCTGCGAAGGAGCACCTAAAATGGAACGCGCGCGGGTATCTTCTTCTTGGGAGATAAAACCCGGTTTGCCATACAACTCTTTGTCGTAATAGTTTTCTAAACCTTCTACGCCATGACCGTCTTGAGTTACTATGCCAAGTGTTGAGGCTGCAAAACTACCCATAGGATTTACGCGTTTCTCTTCATCAGTCAGGCCGACTCCGGGGATTTTTAAGGCCATAATCTGATCTGCTTTTTGAACATCAACGTGATGTGCCAGACTAATCCAAGAAAGGTTAGTTTTATTAAGGTCGGATAATATGTCCTGGGGCTCGATTCCTAGGAGACTTGCAAGGTTTTTAGCAACGTCTTCTTTAGTGCTTTTAAATTGTTTCTTGGAAATTAAGTCATTCAACGTTTTGGGATCTGCATAAACTTCTTTAACGGGAATGCTTTGAGCTAAAACATTTCCTTGAGCATCAAAAATAGCACCTCTTTGGGGTCGGACATTTTCATCGTTTGTTCGTCGCTCAATGCCTCTTTGTTTGAGATCGGAAGCCTGAACTATTTGCAAGTCTATAAGCCTGCCTAAGACTAAAAGCATTAAAATTCCTAAGAATAATGGAACCCAACGGCTACGTGAAAAATAGGTTACACGTTTATTTTGTAGTTTCAAAGCTGTCTTCTACCTGCCCTTCTTTAGTCAACCGTTGAACAAAGATCGTTTCTTATTTACAAAAAGTCCCCTCGTTGAGAGGGGCTTTGGAAAACCGAAGAATGTCCATACACTATTATAGCTTAGATTTGCTCATCTGCTATATAGTTTCTATTAAAAAAATGTTAAACCATAAGCATGAAAATAAACCATCTTTTGGATTTAAGAGACTGGTTTTGTAAAATTTGCAGGAATTATAGCTGATGGAGTCGAAATTAAACATCTATAGTAAAGTTTTCTCTTACGGTAATGTCATGGGTTCCCCAAAAAAGGAGTGCAACTATAATGGAAGCTTTTTATGAAAAAGAAGTAAACTGTCTTTGCTGCGGACATAGTTTTAGCAGCCTAAAAGTACGTTCCAGGTCGGCTGTTCCCTATAAAATTGATAGTGACTTTTGTCCCCATTACAAAGAGGGTACACCTAATCCGCATCTTTACTATGTTAGAGTTTGTCCGGAATGTGGGTTTGCCTTTTCAGATGATTTCTCCGAGACCTTTCCTTCAGGTACCAAAGAAATCATTAATGCCAAAATATCCTATGAATGGAGAAAGCACGATCTTGGACAGCTCAGGGATACTGCTAAGGGTATTGAAACCCTAAAATTGGCGATATACTCTGCTACCTTGAAGAAAGAAAAGCATTCCGTATTAGCTGGTTTGTGTTTGCGGTTGGCTTGGATATACCGAACAGAAAATAGGCAAAACGACGAACAGCGGTTTTTGCAGTTAGCCCTTCAGGAATATGAAGAATCTTATCTCTATTCCGATTTTAATGGGACATCAATGTCTGAACTGCGAGTCTTATTTATGATCGGGGAGCTAAGTCGCCGACTTGGCCAATATACCAAAGCCGTTTCCTATTTTTCCAAAATTATTGAGCATCCAAAGCGTAATGAAGAAGCAAAGATCTTAAATATGGCTCGCACTCAATGGCAGATTGCTGCGGAGGAAAATCGAGAGTCTAAATAGCATTTGGGGATTGAGCCGGAAACTTGTTATCATAGTTTTCTCGAGTATAATTATACATAACAAGTTCACTTCAGTCGTGTGAATTTTTAATGAAGAAGTGATTATTCTTGAATGACAAAAGGAACATGTTTAAGAACGTTGTTGATTTAGCAAAGCAAATTTGTCAGTTAAAATTAAAGCAGGGAGACAAAGCGGCTGATTGCACAATGGGTAACGGCAATGATACTGCTTTCTTATGCGATTTAGTTGGAGAAGAAGGAAAGGTTTATGCTTTCGATATTCAAGAAGAGGCAATTAGTAAAACCCGCGAGAAGCTGCAGAAATTAAAGCTTCTGGACAGAGCTGTCTTAATTCTTGATGGTCATGAGACAATGGATTCTTACATCAAGGAGCCAATCCGCTTATTTATGTTTAATCTTGGCTATCTTCCTAAAGGAGATCATGAAATAACAACCAAAAAGGATACTACACTTCAAGCTGTTCAGAAATGTTTAGATCTTCTGGAGCCTGACGGCCTTATTTTATTGGTTATCTACCCGGGACATGAACGGGGAAAAGAGGAGCAAGAAGCTCTCGCCGTCTTTGCCGCAACATTGAATCAAAAAGCCTTTAATGTTGCTCATATTTGCTTGACCAATCAGGCCAATAATCCTCCTGAACTTCTTTGTATTGAAAAGGTTCTCCCTAGATAAAAAACAAGCGCAGAAATTTCACTTAAGAAATTACTGCGCTGTTTTTTTTATCCGGTTTTTAAGACCTCCACTTTTATAAGTGGGGGTGTATCCTTCTATTCAATCACTCTATTGCTTCTTCTGTTGCCAGTAATCGTTCCAGGATTTCTGGCTTGGGGGTAAGATATAAGGTCCAATTCTGCTCGTAGACGACCATACCAGGCTTGGCAGAGTTGGGCTTTTTAAGTTGCTTTACATGGGTATAATCGACGGGAACCTGGGAAGAACCTCTTGACTGGCTGTAAAAAATGGCTAAAGCAGCTGCTTCTTCTAACGTAGCATCGTCAGGAAACTCTTCTCCCTCCTCGAGGGGAACCAGGACATGAGAACCGGGGATCTGTTTGACATGCAGCCACAGATCATTAGGTTTTCCTTTGCGCAACGAGAGCCAATCGTTTTGAGCATTATTTTTCCCAACATAGATGATTCTGTCTTGGCTTGAGCGATAGATGCGAGGATGAGGCATTTCTTTGGAGGATTTAACCTTGGGTTTCTGTCGCGACTTTGATTTTGATCCGTTTTTGTTCGATTTAAAAGTGTCCTTGAGCAAATGTTTACCTGCAACGTAGCCTTGTTCCATAAGTTCGACATAAATTTCTTCAAGTTCAGAAAGAGTGGAAGCCTGATCAAGACTGACTTGCAGGGAATTCAAATAATTGGTTTCATCAAGGGCAGCTTCTTGAAACTGCTGGGTTTTCATTAATGTGGCCTTTGCTTTGTTATACAGTTTGTAGTAACGCTGAGCATTGTCGATGGCACTAAGATGGGGATCAAGGGGTATTAGAACTGATGAAAGAGCGGGGTCATAATAATCTTCAACGCTAACCTCCTTCGATCTGGAGACAATTCGATGCAGGTTGGCTGTGAGGAGTTCACCCCAGCGCTGATAGGCAAGATTGGAATTTGCTTCGGATATGGCTTCTCCATAGACGTTTAGCTTCTTATGAAGATGGGTTTGCTGTTCTTGGACGATTTTTCGTAGTGAGCCACGTTTAGCTTCAAGATTATTGGTGACGGATTTGGCGCTATAAAAGCACTGAATAGTCTCGTTTAAAGAATCGAAACTTACTTTTTTTAAGGTTTGGTATTGTTGAAAAGGAATAAAGGTAAAGGCGATAGGAGGTAATTTAGGTTGAGGAGGATAGTAGAGACAGGGCTGGATTTCCGTCTTATCTTCGGGGTTGCATAACCTTTGATAGGCTTGAAAAAGCCTTGAAAAATCAATGTCCCCACACTGATGGAGGTAAGTATCAGCAGATAAGCCGGCTTGAATGGCAATTTCCAGGGCCAATTCCGGACTGACTCCTGCGAAATGGGTAAGGAGCAGTTTTGTGATCTTTCGGTCGAGATCGTCGAAGGAGAAAGTCTGTCGCCAGAGTTCTTCATCTTTAAAGGGAGGTTTCTTCCCTTGAGAGGGAGGTGCAAGATAGGTGCGCCCGGGAAGTACTTCACGGTAGCGGCTAAGGGCGTGAGAATAGCGTTTAAGTCCGTCGAGGATTGTTCCGCTACCCTGATCCACCAGAATTAAATTACTGTGCTTACCCATGATTTCTAAATAGAGATGGAGTGTAACGAGATCACCGCGGTCGTTGTAGTTTTGAATTTCAAAGGTGATGACTCGCTCCAGCTCTACTTGGGAGACACTGGCTATTTTTCCTCCTTCGAGATGTTTGCGCAGGATCATGCAGAACATGGGCGGAGAAGGGGGGTTTTTTTTGCTTTCAGCAGTCAAGTGAAAGCGTGGAGAGGTAGCGCCAGCGTTAAGCAAGAGTCTCCTATTGCCTTGGCTCAGCCTCAACTGAAGATGGATTTCTTCTTTTTCAGGTTGAAAGATTTTATCTATACGTGCTCCTTTGAGCTGGGGAGCAAGTTCCTTTACTAAATAGGCGAGGGTCACACCGTCTAAGGCCATGAGGGATCTCCTTTCATCCAATCGTCAGACTCCCGCTTCCACAAGTGGGAGTGGTTCCCCTACCTTGCTTCGGTGGGGGGCGAATTGTTTTTAGTATAACACACTTGGACATCGGAGGCATTTTTCAGCGGTCTTCGGAATAAGCATGTACTACGAAATGGACAAAGAGTAAGGAGCTAAGTTCTTTGGGTAAGAGGAGGAGATTAAGACATGCGTCAACAATCATGGCATGTACTGCCTTGGGTTGATGTGGCCAAGGTATTGAATGTGCATCCAGGCAAAGGGTTAAATGTTAAAGAAGTTCAGAAGCGCTTGCAAGAAGTCGGGAAAAATGTCCTGGCAGCAAAAAAGGGAGTTCATCCTGTTTTTCTGTTCTTGGGTCAGTTTAAAGATTTTATGGTTTTGGTCTTATTGGCAGCAACAGTAGTCTCAGGACTTTTGGGAGAAATAGCAGATGCAGTTACGATTTTAACAATTCTGATTGTCAATGCAATTTTGGGCTTTATTCAGGAATTTCGTGCCGAGCGTTCTATGGAATCCTTACGTTCCCTCACGGCTCCGGAGGCGCGGGTTCTAAGGGAAGGCCTTGAGCAGCGAATTCCGGCAGCCGAGCTTGTCCCCGGGGACATCGTACTTTTGGAAGCAGGTGATCGCATTCCTGCCGATGTGCGCTGGATTCAGGCCGTCAACATTCAAGTGGAAGAATCTGCCCTAACGGGAGAATCTCATCCTGTGAGTAAGAGTATCGCACCTCTTATCGATGAATTGACCCCCATGGCTGATCGACGAAACATGGGCTATATGGGGACTTCTGTCGTCAACGGCCGAGGGGCCGGTGTCGTCGTGGCGACAGGTATGGATACAGAGATGGGTGTTATCGCGGGGATGATTCAGAGTGTGGAAGAGGAAGAAACCCCTTTACAAAAACGTTTGGCGGAATTGGGAAAATGGTTAGTCTTAATTAGTGTTCTTGTTTGTTTAGTCGTAGTGGCTACAGGGATTTTGCGGGGTGAAGATTTTTATAAGATGTTCTTTACAGGAGTATCTCTGGCCGTTGCGGCTATTCCCGAGGGTTTACCGGCTATTGTCACTGTGGCCTTGGCCGTCGGGGTTCAACGAATGGTAAAGCGGCAGGCAATTATTCGCAAACTTCCTGCAGTGGAAACCTTGGGCTGTGCGACAGTGATTTGTTCCGACAAGACTGGGACCTTAACCCAAAATGAAATGACCGTGCGTCAAATTTATTCGGATGGCAGAAAAATTACCGTTTCCGGTCAAGGTTATGATCCCAAGGGGGATTTTTATGGTGCCGATCCCGAGAAAGAAAAAGATCCTCTTCATGAAGGCTTAAAAATTGCCGCTTTATGTAATAATGCCATCTTAACGAAAAAGGGAGCTCAAGTTGCAGGCCTCTTTCGCTCTAAAGCTAATGATGCTCCCTGGGGAATTGAAGGTGACCCTACTGAAGGCGCGATTTTGGTTGCAGCGGCTAAGGCAGGAATCTGGCGTGAGGTATTGGAACGAAAAGAAGAGCGGATTGGAGAATTGCCCTTCGATTCAGACCGCAAACGAATGAGCGTGGTATATAAGACAAAGCATGGACCCAGAGCTTATGTTAAGGGGGCACCAGACAAAATTGTCCAGCTTTGTAAGCAGGAATTAACCTCGGAAGGTGTTGTGGAGTTATCTTCCGCACGCAGGCAAAGCATTATGCGGGCCAATGATGAAATGGCCAGGCATGCTCTGCGCGTTCTGGCAGTCGCAGAAAAATCGTTAACGGAATATGAGATGCATGATGAGGGGATTGAACAGGGGTTAACTTTCGTCGGTTTATTGGGCATGATTGACCCGCCGCGTCCCAGTGCAGTTCGGGCAATTAAATTATGCCGGCAGGCGGGAGTTAAGCCAGTTATGATTACGGGAGATCATCGTCTGACGGCTGAAGCAGTAGGACATGAATTAGGGATTCTCAAAGGGAAGGACGGAGTAATCTCAGGGGAAGAATTGGAGCGAATGTCTGATCAGGATCTCAGCCAAAGGGTTATGGATATTTCCGTTTATGCCCGGGTAACCCCAAAAGACAAATTAAGAATCGTGAGAGCCTTGAAAAACCAGGGCCAAGTTGTTGCTATGACCGGCGATGGCGTTAATGATGCACCAGCGGTCAAGGAAGCAGATATTGGAGTGTCTATGGGTGTGACCGGGACAGATGTTACCAAAGAAGCGTCTTCTATGGTTTTAGGCGATGATAACTTTGCGACCATTGTTGCCGCAGTGGAAGAAGGACGGGGAATTTATGATAATATCCGCAAGTTTATCCGCTACTTGCTTTCCTGTAATCTGGGAGAGGTTTTAACCATGTTTTTAGCAACGCTTGTCGGGCTGCCCCTGCCTCTCCTGCCCATTCAAATTTTGTGGGTAAATCTTGTAACCGATGGCTTGCCTGCCATGGCCCTGGGAGTTGACGGAGCGGAGCCGGAAATTATGAATCGTCCTCCGAGAATCCCGGGAGAAAGCATTTTTGCCCGCGGACTGGCTCGTAAAATAGGCATCAGGGGAACTTTGATAGGTTTGGGTACACTTTTCGTTTTTGTCGCTGGCCTCTTTATGGGAGCCAATATGTTAGGGGCTCGAACTATGGCCTTTAGTACGCTGGTGTTCTCTCAATTATTCCATGTTTTTGATTGTCGCTCTGAAGAACGAGGTATCTTTGAAGTAGGACTTTTTTCAAACCCTTACTTAGTTGGGGCGGTGTTGGTTTCGACACTGATGCAGCTGAGTGTCATTTATCTGCCGCCTTTACAAGCTATCTTTAAGACGACAGCCCTGCACAGCTGGCAATGGATTTTAATTCTTTGCGTAGCCGGAGGCCCTTCAATTCTAATTGGTCTGGCCCGCCTTCTCAAAAACAACTGGCAGGGCAAACCGTCGATAGCCAAAGGATAAACCGTGTATACTTGACTCAATAGCTTGACCCCCTTTATCTTGCGTAGTATCCTTTAATGAGATATAACGTAAACTATACTAGACTTTTGATTTAGATGGAGGTAACTCCATCTAAACGTTTTAGGTATACTAAGCAAGGAGATTCTTTTATCCCTATAAGTGGGGGTTGTTCCCATACCTCGCTTCGGTGGGAGAAGAGTCCATCCTTCAGCGCGTAAGCATTTGTTATGGGCTTGTAAGGTGCTTTCGGCACCGAAGCCCAGATGTTCAGCTTTAGCTGAATGAGTTCTCTGCGAATGTTTTAAGATTTATATTAGGGACTAAATTCTGCGAGGGGAGCAAGCATAATGAACTTTGTAAAAATGCATGGTCTGGGGAATGATTTTGTTTTCCTGGATCATTTTTCTCATACACCGAAGGAAGAGGCAGATTATCCGCAGCTAGCCCAGAAACTCTGCCACCGTCAATTTGGAATCGGGGGAGATGGATTAATTGTCATTCTTCCTTCCCAAGTTGCTGACGCTCGGATGCGCATTATTAATTCAGACGGATCAGAACCGGAAATGTGCGGTAACGGTATCCGCTGTTTTGCACGGTACGTCTATGATCAAGGAATTGTCTCCCGAAACCCCATGCGGGTGGAGACTCTTGCCGGGGTCTTAACTTTGGGACTTGATATCGAAAACGGGCAGGTTCGTGGAGTAAGGGTTGACATGGGTGAGCCTATTTTAAAAGCGGATCTTATTCCGGTTCTTGGTGTTGGAGAACCTGTGGTCGGCCAGTCCCTTGAAGCCTTGGGAAAAACATTTTCCTATACTGCCGTTTCAATGGGAAATCCTCATTGTGTCATTTTTGTCGATGACTATTCAACTCTGGACTTTGAACGTCTAGGACCGGCAATCGAGAGCCATACTTTGTTTCCGCGTAAAACGAATGTGGAGTTTATTCGGATTGATTCAGCGACGGAGATGACGATGAAGGTGTGGGAGCGGGGAGCCGGGCCAACCCTTGCCTGTGGAACAGGCGCTTGTGCTTCCTTGGTTGCTGCCGTACTTAATCAAAAGACTGAACGTTCTGCAACGGTTCATTTGCCAGGTGGGGATTTATTGATAGAATGGGGGCCTGACAATCATGTTTATATGACTGGTCCTGCGGCTTACGTGTTTAAAGGAGAATGGTTAGAAAGCTGAGACAAAAAACATTTAATCGCATCTTCGCCGGGAGATGCGATTTTGCTTAGCTCCTAGTCCGGGTTTCTATCTTTGATTCACTAGGAAAGTTATTCGTTGATCTGTTATAATATAGTAAGGACATCAACTATAAAGGGGTGAAAAGCCTGGCTGTTTTGATTCGCCGGGTTAAGTATGGCATATAGCATGACAGGATTTGGACGGGGAGAAGTGAGTGGCTGTGGTTATCAGTTTTCTGTGGAGCTGAAAGCAGTCAATCATCGCTTTTTAGAAATCGTTGTTCGTCTGCCGCGGAATTTTGCGGAATTTGAAGAACGTGTCCGTAAAACGTTACAAGAAAAATTCAAGCGCGGACGGATTGAAGTACATATTAATATCGTGGAAACTGAAGAAAAAATGAGATTAGCGAAGGTTGACAAAGAATTGGCACTGTCGTATGATAAGGCATTGAAGGATCTCGCCTCAGCTCTGCATACGGCCTATGATACGGATATTTATCGCTTAGTGGCTTTGCCCGAAGTGCTTTCAGTTCAGGAACCGGAAATCGAGGGGGATACCCTATGGGATGTTTGTGCAGAGGCACTGATGAAAGCAACCGAGGGTTTCGGACAAATGCGCCGGGCTGAAGGAGAAAAGTTAACCTGCGATCTTCTGCAAAGATTGGATCAACTGGCAGAGCATTTGCGTCTTATTTCTGAACGAGCGCCTTATGTTGTGACCGACTATCAAGAACGTCTTCAGGAACGGATTCAAACGTTATTAGGCGGTGTAGAATTGGATCCGGTTCGCTTGGCGAATGAAGTGGCTTATTTTGCAGACCGCGCATCAATTACTGAGGAATTGGTTCGTTTTGACAGCCATTTGGCTCAAAGCCGCGAGGCGTTGAACAGCCCTGATTCAGTGGGGCGTAAACTGGATTTTTTGGTACAAGAGATGAACCGGGAAATCAATACCATTGGGTCTAAAGCCAATGATTTAATTATTGGAAAACAGGTTGTTATCGTTAAAAGCGAGCTCGAAAAAGTACGTGAGCAGATTCAAAATTTAGAGTAATGGAGGATTCATTTTGGACATTAAGCTTATTAATATTGGTTTTGGTAATATAGTATCTGCCAACCGAATTATCTCGATTGTGAGTCCGGAATCTGCCCCAATCAAGCGGATCATTCAAGAGGCGCGTGATGCGGGCATGTTGATTGATGCGACTTATGGCCGGCGTACACGTGCGGTCATTATTTGTGACAGTCATCATGTTATTCTTTCTGCAGTCCAGCCTGAGACTGTGGCACATCGCCTTTCCACCAAAGAGTCCAGCAATCATGTAGATGATCCGGCGGATTAGGGGTGTAGTGTGGAGAAAAGTCATGGGTTATTAATCGTCCTTTCAGGTCCTTCAGGAGCAGGGAAAGGAACTTTATGTAAAGAATTACTGCGGCAGATGCCAAATTTAAACTATTCCGTTTCGTTGACGACACGCTCGCCGCGTCCTGGTGAAGTGGACGGGGTTCACTATTTTTTCCGTTCCCGGGAAGACGTCGAAGCTATGATCGCCAGAGATGAATTGCTGGAATGGGCTCAGTTTTGTGAAAACTATTATGGTACGCCTAGGTTTGCTGTAGAGCAGGCAATTATGGACGGCCAGGATGTTATTCTGGAGATCGAAATCCAAGGCGCTTTGCAGATTAAAAAGCGCTTTCCTCAGGGAGTATTTACCTTTATTGTTCCGCCTTCCCTCGATGTACTCTCAGAGCGTATACATAAACGAGGTACTGAGACTGAGGAAGTCATTCAAAAGCGTTTAGCTACTGCCATACAGGAATTGGAATACGTCAGTGAATATGATTATGTTGTTGTTAATGACGAAGTTCCTGTGGCTGTTGATAAATTAAAGAGTATCATTATTGCCGAAAAATGCCGGGTTAAACGAAAACCGTTCGTCTTTAAGGGGGAATCCTGATGAAACAACCGTCACTAGATAAACTGATGGAAAAGGTTGACAGCAAGTATACGCTGGTTATTGTGGTCGCTAAGCGGGCACGGGCAATTATGGAAGAAGGGAAGCATGAAGATTTGGCGAGGGGGGTCAAATCCGTAAGTATATCTCTCGAAGAGATTTCTAGATCAACGAGTGCTTATGAATGTATTCCTGACGAGCATACACTATGTTAGCAGGCAGCAAGATTCTGGTTGGAGTTTCCGGAGGGATTGCGGCTTATAAAACGGCTGAGATAGTAAGTCGTTTGCGAAAGCTGCATGCTGATGTTCATGTTGTGATGACACCATCAGCGACGGAATTTATAACCCCGCTAACCTTAAGAAGCTTGTCTGCAAATCCTGTCTATATTGACTTGTTTGAAGAACCAAAAGTATGGAATGTTGAACATATAGCTTTAGCGGAGTTGGCAGATGCTGTAATTGTTGCGCCGGCAACGGCAAATATTTTAGCTAAAATGGCCATGGGATTAGCTGATGATTTTCTATCAACCGTTTTGCTGGCGACAAGAGCACCGATCTTTGTGGCCCCGGCTATGAATCATGCCATGTATCATCATCCTGCAACCCAAAAGAATCTGGCAATCCTTCAGGATCGGGGGATACGTTTCATTGGACCTGATTCAGGTTTTCAGGCCTGTGGTTCCGAGGGAGACGGCCGCATGAGTCAGCCGGAAGAGATTGTGGAGACGCTCCTGCGTTTTTTTGAACTAAGTACTTGCTTAAAAGGAAAGAAAGCTCTTGTGACTGCGGGTGGAACTCAAGAACCTATAGATCCTGTTCGTTATTTAGGCAATCGCAGTTCCGGGCGTATGGGTTATGCTGTAGCCCAAGCTTTGCAAGAAGCCGGTGCTGAGACAATACTCGTTAGCGCGCCAACAGATTTGCCAGTTCCTCAGGGAGTTACCCGAGTGTCTGTGCAAACGGCAAGGCAAATGCGTGACGAAGTCCTGTCGCGTTTTGCGGATGTTGAAATTATTGTTAAAGCAGCTGCAGTTGCCGATTATCGTCCTGCAGTGCAGGCGGAGCAAAAAATCAAAAAAGATGGCTCAGGGCGAACCCTTGAATTAGTCCCTAATCCGGATATTCTTGCTGAACTAGGACGAGAGAAGACGACTCAGGTTTTAATTGGTTTTGCTGCTGAAACCGAAAACCTCTTAGCTAACGCCCAGGAAAAAATGCAGCGCAAGAATGTTGACCTTCTCGTGGCTAATGATGTTACAAAGGAAGGGGCAGGGTTTGGGAGTCCCACAAATATTGTTAGTTTTCTCTTTCCTGATGGAAGAAAAATAGATTTTCCTCAGATGAGCAAGCTTGAGGTTGCTCGACATCTCGTTAAGGAGATTGTTAACCTCCTTGGAGTTAAAGTAAAGGAGTGATATGTTGATGACAAAAAAGTTGTTTACCTCAGAGTCCGTAACCGAAGGGCATCCTGATAAGATTTGCGACCAAATATCGGATGCCATTCTTGATGCGATTTTTGCTCAAGATCCTAATGCGCGTGTTGCCTGCGAAACTATGGTAACGACCGGATTAGTTCTTGTCAGCGGTGAGATTACAACATCTTGTTATGTTGATATCCCGCATGTTGTTCGTGAAACCATTCGGGAAGTAGGTTATACTCGTGCCAAATATGGCTTCGATGCTGATACCTGCGCCGTTTTAACCTCTATTGGAGAACAATCCGCTGATATAGCCTTAGGGGTCAATCAGGCCTTGGAATCCAAAACAGGGGAAATGTCAGATCTTGATATAGAGGCAATTGGTGCTGGCGATCAAGGTATGATGTTTGGTTATGCAACGAATGAAACTGAAAGTTATATGCCGGTCCCTATTGACTTGGCCCATCGCTTAGCCCGTCGTTTAACGGAAGTTCGGAAAACTGAACTTTTAGGCTATTTACGGCCGGACGGTAAAACCCAAGTCACAGTGGAATATGAAGGAAATAAGCCGGTGCGTGTTGATACTATTGTTATTTCCACCCAACACCATCCGGATGTTACCCAAGAACAAATCCGCCGGGATTTGCTTCAGTACGTCGTTTATCCGACAGTCCCCAAGGAATTGCTCAATGAAGAGACAAAATATTTCATCAATCCTACAGGGCGTTTTGTTATCGGAGGGCCGCAAGGGGATTGCGGCTTAACGGGGCGAAAAATTATTGTTGACACCTATGGAGGAATGGCTCGCCATGGCGGCGGCGCTTTTTCCGGGAAGGACCCCACAAAGGTTGACCGTTCTGCTGCCTATGCCGCCCGATATGTGGCAAAAAACGTTGTTGCAGCGGGATTTGCGGACCGTTGTGAGATTCAGATTGCCTACGCCATTGGTGTTGCCCGTCCTGTTTCTGTTTCTATTGAAACTTTCGGTACCGGAAAGATACCGGATGAGAAAATTGTTGAATTGGTCATGCAAACCTTTGATCTCCGTCCTGCGGGAATTATCAAGAGTCTGAACCTTCGACGCCCGATTTATCGTCAGACAGCGGCATATGGGCATTTCGGAAGAATCGACCTTGATCTTCCTTGGGAAAGAACCGATAAAGCTGACGTTTTGAAAAAACTTGCCGGCCTTTAAATTGACCGAGTCCTTTTAGAGGAGTTCCAATCATGTTATGAGAGGGACTCCTTCTTTCATAGCTGCAACTATTATTTTTCATACTGTCAGAACGTATAAACTTGCGTAATATACTTTCTAAGCATAAGGGCAATTAGGCAGCCGCCTGCGTCAGCCAAGTTTTCTTTAAACCTCTGCCCCAGTGAATATGTTATTATCCTAAAGTTTCCTTGACAGAATGTTAGAGAATTAGGTATTATAAGGCAAACTGTATTATAGCAGTTATAAAAGAGGGACCGTTGTAATACTCAATAGCATAATGACAAAGGCTAAAAAATAATGGGTAAAGAGGGATGGTAGAAATGGAAAAACAGTGGCTGGAAGGCCTGCGTAGGACGGTAGATCGTGTATTACCGATTCCTTATTATCAAGAGAGGTTTCGAAAACTAGGGATTCATCAGGCTGAGGATATTCACTCTCTTAGGGACTTTCAAAAACTACCGCTGACAACAAAGGAAGAATTGCGCCAAAATTATCCCTTTGGCCTCTTCGCAGAACCTATGGAAAATATTGTTCGGCTTCATGCTTCGTCTGGGACGACAGGAAAACCGACTGTAGTGGGATATACTAAACGTGATATTCAGCTTTGGTCCAAAATTGTCGCCAACGAACTTCGGAGAGCGGGTGTTACTCCTAAGGATGTTGTTCAGATTGCCTATGGATATGGATTGTTTACGGGAGGAATGGGTCTGCATTATGGTTGTGAGGAATTAGGTGCGGTGGTTGTTCCTATTTCAGGCGGGAATACGGCTCGTCAACTTATGTTAATGCGAGACTTTGGAACGACAGTGTTGGCGTGTACTCCATCTTACGCTTTGTATCTGGCAGAAAGCCTTGAGGAATCGGGGATTTCACGTGAAGAGTTGAAGTTAAGAATTGGAGTTTTTGGAGCCGAGCCCTGGACAGAGGGTATGAGGGAACAGATCGAAGCTCGACTGGGAATTAAGGCTTATGACATATATGGCTTAAGTGAAACTATGGGTCCGGGAGTAGCTATGGAATGTCCCGCTCATGATGGCTTGCATATTGATGAACATTTTTATCCTGAAGTGTTGGGCCCTGACGGGAATCCCGTTGCGGAAGGTATCCAGGGTGAATTGGTTATAACAAGTATAGATAAAGAGGGCTTTCCGGTATTACGTTATCGAACCAAGGATCTGACGACACTGCACTATGGGACTTGTTCCTGCGGACATACGGGCTGGAAAATGGAACGTGTTTCAGCACGGGTGGATGATATGCTGATCATTCGAGGTGTCAATGTTTTCCCAAGTCAAGTTGAAGAAGCAATCCTGTCCTTCGGTGGGTTTGAGCCCCATTATTTACTTATTGTAGAACGTACGGGAAATTTGGATCAGTTGGAAGTACAGGTTGAAGTCAATGACACCAGCTTCTTTGATGAAGTCCGCGAGTTAGAGGGACGCCAGGAACGTTTACAACGTAAAATTGAAGAAATCTTAGGCATTTCCATTCGTCTTCGCTTAGTAGAACCTAAAAGTATCCCGCGGAGTGAAGGGAAAGCAGTTCGTGTTATTGATAAACGTCGATAGGGAGGTAAATTTATGTTACAATTATCTATTTTTCTGGAGAACGCTAAAGGACGTTTAGCTGAGGTCGTCAGTCTTCTTGCAGAACTTAAGGTAAATTTGCGTGCCCTGTCCTTAGCGGATACAAAGGATTTCGGAGTTCTGCGTATTATCGTCGATGATCCGGAACTTACTACGGAAAAATTGCGCGAACGTAAGGTTGTTGTCTCATTAACCCACGTATGGGTACTTAAGGTTCCAGATCGGACCGGGGGACTTGCCGAAGTGCTTAATCAATTGGTTAAACACGATGTTGTTATTGAGTACATGTATGCGTTTGTGGAAAAAGAAAACGAACAAGCCCGCGTTGTTATCAGAGCTCAGGATCAGGCAGTTATGGAGAAGGCTATGCGGGAACTTAATCTGCCTTTGTTGTAGTGATGAGCCTTTGCGAACGCGAAGTCGTTGGCCGCAGAGTAGGCTAGAAGAAGTAATTAACTAAAGGTTATACTTTCCAATAATATAACAAAGGCCGTGTTGGAAACTGGTTTTCCCACGGCCTTTGTTGTAATTAAATTGAAGGTGTTCCCGGAAAAATTGCGCTGCGACGAAAAGTTGTTAACAATGATCTAATGTCATTGTCCTGAGAAGAGTGACTATTTATTTATCGTTGTCGTTAAAGCTGGAACATTCTGTTTCAGTATATATTTGAGCTTCATTACCAGACACTTGAATAGAATCCAAATTACAAAGCTTATTATCATTATGTTTGCAGCTCACCACATTACAAGTAAGGGCATCACATGGCCCTGAAGAGTTTGTATTATTTGTTAAACTACTGTACTCATATTTATTTAAGAATGAACCACATACCGTTCCGCTCTCAGTAGAAGCAGTAACGCCCCCGATATCAACCCTATTTGAATAGCAAATACCACTTTTATTATGTGAACAAGTTGTTGCACTGCAATTGATTCTTTGCACTAATACACACTCCTTTATGATTTATCCGGTTTTTAAGACCCCCACTTCTATAAGTGGGGTGGGTCCTTCGTTAACTTCAGGTGGGGTAGAGTCCTCCTTCGCCGCTAAGTATTCCTCTTGGGAAAGGCGTCTCGGCAATAATGTCCACTGGACATTATTGTATCTGAAGCCCCGATGTTCAGCTTTAGCGTAAGCGAGATCACTTTCACTTAAGATGTCTCATTTACTAAAATATCTATCGAGTAAGCCTCTAAAAGCTTTGCCATGTCTGGCTTCATCTTTACACATTTCATGGACTGTGTCGTGAATGGCATCCAAGTTATTCTGCTTAGCTATTGTGGCAAGTTTCTTTTTGCCTTCACAAGCCCCATATTCAGCCTCAACTCTAGCAGATAAATTTGCTTTAGTATCAGCAACCACGACTTCACCCAGGAGTTCGGCAAATTTTGAAGCATGCTCTGCTTCTTCCCAGGCAATTCTCTTATAAGCTTCAGCAACCTCAGGATAACCTTCACGATCAGCTTGGCGGGACATCGCAAGATACATGCCAACCTCAGTGCATTCACCCATAAAATTAGCTCTTAATCCTTCCAATAATTCATCGTCACATCCGGATGCTGCCACTCCAATCCTATGTTCATCAGCGAAGTTTAGTTCAGTGGTCATTTCTTTAAATTTGTCTTTGCTTGCTTTACAAATAGGACAAACTTCCGGTGGATTATTACCTTCATGAACATAGCCACAAACTGTACAAATAAATTTTTTCATGTAAAATTCCTCCAAGAAAGTGGTTTGTATGAGTATCCAAAACCTCAGGTGATATTATTTCCTCAAAACTATTTGTTATCCAGTAAAGGGAAGTTTAAGACATAAAAACAGAGCCTAGCGAAGGTTAACTCCCCTGCTAGGCTCTGTTTTTATGTTAGAATAGCATCATTAACCCTATTATTTTGCGGCCTCTTTAGTAGAACTCAAGGAATTTTCTTCTTTTTCATCCTTTAGGACAAGATTCAAGAAAATGCCTGCTAGAGTAGCGAACATAATACCATGATTGGTTAACCCGATTCCTAGGGCGAAGATTACCGCAGCGATAATAAGGTTCTTGTTTTTGGAGAAATCCACTTTGGCCTCGATTAATGTTCTTAGTCCGGCTGCACCGATCATTCCGAACAGTAGGATTACAACACCACCCATAACAGGGGTTGGGATAGACATAATTAAGGCCTGCAAGGGGTTAAAGGTACTTAGGATGATCGCGGCAATCGCTGCGATCCAAAGGTTCAAGGAGCTGTATACCTTGGTTATCGCTAAGACTCCGATATTTTCTGCGTAGGTCGTAAGCGGAACACCACCGAATAAACTGGCAATACCTGTTGCTAGACCGTTTCCTAAGACGACTTTATCAAAACCCGGGTCTTCAATTATATCAGTATGCGTGATGTTGCTAAGAATCATCATGTGTCCTAAATCTTCGATCAATGTTATAAGTGCTAATGGAGCAAAAGTAATAATGGCGGTCACATTCAAGTGGATTGCGCCGAAGCTTTGGAAAGGCAAGACAAATGGGGTTTTAAATGATGCCATAATCTTAGCTGAATCGACTAATCCCATAAATCCAGCAAGGATGTATCCTGCGACAATCGCAATAAGAATTGGTATAACTTTAGAAAACCCTTTTCCATATACACTAACTAGAGTTGCCACTGCTAAAGTAAATATGGCGATGATCCAATTTGCACTAGCCATCGAAACTGCTGTTGGGGTTAAGCTTAATCCGATAATTGCTACGACGCTTCCTGCAACGACGGGGGGAATGAGTTTGTTGATCCATTTCGTACCAAATAAACGGAGTATAATAAATATTAAAATGTATGCTAAACCAACTGACAAAACTCCCGCCATTGCTCCGCCAAGATCATGCTGATCTTTAATAAATGCGGTTAAACTTGCGATAAAGGCGAAAGACGAACCGAGATAGGCTGGAACTTTGCTGCGTGTTAGAAGTAAGAATACAATAGTACCAATACCGGAACAAAATAGGGCCGTTGCAGGACTTAAACCTACAAGGAAGGGGACTAGAATCGTAGAACCGGTCATAGCAAACAAATGTTGAACCCCTAAAGGTATTGCTCGTGTTAGTGGTAATCTTTCATTAATTTGAACTTCTTTCATAACTGTCATCCTCCTAATTCAACTTAATGCCTTGCAGGCATGTAAACTCTCAGGTTTACTCTGAAGGAATCTTCCTTGCAGTCGATGTTTCCCTTATTAATTTGGGTTTCGGTTGATATCGTTATACCTCCTCTTTGGCACTAAAAAACCTCTTTCCTGCCCGCAAGCAAGAAAGAGGTGTCCATATACATTCATGGTCCGCCATTTCCTTCTTAGCCTCACGGGACTAATTTAAAGGTTTAAAGGTTTTTTTGCTGTAAAGAGCATATCATAATTCACATTGGTTTGACAAGAGTTTTATGCATTTCTTACCCGATGGAGTATAGAAAAATCTTTTAATTATATTAGAAGCAAGTAATATGATAAAATAAGGGAGGTGTCTTGAAAAGAATTGGGATTGAAGTTTTTTTGCAGATAAGGAGGCGTCGTCATGTTACGTTATGCTGAGGTCCTGCTTGATGTAGCTAACCGACGCTTAGATCAAAGCTATCACTATCTTATTCCGGAGCATTTAAACTTAAAGATCGGGATGAGAGTGCTCGTAAATCTCCAAAAACGTAAGGTCCAAGGGCTTGTTGTTGGTATAACATCAGACTTGCCGGAGGAATTGGAGAGGACCCCCCTCAAACCGGTTCTGGAAATCATAGACGAACACAGTCTTGTCCCGCCGGATCTTATTGAATTAGCGCATTGGCTGGCTAAAGCAACACTTTGTTCTATGGCCCAAAGCTTACATACAGTTTGGCCACTTTTTAAAGGCAAGATGGAGAAGCGGTTATTCCTTCTCGCCTCACCGGAAGATTCAGATGTTCAGACTCTTCGCTGGCTCAATGAAGAGGCCTTTCGAGGGATCGAAGTGCTTGCCCGGACCCGCCATAAAGAGATTTCGCGGAATATCTTTATCAAACGAGCCCATATTTCTGAAGAGACAGTTGAGCTGCTCATCGAAAAAGGTATGATTAAGCAAGGATACCGGTTTATTTCCATGGGAGTTGGACAGAGACGAGAGAAGAAAGTGAATAGGCCGCAAGAGTTTAGCGAAAGAACGTTCAACTTATCCGCAGAACAGGAAGCGGCTGTGAAGGACGTTATGACTTCTTTAAGAGAGGGCTCATGTGAGACTATTTTACTGCACGGGGTGACGGGAAGCGGAAAAACTGAAGTTTATCGGGAATTAATTGCCCAAGTACTTTCTCGGGGTGGTGATGCGATTCTCTTAGTCCCGGAAATTTCCTTAACTGCTCAGGTGGCTCGTTATTTTCAGGCACAATTCGGTGAGAATGTGATCATTTTACATTCAGGGTTGCGTGCTAATGAAAAAATGCAAGCTTGGGAAGAAATTCTGCAAGGGACAAAGAGAATTGTGATTGGCGCGCGTTCGGCAGTATTTGCTCCCTTGGCCAATTTGCAGCTTATTATTTTAGATGAGGAGCATGACGGCGCTTATAAACAAGACGAGAATCCTAAATACCATGCTCGTGATGTGGCCCGCAAAAGAATGGAGCAGGCCGGCGGGGTGGTTCTGCTTGGTAGTGCAACACCTTCTTTAGAGGCTTACGCTGCGGCGAAAGCCGGTAAAATTCGTTTAGTAACCATGTCTCGGCGCATTGGTCATAGTCAATTACCCCCCGTTGAAATCGTGGACATGCGCAAAGAATTGATGCAGGGAAATCGAAGTATCTTCTCCAAAGTCTTGCAGCAAAAACTCCGTGAGCGATTAGAACTAGGCGAGCAAGCGATGCTCTTCCTCAACCGCAGAGGGTATTCCACCTTTGTGGTTTGTCGTGAATGCGGCTATGTGGTAAGCTGCCCTAACTGTGATGTGGCTTTAACGTATCATAGTCAAGGCCAGTCCATGCGTTGTCATTATTGTGATCATAAAGAACAGCCGCCGTTGACGTGCCCCAAATGCGGGAGTCGGTATATTCGCTTTTTTGGGCAAGGAACTCAGAGGGTTGAGGAGGAACTGCAGGCACTATTGCCGGAAACATCAATTCTTCGGTTGGATTTTGATACGACTCGCAATCGAGAAGCCCACACGACGATCTTGGAAAGTTTTCGCCGGCAGAAGGCGTCAATTCTTGTAGGGACCCAAATGATGGCGAAGGGTCTGGATTTTCCGAATGTAACTTTAGTAGGGGTTATCGCAGCTGACCAAATGCTTAATATGCCGGATTTCAGAGCTAAAGAGCGGACCTTTCAGCTATTAACTCAAGTTGCCGGCAGAGCCGGGCGAAGCGAAAAAGCGGGTGAAGTTATTATTCAAACGTATACTCCGGGAGACAGTGCCATTGAGAAGGCTTCCCATCATGATTATGAGGGGTTTTTTTGGGAAGAGATTCGCTATCGCAAGGGCCGAAAATATCCTCCTTTTACCCATATCATTCGCGTCCTGCTGCTTCATGACAAGGAGGAACGAGTTATTTTGGGAGCAAATAGTTTAGGGGCCTGCTTGAAAGAAAGAATGTGCAATCCTAAACTTGGAAATACTGATTTAGATATCCTTGGTCCGGCACAAGCCGTTTTAGCGAGGCTGAAAAACCAATGGCGCTGGCAAATTTCGGTGCGCGGGATAAATCTTGAGGAACTGAGAGAACTTTTACACCAGGGAATACGAGATTTTTTCAAGACTTCGGCGAGTAATGGTATTATATTAAATATTGAAGTAGATCCACTGACAAATTAGCCCTATGGGTTAGTTTAATTGTAGTAGAATAAAGACAGAACAATAAATTGTTTAAGAGAAAGGGGTACTGGTTATGGCAGTTTATCAAATTGTTGAAATAGGTGCAGATATATTACGGGAGAAAGCAAAAGAGGTTAAGGAGATTAATCCCTCGATCATCAAACTCCTGGATAATATGGTGGATACCATGATAGCCGCAGATGGAGTAGGTTTAGCGGCGCCTCAGATCGGTGTCTCCAAGAGAGTTGTCGTCATTAAGGTTGGAGATGTTCTGCTTGAACTCGTAAATCCGGTGATCTTAGAAAAAGAGGGCGAGTCTGTTGCCGAGGAAGGATGTCTCAGCGTCCCTAATATGACAGGGGACGTGGTGCGGGCGGCGAAAGTTCATGTTCAAGGGTTAAATCGTGAGGGGAAAATGGTGGATATTCATGCCGATCGTTTGATGGCAAGAGCACTCCAACATGAAATCGATCATCTCGAGGGAATTATGTTTGTCGATCTGGCTAAAAAGACCTATCGGAAGTAAACGACGGTTAGGTATGGGGATCACTCCTACTTGAAGAAGTGGGAGTCTTGGAGTGGATAAATGGCCGTTGGATTCACGATATAGGGTTGCAAAACTAGATTGATGAAATTTATGGGTTCGAGCCTCGAACTTCGAACCTCGCAATAAAGGAGAATAGTTATGCGTATTGTTTTCATGGGAACGCCGGATTTTGCGGTACCTTCTCTGCGAGCCTTGGCCAGCCATGGATATGAGATTGCAGGCGTCTTTACACAACCTGATCGGCCGGCAGGCCGAGGGAAAAAGTTAAAACCCAGTCCTGTAAAGGCTGCCGCTGAAGAATTAAACTTGCCGATTTTTCAGCCTGCCAAAATAAAAACGCCTGAAGGTGTTCAATGTTTGCGCGAGTTGGCTCCGGAATGTATTATTGTTGTGGCATATGGGCAGCTGCTCTCTAAGGAAATTTTAAACTTACCTTTGCAGGGATGCATAAATGTACACGCTTCTTTGCTCCCCTCATATCGAGGAGCGGCGCCGATTCATTGGGCGATTATCAATGGCGAAAAGCGTACCGGTGTAACGACGATGCTTATGGATGAAGGACTGGATACCGGGGATATCTTACTTAAGCGTGAAATCGCGATTTCCCAAGATGCAACCATGGGAGAAATTCATAATCAATTGGCAGATTTGGGAGGGGATTTACTGGTTGAAACGCTGCGTGAGCTGGAACAAGAATCCCTGATTTCTATTCCTCAATCAGGAGAATCCAATTATGCTCCTCTTTTAAACCGTGAACACGAACGTCTCGATTGGACACGGCCGGCCATTGAATTGCATAATAAAATTCGGGGCTTAAATCCTTGGCCGGGGGCCTTTGGAGTATTTCGAGAAGAGAACTTTAAGGTTTGGCGTAGTTCAGTATTCACATCTCCAATTACTGAACGGACGGGAAATTCACTTGGAGATTTACTCCCTAAGCCAGGCCAAATCATCGAAGTACTGGATGAGGGTCTGCTTGTCCAAACGGGAGAGGGGGTTCTAGGGATATTCGAGGTTCAGCCGGCTGGTAAACGCTCTATGTCTGCGCGTGACTTTTTGAACGGGAGGCATGGTCAAGTCGGAGAAAAATTCAGTTAAAAGAGCTCGTCGTTTCGTCAGAGACTAACAGATGTTAAGACAATTTCTTCGAGCGCAGTTAAGGTTTCTGCCTAATATTTATTAAGTTAGTTCACTTCTTTGGTATTTAAATGCGGGATTTGAAAAAGGAGGTTAAACTATGTTTTGGGACCCTACGATGGTTCTTTTAATTCCGGCAATCCTGCTATCCCTTTATGCACAATATAAAATCTCCTCTGCTTACAATCATTACTCTAGAGTGCGTGCTCAGTCGGGACTTACCGGAGCTCAGGCAGCGAAAGCACTCTTAAACAGCAAGGGACTGTATGATGTAGGTGTGGAGGCTATTCGCGGTAATCTTTCGGATCATTATGACCCTCGCTCGCGAGTTATTAGTTTGAGTGAGGATGTATATTATGGAAATTCCCTGGCTTCAGTAGCGGTTGCGGCTCATGAAACGGGTCATGCTCTGCAACATTCTTCCGGGTATGTGCCTTTGCAGCTCAGATCGTCCTTTGTACCGGCGGCTAATTTTGGCAGCGGGGCAGGACCGATATTAATTTTAGTCGGATTGTTCCTGCCGAGCTTTGGCTGGCTGCTGCAGTTAGGAATCCTGTTTTTTTCTCTGGCCGTACTCTTTCAACTAATTACCTTGCCTGTAGAATTTAATTCCAGCCACAGAGCCTTAGTTCTCTTGCAGGAAGAAAGACTGCTGGGGAGTGAGGAAGTCCGCGGAGCTCGCAAGGTTTTAAATGCGGCTGCCTTGACCTATGTCGCTGCGGCCTTAGCAGCTGTGCTCCAGTTGGCGAGGTTTATAATTATTGCTCAAGGCAGACGGGATGACTAGAGAAACGTCACGAGGGATGGCAGTCCAGATACTGACCCGTGTTGAGGTGGAAGGAGCCTATGCCAATCTCTTAATGCAAAAAACTATTACCAGATTGTCCGATTCCCGGGAACGTCAATTCGTAACGTTGTTGGTTAACGGTGTATTGAAACACAGGTTAACCTTGGATTATGCTCTGCGTCTTCATTTGAGTAAGCCAATGTCAGCCCTTCCCCATGAAGTTCGGGCCATTTTGAGAATCGGTGCCTTTCAGGTTCTCTTCGTTGATAAGGTGCCGCCGGCTGTGGCAGTCAATGAAAGTGTCGAATTGGCTAAATCCTTTGCCAAGTTTACAGGATTAGTGAATGTCGTCCTGCGCAAGGTGCTGACAAAAGGCTGGGATATCCCCTGGCCTGATGCGAAACGGGATGCAGTTCGTTATCTTTCCGTGCGTTATTCTCATCCTGAATGGATGATTCAGCGCTGGTTAAAACGCTGGGGAAGAGACGAAACGGAAGCTTTATGCCAAGCAAATAATGAACCTGCTCCTACCTGGATCAGAACAAATACTCTCAAAATTTCACGTCAGGATTTAGCGGATCTGCTGATTCGAGACGGTATTACCGTCGAATTGGGAGAACGAGTGCCTGAAAGTTTACGGATTCAAAACTTTGGTTCCCTTGAAGGGTTGGAAGCGTTTAAAGCCGGTTTATTTACTGTACAAGACGAAAGTTCCCAAATAATTGCTCATGTTGTGGCGCCTGAAGCAGGTCAACACGTTCTGGATGCCTGCAGTGCTCCCGGCGGCAAAACAACACATCTGGCCCAAATGATGAATAATGAGGGAATTATCCAGGCGTTTGATGTTCACGCCCATAAGTTAGAGCTGATTGATCAACTGGCCCAAAGGTTAGGAATAACCTGCATAGAAACTCAGTTAGGCGATGCGCGCGATCTGCCGGGAATAAGACTCGATTCCCAACAAAGGGTTTTAGTGGACGCGCCTTGTTCCGGTCTGGGTGTTCTTAGGAGAAGAGCAGATCTTCGCTGGAGGAAAGCGGAACAAGACCTTTGGGATCTGCCACTACTACAGTTTGCGATCTTAGAGCGTGCTGCTTCTTGTGTCGAAGTTGGCGGAGATTTAATTTATTCGACCTGTACGATTGAACCGGAAGAGAACTTTGAATTGGTCAAGAAATTTCGCTCAGCCCATCCCGAGTTTGAGGCAGTGAACTTGGCGGATGATTTGCCTTTTAAACTTAAGGATACCAGAGATATTCAACAAGCCGCTAAGGGGATGCTTCAGCTCTTGCCGCAACGTCATGGCACCGATGGATTCTTTTTGGCAAAATTTCATCGCAGGGGCTAGAGATAATCCGGAAGTGAACAAAATAATAGTGGTATTTTTTTTTGCAGAACACATAGGGATATATGAGTAATGGTCAAACGTTGAATTTCTTTAGTAATAAGTTTTCTTTGAAGAGAAGTTTAACTGGAACGAATTGGGTGAATAATAATAACTATGGAAATGTACGATCTGCGAAGCTGCACCGAAGAAATGCTGCAGACAGTTTGCGAAGAGCTTGGTTTGAAGCGTTTTCGGGCAGCGCAGTTATTTCAATGGGTACAACAAAAAGCGGTGCGTTCTTGGGACGAAATCAAAAATATTGGTGCGAAGGATCTTACGTTACTATCATCGCGTTTGAGTTTTTATCTGCCGGAACTCGTGAAAGAGCGCAGATCCATTGATGGTACCCGAAAATATTTATTTCGTCTTCAAGACGGGGAAATGATCGAATGCGTTTTAATGGATTATGCTCGTGAGCTGACAAGGGATCGCCATACCGTTTGTGTTTCCACTCAGGTTGGCTGCGCAGTAGGCTGCGCCTTTTGCGCAACAGGTATGGAGGGTTTCCGCAGAGATCTTACCATTGGAGAGATAGTGGGTCAGATTCTGGATATAACGCATTTTATTCGTCAGGAAGACCCGGACTTTCAGGTTACGAATGTTGTCTTTATGGGAATGGGGGAACCTCTGTTAAATTATGAGCAAGTGCTTTCAGCAATCATGCTTATGAATCAGGAACGGGGGCTAAATATTGGCATGCGGCGCATGACAATCTCGACGAGTGGAGTCGTGCCTCGAATCATTCAATTGGCGAGGGACAATCCTCAGGTGGGTTTGGCCATTTCCCTTCATGCGTCTAATGATCCGGCAAGAAGCCGTTTAGTTCCAATGAATCGCCGCTATCCTTTAGCTCAGCTTATGGAAGCATGCAAGGAATATGCAAAAATTACGCGCAGAAGAATTACCTTTGAGGTAGCCTTGACGGATGACAATGCCAATCTTGGTGAAGCAGAAGCTTTAGCCCGTTTATTAAAAGACCAATTAGGGCATGTGAATTTGATTCCGGTTAATCCGGTAGCAGGAACAGGCTTAAAACGTCCTGACCTTGAAAAACTGAAGAAATTTGCTCATCATTTAGAAGTTGGCGGAATTTCTGTCTCCCTGCGTGAAGAACGGGGGGCGGACATAAACGCAGCCTGTGGTCAGCTTCGACGACAGTGGAGGGAGGGTAACCATGAGCCTATTGACTCGATTTGAAGGAATGGCTGAGTTTCTTTTTACCGGTGCTTTTAAGAAAGGAGGAGCTCGGCTCCAACCAGTTGAACTGGCTAAAGAACTGGTGAAAGCGATGTTTAGGAATAAACAAATTAGTATTTCTCAAGTATACGTACCGAATATATACCGGGTTTACCTTCATTCCAGTGATTGGGGCCCCTTAGCTAGTTTTGGCGAGGTTTTTCTGATCGAGTTGTCCAAGTATTTATATACCGAGGCTAAGCGTGAGGGGTATACGTTCTTATCGAAACCAGCCATTGAGCTGCATTCTGATGACACTGTCAATCCCCGGGAAATGATTGTTGAAGTCGATTTTGACGATTCTATTGACGTTGAATGGGGAGATGAAGAGGAAAAAGAAAAGGACTTTCCCAAAGAATCGAATTGGCGTGAAAACACAACGATCTTCCGGGAAAGTGTCATGACAAACTTAAGTGCAGAGGACAGTGCGGGAAGGATTTCGGATTACTTTCTCGAAATTATAGAAGGACCGAATAAGGGACAATCCTTTAAAATTCCGGATCATGATATCTATATTGGACGACACGGGCAGTGTGATCTTGTGCTCCAGGATCCCGAGGTTTCAAGACGACATTTAAAAATTACTTCAGGGGAAAACGGCTGGTGGCTTGATGATTTGGGGAGCACCAATGGTTCCTTTGTCAATGGTCAAAGAATCACGCATCAGACGGTGGCTCCCGGTGATCGAATTCAGATCGGCCTTAGTGTTCTCGTGATTCAAAAAGTACCCTTGCCGTAATTTTAGAGAGTTGTCTCAGCTGCTCTCTGATATTGTATTTGGAGGGTTGTATGGAAGTTGTTACAGTGATCGGACGACTGGTTTTTGTCGCCTTGATTTATCTTTTTATCTTTAGGATTTTTACGGCGTTATTAGCTGACCTGCAGCTGAAAGGAATGTTTCAGCGTTCGAATCAGGACTATGGACGATTAGAGGTTTTGACAGGTACGGACACTCTTCCCAGAGGCCAAGTTTTTAAAGTTGATGGGAAGGGCTTGCGTCTGGGACGCGGCAAACATAATGATATCGTTTTACCGGATCATTTTGCTTCTGTCGATCATGCCGCTTTTCGCTGCCAAAAAGGAAAAACCTTTGTCGAAGACCTGGGAAGTACGAATGGTACTTGGGTTAATGGAGAACAAATTCATTCTCCGGTCCAATTAGTCGCTGGAGATTATGTGAAAATTGGAAGTATCACATTCCAATACTCGAGGTGGCAAAATGAGAGTGCTAAGCTTTAGTGAAAAAGGGTGTATCCGGAAAAATAATGAGGATTCCTTTTTAGTATTACCTGATCACGGAATCTTTGCCGTGGCCGACGGAATGGGAGGGCATCGGGCTGGAGAAGTTGCTTCATCAACAGCTTTAGGGGAATTAGAAAAGCTTGCCCCTCAGCTAAAAGGGCTGAGTGATCAAGATTTGGAAGGATGGCTAGTGGAATCCTTTACTCAGGCTAATCGGGTTGTTTACGAATCGTCGACAACGGAGCCCCAAAATGCTGGAATGGGTACGACTCTTACGGCGCTGCTCATTCGTGACACGAAGGTTTTGATCGCCCATGCGGGAGACAGCCGGGCATATTTGTGGCGGCAAGAAGAGCTGACACCTTTGACGAAAGATCATTCCTTAGTGGGTGAGCTTGTACGTTTAGGCCAAATCTCTTTGGAAGAAGCGGAGAAACATCCTCAACGTCACGTTTTAATGCGGGCGGTTGGTGCGGATCAGGAAATTGAAGTTGATTGTCAGGCTATATCTCTGCGTTCCGAGGACGTGTTTCTGTTGTGTACAGATGGTTTTTCCAATATGATCAGCGATCAGGAATTAGCGGCTGAATTTTCTGAGTCAGGTACTTGGGAAGAACGCTTAGAGAGATTGCGGCAGCTTATTTTAGAGCGCGGCGCACCGGATAATTTCACAGCTTTGTGCTGTATTATGGAGTAAGAAGATGCTTTATCGTTTCGTTTCTCGCTTTATAATTATAGGAATGATGTGGTTGGGGTTGGTTCTGCTAAAATGGGGAGGTAATAAGGATCAACTTCTCTGGCAGGCTTTAATATTTACTGCCCTTATTCTCATGGGAAGTTTTGCGGAAGAAATTCTTCATTACCAAGGAGATCCTTATGTCCTTCCGGTTGTTCAGGCAATTCTGGCCTTAGGGCTGGTGTTTTTGGTACGCATAAGTCCTAATGAAGCTTTGCACCAGTTTTGGTGGGCCAATATTGGACAGCTGATTTTCTACACGATTTTATTTGCTGTTAGGGATTATCGACAGTTAGGTAAGTTTCGCTATCTATGGGGATTGCTTGCTGTTAGTTTACTGTTTGTAACACTGGTCTTTGGGTTTGCCGCCGGTGGCGCAACGAGTTGGCTGAAAATCGGAGGAATCGGTGTCGAACCTGAGGAATTCGTAAAACTTGCCTTACTCTTGTTTATGGCAACATATCTGGAAGAAAATGAAGAGTTGCTGCGAGTTGGAACTGTCCAAGTAGGAAAGTTATCCTTGCCGGATTGGCGAACGTTAGGCCCCTTTCTAATTATGGCTGTTTTTTCCCTTGGACTTTTAGGGGCGCAAAAAAGCCTCGGAACGGCGCTGGTGTTTTACGCTTTATTTGTCCTGATGATTTACGTAGTAACGGAACGTGCGCTGTATTTAGGAATTTCTCTGCCTATTTTTTTATTGGTGGGAAGTGCAGGATATTTACTTTTTAGACACGTTCGAGTTAGAGTGTTGGTTTGGTTAAACCCTTGGCAAGATCCAACGGGGATGGGATATCAGATCGCTCAATCACTGTTTGCCATTAGTGGCGGGAAGATCCTGGGAACTGGACTAGGCAATGGAATCGGAGCTTCTATGGTGCCGGCCTCAAGTACTGACTTTATTTTTTCCGTCATAGCGGAGGAGCTGGGGTTTGCGGGGGCGATGGCTGTTCTGGCTCTTTTTCTTATCGTGGTCATGAGGGCGTTTTCAATTAGTTTGAGAGCAAAAGACCGCTTTGGCCAGATTCTGGCTGCCGGAATTGGAATTCTTCTGGGAACAGAGACGTTAATTATTCTTGCCGGGGTGACAAAATTACTTCCTTTGACAGGTATCCCGCTGCCTTGGGTCAGCTATGGAGGAAGTTCTATACTCGTTCATTTTATTCTTTTAGGTGTATTGTTGAATATTTCCAATGCTACTGCGGTGGGAGCTAAGCGTAATAAGACAAGAGGAAGGGAGTATGCAACATAATGCGAGGGGTACGTCGTGTAGCATTAGGAATGGCCTTTAGCTTCTTTGTTTTAAGTCTGGGACTTGTTTATTGGCAAGTGGTTCAATCCGATACTCTCCTGGATAATCCCGCGAATCGACGCTTAATTCTCCTGGAAAGCCGAGTGACCCGTGGAGGAATTTTTGACCGTAACGGCGAAATAATAGCACAAACTCAAACAATCAACGGGAAGAAGGTTCGCGTCTATCCTAATGGAGAAATGTATGAGCCCACTCTTGGTTACTCTACTGTTCGGCTTGGCGCAGCAGGGATTGAAGGAAGTTTAGCGAATTGGCTCATGGGTGTTAAAAATGCTACAGCTACCCAGACGATTCAGCAGTTATTTTCTTTGCCGCGTCAAGGAGATGATGTGGTGCTGACGTTAGATTCCCATTTGCAAAGTGTGGCTTATAACGCCCTCAAAGGAAAGATGGGCGCGGCTGTTGCTATTGACCCTAAAACCGGAGAAGTACTTGCTTTAGTAAGTCAGCCGGGATACAACCCGACAAATTTGGACGATCACTGGAAAGATATTATTAAGCAAACTCAGGAAAAACCTTTAGATAATCGTGCTTTTTCCCTCTATCCTCCGGGGTCAACGATGAAGGTAGTTACTTCCGCCAGCTTATTCAGAAGCGGCATAAACACTACGGATCTATATGATTGTAAAGGCTCAACGGTTATCAACGGACAAGTTATTCCGGAACAAAACCAAGAGGCTCATGGTTGGGTTAACTACAACATGGCCTTAGCCGATTCCTGTAATACGTATTTTGCGACCTTTGGGGTCCAGGCAGGAGATAAAAGTTTTCTGTCTGATGTTAAAGGATTTGGCTTTGGACAAAAGATCCCATTTGAACTAAATGTTCCAGTGAGTCAGATCACTAATTCGCCTAAGGTTCCGGAAACTCTGTCAACGAATCTTCTTGCTGCAAGCTGCTTTGGACAGGGTGAGGTCTTAGTTTCCCCCTTTCAAATGGCTCTGATTACCGCCGGTATTGCAAATCATGGAGTTATAATGACTCCCCACATTGTGGAACGAGTTCTTGATCCTTCACAAACCGTACAATATGAACAAGAGCCTCAGCCTTGGCTAACTGCACTTTCTAAAGATGAAGCAGATAAAATTACAAGTGCCATGGTGACTGCTGTGACTGATGGAACTGCTTCTCCCGGGGCTTTGCCGGACGTCCAGGTTGCGGCAAAGACCGGTTCCGCGGAGCCGGGAGGCAATGAACCTACCCATGCTTGGTATATCGCTTTTGCGCCCGCGGAAGCTCCACGCATTGCGGTGGCTGTTTTTGTAGAACATGGCGGAACTGGAGGAGGGGCAGCTGCTCCCATTGCGCGCCAAATTATTGAAGAAGCATTAGCCAGAAAGTAGGTGAACATAGTGAGTAAAATCTTCGGAGGACGTTATGAAGTTTTAGAGCGTATTGGTGCCGGTGGGATGGCGATTGTTTATAAAGCTAAAGATCAGCTGCTTAATCGTGTCGTAACGATCAAAGTTCTTCGCGAACAATTTGCTACTGATGAAGACTTTATTCGCCGTTTTCGAAGGGAAGCCCAGGCTGTCGCCAGTTTGTCTCATCCAAATATTGTCTCTGTTTATGATGTGGGCAAAGAAGGGGATACTGAATATATCGTTATGGAATACGTGGAAGGGCGGAATCTCAAAGAAATTATTCGAGATTATGCTCCCCTCACCACAGATCAGGCGATTAACCTTGCTCGCCAAATATCCAGTGCCGTTCAAAATGCCCATGAACACCATATTATTCACAGAGATATAAAACCCCATAATATTTTAGTAACTGAGGATGGACGCGCTAAAGTTACGGATTTCGGTATCGCCCGAGCAGTATCATCGGCAACGGTAACGCATACAGGGGACATTATCGGTTCCGTTCACTATTTATCACCGGAACAGGCTAAAGGTCTGCAGAGCAATGAGCAATCGGATATTTATTCGTTGGGCATTATTCTGTATGAATTGGTTACAGGCCAGGTACCCTATGATGGTGAAACTCCCATTGCTATTGCTCTTAAGCATCTTCAGGAACAGCCAACGCTGCCGAGTAAGCTCAATCCTCGAGTTGAGAAAGAATTCGAGGGCGTGATTATGAGGGCAATTGCTAAGTCTCCTGAACAACGGTATGCTTCTGCTAAAGAGCTTTTGGAGGACTTGAACCATCTTCTTGCCGGCCGTCCAATCAATCGGCCTGAAGTAATTCCTGTTGACGATTTGGAAGCAACCCGGACTCATCAAGGTATGAGCAAGATTTTAGCACCGATTAGTGTGCGTGAGCAAGAACCAGAACCAGAACCAGAACCAGAACCGGAAAAGCATATGCGTGGTTTTTTAACTAGAGCCAAGAAAAAACGTTGGCTGTGGATCTCAGGAATTGCTGTCGTATTGCTTCTTTTGGTGGGAGGGATAATGTTAAGAAATTATCTCCTGGTCGGTACGACGAAAGTTCCTGATGTAACTGGCAAGACTTTACCGGTTGCCGGAGATTATCTTAAATCTGCAGGATTGAAACTCAACCCGGAGGTCAAGAAGGAGTTCAGTGATAAGTTTGAAAAAGACCTGATCATTGAACAGAATCCGCAAGCAGATACAACGGTAAAAGTCGGACGGGAAGTTCAAGTCGTTGTAAGCCAAGGTCCGGACACTGGTACATTTCCGGATGTAACCAGTGCGCCAATGTCGAAGGCGGATGCCGTTAATATGATTCAAAACGCTGGGTTTACGGGCAAGATTACCTTTGAAACCCAGCCGAGTTCAACCGTTCCCAAAGATTATGTTGCCCGGCAGGACCCTCTGCCTTCGGCGACTTGGCCGAAGAGCGGACCTATTAAATTGACGATTAGTAATGGATCTCCTTTTGTAAGCATTAACATGCCCAATGTGATTAATAAAACGTCTGAAGATGCTAAAACGATTCTTCAACAGAATAATTTAGTTCCCTTGGTACAAACTCAAGATTCAACCACTATTCCCGAGGATGTCGTCATCAGTACCTCGCCTAGCCCGGGAGAAACGGTTCAGCAAGGGAGTCAGGTTACCATCGTCGTATCGCATGGCCCTGGGCCTCTGGCGCTGAATATTGATAAAGACGTCTCAATGTTTATGGCCCAGATTTTTAGTGTTATTCCTAAAGAAACCATCCGGCGCAGGCCGAATCCCTAGCTGGATCGGTCCTGAAATTAACAGTGAGGAAATTGTATGATCGAAGGAGTTTTACTTAAAGGTTACGGTGGATTTTATTATGTCTATGCGGAAGACCGGGTATGGGAATGTTCTCTGCGCGGTCGTTTTCGCATTAAAGATCAAGACTTTCTGCCTGGTGACCGAGTGAGAATTTTACCTGAAAGTGATAATAAGGCGAGAATTGAAGGAGCAGAACCTCGGCTAAATTCTCTGAGTCGTCCGTCCATTGCCAATGTCGATCAGGCACTTCTTGTTTTTGCCATGACTTCGCCCAAACCTGATCTGAACCTTTTAGACCGTTTATTAATTCAGGTGACCCATTCGGCAATAGAACCAATTATCGTTTTTACCAAATTGGACAAATATTATGCTGAAACATTATCCCCCGATTCTAAGCCTCAGCCCTTTGTTTCGGATATATACCGCCGAGCAGGGTATACGGTTTTTGAGGTATCGAATAAAACAGGTACAGGTATACCGGAATTAAGAAACCGTTTAGAGGAGAAGATCAGTGTCCTGGCCGGTCCTTCAGGCGCCGGTAAATCAAGCCTTTTTAACGCTTTATCGGATGGGAAACAATTAAAAACCGGTGAAATCAGTCAGAAGTCCCAGCGTGGCCGCCATACGACCCGTCATGTTGAGCTGATGGTTTGCGCAGGAGGGTTACTGGCGGATACACCAGGTTTTTCCTCCCTTTTTCTGCCTAAAATGAAACGGGAGGATTTGGCAGGCTATTTCCCGGAATTTGAAAAATATCGGCATGAATGCCGTTTTAGCAGTTGCTTGCATGATAAAGAACCCGATTGTTCGATTAAAGCTGCTCAAGAAAATGGAGAGATTTCCAGAACTCGCTATGAACATTATCGGGATTTCTTGCAAGAAGTGATTGCTGCCGAAAGGAGATATTAAAATGGTTCAACTTGCCCCGTCTATTTTATCCGCTGATTTTGCTCGTTTGGGGGAACAGGTTCGTTTGGTTGAGGATGCCGGTGCTGAGGTTTTACATATTGATGTTATGGATGGGCATTTTGTCCCGAATCTCACCTTTGGACCTGCGATGGTTAAAGCACTGAGGCCTCATAGCAAAATGCGCTTTGATGTTCATTTGATGATTGAGGAGCCGGAACGTTTTATTGCAGATTTTGCCGCAGCAGGAGCGGATCACATTACCTTTCACCTGGAGGCGTCACGTCATGTCCACCGTGTAGTCCAACAAATTAAGGAACTGGGACTTACTGCAGGAATTGCCCTTAATCCGGCAACTCAATTAGACGGACTTAAATATATTCTTGAAGATTTAGATATGGTATTGTTAATGACGGTGAATCCGGGCTTCGGAGGTCAAAAATTTATCAAGAGTGTGATTCCCAAAATTCAGGTACTTCATCATCACATTGAACAAAAGCAGTCTTCCTGTGTGGTCGAAGTAGATGGCGGAATCAATTTGGAAACGGCACCTTTAGCTGCCCGAGCGGGGGCTGATATTTTGGTAGCAGGATCGGCGGTATTTGGTCAGGCCGATCCGAAGCTTGCCGTAGAAAAGCTCCGTCGGGCAGCTAGTACGGTTCAGAGTGAATAGGATGAATATAGTGGTATTGGCCAATGGCAGTTGGGACCTGGAATGGGGTAAGAAAGCTCTGGGAAAGGCTGATTATCTGATCTGCGCTGACGGTGGTGCCAATCACGCTCTGAACTCAGGGTATACGCCGCATCAGCTTATCGGGGATTTGGATTCGGTTTCCAGGGAGACTTTAACCTTGTGCCGGAAAGCCGGTTGCTCTATTGAACAATTTCCGCGTGAAAAAGATGAAACAGATCTGGAATTGGCTCTTCTGCGGGCAAAGGAAAAAGCCTTAGCCGAGGGTGAACGGGATATTTGGCTCTATGGTGCTACGGGGAAACGTATCGATCATTTTATGGGTAATTTGGCCCTGATGTTGGGTTATGCCCGGCAAGGGATTCGCATACGTTTGGTTGATCCTGAGCATGAGATGTGGGTTCTCCAAGGGCAGGAGGAATTTTCGACGTTCCAAGGGCAGGAGCTTTCCTTGCTGGCTCTGTCTGAAAGGGCTGTTGTGAGTACGCGGGGATTGTATTATCCGCTGGAGCATGGTGTTTTGCTGCAGGATGTTCCGCGGGGAGTGAGCAATGTTTGCCTTGGAGAGAGCGTGGGAATTGAGGTACATGAGGGATGGGTTCTGGTGGTCGCTTTAGCTGGGAGGGTGTGATTTGCGCCGCTCACCACAGCGCCGTCGCTAGCACGCTTGATTTAACCATTGCCCCGCTGTTCCCCTCGAAATCTAAGCGCGCTGGACGCGCCTCTGCTGAATGGTTCGCTCTGCAAAATCACACCCTCCTGGTCAAGGGTCGACGGGGGTGGTGAGAGTGAGGCTTTGAAGCGGGGGAACGAGGGGAACGGCGCTGAGGGCGCCGCTTGGGTTATGTTTGTGGGTTTGATGAATTTGTTTTTAATTGTGGAAATAAGTTGAGGTTGAGCTTTGTAAATACAAAGCTCTTCGGATATTATAGGTATATAATAAATATTATGTTATAAAGGACGAAGAATTAATGCAGCAAGATGAACTTTGGATTGGTACGATGTTTGAGGGCCGGGCTCGCTGGGTCGCTGTTAGGACGACGGATACGGTGGAAGAGGCTCGGAGACGTCATGAGCTGTCTCCCGTTGCTGCGGCGGCTTTGGGGCGGTCGATGACAGGGACGCTTATTTTAGCGAGTTCGCTCAAAGGGGACGAGAGTGTTACGCTGCGCTTGTTGGGGGATGGGCCTCTGCAAGGCGTTGTGAGCGTGGGGAATGCTCTTGGAGAGGTTCGGGGATATGTGCGGGAACCGTGGGTAGATTTGCCTTTGAAGCCTAATGGCAAGCTTGATGTGGCGGCGGCGGTGGGAGCTGGAGAGCTGGCTTTGAGCCGGAGTCTGCAGAATGGTGAGGTTTATACGGGGACGGTTCCTCTGGTGAGCGGAGAAATTGCGGAAGATCTGGTTCATTATTTGTTGACATCAGAACAAATTCCTTCAGCTATGCTGCTGGGTGTACTTGTTGAAAAAGATTATCATGTGGCCGGAGCCGGCGGTTTTTTGATGCAGCCCTTACCCGGAGCTCAGGAAGAGGATATTCAAGCCCTTGAAGATATACTTGGGCAGATAAAGGTTGGAATTAGTGAATTAGTGGCTGAGAGTCACAGTATGGATGAACTCCTTGGCAGTTTGCTGGGAAGTCTTTCTTATCAGGTGTTGGAACGTCGTTCTGTCAGGTTTTCTTGTACCTGTTCTAAGTCACGTTTGGGGGATTCTTTGGTTTCCCTGGGTGCGGAGGAACTGGAAAGTTTAATCTCAGAGGGCAAGGCGGAAGTGATTTGTCATTTTTGTAATGAGCATTATTTGTTTTCTAAAGTGGATTTAGAGGCTGTTAAGGACAGAGTGGTAAATAGTGCGGGGAAGTGAACTCGTTCAGCTAAAGCTGAACATTGGGGCTTCGGTAGGGGATTCTACCCCCACCGAAGAAACCGAATAACCCCCACTTAAGAAGTGGGGGTCTTAGACGGGGATAAAAAAACCCGGCTTAGCCGAGTCTTAGCACAGGTGAAGTTTATTGGTTGCGTTTGTGGCGTGAGGGCCTGATAGTATGAAAAAAGCCCGACATAGTCGGGCTTTTAATTCATTAGCTAACGCGTTGGACTTTGCCGGAACGTAAGCATCTGGTGCAAACTTTGATCCTGGCAGGAGTACCGTTCACAATAGCATGAACGCTCTGCAGGTTAGGTTTCCAAGTACGTTTTGTTCTTATATGAGAGTGGCTGACTTGAAATCCGGTGACAACCCCTTTGCCGCATACTGCACAAACATTGGCCATGCTCTAAATCCTCCTTTGCAGCCGAAATGACACTTATGTATTTTATCAAATGTCGAAGAGATTGGCAAGGTTTTCACTCTGTATTTCCTGAATACTTGAATCTTAAACTATTTAAAACTTGTTTTTCACGGAATTTAGTAAAAAATCTAAAGTTTTCTTTGAACATTTTTCATTTACTTGGTAAAATGGAAACCATGTGGACTAAGCTGGAAGGGGAGGGTCCTTGATGGGTAAGGAAATAATGAATAGCTTAGGGAAAATCGATATTTCGGAAGAAGTGATTGCCACTATTGCCGGTGCTACTGCTGTTGAATGTTACGGTTTGGTCGGTATGGCATCGCGCAAAATTACCGATGGCTTTGTTGATTTATTGGGCCGTGAGAACCTGGCCAGAGGGGTTGTTGTTACCCTCAATGGAAATGAAGTTATAATTGATCTCCATATTGTGGTAGGGTATGGTGTTCGAATTTCTGAAGTGGCTGCTAATGTTATGGAACGCGTTCGTTATACCACAGAGAAACTTACGGGATTAAACGTATCCCAGGTGAATGTGAACGTACAAGGAGTTCGCGTTTTGGAGTAGCGCAAAAGAGTAGGGGGATACTGTTTTGAGACCAGTTTCAAATACAAAGAGCGTTCTTAATGCCCAAGAGTGGAAACAAATGATGGTTGCCGGTGCTCAGGCCTTAGAACTGAAAAAACAGGATGTGGATGCCCTGAATGTTTTTCCTGTGCCTGACGGAGATACGGGAACCAATATGTTCTTAACAATTCAATCGGCCGCCAGGGATGCAGAGAAGGCAGCAGGAGCTTCGATAAGTGAGGTTGCCAGTGCTGCTTCAATGGGTTCTCTAATGGGGGCGCGAGGCAATTCAGGGGTTATTCTTTCTCAGCTTTTACGAGGGATCGCCAAAGGTTTGGATGGGCTGGTTACGGCCAATCCTCTCCAACTGGCACAGGCTTTGCAATCCGGGGTAGATACGGCTTATAAGGCTGTGATGAGGCCAGTTGAAGGAACGATTCTTACTGTTGCTCGAGAAACAGCTAAAGCTGCACTTAGTAAAGCGAAAGCAGGGGGATCGCTTTTAGATACGCTGCAAGAAGCTCATAAAAAGGGTCTGGAATCTCTGGCCAGAACTCCTGAGATGTTACCGGCTTTAAAACAGGCCGGTGTTGTAGATGCAGGCGGTCAGGGTTTCTTAATTATTTTGGGAGGATGGATTGAAGCTCTGACTGGTGAAGCCTTAAAGGCTGGAATTTTGCAGGAGCAAAAGGTTAATTTGGAAACCTCTCAAGCCGAGGAGCAGAATCAGGGAAATCAAGACTTTATTCAGCTGGAGAATTTGGAATATCCTTACTGTACAGAATTCCTGGTTAAAGGAACGGATTTGCAGGTTGATCGAATTCGTCAGGATCTGTTTAACCGCGGTGATTGTTTGCTTGTGGTTGGGACGCCTGAGGTAGTTAAGATCCATGTTCATGTAAAAAATCCGGGCAAGATTTTAGATTATGCCATTCAGTGGGGTTCTCTGCATCAAGTCCAAATTCACAATATGTTAGAACAAAATGAAGCAATGGCTCATGCAATGAAATCAAAATCTTCAGGACCTGCGGAGGTTGAAGCAGAACTAACCCCCCTGAAAGAATATGGTGTCATTGCCGTAGCTATGGGACAAGGAATTGCAGATGTATTTTTGAGTTTGGGTGTTGATGAAGTGGTCTTGGGCGGACAAACTATGAATCCCAGTACAGAGGATCTGGCGGCAGCCGTTCGCAACGTGAAGGCACGTAATGTTTTTATCCTGCCGAACAATGGAAATATTATTTTGGCAGCACGTCAAGTAAAAGATGTCGTTCTGGATCGGGAAGTCCACGTAATTCCCAGTAAGTCGGTACCTCAAGGAATTTCGGCACTTTTGAATTTAAACCCTGAAGGTGAAAGGAATGATAACCTTCAAAATATGGAGCGTGCCCTGAAGAACGTTTGTTCCGGAGAAGTAACCTATGCAGTCAGAGATTCGCACTTTGGAGAGTTCACCATAACTTCGGGTGACATTCTGGGATTGGTTGAGGGCACCATCGTCGAGACGGGACAAAGCCTCTTTGAAGTTGCGAAAGCAACTTTGGCAAAGATGGAGTGGAAAGATCATGATTTGGTTACCATATTCTATGGAGAAGATACGGAATTGCAAGAGGTTGAACAATTAAAAACTTGGCTCCAAGAAGAAAACTCAAATGTGGAAGTTGAGGCTCACCCCGGTAAACAACCACTCTACTATTATATCTTTGGTGTGGAATAGGTTAACCTCCGGAATTTCCGGAGGTTTTTTTATAAAAACAAAATTCTGTTTGTATAGGTTATTAAAAGTATAGGTTATTAAACGATGTGTCTTAGATTTATCGGGGGAGATGGAACAGTGAGCAAAAGTAATGTCTTTGATCTTCTTGGACCGATTATGGTTGGTCCGTCAAGTTCACATACTGCCGGTGCCGTCCGTTTAGGTACTATGGCCAGGAAAATTCTCGGAGAAGAACCTCTTGAGGGTACGATCACGCTTCATGGTTCTTTTGCTGAAACGGGAAAGGGGCATGGGACAGATGTAGCTTTAATTGCAGGTCTTTTAGGGATGGCACCGGATGATGAAAGAATCCCCGACGCACCTGAACTCGCTAAGGAACGAGGGTTTAAGGTGCGCTTTGAAAAGGCTGATCTTGGCGATGTTCATCCTAATACAGTGAAATTTGATTTAACAGGCCCAAAGGAAAGAGTTGAAATTATTGGTTCCTCCATCGGTGGAGGTGCTATTCTAATTCGGCAAATCAATAATTTTAGGGTGGGAATTAACGGAGATTACCCGACTCTCGTCATTTTACATCAGGATTTGCCGGGAGTTGTGGCTCAAGTGACGTTGCTTTTGGCAACGGCTCAGATCAATATTGCCACAATGCGGGTTTCCCGTGAGAAGAAGGGTGCACAGGCCTTAATGGTATTGGAGACGGATCAAAAAATAGATGAAGCTGTATTAGATTTAACTCGGAGACTTCCGAGCATTAAACAGGCCTTAGCCATTGAACCACTGGAATAGGAGGTAGCACAGATGCGCGCTTACGAAGATTGGGTTGTTGAGGCTGAGACGAAGGGCTTAAAAATCAGCAGCATTGTTCTTCAGAACCAAATTGAAGAGCTGGAATTATCCGAAGAAGCTCTCTTTGCACGTATGGGGAAAAATCTTAAGGTCATGAGAGAATCTGTTAAGATTGGTCTGAGCGGTAAACGACGTTCTGCTTCGGGTCTGGTGGGAGGAGATGCGGCCAAAGTCGAGGAACGCAGAAAAGGCGGGACCACCTTGATCGGGGAACCTATGAGCGGGGCTATAGCAAAAGCCTTGGCCGTGGCTGAAGTCAATGCCTCTATGGGCAGAATTGTTGCTGCGCCTACAGCTGGTTCTTGTGGTGTTTTGCCGGCAGTTCTTTTTACTCTTGAAGAGATTTTTCATTCGGGTGAAGAAGAATTGCTCTCCGCACTTTTTACAGCTGCTGGGTTAGGAATCATTATTACCGAGAGAGCCAATGTTTCAGGGGCTGAAGGCGGATGTCAGGCGGAGATCGGATCGGCGTCGGCCATGTCCGCGGCAGCGGCTGTAGAATTGGCGGGGGGATCACCAAGACAAACGGCTCATGGCGCCGCTATTGCTTTAAAGTCTATGCTGGGTTTAGTGTGTGATCCTGTCGCCGGTCTTGTTGAGGTGCCTTGTGTGAAACGGAACGCTACAGGGGCAATGATTGCACTTACTGCAGCCGAGATGGCCCTTGCAGGAGTAAAAAGTGCTATTCCTATCGATGAGGTTATTGATACAATGGCTGAAATAGGCCATCAAATGTCCTGTTCATTAAAGGAAACTGCTCAAGGCGGCCTTGCTGTATCACCAACAGGCCGAAAAATCCGAGCTGATTTTCTATGAAATTAAATCAAGTGGAAATTGTTCTTAACAATCTGCAGAGAGCGCTGCTAGCTGAAGAAAAGCAAGGTTTCTTGAATACAGGGGTTCTTGGAGGATTTAGTTCCTTTTTGGGAGGAATACTCCCCAGACTTGAACAGCTGTTCCCTGGATATGATATGGGATTGCTTAGGGAATTAGCCCAGAATTATGGAACTTGGAGCCCATTGCGCCGCCGAGAGGCTTTCTCCGAATTGCGGCGCTTTCGGCAGGAAATGTTGTTGGAAGCCGAAAATCGCTTTCACCAGGATCAGGGTTCTGCTGCTAAAAGAGGGTTAGCAGAACATTTAGTATCCCCAGCGATCCAAGAAACCCCAAAAAGGCAGGAAGAAGATAAGCTTGAAGAGCAAGCTGAAAAAAATAAGCAAGTCGGAGATATTATAGGAGATATTATATATGAGGAACCGTCTCGACATGTGGAGATGTCTCCTCATTCACGGATGCAAGTATATAGTCAAGAACGTCTTAAAAAAGAGCCTAAGCCCTCAAAAAAAGTTGACAGCGGCAAATCCTTGCAATATGTAAAAGGAGTTGGACCGGAAAGGGCAAAGCAACTTGATAAATTGGGGATTAATACCATCCTTGATTTACTTCTCTACTATCCTCGCAGATATGAAGATCGTCGAAGACGAATGATCTCTGAATTAAGAGACGGAGAAGTTGCTACTGTTTCGGGGAACGTTGCGGCAGGACAAGTTATCAGAGGCAAGCTAAAGGTGGTTAAGCTGAGCATTGAGCAACAAGGACGCTTAGTTCAGGCAACTTGGTTTAATCAGCCGTTTATTCTTAAACAATATCCGGTTGGGGCAAGGGTAGTTGTAACAGGAAAAGTGCGCTGGCAGCAACAAATTCCGGAAATATTAGTAACTGACATTGAGATGGATAAAACGGGTGAGTCTTCCCGTTCAGCACCAACTCCTGCTTCACCGGCGATTTTGCCGGTGTATTCTGAGACTGCACGCTTATCCTCGAAGGCGATTCGTCGAATTATGCAATATGTACTGCAAGAGGCAGACACAATCTTTCCTGAGATAATTCCGGAGGAAGAAGCCAAGGGTTGGATGGAGCGAGCAAAAGCTCATCGTGAAATCCATTTTCCGACAGACTATGAAAGTTTGGCAAAGGCAAGAGATCGTTTGGTTTGGGAAGAAGTTCTCCTTCTACAATTAGCCTTTGCAAATCTGCGTCAGGGGTTAGTCAGGCTTGGAAGTCCACCGCTTATCGGAGGGGAAACGTTGATCCAAAGCTTTTGCGAAGGTTTGCCGTTTCAATTAACCGGTGCTCAGCAGCGTGTGATTCGCGAGATATTTCAAGATATGGCCAAGCCTCAAGGAATGGCACGTTTAGTTCAGGGAGACGTTGGTTCGGGGAAAACAGCAGTAGCTATGGCGGCCTTGCTGCGGGCGGTGGGGTCCGGATATCAGGGAGCAATGATGGCCCCAACGGAAATCTTAGCCTTGCAGCATTACCAGGCCCTGGAAAAGATGTTCGCTCCTTTGGGAATCACTGTCGTTTGTTTACTGGGCAGCCAAAGCAAAAGTGAAAGAGAGGGCATTTTGGCTGGAATCGCTGATGGCAGTGCAGAGGTCGTTGTCGGAACTCATGCCTTAATTCAAGATACGGTGGTTTTTAAAGCACTTGGGTTGGCGATAACTGATGAACAACATCGTTTTGGCGTCCGTCAAAGAACGATGCTTCAAGATAAAGGGGATAACCCCCATGTCTTAGTACTTACTGCTACACCGATTCCGAGAACGTTGGCCTTAACTCTCTATGGAGATTTACAGCTTTCCGTTCTTGATGAAATGCCTGTAGGCCGAAAACCAATTATTACAAGGAAATTGACAGAACGAAGTCGTACCAAATTAGAAAAATTTCTTGAAGAACAGGTAACTATAGGGCGACAGGTTTATGTCGTATGTCCCTTAGTTGAGGAATCGGAAACTCTTGACCTTATTTCTGCAACTCAAAGGGCTTCCGAACTTCAAAATCGCTTTCCCAAGCGTCGCGTAGCCTTATTGCATGGTAAGATGAAGGGCTCAGAAAAAGAAGAAATTATGACCGAGTTTCAAAGGGGGAACATTGATATCCTCGTTGCAACGACAGTGGTGGAGGTTGGGGTCAATGTTCCTAACGCCTCAGTTATGGTTATCGAATCGGCGGAAAGATTTGGCCTGGCCCAGTTACATCAGCTTAGAGGACGGGTTGGCCGAGGAAGTGAACAATCCTATTGCTTTTTATTGTCGGAACAATCTCAAAGCCGCCGCTTAGATATCCTTTGTCAAACCGAAGATGGCTTTAAAATTGCTGAAGAAGACATGCGGCTGCGCGGGACCGGCGAACTTTTGGGGACTCGGCAGCATGGACTTAGTCAATTACATCTCGCGGACCTTTCACGTGACGGACAGCTTGTGGAAAAGGCCTATCAGATGGTCCAAAAGGCCCTGCTCCATCCTGAAAAATACACGTTGCTTTTTCATGAGGTTCAGAGAATGTTCCCGCCTGAGAAGATTGGTGTTCATTAAACTTAATCTTGGTAAGAATTGCCGAGTATTGATTTCCTCTGAATGAGAATACTAGAATCAGAACAAAGCGTAAGAGTTTGAAAGCGAAGCAGCAGCGATGTAGGTCTGCTGCCTTACTGAAAAAATCTATGGAGGTGTAAGCTTTGGCTAAGTCAACGAAACCGATGGTCCAACTCACACCGGAATTAGAGAAATTCAAGTATGAAGTCGCTCAAGAGATTGGGATTGCCAATCGCAAACACAAACGCTTTCCCAATACACCACAATAACGTATCCCTGAAAAAGGCCGGTTATTATTAACCTGGCCTTTTTCTTATTCGCCGTTCAAGGCTATAACTATCTAAGCAAACAGGGCTTAAGCTTTTGCTGCCTCAAGCCCTGTATAGTTTGTGATTTAAATTATGATTATTGCAAATACCGTTCATAATCCTCACGATCGATTCCTGGATGGATACTAATGGCAAGTGCTCCGGCAATAATTTTGGCAGTTGTTTGAATTAGGGAATCAATTTCCTTGGGAGTGACCATGAGGTTTCCTTGAAAAGGCGATAGAACATCGTCAATAATTTTGCTTAGGACTTCAGGTTTAATTCCTTTATAAAGTTTATATAAAGAAGGAGTAGTTACAAATTCCTTGAAAATGCCTTCAACTGCGTCGTGGGCAATGATAGCAGCGTTAAGTACAGTTGGCAGGCCAATAGCAATGACTTTACAACCGACGGTTTCTTCGTTAATTCCAGCCCGTGGATTTCCGACGCCGGAACCAGGGTGAATCCCTGTGTCGGCCAGCTGGATACTGGTGCCGATGCGTTCCAGAGAACCAGCCGCTAAGGCATCAATGGCAATCACCAAATCCGGTTTGACGTGATCAACGATACCTCGAATGATTTCGGCGGTCTCAATTCCCGTAGTACCAAGGACACCTGGGGAGATAGCGCTAACCTTGCGCATTTTACCCTTTAAATCGTCGGGAGAAAGTTGGTAGAGGTGACGGGTTACCATAGTCTTACTGATCACTTGAGGGCCCAGGGCATCCGGTGTGGCATTCCAGTTTCCCAAGCCAATAATTAAGACGCTGGCATCCTCTCTAAGGCCCATTAATTCAGCTAATTGATCTGCCAATATTTGGGTGATAGAATCATGGATAGAATAATCGTTAGTTCTTATTTCCGGAGCATCAATGGTAATGTATTGCCCTTTTGGTTTGCCAATAGCTTGAACTCCCTCATCGGTTTCGACGGTAATAATAGTTACTTTGGCATGATCCAATGCTTGTTCATCCATAATTACCCCCGGAATTTCTTCTCCGCTCTCCCCTCGAAGGAGCTGATGCGCTTCGACCGCTAGGTCAACCTGGACATTAAGTTGGCGATAAAGTTGAGATTTATTCATTGTTCTTGGCTCCTTTTCTTGCTATTATAAGAATATTTATATCTGCTTAAAAAAGTCACTGGGGCTTTGTTAAGCTCCCAGTGAACAGAGAGGAAAAACGAAAGGAAGAGCTGGATGGGGGAAGAGTATTCAATGCTCAATTTAAAAATCATTGAATACCAAAGATAGTATGGGCAAAAACAAAAATGATATTCAAAGAAATTGAGAAAGAGTTCAGAGTATTTGTGTTATACTTAACGTAAAATGTCCATCTGGCCAAATTATTGGCTGAAAAGCTTAATAAGCTCTGCTATAATGGAGTTTGGAGGGTATATGAGAATCATAGCAGGTGAAATGCGGGGACGAATTCTGAAAGCTGTCGAAGGGATGCTGACGCGTCCTACCTCAGATAAAGTTAAAGGCGCAATATTTAATGTTTTGGGAGAACGCATAATTGATGCCCGCGTTTTGGACCTATTTTCAGGTACGGGAAATTTAGCCTTGGAAGCTCTTTCCCGAGGAGCCCGAGAGGCAGTATTAGTAGAAAAAAGCCATAATGCACTTGAAGTTATTCAGGAGAACATCGGTCGTCTTGGCTTAGGGCCGAAAACGAAAGTCTTGCATATGGATGCTTTTAAGTATTTGGAAAACTGCTCAGATGAAGCCTATGACTTGATTTTTTTAGATCCCCCTTACCATAAAGAATTAGTCCTTCAGTCTTTAAAAACTCTAAGTTCCAGTACTTACTTAGCACCTAACGGTGTTATCATTGCGGAAACGGCAAAAGATGAACTATTGAATGAGAATGATGCTTTTTTTTCTTTTGAAATTCGAAAAACCAGTTTATACGGCGATACAAAAGTATGGTATATCCAGAGTATGGATGTCTAACGAGGGGGAGGATTTACGTGGAAGACGATATTTTGAGTTTACTTAATGAAGTGGAAGAGATTATTGATCATGGGCCTAAGATTCCGATGACAGGAAAAGTACTTGTGGATGATGCAGTGATTTTTGAACTCCTTGACCGGGTGCGTGCTGCTTTGCCGGAAGAATTGGAAAATGCTAAATGGGTATTAAAAGAGCGCCAACGCATACTCGATGAAGCACAGACCGAAGCTCAAAAAGTTATGGAACGGGGAAAAGCTTACGTTGACAAAATGGCTGTTGAACACGAGGTCGTGAAGCAAGCTCAGACTTATGGAGAGGATATTGTCAGACAAGCCCAGACCTTTGCCCATAATGTTAAGGTAGGATCGGTTCAATATGCTGATGAGATGCTTCAACATGTGGAGCAGAGTTTGTATGAGACCCTTCAATCGATAAGAAAGAATCATGAAGAATTAAAGAGTCTTGCCATAGAAGACAAAGAACAAAAGGCTAACATTGAAAGTGAGAAGGAAGAGTAAAGGAATAAGCTCCTCCTTCTCTCTTTCTCTTTTACTAGGCATAGTTAACGATGCAGCCGCTGGCTCGCAGCAAGAGACAATAGAATACCCGATGCTCCTAAAAACATGATTAAACTAAGATGCCATGTATTCCAGGCCTGAGACATGGGGCTTAATGCTTGTGGGTGCAGGGCAAGGGCCGGTATTTTAGTGTAGTTTAAGAAGAACTGACTCAGTCCTAAAGCGAAAATGCCATGAAGGATTCTGGCTGCAATAAATGGTGCGATCCGTAGGTCCGTGCCGCTGATGAATCCGATGACTTGAGCAAAGACGGATAAGCCGCTCCAACCCATGAGGAAAGTTAAGAGGGCTATTTGCTGCCTGAGAATCGGAACTGCTTGGATGCCCTGCTGACAGCCAATGGTCATTTCGAGAAGGCCGTTGTAAAAGGCTTGATGTATTGATATGGGGATTAACCTTAAAAAATAATGACTCATAGATGCTAAGAATAATGTAATATGCCAAATATTCAGGAGACGGAGAATTACGGAAAAAAAGGCCATAAATCCACCGACCATAAGCACTGTTGTAAAGCTTTGCTTAATGGAATCACTGAGAATCTGTCCGATGGTTCGTTTATCTTGGAGCTGAGCTGTTTTTAGTTCCTGCCAGGCACGTCTGAAGGAAGGGAATTTAAGCGGCTGCGCAGGGGAGGCAGTTTTACGGTAAAAGCGAAAGAGAAATCCTACCAGGAGATTGGCAAGATACACTGAACCGGCTAGGACAAATCCGAGCGTCGGTTGGCCTAACATTCCTGAGGCGACTGCGCCAAACATGAACCCCGGACTGGGGTTGTTGGTGAATGCTAAAAGTCGTTCTCCTTCTATGCGGGATATTTCTCCGGCTTTACGGAGCCGGGCAGTCAGAACTGCTCCCATTGGGAATCCTGAGGTATATCCCATTGCCACCACAAAGGCCGCTTGGCCCGGCAGGCGAAAAATAGGACGCATAAATGATTCAAGAAAGACACCGAGAAAATGAACAAAGCCTGAAGACATGAGAAGTTCTGAGAGAATAAAAAATGGAAGTAAGGCCGGGAGAACAAAACGCCACCATAAGGTTAAGCTTGCAGCGGCAGAATTCAGAACTTCTTGAGGATAAATAAACATGCCGAAGGCAAGGAAACTTAAACTTAAGACACGAATCACAACAGACATATGAAAAATCACACCTTCCTTCACCTTCTCTGCTAATTTATATGGAAGAATGCCAGGCGCTAGAAGTTGTGACGAGGAAGAAATGATGTAGCAAACGTTAGCGCAATCTTCTGAAATTAGAAGAATAATGGAGATAGGGCTTGAAATAACCTGAAAAATTGTGCTACACTCACTTAGTAAAAAAAAATAGTTTGGTGGAAAAATATGGAGTGCCAGAATTAGAAAAAATAAAAAACTTTTCGGAAAGACTAAGATTATCTTAAACAGAAATCGAAGTGAGACCGGAAAAAAACGAAGGGGATTAGAAATGAAAATTCTCGTGATAAACTGTGGAAGTTCTTCATTGAAGTATCAGGCTATTGACATGAATACGAATAACCCGGTTGCCAAAGGTTTAGTGGAGCGGATTGGCCTTCAAGGGTCAGTTCTTACACATACGACTGCTTCGGGTAAAAAAGAAGTCAAGAAAACGAGCATACCGAATCATTCCGTGGCTATAGAACTTGTGCTTAAAGAATTGGTATCTCCTGAATACGGCGCCCTCAAAGATTTAAGTGAAATCACGGCAGTAGGCCATCGGGTTGTCCATGGTGGAGAAAAATTCTCAAAGTCTGTAGTTATTGATGATGCTGTAATGAAAGCGCTCGATGAATGTATAGAACTTGCTCCTTTACACAATCCGCCCAATATTGCCGGAATTAAAGCTTGTCAATCGATCATGCCGGGCGTGCCTCAAGTTGCAGTTTTTGATACCGCTTTCCATCAATCGATGAAACCGGATAGTTATATTTATGGATTGCCTTATGAGTTCTATCAAAAATATGGCATCCGCAAATACGGTTTTCATGGTACTTCCCATAAATATGTCAGCCAACGGGCTGCCGTTCTGCTGCAAAAACCCCTTAAGGACTTAAAACTAATTAGCTGCCACTTAGGAAATGGTGCTTCTATCTCCGCCATTAAGGGCGGAAAGTCTGTCGAAACGTCTATGGGCTTTACTCCTTTAGATGGACTGCTCATGGGTACCCGTTCGGGGGCTTTGGACCCGGCGATTGTAACCTATATTATGAACAAGGAAAATTTTAATGTTGACCAAATGAATGAATTCCTGAATACCAAATGTGGTGCCTTAGGAGTTTCAGGCGTAAGCAGTGACTTCAGAGATATTGAAGTTGCAGCAGCACAGGGAAATTTCCGTGCCCAATTGGCTTTAGATATTTTCGCTCATGATGTTCGGGAGTTTATTGGAGCCTATGCCGCAGAATTAGGCGGTGTTGATGCCATTATCTTTACAGCAGGAGTTGGAGAAAATTCGGCAAGCACACGTGCGTCAATTTGCGCTAACATGGAGTTCTTTGGAATCGAACTTGATTTAGAGAAAAATAAAGTTCGGGGTGAAGAAGTCGACGTTTCTAAACCGAATGCCCGGTGCCGAGTTCTTGTGATTCCAACCAATGAAGAACTGATGATTGCTCTCGAGGCTCAAGAATTGACAGCAAAATAGGATGTAAAGAGTTTTCCTTGACAAAGAAAAATGTGCCAACTATAATGTAGTATGTGTATTGGGGTGAATTAAAGTGAAAGTGAATGTTGCCCAGGTTCGTCACAGATCTGGAGAAAGTATCTATTTTGATTTGACGGAAGATTTTTCCCCGTTTGAATTAGGAACAGAAACATTCTCGTTTTCAGCGCCTGTACACGTACAACTTCAGGTAGTCAACACAAATAAAGCGGTGCTGGTTAAGGGAACAATTGAGTCGGAATTAAAAGTAATTTGTGGACGGTGTTTAGAACCTTTTAATTATCATCTTAATCTACCTTACCAGGACGAATGGGTTTTCCCTTCACAAGCTACGGAAGATTTGCTGGAATCTGCACTTCTTTTAGAAAAGGATGACGTTGATATTACACAACGCATTTTTGAACAAATTGTGTTAGCTTTGCCTATGAAGTTTATCTGTTCAGAGGATTGCCGAGGCTTGTGTTTAACCTGTGGTGCAAATCTCAACCAGACCACGTGTTCGTGTAAAGAGGACGTTGTTGATCCTCGATTTGCAGCATTGGCCAAATGGCAAGCAAATGACTAATCAATTTTCGAGTACCTAAAGGGGGTGTAATCATGGGTGTTCCGCAACATCGCCAATCAAAATCAAGAGTACGTAAACGCCGGGCTATGTGGAAAATCACTGCACCAAACCACATTGAATGCCCCCAATGCCATAAACCGAAATTGCCGCATTATATTTGCCCAAACTGTGGGTATTATAATTCGAAGGTTGTAATTTCAAAGGAAGCTTAAGGTTTAGCAGCAAACAAAGAATTCTATTTTAGAGTTCTTTGTTTTTTTCTGCGTATTTTTCGACAGGGTAATTTCTTGTAATGAAGACAGATATGGTTTATAATTGTGACCAGGTCACAATTGTGAAGTGAGGTACGCGAACTTCGAGCATCGAAAAGATTAACCTTAGTTCAATAGATTGATTGGTTAAGGCGATAGGAAATATAGAGTAAGATTTGGTGATAGTGGTGGTTCGATATGGTAAGGATGAACGTCGCAAAATTCTTGAAGCAGAATTAAGCAAACATCCTTTTTTTACGGATGAAGAACTTGCTCAGCAGTTTAGAGTGAGCGTATCAACTATTCGTTTAGATCGCGGAGTCCTTGGAATTCCTGAGTTGAGAGAACGGACTAGGGCTGTTGCCCAGGAAGCATATTCAACGTTAAAATCCTTAGATGACCAAGAAGTCATAGGGGAGCTTCAGGAATTAGTTATCGGGGAAAGGGCACGTTCTACCATGGTAATCGAGGAAACCATGGTTTTGGCGAAAGCAAGAGTTGCACGGGGACATTATCTTTTTGCCCAGGCTAATTCCTTAGCGATTGCCTTAGTGGATGCTCCGATGGCTTTAACCGGCAGTGTAGAGCTTAAGTTCATTCGGCCGGTTCGGTTAGGAGAAGTTGTTGTGGCAGAAGGCAAGGTTACTAAGCGAAAGGGAGACAAATATTGGGTGGATGTCCTTTTGCAAGCTAATACAGAAGCTGTACTTCGCGGACATTGGGTCTTGTTTGCCTGGGAGCGAGGGGAAGTATGTGAAACGGAGATGGAGTAGATGAAAATTGCCGTGGATGCTATGGGAGGAGACTATGCTCCCGAAGAGATCGTGAAAGGGGTCGTGAGGGCAGCAGAAGTAAACTCTGAATTACATCTTCTGCTGGTTGGACAAAAAGAACGGATTCAACCTTTCCTGCCCAGTTCATGTCCGGATAACCTTTCGGTAGTTGAAGCTTCTGAAGTTATAGAAATGGATGAACATCCGGCTAACGCTGTGCGCAAGAAGAAGGATTCGTCGATTGTCGTAGCTACTCGCTTAGTAAAGCAAGGTGATGCTGATGCGCTTATCAGTGCCGGCAGTACAGGAGCACAAATGGCAGCTTCTTTGCTGGGCTTAGGGCGCATCAAGGGTATTGAACGCCCTGCTATTGCGACAGTGCTGCCAACGGCACAGGGGGGTAAATTGGTTCTCGATGTGGGAGCTAATCTGGACGCTTCTCCGGAACAACTTTGTCAGTATGGACTTATGGGAAGTATCTATGCCGAGAAGATCTTAGGAATTCCTAATCCGCGGGTCGGGCTGTTAAATATCGGCAGTGAGGAAGGCAAAGGGAATGATTTGACCCAAAAAGCTTATGAACTTCTAAAAAATGCTCCCATAAATTTCTCAGGCAATATTGAGGGTCGGGATGTGCCTTTCGGCCGGGCCGATGTGGTTGTTTGTGAAGGTTTTGTAGGCAATGTGCTTTTGAAAACGGCAGAAGGCCTGGCTGGGGCTTTGTTCGAGCAGATTAAGGAAAAAATCACCTCTACCGTACTGCGGAAGTTAGGAGCTTTAGCGGTTAAGCCGGGCTTAAAGGAGATCGCCCAAATGATGGATTATGCTGAATATGGCGGTGCTCCTCTGTTGGGGGTCAATGGAATCAGTATTATCTGTCATGGAAGCTCGAAAAACAAGGCGATTTTTAATGCAGTTCGTGTAGCCCGGGAATGTGTGCAGGTACAGCTCCTGGAACAAATAAAAAGCAACTTACCAAAGTAACGTGTTTTAAATAATTAATAGAGAGGACTGCGGCTATGAAAAGTGTTGGAATTGTAGGGACAGGGTCCTTTGTTCCGGAAAAGGTTTTAACGAATGCTGATATGGAGAAACTTGTAGAGACAAATGATGAATGGATCGTCACGCGAACGGGGATCCGGGAAAGGCATATTGCGGCTAAAGATACGCCGGTGTCAGAGTTATGCTATCAAGCAGGGTTAAAAGCGTTAGAAGATGCCAAGATAAGCCCGGAAAAGGTCGACCTTGTGATTGTGGCAACCATTACGGGAGACTATGCATTTCCTTCGACTTCCTGTTTAGTCGCTGATCGCTTAGGCGCTAAAAATGCCGCGGCTTTTGATGTCCAGGCAGGATGTACAGGCTTTATTTACGGAGTAGCGACGGCAAGTCAGTTCATTGCTGCAGGGATGTATAGAACCGTTCTTGTCATTGGCGGAGAAACGTTAAGTAAAATTATTAATTGGACAGATCGCGGTACCTGCGTTCTTTTTGGCGACGGCGCAGGGGCAGCTGTATTACAGCCTGTGGAGGAAGGCTATGGCTTTCTGAGCTTTGAATTAGGATCCGATGGTTCAGGAGGTAAGCTGTTAGCTCAAACTGCCGGCGGGTCAATGCATCCGGCCAGTCAGGAAACCGTTGAGAAAAATTTACACACGATTCAGATGGAAGGCAAGGAAGTATATAAGTTTGCCGTACGGATTATGGGTGATGTTTCAGTTCATGTTTTAGAAAAAGCGGGTTTGTGCAAAGAAGATGTGGATTTGCTTGTACCCCATCAAGCAAATATTCGAATTGTTGATGCATCTATCAAACGTTTAGGTATATCGCCGAAAAAAGTGGTTATCAATCTGGACAAGTACGGTAATATGTCGGCAGCTTCCATTCCCGTGGCCCTTGATGAAGCGGTAAAAGCGGGTCGTCTCCATGAAGGGGATGTGGTTGTCATGGTTGGGTTTGGAGCTGGATTGACTTGGGGAGCCTGTGTCCTCAAATGGATGAAAGTGGGAAAGAAGCATGATTAAAACAAGAATCTGTGAGTTAATAGGCATAGAATACCCCATTTTTCAAGGGGGAATGGCTTGGGTTGCGACGGGGGAGTTAGCGGCTGCAGTTTCGGAGGCAGGCGGTCTTGGGATCATTGGCTCAGGTCAGGCTCCAGCGGATTGGCTGCGTGTGGAAATTGGCAAGGTCAAGAGAATTACGACGAAGCCTTTTGGCGTTAATGTTATGTTAATGTCCCCGTTTGTAGAGGAGGTCATGCAGGTAATTCTCGAGGAGCGTGTTCCCGTCATTACGACTGGAGCTGGCAATCCGGGAAAATATGTTCCTGATCTCAAAGAAGTTGGCACGAAGGTGATTCCAGTCGTTGCTTCGGTAGCCTTAGCTAAACGCTTGGAAAAGGTCGGAGTTGACGCACTTATTGCTGAAGGTATGGAGTCCGGAGGACATATTGGAGAAATCGGAACCTTTCCTTTGATTCCGCAAATTGTGGATGCGGTAGATATACCTGTCATAGCAGCCGGCGGGATTTTAGACGGCCGGGGACTCGTCGCGGCCATGGCTCTCGGCGCAGAAGGGGTACAAATGGGGACTCGCTTTATGTGTGCTCAAGAGTGTACGATCTCTCCTCTTGTTAAAGAAAAAATCATTAAAGCTAAGGATCGTTCGACGGTTGTTACAGGGAGGTCAACCGGACACCCGGTTCGCTGCTTAGACAATCGGTTTACACGAGAATTTGAACAGTATGAGAAAGAAGGCATGGCAGGGGCTGAGCTCGAAAGGCTTGGCCAAGGAAAACTCCGCCTGGCTATGGTTGAAGGAGACGTTGAAAATGGTTCAATTATGGCAGGGCAGATTGCAGGAGCAGTAAAACAAATTGAACCAGCTGCCATGATTGTTCAAGATATCATGCAATCAGCAGAAAAAGAATATTCGCGCCTAACAACATTGCTTGGAAAGAAGGGAGACTGAGGCTTGAATAAACTAGCAGTAGTCTTTCCGGGCCAGGGCTCTCAATATGTTGGAATGGGACAAGAATTGTTTTCAACAGTGAGCGGGAAAGGGGCTTATGAAATAGCCCGTGAGGTCCTGGGGATATCTTTCTTAGAGCTTTTGGAAAAGGGCCCTGAAGAAGAGCTTCAGCAAACGGCAAACACTCAGCCGGCGATTCTTCTTGTGAGTATTGCTGCTTGGCTTCAGCTTCAAGAGGCTGGTGTTAAGCCTGATTATGTGGCAGGACATAGCCTGGGTGAATATTCAGCTCATGTGGCCGCAGGCAGTCTAACTTTGGCAGAGGCTCTAAACGTTGTGAGACGGCGGGGAGAGCTGATGCAGAAGGCGGTTCCCGCAGGAGGCGGGATGGCAGCTATTTTAGGGCTGGCAGCAGAAAAGGTGGAAGAAGCTTGTCAACGAGGAGCGGAACTGGGTGTTGTTGCTCCGGCGAATTTTAATTGTCCGGGGCAAGTGGTGATTTCCGGTGAGCTGACGGCTTTAACCCGAGCCATGGAGATTGCCAAGGAACTGGGAGCTAAAAGAGCTGTACCTCTTGCCGTGAGCGGACCCTTTCACTCGATTTTGATGAAGAAGGCAGGAGAAGAACTTCTTTCAGTTTTAGAACAGGTTCATTGGACCACTCCAAGCTGTCCGATTATTGCTAATATCGACGCCGGAGAGGTCGTTTCTGCGGAGCGTACTGTGCAATCCCTGGTTGACCAGGTCAGCGGACCTGTAAGATGGGAACAGTCTGTGCGCTATCTTGTCGATTCAGGTGTCGATACCTTTATTGAGTGTGGTCCTGGCAAGGTTTTAACCGGGCTGATCAAGAAAATTGCCCCGGGGGTTAACCTTCTCCGCGTAGAGGATAAGGAGAGCTTAGAAAAGTCACTTGCATATTTGAAGGAGAGTCGTTAAAATGGTGCTGAATGAAAGCGTGGCTATCGTTACTGGGGGCGGTCGGGGAATTGGACGCGCCATTGCCCTTGAATTGGCTGCAGCGGGTGTCAAGGTTGTTGTTAATTTTGCAGGCCGCTCTGAAAAGGCGGAGGAGACTGTTTCCTTAATCCGCCAGGCAGGAGGAGAAGGCATCGCTGTTCAGGCGGATGTCAGCCAAGCCGCAGAAGTCGACCGCTTAGTTCAAACGTCGCTAGAACGTTTTGGGAAAATTGATATTCTTGTTAATAATGCAGGGATTACCCGGGATGGTTTAATGCTTCGTATGAAAGAAGCAGATTGGGATGCGGTCCTGGCAACGAATCTCAAAGGAGTCTTTTTATGTACTAAGGCCGTCAGCAGAGGAATGCTTAAACAGCGATCGGGAGTCATCGTGAATATTTCTTCGGTAGTTGGTTTATCCGGCAATGCTGGTCAAGCCAATTATGCGGCTGCAAAGGCCGGAATCATCGGCTTGTCTAAGGCAACGGCCAAAGAGTTTGCTTCTCGGGGAATACGAGTCAATGTAGTCGCGCCGGGGTATATTTGTACGGATATGACGGAAACATTACCTGAAGGGGTGCAAAATGAGATTCTGCAGACCATTCCTTTAGGCCGCATAGGTAAGCCGGAAGATGTTGCCAAAGTTGTCCGATTCTTAACCTCACCGGAATCGGCTTACATAACGGGGCAAGTCTTATGTGTTGACGGTGGTATGGAAATGTAAATGAGAGACGTTTGTCAGCGAGAGGAGGTGAAGAAACACCATGGGAGTTTTCGAACAAGTTAAAGCCATCGTCGTCGAGCAACTTGGGGTCGACGAAGCAACGGTTACCCAGGAGACCTCCTTTGAAGAGTTGAATGCAGATTCTTTGGATATCGTTGAATTGATTATGGCTCTGGAAGAGGCCTTCGATATGGATATCCCGGATGAAGAAGCTGAAAAAATCCGGACAGTCGGGGATGCAGTCAATTACATCAAGGAAAACAAATAATCACAAAAGTCCCGTACACAGTTGCGGGGCTTTCTCTTAAAGAGCTTGCTTTTTTCTGAAGTGTCAACACTTCCGAGAAAGTTTAAATAAATTAGATTTTATAATAATTATTAAGTATGGGGTATAACTCTGACAGGAGGAAACATTAGTGAAAATACCCGAACTTCATATTGCAGATTTAGTAGCTAAAATTCCGATCATCCAGGGAGGGATGGCCGTTCGTATATCAATGGCTCCCTTGGCAGCTGCAGTGGCTGAAGAAGGCGGAATTGGCCTGATAGCGGGCAGTGGCTTGTCTGTAGAAGAATTGATTGCAGAAATTCGTGAAGCTCGTCGGCGCACAAAGGGGATTATTGGAGTTAATATTATGTTTGCGGTTCGAGAATTTGCCCAGTTGGTGCACGCTGCCTTTGAAGAAAAAATAGACCTTTTGGTCTCTGGAGCAGGATTCTCAAGAGATATGTTTTCCTGGGGGAAGGAAAAGGGTATCCCTGTAGTACCGATTGTTTCGACAGCTAAACTTGCTAAGTTATCCGAAAAGCTGGGCGCCGCTGCTGTTATCGTGGAAGGGACAGAAGCGGGCGGTCACCTTGGTACAGATCGTTCCATCCATGACATTCTACCGGAAGTTATTGCAGCGGTTAATATCCCGGTAATAGGTGCCGGAGGAGTTACTGACGGCCAAGGTGTGGCAGAAATGCTGAAATCCGGTGCAGATGGCGTACAGATGGGAACCCGTTTCGCCCTCAGTAACGAGAGCAGCGCTGCTGAAGAATGGAAAAATGAGATGATCAAGGCGAAGGAAGAGGACATTGTTATTATTCATAGTCCAGTGGGTTTGCCGGGAAGAGGAATAAGAAACCCTTTCACAAAGGCCCTGGAGGCTCATGACGATGTCAAGTCTAAGGGATGCGCCCAGTGTCTTAAACATTGCGAGGGGAACTTTTGTATCATGCGCCGTCTGATAAAGGCTCAAGAGGGTGATGTTCATGACGGCTTGATTTTTTCCGGCGCCAAGGTCCATAAAATCAATGAAGTCAAATCAGTTCATGAAATTTTTGAAAATATAAAAGAAGGAATAGAAAAGGCTTAAGGAGGAAGAGATTTGAAACATCGTGCGGTAATCACAGGGATGGGTGTCATCTCTCCCGTTGGCAATCAACTTGAGGAATTTTGGAATAACTTGGTTGTAGGCAAGTCAGGAATCGGGTTATTAACTCGTTTTGATACTTCGAACTTATCGACGAAGGTTGCGGGAGAAGTTAAAAATTTTGAACCTACGGATTGGATCGATAAGAAGGAAAGCCGTCATATGGACCGCTTTGCCCAATTTGCTATTGCGGCTGCCAAACTTGCCGTAAAAGATTCCGGTCTTGATTTTGAGAACGTTAATAAAGAACGGGCTGGTGCTGTGATGGGATGCGGGATCGGCGGAGTCATTACCTTTGAAGAACAGAAAGAGGTGCTGATGAATCGGGGCAGCAACCGAATCAGTCCCTTCTTTGTTCCCATGTTAATTGGCAATATGGCCGCCGGGCATTTGTCGATTGAATTTGGCTTGAAAGGTTCCAGCATGACCATTGTGACGGCTTGTGCTTCATCAACAAATGCGGTGGGAGAGGCCCTGCGCTTAATCCAGCGCGGAGATGCTGATGTTATCTTATGTGGAGGAACAGAAGCTCCCTTAACGGCTCTGGCCTATGCCGGATTTTGTTCCATGAAAGCAATGTCAACAGAGAAAGAAAACCCTGAGCAGGCCTGTCGTCCTTTTGATAAGCGGCGCAGTGGTTTTGTCATGGGTGAGGGAGCGGGGGTTTTGGTTTTAGAATCCTTAGAACATGCCAAGGCTCGCGGCGCTCGGATTTATGCTGAACTTGCAGGTTATGGCAGCACTTCTGATGCCTATCATATTACGACTCCTGTTCCCGGCGGTGCCGGCGCGGCTCGGGCAATGCAAATGGCGATCGATGATGCAGGCCTGAACGTAAACGAGGTAGATTATATTAACGCTCATGGAACCGGAACCGGGCCCAATGATTCAACTGAAACGGCGGCAATTAAAACGGTTTTTGGAGATGCTGCTACAAAATTGGCCATTAGTTCGACAAAGTCCATGACAGGGCATTTAATGGGCGCTGCCGGAGCGATTGAAGCCATTATAAGCACTCTAACGATCGATCGTGGTATAATTCCGCCAACGGCGAATTATGGAGAGCCCGACCCGGAATGTGATTTGGATTATGTTCCTAATCAAGCACGCCATCAGGAGGTAAAGGTATCAATGTCCAATTCTTTAGGGTTTGGGGGACATAATGCCACCATTGTCTTGAAGAAATTTACCGAATAACGGGGTAAGGAGATCTTGAGAAATGGGACAAAAGAACCACAGCTCGATGCCTGTCTCTGCAAAGACAGATGGGAAATCGGTGCGGAAACGTTATGGATTTGTTTCCAGCAAAAAAGACTTGGGACTTAATCTGGCAAAACGATTGGGATTGGATGTTCCTCCCAATCGACTCTTTATTACTGCTTTGACTCATCCTTCGTATGTCTTTGAAAATCCCCAGTCTGGCAGAGAAAATAACCAGCGCCTGGAGTTTTTAGGAGATGCGATTTTAGATTTTGTCGTTGCCGAGTATCTGTACCTTAATTATCCTGAACGTCCGGAAGGAGAACTCACAAAAATGCGGGCGGCTGTTGTTAATGAAACAACATTGGCCCGCAAGGCCCATGAGATAAGTTTGGGTCAGGAACTCTTGCTGGGCAAAGGAGAACAAGTTTCAGGCGGGCGAGAAAGGCCTTCAATCTTAGCCGATGCCTGGGAGGCTGTTATCGGCGCGATTTATTTGCAATATGGTTTTCAAGAGGCAAGGCGAGTTATTTTAGAAATGCTTAAACCCGCCATTGAAGGCGTTGCTGAAGGAAATTATGGTGACTATAAAACAATGCTGCAAGAAAAGGCCCAGCGTCAGGAAATTGAAGTGAGTTATCAAATTTTGGCTGAAGAAGGTCCTGATCATAATAAATCCTTTACGGCAGGGGTTTTCCTGCAAGGAAAGCTGATGGGTAAAGGAATCGGCCGGACGAAGAAGGAAGCAGAACAGCATGCTGCCCAGCAGGTCTTAGAGAACTGGGGGAAAGCAAACGATGAGTCCTGAGAATTTCCCCGTATTCTTGAAGGAAATTCACATTCAAGGATTTAAATCGTTTGCTGATCGCATTAAATTGGAGTTGGGCCATGGCCTTAGTGTTATCGTAGGGCCCAATGGAAGCGGTAAAAGTAATGTTGCGGATGCCGTGCGTTGGGTCCTGGGGGAGCAGAGTGCCAAGAGTCTGAGAGGCTCCAAAATGGAAGACGTGATTTTTGCCGGAAGCACTAAGCGCAAACCCGTAGGCATGGCTGAAGTTTCTCTGATTTTTGATAATGAAACTGGAATGTTTCCGTTGGACTTCCGCGAAGTTACCGTAACCCGTCGAGTTTATCGCGATGGCGAAGGACAATATTTAATTAACAAAGCGTCATGCCGACTGAAGGATATTCAAGAGTTATTTATGGATACCGGAGCAGGTAAGGAAGGATTTTCGATCATTGGGCAGGGGCGGGTTGAGGAAATTTTAAATCTTAAGTCGGAAGAACGTCGATCATTGATTGAAGAAACGGCTGGGATTACCAAATACCGTTATCGGAAGCGCGAAGCCTTAAAACGCCTTGATGCTACAACCACAAATCTCCAACGTCTTGAGGATATAATCCAAGAGATTGAGGGACAACTGACTCCTCTGGCTGCCCAAGCCCAAGTGGCCGAAGAAAGCCTGGCACTTATGGCTGAACAAAAATCCTTGGAAATTCAAGCTGTCGTTTTAGATGTTGCCGATGTCAAACAGAAGCTGGCGGCGGCAACGCAGGATTCTGAAACTATGAAACAAGGCTTAGTAGAAGCTCAGACTCTTTTGAGCCAAATAGAAAGTCAAGATCTGAAGCAAAAGATGAAGCTTAAAGCGATTGAGGAAGAAATTCAGGCCAAACAGGCAGAAGCATTTCAGGCTGAACAGGCCTATAATGCTGTAAAACATGAGCAAAGCTTGCGTTTGGAACGATCAAATAATTTTAAAGAGCAAATTGAACGTTTAACCCAGGAGATTAATGAAGGTGAAGATAAACTTCGGCAATTAGAGCAGCGTCAGCAAACCTTGACGGCAAAACAAGCAGTTCTAAGCTTAACGGTAGAGGAATCCCGACAAAAGGTTGCTGAGCAAGAGTCTAAATTAGCAAATACCCGGGATCATGAACTGCGGGAAGATATTGATCGTTTAAAAGCCGATCTCTTTGAAGCGATGACAGAGCAAGCGAATTGTTCGAATGCTCTTACGGGTATGAGACATTCCCTGGCCTCGCTGGAGCAGCAGCTTCTACAAATACAGCGTGAGCAAGCTAATAAGGAACAAGAACTCCATACCATGACGGAGGAAGCGAAAGCACAAGAGCAGGAACTTCTCCGTTTGCAGGAGCAGGCAGAAGCTTTTCAACGGGGAAAAGTTCAACTACAGTCGGAGTGGGAAAAGCTAAAGGGATTGCGCCAAGATAAAACTAGTGAATTGCAGCGGCATCGTACAAGAATGGATCAAACTCGTGCTCGGTTACACGCCTTGCAAAGTTTGGAAGATTCTTTAGAGGGATATCAACGCGGGGTTCGAGAGGTGATGCTTGCGAAGAAAAAGGGAATTCGCGAAGGATCTGGACTCTGCGGTACTGTGGCAGATTTGATTTCTGTGCAGGCGAACCATGAAGTTGCCATAGAAACAGCTCTCGGAGCAGGCTTGCAAAATGTTGTCGCTGAAAATGAACAAGCTGCTAAAACCGCGATAGGATATTTAAAAGCCCATCAGTTAGGAAGAGTTACCTTCTTGCCTTTGGATGTAATTCAAGGCAATAGGATGAGTGTCGCCAAAGCTGTGGAAAATGATCCCGGATTTATTGGAATTGCGGTAGATTTGGTAGGCTATGACCCCAAATATCAAAAAGCTGTCGAATTTTTGTTGGGCCGTATCGTGGTTGTCACAGATATGGATGCTGCAACACGGATCGCGCGAATTTCTGGGTACAGGCTGCGAATTGTTACTTTGGAAGGAGACCAAGTACACCCGGGAGGTTCCTTAACCGGCGGCAGCATTCATCGCAAAGGCGGAAATCTACTGGGACGTTCGCGTGAGATAGAAACACTGCGTTTTGAATTAAGCCAATCAGAGAAAAACTTTAAGGAAAAAGAACAGGAATCTCAGAAGTTGGAAAGTCAAGAAAGAGAGCTTCAAGAGAATCTGGAAACCTTAATTCAGAAACAGCGTCAGGAAAAAGAACGTCAGGTCATTCTTAAAACAGCCCATGACAATTCCTTAAGCCAGATACGGCGCATCAGTAACGATTTGCGTGGGTTAGATCAGCGTAAACAGGGAATCTTGCTGGAGATTGACGAGATTACCCTGAATTTGCAAAAGAGTACGAAGCAATTTGAAAACGCAGAAAATAATTCCCGCAGGATACGCGAAGAATTTAATCAACGAGAACAAGAAGCTCAAACAGCTGCCGACGAACTCAATCAAGGCAGGGAGAAGCTGACCCAGGAAAAGGTAAGCTTAGCCAAGTGGGAGCAAGAACTGGCGCAGTGCTCAGAGCAAATCGGGCAGGAAAAAGAAGTCTTCAGAGAAAGTGAACAAAGTCTTAAACAGAAAAAACATAACTTCTTAACCTTCCAGCATAACCTTGAGACGGTTGACAAAGAACAACTGGAATTAAAGGAGAGTCTGGAGAGCCACGGCAAGGCTCAGGAGTCTTTGCAATACTCTCTGATGAAGCTAAGACAGGATAAGGAAGACCTATTAGCTCAAGCCCAGGCATTAGAACAGGAAATGCATACTCAGAGTCAAAAAGTCCACACAAATGAACAACGGTTACATGCCAATGATCTTCGGATTGTTCGTTGGGAAACAGAGTGCCAGTCAGGACTAACCCGGCTTGAAGAGGAGTTTTCCCTTCAATGGGAAGAAGCTGTGACTTATCTTACCCAAGAAGAGAGGACAGCTATCGGAAAAAGAGTTCAAGAATTAAAACGCCGCATTGAGGAACTTGGCCCGATTAATCAAGCGGCTATTGAAGAATATCCTAAGCTGCGTGAACGAAAGGAATTTATGTTGGCTCAGCAAAGGGATTTAATTGAGGCTGATCAGACACTGCGTCAATTGATTGATGAGCTTGATGAGACTATGAGTGTACGCTTTTTAGAAAGCTTTAATGCTGTAAACTCGGCCTTTCAGGAAGTCTTTAAGGAGCTTTTTATTGGCGGCAATGCCGAACTATCTTTAGTTGAACCTGATCAATTATTAGAAACGGGTGTGGAGATTATCGCTCAGCCACCCGGAAAAAAACCCCAGCTGCTTTCGCTGCTTTCCGGGGGTGAAAGGGCCTTAACAGCAATAGCTCTCCTTTTCGCCCTCTTGCGTGTAAAACCCAGCCCTTTTTGTATTTTGGATGAAATTGAAGCCTCTCTCGACGATGCTAATGTACAGAGGTTTGCCCAGTATCTTCATCGCTTATCTGATTCTACGCAATTTGTGGTTATTTCGCATAGAAAAGGGACTATGGAATCGGCGGACATATTGTATGGGATTACTATGGAGGAGAGCGGGGTTTCTAAGCTGCTTTCGGTACGGTTGAATGAGAGACTTGCATGATACGTCGCTCGGTCATACGTTCGCAGAGCAAACTACCGTTCAAGCTTTTTCTTTGGGGAGCGGGGTTCATCCTCCGGCGATAATCTCCACTGGAGACTATCGCACCATAAGCGCCATCCATGGCGCTATGGCGGCGGTGCACATCCCTGTGCACCGCCCCGTGTATGGGGTCGCTTTCACGGAGTTTGCTGAGCTGCTCACGTAAAGACCTCACTCCCGTATCATGCTGCGTCTCGGACTTGGGTCGGGAGACGTATAAAGCGGAATCTCGGGCGAATCGGGTATGATTTTTTGTTTGGGCCAAATAAAGAAGGAATTAACGAAACAGTCCTTGTCCGGGGTCGGCTTAGGAATCGAAATGGAGACGGAACTTTGGGTGACGGCACAAAAATGTGCACCGTCTGCTGTGGGTGGATCGGGAGATGCTCTTTTGTTGGGGTCAAATAAAGAAGGAATTAACGAATCAGTCCTTGTCCGGAATCGGTTTAGAAAACGAAAACGGGAGACGGAATTTGGGGTGACGGCACATAAATGTGCGCCGTCTGTTTTGGAACGGACTAGGGGACAGTGTGAGGACAAGGTAAGGAGAGAGATAGCTCTCCAGGCTGAATATAATGGAGTTTTTTGAGTTATATTATAGGGATTGGTTTAGTAACAAGAAAACCGACCCCTTTTTGACTTGCTATTTTGACTACATAAAGATATGGTATATATGGTAAACAATTCATCAGTATTTTGTTTTTGGCATGATTTGTGCAAAAACGACATACAAAATGAATGATACCATCTATGTCTGATTTCGGTCTGTGAATTGTGATTTCGAATCACGATATGGGAGGGTGGCATAGTATAGTATGGCAGGTTTTTTTTCGCAGCTGAAGGCTGGTCTAACGAAAACACGTCAAAATTTCGTGGAAAAAGTTGAGCAAATTTTTACCGGTTATAAAAAAATTGATGAAGAGTTATTTGAGGAATTGGAAGAGGTATTGATTCGTTCAGATGTCGGGGTTAATACGTCTATGGAGCTGGTCGAACGTTTGCGCAAAGAGGTAAAACAGCGGAAGATTTCTGATCCTCAAGAGTTGACTAAGGTTCTTCAAGAGTTGATTGTGGAATTGTTAGGTGAGGAGGAAACGATTGCTTTTGCGGCGAGGGGGCCGAGTATTATTCTGGTCGTAGGAGTTAATGGGGTTGGTAAGACGACGACGATCGGGAAGCTTGCTAATCGTTTTAAAAAGGACGGGAAACGAGTTGTTCTGGCTGCCGGGGATACGTTTCGGGCTGCGGCTATTGATCAATTGGAGGTTTGGGGAGAACGTTCGGGAGTTGAGGTGATTAAACAGCGTGAAGGTGCTGATCCGGCTGCTGTTGCTTATGATGCGGTGCAGGCAGCTAAGTCACGCGATTTAGATGTTGTCCTTGTGGATACCGCGGGACGTCTGCATAATAAAGTGAATTTAATGGAAGAATTGCGGAAGGTTAAGCGGGTGATTGAGCGGGAAATTCCTGGCGCACCCCAGGAAGTTTTGCTTGTGTTAGACGCGACGACAGGTCAAAATGCCCTGCAGCAGGCCAAGTTATTCCAGGAGGTTGCCGGGGTTACGGGAATTGTGCTGACAAAACTTGATGGAACGGCAAAAGGGGGCGTCGTCCTGGGAATTCAGGGGGAAACGCGAATTCCCGTGAAATGGATTGGAATCGGTGAAGGTATGGAAGATTTGCGTCCTTTTGTGCCTAAAGACTTTGCTGAGGCTCTTTTCGGCAATTCTGAGGAGGGATAATTCTGCGTGAGTTTGCCTTAATTGGCGGTACAGGTGTTGAAAATTTTGAGCTAACGGATCATTGTTTGCTTACGGTTGAGACTCCTTATGGGATAGTTCGTCCAAAGGTTGGGAAGATTGCAGGCCGTGAAATTGTATTTCTAAGCCGTCATGGCGGTGGACATGCTACCCCTCCTCACTTGGTTAATTATAGAGCCAATATTTGGGCTCTGCATTCTTTGGGAGTGCGCAAGATTTTGGCGACAGCTGCGGTCGGTTCTCTATCCCGAAATTACCGTTTGGGTGAACTGGTCCTCTTGAGTCAGTTTTTAGATTTTACGAAGAGCCGTCCCCAAACATTTTTTGCAGGCGGAGATCAGGGAGTCCTCCATGTGGATATGACTGAACCATATTGTCCTTCTCTGAAGAAGGCTGTTTTGGATGTGTCCGTAAAAATAGGGATTGTAGTTAAGGATGGGGCATGTTATGTTTGTACAGAAGGGCCGAGATTTGAGACGCCCGCGGAAATACGGATGTTTCAGCAGTTCGGAGCGGATGTGGTTGGCATGACAAGTGTCCCGGAAGTCGTTTTGGCGCGGGAACTCGGAATGTGTTATGCTTCGGTCGGAATGGTAACAAATGAAGCCGCTGGGATAGCGGATCATCGCTTAAGTCATGCCGAAGTAACGGAGAGTTTAAAGAACTTAGGTTTGAAGGTTGCTGAACTCCTTCAGGGAACCTTTGAGGTTTTGTCTCCTGAACAGAGTTGTTGGTGTCCTTCAGCGAGTCAAGAAGCTGGTAAGTTTTAGAAAGGGCGGTGGGATGATGAAATCAATCGAATGGCTGGGAAATGTCTTAAGAATATTAGATCAGACCAAGCTACCTAGAGAAACGGCCTACCGAGATGCTAAATCCTATGAGGAAGTTGCCGAAGCTATTGAAAAAATGGAAGTTCGCGGAGCTCCTGCTATAGGAGCTGCAGTGGCATATGGCTATGTGCTCGGTGCCCTCGAATATAACGGTCCCAGAGAAGGTTTGACAGAATTTATGGAAACGGTCCAGGAACGTTTAGCTCAGACGCGTCCAACAGCAGTTAATTTGTTTTGGGCCTTGCGCCGAATGGAAGATCGTTTGCGTGATTGTTGGGAAATTGAGGACTTGGATGGAGTGAGGAAGGTCCTTATCGAGGAAGCTGACCGTATTGCTGAAGACGATCGGCGTATGAATCTATTGATTGGAGAACTTGGGAATGAGGTTGTTCCAGAGAAAGGTAATATCCTCACACACTGCAATGCCGGAGCTTTAGCAACTGTAGAATATGGAACGGCGTTAAGTGTTATTCGTACCGCTTATTCTGCCGGTAAATCAATTCACGTGTATGCTGATGAAACAAGGCCTTTATTACAGGGGGCAAGACTAACTGCTTTAGAGCTGATGAATGACAAAATTCCTGTGACATTAATAGCTGATAATATGGCGGGCTCGCTAATGCAGCAAGGCAAAGTTGACTTAGTCATCGTGGGGGCAGATCGTATCGCTGCCAATGGAGATACAGCCAATAAAATAGGAACGTATTCCTTAGCAGTTTTGGCTCATGCCCATGAAGTTCCCTTTTATGTAGCGGCTCCAACTTCAACCATTGATTTAAAAGTTGCCACGGGGCAAGAGATTCCTATCGAAGAAAGACCGGCTAAAGAAATGCGAGAGTGTTTTGGAGTACCAATGGCTCCAGAAGATGTTAACGTTTACAATCCGGCCTTTGATGTTACGCCGGCGAAATATATTACAGGGATTATCACGGAGAAAGGAATTGTCACGGCACCATATTCAGTCAACCTTCTTAAATTAATGGTGCGTTCTTAAGGTGATAGGCACAATATAGGGAGTGATAGAGCTTGTCAAAACTATTAATTCGGGCTATGGTTTTGCCTATGACCGGCCCCGAAGTCTTTTATTCCCGCGGAGAGATTTGCATTGATGGCGATCGGATTATATCGGTTGGGGAAGAAGGTTCTGCACCTCAGAACTTTGCCCCGGATCGAGTTCTTAATTTGCCTAATGATGTTGTCATGCCGGGTTTAATTAATACTCATACCCATGCAGCGATGACCTTGCTAAGGAGCTATGCCGATGATCTTCCTCTTATGCCTTGGTTAAATGAAAAGGTTTGGCCTTTTGAGGATAAGATGACAGAGGATGATATTTATTGGGGAACAACTTTAGCACTTTGCGAAATGATCCGCTCCGGAACAACCACGATGCTTGATATGTACGCCTCAATGGATCAAGTTGCCGAGGCTGTTCTGCAGGCAGGTACTCGTGCGGTTCTTTCCCGTGGACTTATAGGGAATGGCCCAAATGGAGAGCGCGCTCTGCAAGAAGGCATTGATCTCGTTCGGCGTTATCAAGGCGCCGGTCAAGGACGGCTTAAGGTCATGTTTGGTCCACATGCTCCGTATACTTGTTCCGGAGACTACCTTCAGCAAGTTAAAGCCCATGCGGATGACTTAGGGGTGGGAATTCATATCCATGTGGCAGAAACTCTCGATGAAATTAAAATGATTCATGAACAATATGGGAAGACTCCTGTGGAATGGTTAGAGGGGTTAGGTTTGTTTGGCGGTCACGTAGTGGCAGCTCACTGTGTCCATCTGACCAAGAACGATATGGGAATTTTAGCACGCAATAAGGTTTGTGTGGCCCATAATCCGGAAAGCAACATGAAATTGAACAGTGGAACTGCCCCCATTACAGAACTTCGTGCTCAGGGAATTGTTGTAAGTTTAGGTACCGATGGAGCCTCCAGTAATAATAATCTCGATCTTTTTGGGGAGATGCGTTCGGCGGCTTTTCAGCAAAAACTTCGGGTGAATTCCACAGCCCTCCCTGCTTATGAAGTGCTTGAGATGGCTACAATTAACGGCGCTCAAAGTTTAGGTTTTGAAGACGTAGGAATGTTGGCTCCAGGGTTTAAGGCAGATCTTATTACAGTTGATCTGGATCAGCCCCATTTTTATCCCCGGTTTTCTATTCCTGCTCATTTAGCCTATGTGGCCCATGCGGGAGATGTACGCACGATGATGGTCGATGGCAAGATACTGATGGAGGAGCGAAAAATCCTTACGCTTGATGTTCACAAGGTATGTCAGGAAGCAGAAATTCGGGCTAAGGGGATTGCAAGTGCTTTGAATGGGTAATAGGTTCTTGACAAATCGTTAGTTTTAGTCTAATATTCGAATGTAAAGTAAAATTGCTTTACAGGGGGATCGATATGGAGAAACTTGCCTTAATGGCTCTTTTCGCAGATTTTTATGGGCCGCTGCTCACAGAAAAGCAGCGAAACGTTTGGGATCTGCATTACCAACAGGATCTTTCACTTGCGGAAATAGCTGGGTTGGAACATATCAGTCGCCAAGCGATTCATGACTTGCTCAAGCGAACAGAGAAAATACTTGAAGAATACGAACATAAGCTAGGGCTTGTCCAAAGATTTTGGAAGGAACGGGAGAAGCTCGCGGAAGTACGGACGTTGATGCAGGGACTAGGTAAGCGGGATTTTTCCAGCCCTGAGGCTTGGGAACGTCACTGCCAAATTGGCGTTAAGATAGAGGATATATTTGATATTTGAGAGTAAGTTGCTCCAGAACTAAGGTTTACGAGGCGACGACACAGGAGGTGTCCCAAAGATATGTTTCAAGGACTAAGCGATAAACTCCAAGAAACATTTAAGCGACTTAAGGGAAAAGGCATCTTAAAAGAAGCTGATGTTACCGAAGCCATGAGAGAAGTGCGTATTGCTTTGCTCGAGGCGGATGTTAACTTTAAAGTAGTTAAAGACTTCGTCGCTAAAGTTAAGGAACGCTGTATTGGGCAAGACGTTTTGGAATCCCTTTCTCCGGCGCAACAAGTGATCAAAATTGTCCATGAGGAAATGATTGACCTGATGGGGGGAGCAACAGGAAAAATCCTGATCGCTCCAAAACCGCCTACTGTGATTTTGCTGTTGGGACTGCAAGGTGCCGGGAAAACAACCCATGCCGCCAAACTTGCCAACATGCTTAAGAAGCAGGGAAAACATCCTTTGCTGGTAGCTTGTGATATTTATCGCCCTGCAGCCATTAAGCAGTTGCAGGTCTTGGGAGAACAACTGAAGGTACCTGTGTTCTCTATGGGGCAGGAACCTCCAGCTGATATTGCGGTTGCCAGTATAAACCATGCTAATCAAAATGGTCATGATGTTGTGATTATCGATACAGCGGGTCGCTTACACATTAATGAAGAATTGATGAATGAACTTCGGGCAATTAAAACTGCTGTTAAACCTCACGAGATCCTGTTGGTGGTAGATGCTATGACTGGACAGGATGCAGTGAATGTGGCAGAGTCCTTTCACAAGGAAATCGGTCTTGACGGTGTTATTCTGACAAAACTTGACGGAGACACACGAGGCGGGGCAGCACTATCCATTAAAGCAGTTACCGGCTGCACAATTAAGTTTGCCGGTACCGGTGAGAAAATGGATGCCATAGAACCTTTCCATCCGGACCGCATGGCATCACGGATTTTGGGGATGGGGGATGTTCTGACTCTCATTGAGAAAGCTCAGGAGTCCTTCGATGAGAAAAAAGCCAAAGAGATGGAACAAAAGCTGCGCAAACAAGAATTTACACTTGATGATTTTCTCGATCAAATGCAGCAGATGAAGAAGATGGGGCCGTTGTCGTCTCTTTTGGAAATGATTCCCGGAGTCGGAAAACAGTTAAAAGATGTCAAGATTGATGAGAAAGATACCGCACACATCGAAGCGATTATCCGCTCAATGACCTTGGAAGAGCGCAGGAAGCCTGCTTTGATTAAAGATTCCCGAAAAAAGAGAATAGCTAAAGGGAGCGGGACAAGCGTTCAGGAAGTGGGGCGTCTCTTAAAGCAATTTGAACAAATGCAAAAAATGATGAAGCAATTGACGAGTTCCGGCGGTATGGGAATGTTCGGAATGGGTAAGAAGGGCAAGAAGGGTAAGAAAGCTGGATTTAAAGCCTTCTGAGTCATATGAGTTTGTTGAGTCGAGGACTACGGTCCTATAAATTTGGGTATTCTGTAAAGGAGGTGAAAAGATGGCTACGAAAATTCGTTTGTGCCGTATCGGTGCGAAGAAGAATCCTTTCTATCGTATGGTAATTGCCGAGTCTTCAGCTCCGCGTGATGGACGCTTTATTGAGCAAATCGGTTATTATGATCCGACAAAGAGCCCTGTTGTTATAAACATTGACGAGGAAAAGGCTTTAAAATGGCTTTCTACGGGAGCTCAGCCTTCAAATACTGCTAAGTCTTTGTTAAGTCAAGCGGGTATCTTAACAAAATTCCACGAGTCCAAGAACTAGAGTAGTGTGTGGGGGGTGGTTCCTGTGAAGGAACTTGTTGAAATCCTCGCGAAAGCCTTGGTCGATCATCCCGACCAGGTTCTTGTTGCTCAGTCTGAGACAGATAAGAGCGTGCATTTGCAGCTTACTGTCGCTCCTGAAGACATGGGGAAGGTTATCGGAAAACAAGGAAAGATCGCGAACGCTATTCGTACGCTGGTCAAAGCCGCTGCCGTTAAAGATGGTCGCCGAGTTCATATGGACATTGATCAATGATGTTAAGAAGGGCTTAGGGCCCTTCTTAATGTTTTAGGAACTAAATTGAAAGAAAGGGCTTGGAAAATGGAAGAAGTGCTGATTGGTGAAGTTTTGCGTCCTCATGGAGTGAGCGGGATGTTAAAGGTCTACCCGATTACCAGTGACCCGGAGCGGTTTTCTCAGCTGCGGGAAGTTATCCTTGGTAAGGGCAAGACAAATCAACGCTTTAAAGTTATTTCTGCCCGCGTACAGCCGGATCATGTCTTGCTCTCGGTTGAAGGCATTGAGAGTGTTGAGCAGGCGGAAGCGTTTCGTGGCTGGGAAGTCCGGATTGATCGTTCAGAAGTTCCTCCTCTTCAGGATGGTTGGTATTATTTTGAGCTTGAGGGGATGAAGGTATATGATGGGGAGACCTTTTTGGGAGTTCTGACTCAGGTTTTGGAAACGGGTGCTAATGATGTTTATATTGTCAAAGGGGCCCGCGGAGAAATTTGTGTCCCTGCCCTTAAAAGCGTTGTCAAACATGTTGATGTCAAAGGCCGACGGATGGATGTAGTGCTTCCCCCAGGGTTGTTGGAGGACTAGCAGATGCCTATTAAAATGATTGTCTTGACCCTGTTTCCGGAGATGTTTGCGCCTGTTCATGAAAGCATTCTCAAACGTGCTCAGGCAGGTGGGTATTTGGAATTTGAGTTCATAGATTTTCGCAAGTATGCAGTCAGCAAACATAAAAATGTCGATGATATTCCTTATGGCGGCGGGGTTGGGATGGTTTTGAAGCCGGAGCCTATCTTTGCAGCTGTGCGGGATTTGTCTCAGGCGAATGGCCGGCGGCGGACGATCCTGATGTCCCCGCAGGGACAGGTTTTTCGCCAGGATACTGCTCAACGCTGGTCTGAGTATGAAGAGTTAGTGTTTATTTGCGGGCACTATGAAGGTTTTGATGAACGAATCCGTGAGTTGGCAGATGAAGAGGCTTCGCTGGGTGATTACGTTCTAACGGGGGGCGAACTGGCGGCAATGGTTATGATGGACGCTGTAGCTCGGTTAGTTCCCGGCGTATTAGGGGAGAAAACTTCTGCTGAGGAGGAATCCCACAGTACACTGCTTTTGGAATACCCTCAATATACCAGGCCTGCTGATTTTGAGGGGAGAGTGGTCCCCGAAGTCCTGCTTTCTGGGCACCATGCTAATATTAAACGCTGGCGCAGAAAGGAATCTCTGCGACGAACCTTTTTGCGGCGTCCGGATTTGTTTAAACATTTAAGTTTCGAACCTGCGGATTATTCCATTTTAGAAGAACTTCTTCTTGAACATCCAGAAATGGACGTATGGCGTGAAAAGTGGGAATCTCTCTGTCCTCCGCCGAAAAAACGCCGGCGACGATTAAAATTCCTTGAGTAATCCACATGACTATAAAGGCAAAAGGTCTATCCAAAAATACAAAGTTCAGACAGAGATCAGGAGGAAATATCGTGGCGGATATCTATCTAGCTCTAATCCATGCACCGGTCTACAATAAAAACATGGAAACGGTTGCAACCTCAATCACAAATTTAGATTTACATGATATTGCTCGCAGTTCAACGACTTACGGGATTAAACGCTATTATGTCGTGCATCCTGCTGAAGCTCAGCGTCAGTTGGCTAAACGAATTATGGGTTTTTGGCAAGATGGATACGGAGCAGAATACAATCCGGATCGCCAAGAGGCCTTTTCCAGGGTGAAAATTGCTGCGGATTTAGCCGAGGTTTATGCTGAGATCACAGCTGAACAAGGCATGGCTCCCTTGAGAGTGGCTACCGATGCTCGAAAATATGCGAATACAGTTTCCTACGCCCAATTGCGCAAGAATATTGAAACTTCGGAAACGCCTATTTTGCTTTTGTTTGGTACGGGCTGGGGATTGTTAAAAGAAGACATGGAAACTATGGATCAAATCCTTGAACCAGTATATGGGCCCACCGACTATAACCATTTATCCGTAAGGTCGGCAGTTGCCATTATTTTGGACCGTTTAAGGGGACACTGATAATTATTGAGAAAAGAACGAATAATTATATTTTATAATGGAAGTTGCATAACTAATCAGGTTATGTTAATATAAATTGGTCTAAAAAGGATGGTCCGCTCGCTGTCAAACCAGTGTATGAACATCTAGGCAAGGAAGGGGGGTAATTTTATAATGGATTATATTCGCATGATTGAAGAAGAGCAAATGAAAAAGGATCTTCCTCACTTCCGTCCGGGTGACACAGTACGTGTGCATGTACGTATTGTTGAGGGCACTCGTGAACGTATTCAGGTGTTTGAAGGACTTGTTATTGCCATGAAAGGTGGCGGTATCAGGGAAACTTTTACGGTTCGGCGTGTTTTTGCCGGCGTAGGAGTTGAACGTACATTTCCCTTGCATTCCCCTCGCTTAGATAAGATCGAGGTAGTTCGCCGGGGTATTGTTCGTCGGGCTAAACTCTATTATTTACGATCTCTGTCCGGAAAAGCGGCACGTATTCGCGACCGGCGTTCGATCTAAGGTTAAAAATGGGCTGGAGCGATCTAGCCCTTTTTTTACATGCATGGAAAAAGATTCTCAGGCGGTCTTCTTAATAGGCAATCTGTTTAGGAGCACTCAGTCTTTCGAGACAATGGTGCAGTAAATTGACGGCTTCCGCCCTCGCGAGGCTCGGCGCAAGCCGAGTCTTCTTTAATGCGGTCCGTAGAACTATTTTGAGTTATCTGACTTGAATTAGTGATAACTTCGGAGATTATTGATTTTTAACGTATGCTCCACAAAATCTTGTTCATACTATGAAGTAGTTCAAGAGGGGAGCTATGGAATGGAACAATCAAAATCAAAAAGAAAATGGATCGTCATTTTATTTGGTGTCATTTTATTAAGTGGTGGGTTACTGCGCTGGGGTGTGTTACAGCCCTATTTAATACCCTCTCCATCCATGGAACCGGGGATTGCTCCGGGAGATCGCATTCTTGTCAACCGATTAGCCTATCGGCTTTGGGCTCCTACCCGCGGAGATATTGTAGTTTTCGCGTTCCCCAAAGACACAAAACGGACGTTTGTTAAACGAGTCATTGCTGTTGAAGGTGAAAAAGTCGAACTTCGCGATAATAAAGTATTTGTCAATGGCCAAGCAATTCAAGAGCCCTATGTAAAACCGGGAGATTATCCTCCTTATGGCCCGCAGGTTGTACCTAGGGATAAAGTGTTTGTTTTAGGTGATAATCGTCGTCAAAGCGAGGATTCCCGAGAATGGGGACTTCTTCCTAAAAGCTATCTTTTAGGAAAAGCCTGGTTTGTTTATTACCCTTTTCAACGGGTTAAGTTTCTCTAATTTGCTTTATTAAATTTCTTTAATTTATTAAAGGTTGTTTTGAACTATTAAGGATGGTTTTTAATGAGTATACAGTGGTTTCCAGGGCATATGGCCAAAGCAAGGCGTCTTTTAACGGATCAGCTAAGATGGGTTGATGTTGTTATAGAACTTGCAGATGCCAGAATACCGGCTAGCAGTCGCAATCCTTTATTGCATGAGATCCTTGGCAAAAAATCAAAGTTATTGTTGCTCAATAAAGCCGATTTGGCAGATCCTGCCTGGACGGCAAAATGGCTCGAAAAGCTGAGAACTATCAGTCCAGCCTATGCATTGAGCGCTGTTACGGGAAAAGGTGTTAAACAGATTGTGCCGGCCTTAGAAAGTATGGTACAGCAAAAACAGGCGAAACTTGCGGAAAAAGGTGTCCGCCCGCAAATGATCAAGGTTATGATCGTGGGAATACCTAATATCGGCAAATCGTCTTTAATTAATCAGCTAACTGGAGGAGCCCAAGTCAAAGTTGGCAATAAGCCCGGTGTGACCCGGGGAAACCAATGGGTTCGGATTCATGATCGAGTCGAACTCTTAGATACGCCGGGTATGTTATGGCCCAAGTTTGAAGATCCCGAAATTGGACGTAAACTTGCCGTTTTAGGAGCAATCAAAGACGAAGTTTTTGATTTAGAAGAATTGGCCCTTTGGATGATCGATTGGTTCAAATTACATTCGCCACAGTCTTTAAGCCGCTATCAGAGTTCTGACTCGGACATTACCCTAGAGACTATAGGTAATAAACGTGGTTGTTTGATTCGAGGCGGGCGGGTGGATACATTAAAAGCAGCTCAAATATTCTTGCGTGAACTGAGAACAGGGCAACTTGGCCCAATAACTATGGACAGATCTTGAAATAAGGAGTTTCCGTTATTTGGAAGAATTAGAGCCTCTTAATTAAAGGATATAGACCTGTGATGTCGAACTCAGAAAGAGGGAAAATAGGTGGTACCATTATCCCAGATGAATATCAAAGAAGTTGAAATCGAATTATATAATGATCCTTCACCTCGAATGCTTGCTGCTTGCCAAAATGATCCACGGCAAGGGGTTCGGCGGCTCGCAGAACGTCTAATTAAGCATCAGCAGGCCCAAGCGCAGGAAGATGCGCGTGTTCAGGGATTACTTATCGAGGAAAAGAAATTATGGCAGAAGGGTTTTTTGCTGATAGCAGGTATTGATGAGGCCGGCCGGGGCCCTCTTGCCGGACCTGTCGTTGCTGCAGCCTGTATTCTGCCGACACGGTTTATGCTGCCCGGTCTCAATGACTCAAAGGCTTTAACAGAAAGTAAACGGGAAAAACTATTTTCTCAAATTCAAACTCAAGCCATAGACTATGCCATTGGCAGTGCTGAACCCGCCGAGATTGATGTGCTAAATATACTACAAGCAACAAAATTGGCAATGAAAAGAGCCGTTGAAGGTTTAACGGTTCGTCCCCATTACTTAATGATTGATGCCCTTACCTTGCCGGCGGTCAATTTGCCGCAACTTCCTCTGGTAAGAGGAGATCAGTTAAGCGCCTCGATCGCTGCGGCTTCAATCTTAGCAAAAGTGACTCGTGATCGGTTAATGGTCGAACTTGACGCACTTTATCCTGAATATACCTTTTCTAAAAACAAGGGTTATGGAACGAGTGAACATATGAAAGTTTTGCGGCGTTTAGGGCCATGTCCTCTTCATCGAAAGAGTTTTGCCCCGGTAAAAGAAGGGCTGTGCGCTCTTTAATTCTACCGAGGTCCATGGCGCCGCTTTATGCCGGGATAATAACTGTTTTCTTTCTATGAGGCTGCGGATTAACCCGGCTTATAAAAAAATTTTTTCAGGAAGGAGGTAAGGAAGTTGGACAACAATTTTGCTGCTGTCGGGGTGTTTCTTGTTGGTGCCATCGCTGTCTCGATCATTATGATGCTAATGCCCAAGTTGTTGGCGCCCAATAAGCCACATAAGGAAAAACTGACAACGTATGAGTGCGGGAACGAAACTATTGGACGGACCTGGCTCGGATTCAAGAGTAATTACTTTATGTATGCTCTTGTATTTACAGCGTTTGATGTGGAAACTGTCTTCTTATATCCTTGGGCGCTCACATTCCAAAAACTAGGGACATTCGCCTTCGTGGAAATGTTCATCTTTATCGTCATTCTTTTGGTTGGCTTCTGGTATGCTTGGAAAGAAGGTGCTTTAGAGTGGATGTAAGATTGGAAAGACAGCTGCGTGAAGATGAAACGCTGCTGGAAAAGAACATTTTAGTAACTAATATTGATAAGCTTCTTAACTGGGCACGAGGGCACTCTTTTTGGCCTGTTACCCTTGGCTTAGCATGCTGTGCCATTGAGATGATGGCTACCGGAGGACCTCGCTATGATATTTCACGCTTCGGCTATGAAGTGTTCCGAGCGTCACCGCGGCAAGCTGATGTTATGATTGTGGCAGGAACCTGTACTCGTAAAATGGCACCGCTTCTAAGACGTATTTATGACCAAATGCCTGAACCAAAATGGGTCATTGCCATGGGAAGCTGTGCAAACGCCGGAGGACCTTTTGTGGATTCTTATTCTATGCTGGCAGGCGTTGATAAAATTGTTCCGGTTGATGTCTATATTCCTGGGTGTCCTCCACGTCCAGAATCTTTAATCTATGGGCTTTTGCAACTTCAATTTAAAGTTTCAAATCCCGCTAAGGTGAGGTTAATGAGACATGGAAAATAAAGAACTATTAAAACAACGAGTGGAAGAGCTCGCTGGCAAGGTTAACGGCGAAGTAGAAGAGATCTTAGGAGCAATTATTCTTAAAATTCAGGCGCCTTACGTTATTGAAACCCTAACTGCGGCGAAAAGCTTCGCCGATGTTCCATGTGATTTTCTCCACGATTTGGCAGGATTAGATCTGGGGGATCATTTCGAGGTCGTCTATCAGCTGACAAGTTGGAACGGCCCGCAGCGTTTGCGAGTCAAAGCAAGTGTTGACAGAGAAAACCCAGTCATTGATTCAGCAACGCGGATTTGGCAAGGCGCAGATTTTTTAGAGCGTGAAGCTTTTGATATGTTTGGAATTCAGTTTAAAGGTCATCCTAACCTGAAAAGGATCTATATGTGGGATGATTTCGAAGGTTATCCATTACGCAAGGACTATGTGACAGAGCCCATTGAGCTTCGAAACCTTGTCCGGCAGCGTAAAGAAGGGGAATAGGGGGGAAAAGCCATGAGTATTGATAAAACGGAAGACCTTATTCTTAACATGGGCCCCCAGCACCCGAGTATGCACGGCTTATTTCGGATGGTGGTTCATTTAGAGGGAGAAACAGTTACAGAAATTGATCCCAAAATTGGATATTTACATCGAGGAATAGAGAAACTAGCAGAAAGCCGAACTTATACACAGTTTATTCCTTATACGGATCGCCTGGATTACTTAGCGTCTCCACATAATAACTGGGCCTACGTTCAGACTGTTGAAAAGTTGATGGGTGTGGAGATTCCTGAGCGTGCAGAATACCTTCGAGTTATTTTCGGTGAGCTCTCTCGAATTGCCAGTCATCAGGTTATGATTGCCAGTACCGCTTTGGATATTGCTGGGTGGACAGCCTGGTCCTATGCTTTCCGGGATCGTGAACGTATCCTGGATATGTATGAAATGACGGCTGGAAGCCGCTTAACAGTTAACATTATGCGTATTGGCGGCATGAGCGCAGAACCTCCGGCTGAATTTTGGCCTGCCTTGAAGTCATTTTTAGATGATACCCCGGAGATGCTCGAGGAATACTATGGGATCTTTTTAGGCAATGAAATTGCTCAGGGGCGTTTGAAGAACGTTGGAATTTTAAGCAAAGAGCTGGCACAAAGTCTGTCGATTACTGGTCCGGTCTTGCGCGGATCCGGAGTTCAATACGACCTGCGCCGGGCAGAACCGTACAGTATTTATGACCGCTTTGACTTTGACATTCCTGTTCGCTACGGCTGCGACAGTTATGACAGAACGATGATTCGAATGGATGAAATTAAGGAAAGCATTAAGATTATTAAGCAAGCTGTACGAGATATCCCAGAAGGGCCGATTATGGCCAAAGTACCGAAAGTCATTAAGCCTCCGGTTGGCGAAGTTTATCACCGCGTGGAGAACCCAAAAGGGGAATTGGGATTCTATATCGTCAGTGATGGATCGACGAAACCGTCACGAGTCCGTATTCGCCCAGGGACATTTGTTAATTTGCAAATGCTTCCGATTGTTGCTAAGGGATGGAAAATTCAAGATGTTGTCGCCATCTTTGCAACCTTGGATGCAGTCTTGGGTGAAGTGGACAAGTAGAAAATCCAATGAGGGGAGAATAAGATGCAGGCTTTAAATAATCTGTTTTTGATTATCGCGGATTTTATCCGCAGTCTTTTTGCGGATCCCCACTCAGTTTGGGCTAATTTAACCATGGATGTCATTAATTTTATCATCGTGGTTATCATCATTGTCCTGGCCGCTTTAATTCTAATTTTACTTGAACGTAAAATCGCGGGTTGGACTTCACAACGAACAGGGCCCAATCGTCTCGGTCCGCGGGGATGGTTTCAGACTATTGCAGATGCTTTGAAATTAATGGGAAAAGAAGATGTTACTCCGGCCGGTGCCGATAGAATTCTCTTCAAAATTGCCCCAATGATTGTCTTTTCGCTGCCGATGATGACCTTGGCCGTCATTCCCTATGGAAATAGAATGGCTCCGATAGATCTCGATTTAGGAATCTTTTATTTCTTGGCAATTTCGGCTATTTCTACTTTGGCCTTCTTAATGGCTGGTTGGGGGTCCAACAATAAATACTCCTTGTTGGGCGGTATGCGGGCAGTTGCTCAAATGATCAGTTACGAAATTCCCCTGTTATTTTCCCTTTTGGGAGTAGTTATGATTACTCAGTCCTTTAATCTTGGTGTTATCGTTCAAGATCAGCATACGATTCCCTTTATAGCTCTACAGCCTTTGGCCTTTGTTATTTATATTATTGCGGGAATTGCTGAAGTCAATCGTGCTCCTTTTGACCTGGTTGAAGCAGATCAAGAGGTTGTTGCCGGACCCTTCACCGAGTACACCGGTCTTCGCTGGGGCTTATTCTTCTTAGGAGAGTATGGCAATATGACGGCGGTCTCAGCTCTTGCGGCAACGGTATTTCTAGGTGGTTGGCAAGGTCCTTTCCTGCCGGGCTGGATTTGGTTTTGGATGAAAGTCGGGATAATCATCTTCTTTATGATGTGGGTTCGTTGGACGTTCCCCAGAATCCGGGTGGATCATCTGATGCATTTAGCATGGAAGGTATTGCTGCCGCTTTCGATTTTGAACATTTTCTTAACGGGTCTGGGAATTTACATTTACCGGCTCGTGATGGGAGGTTGACGCAGTGTTTGGTAAAGGTCTGTTTCAAGGATTAGGCATCACGTTCAAACGCATGGTCGGTCCCAATATCACAGAGTTTTATCCCGACCAGAAGCCTGTGCTTCCAACTAAGGTGCGGAGTTCGATGGGTTTGCAGCGGGAAAAATGCATTTCCTGCAATATGTGCGCTATGGCTTGTCCGAACGGCGTGATTAAATTAACCAGCGAAAAAGATGAAGAAAGCAAAAAGCGAGTTCTTAAAAGCTATCATATGGATCTTGGTCGCTGCCTGTTTTGTGGTTTGTGCACGGAAGCTTGCCCGACTAAGGCTTTGACAGTCACCCAGGAGTATGAAAATGCAGTATATGAGGCTGATGATATGAAATGGGATATGATTGCACGGGCTGAGCGGAAAGGGAAGGAGGGCTAAGCGTGGGCACTATCGTTTTCTTTATCTTTGCAATACTGGCAATAGCTGCAGCCTGGGGGGTTGTCACGTCCAGGAACATTGTCCACAGTGCGTTCTATCTGGCGCTTTCGTTTTCGGGAGTAGCCGTACTTTATGTTCTTATGAACGCGGATTTCCTCGCAGCTGTTCAATTGCTCGTTTATACCGGTGCCGTATCGATTATGGTCGTTTTCGCAGTGATGCTGACTTTGCGCGGAGAGGTCAATGACAGTAATCCGGAGAATCGCAAATGGGGATGGGGAGCGTTTATTTCTGTGCTGCTCTTCGCGGTGATTGCCCTCGTCGTTCTTACAAATCCGGACTGGCGTATCTTACCATCGGCCTGGACCAGCGGCGGTTCTGCAGAGGACATGTCACTCCTGCTGCTTTCACAGTTTATGATTCCCTTTGAGGCTGCTGCTGTATTGCTGACTGTAGCTTTAGCCGGAGCCGTAATATTGGCGAAGGGAGTGAAGGGAAACAAATGAATTTAGGTAATTTAAGTGTTGGACTTTCAACCTATCTTTTGGTAGGAGCGATGCTCTTTTGCCTTGGACTGTACGGCGTCTTCGCTAAGAGGAACATTATTGCCATACTCATGTCCCTTGAGCTGATGCTCAATGCGGTTAACATCAATTTTGTGGCCTTTAACCGGTTTCTATGGAATCAAAAAGTTGATATTCACTACATCCTAACAGGAAATGTTGCTGCACTTTTCGTCATCGTGGTGGCTGCAGCTGAAATTGCAGTGGGTCTGGCCCTTGTGATTACCATTTATCGTAATCGTCATTCAACAAATGTTGATGAATTTAATTGGTTGAAGTGGTAAGAGAGACTATGGAGAAGGTAGGTGTTCAAGGAAATGCATGATCTCTTTCAGTGGGCATGGTTAATTCCCGCTTTGCCCTTCCTGTCGTTTCTACTCATCGCCTTTGTCACGAAACGATCCAAAGGACTGTCTTCCACGGTGTCAATCCTTGCGATCCTGACTGCATTGGGTTTAGCGATCGCAATTGGCTTAGGCATTATTCAGTCTGGTGCTGAAATTGTGGAACATCCGGTGATTGTAAGCGCGAACTGGCTAACTATTGGGGGTTTAACGATTAATTTTGGAACAATCGTAGATCCCTTGAGTGGTATGATGTTGTTTGTCGTGACCCTGGTGGCCTCTATGGTGCAAATTTACTCCCTGGGCTATATGCATGGGGATAAAGGCTGGTCCCGTTACTATGCGTACCAATCTTTATTTGCGTCTTCCATGTTGGGGATGGTCTTAGCGACTAACTTATTGCAGCTCTTTATTTTCTGGGAACTTGTCGGTCTTTGTTCCTATTTGCTGATTGGTTTCTGGTACTTTAAAGTCTCCGCTCGGGAAGCAGCCAAGAAAGCCTTCATCACAACTCGTGTTGGGGATTTTGGTTTGTTGCTGGGAATCCTCTTTCTGTATAACAGGTTTGGAACTCTGGATTTCACGGCCCTCTCCGCTGCTTTGAGTACTAGCCTGCAAAACGTGGCCGTCGTAGGTACAGCCGGCTATGTCACGGTTCTGGCTTTCCTGATCTTTATGGGACCGATGGGCAAGTCCGGTCAATTCCCTTTGCACGTCTGGCTGCCTGATGCTATGGAAGGTCCTACACCTGTAAGTGCCTTGATTCATGCTGCAACCATGGTCGTTGCCGGTGTGTATCTTGTCGCTAAAATGTATTTCCTGTTTCAGGCTTCCCCGACTGCGCTGCAGTTTGTTGCAGGAATCGGTGCTTTCACAGCACTTTTTGCGGCGACCATCGCCATTGCCCAGGATGATATAAAACGGATTTTGGCCTATTCGACCTTGAGTCAATTAGGCTATATGATCTTCGCTCTTGGGGTTGGCTCTTATTCAGGCTCGATGTTCCATCTGATGACTCATGCCTTCTTTAAAGCCTTAATGTTCTTAGGTGCAGGTTCTGTAATCCATGCGATGCATGAAAAACAGAACATATGGGACATGGGTGGTTTGTGGAAGAAGATGCCTATTACAGGCTGGACGTTCTTTATTGGTGTGTTAGCAATTTCCGGTATTCCACCCTTTGCCGGCTTCTGGTCGAAGGATGAACTGTTAGCCAACGCCTTACAAAATGGTCACCCTATAGTCTATGCAGTTGGCTTATTTACGGCGTTTTTAACCGCCTTTTACATGAGCCGCCTCTTCTTCGTCGCCTTTATGGGCCCTGAAAAACCGGAGAATCATCCGCACGAATCACCGTTGACGATGACAATTCCCTTAATTATTCTTGCTCTCTTCAGTGTTTTCGGCGGTTTTGCTGCCTTACCCGAGCATAACTTTGCCTTCTTTATTCACTTTGGTGAATTTGAACCAGAAGGTATGAACTGGGGTTTGGCGGGAATTTCAGTCATTGCCGGATTATTAGGCATGGGACTGGCCTATTATATCTATATCAAAAAAGCAATCAGCTCAGAGAGCATTGTTGCTCGTTTCCCGGTGCCTTATAAAATCCTCAAGAACAAATACTATATTGATGAGCTGTATCTCTGGATTATCCACAATATCATGGATGGCTTGGCTAAAGTACTCTATTTCTTTGACATCTATATTATTGACGGGATTATCAATGGAATCGCTCTATTGACACGTGGGAGTGCTAAAGGATTGCGCAGAACGAGTACCGGACAACTTCAAACCTATGCTATGGTATTCTTTTTCGCAGTTGTTGTCATTTTCATGGTCTTCGCTTTTGGGGAAGGACAGTTCTCATCCCTTAATCCCTTAGCGATGCTGGGAGGTGTGAAATAATGTCAGCACTGCCATCAGGAGGGTCTTACCTGCTTCCTTTTATCTTACTGGCACCGCTTTTAGCCATGTTTATTATTGTATTCCTGCCGAAAGAAGAAACGAAAACGATAAAGATTGTTGCAGCCCTGGGTACCTTTACCTCTATGGTGCTCTCACTTTATGCTTTCTTCGCCTATAACCGGGCAGCAGGCGGCATGCAGTTTACCCTGACAATCCCTTGGGTTCCTGACCTTGGTGTCAATTTGGCCTTCGGGGTTGACGGAATTAGTTTGCCGATGCTGCTTCTGACGAATTTAATTGGCTTCTCCTCAATTTATGCATCCTGGAATATGGAAAAGCGCGCCAAAGAATTCTTTGCCCTGCTGCTCATCCTTATTACCGGAGTCATGGGAACGTTTATTGCACGCGACCTCTTCATATTCTTCCTTTTCTACGAGATCGTCGTCATTCCAATTTACATCATGGTTATTATCTGGGGAAGTACCAAACGAGTCTCCAAAGAATACGCCGGTATGAAACTGACGATCTACCTTCTCATCGGATCAGCGTTCCTTCTCGTTGGCTTAGTGGCTCTCTATCTGGCAGCAGCTAAACAGGGACCGCCAACCTTTATGTTTGACCAATTAGCCGCAAGACAAAGTCATTACAGTGCATCGTTCCAAATAGTTTCTTTCGGCTTGATGCTCTTTGGCTTTGGATCCCTAATCTCCATGTTTCCGTTCCACTCCTGGTCACCGGATGGTTACGCCGGAGCTCCTACTGCGGTTAGTATGATTCACGCCGGTGTCTTGAAAAAAATCGGTGGTTACGGATTGATTCGACTTGGAATTTATGTTCTCCCCATTGGAGCTAAGTATTGGGCTCCGGTGATTGCGGTTCTGGCAATTGCCAATGTTCTTTATGCGGCGTTTATTGCTCTGGCTCAAAAAGATCTCAAATATGTTATTGGTTATTCATCAGTGAGCCATATGGGCTATGTCCTCATTGCCATTGCAGCCCTAAATCCGACAGCGGTTGGAGGCGCTGTGGCCATGATGTTTGCCCATGGAGTGATGTCAGCCTTGTTCTTCTCCATGATCGGGTTTATCTATGAAAAAACGCATACCCGCAACATTCCTGATTTAGGTGGTTTAGCCCATCAGATGCCTCGTTTGGCCATTGGCTTTATCATTGCCGGTATGGCATCGCTGGGTTTACCGAGTACCGTTAACTTTATCTCTGAATTCACTATTTTCATGGGTACCATCAAGGTTCTTCCTGTACAGGCTATTCTCGGAATTGCCGGGATTATCTTTACAGCGGTATATACCTTGAGGGTGATTGCTAATGTGATGTTTGGACCGCGGCGCTCGGAATGGGATCACCTGAACGATATCAAAGGTCCTGAACTTGTTCCCTTAGTTGTTCTGGGTCTCGTTATTTTCGCAACAGGGATTTTCCCGAATATCTTGTTTGGTTTAGTTAATACTGGTGTTACCTCCTCAGGCCTTGCGAAGGTTCTTGAGACGGTGAGTCAGGCGAAGATGGGGGGGCTGTTCTAATGGTTGATTTCAATATCCTGGCAGTACTCACGCCCGAAGTTGCGCTTGCTGCACTGGCCTTGATTCTCTTGGCCATTGGACTTCTGATACCACCCGGAGCGAGAAAAGGTATGATGCCTCTCACCGCGTTCTCTCTAATCGGGATCCTTAGTTATACCCTTTATGATTTTTACTTTGGGACTAAGACGTCCTTTCTCGATGGACTTTACTGGCACGATCAATTCGCTCTCTATTTTAAAGTTCTTTTCTTAGCGGCGGCCCTGTTGGTTGTGCTCTCTTCGGGCGGATATATACAGAAATTGCCGAAATACCGTGGAGAATTTTATTCCTTAATTTTGACGGCAACATTAGGTATGATGCTTATGGCGGGAGCCGGTGAGCTGATTACCCTGTATGTCGGTCTGGAATTAATGACGATTTCCTTTTATATTCTTGTTGCCTATCTGTCTGAAGATGCCCGTTCCTCTGAAGCGGGAATCAAGTATCTGGTCCTGGGAGCAACCTCTTCGGCTATTTTGCTCTATGGTATCAGTCTTATCTATGGACTGACAGGATCGACTCAACTTTCAGAGATCGCCAGCGGACTAGGAGCGACGTTAACCCCAACCTCATTTTTGGCTACTGTCTTTATCTTAGCAGGTTTGGGCTTTAAGATTTCCCTGGTTCCCTTTCATCTCTGGGCTCCTGATATTTATGAAGGAGCGCCGACACCTGTCACTGCCTTTTTAGCAATTGCTTCTAAGGCCGCTGCTTTTGCGGCGTTGATCAGAGTTTATCTGATTACCATGAACAGCCAGTCTTTTTCAGCAACAGGTCAAACACTGCTCCTGGTTCTGGCAGCCCTGACGATGATTATCGGGAACTTAGTAGCCATACCTCAGACAAATATTAAGCGGCTTCTTGCTTATTCGAGTATTGCCCAAGCAGGATATCTGATGGTTGGCATCATCGCCGAGTCTATTCCCGGTGTCAAAGGCGTACTCTTTTATGCGATGATTTATGTCTTTGCTAATATGGGTGCCTTTGCCGTGGCGACGCATGTTTCCGAAAAACAAGGCAGCGACGAAATTCAGGATTTTGCTGGGTTGGCTCGCAGGTCTCCCCTGGCAGCAGTAGTTATGACGGCTTCCTTGTTGTCCTTAGCCGGGATTCCGCCTTTGGCAGGGTTTGTCGGGAAGTTTTATCTCTTCTCTGCCGTCATGGGTCAAGGCTATACAGCCATCGCCTATATCGGTTTTGTCATGAGTATGGTGTCCGTTTATTATTATCTTTCGGTTGTTAAAGTCATGTTCCTTGGAGAGGGTGAAGGACTTCCTGATATTCCTGTTCATGGGGCAGTCAAATTTACAATGTTATTCACGATGATTATTACCATCGCTATTGGGATTTATCCAACTCCCTTGGCCCAAATGGCTATAGCGGCAGCACAAAGTCTCGTTCAATAGGAACTAAAGTCCACCATTATTTGGGCTCTGTTCCCTGTATTATCATTTAAGAGGTTCTCAGTCATTCTGAGTGCCTCTTTTTTCGTGTGCCCGGAAAGCATAACTTTTTGGTTTTATACTGTCCCGTTGCCTAAGTTGCAACTAACCTGTCGCTGGTGGGGATGGTGCTAAGATTTTTGTTTTGAGAGGACTTGTAGAAAGGACTTCCGATCAAGAACAAAGAATTACATGATATTGCGCTCTGAAAGGAGTGAATTATTATCGGAATCAAGAAAAATAGCTTGGGACGATCAGGGGAAGAATTGGCGGTTCATTCTGTGACAGTATCAGGATTAAGAGTCCTTAAGCGGAACTATCGCTGCCCAAAAGGAGAAATGGATATTATTGCCGAAGATCAAGAGACATTGGTGTTTATTGAGGTGCGGACCCGCAGTTCCGCATATAGGGGATGGGGCGAGGAGAGTATCACCTTTCAGAAGGCACAGCGTCTTAGGTCAATAGCAGCTTATTATATCCTGCAGCAAGGGTATGCAAACTGGCCGGAAATGCGAATCGATGTCATTGCCATACGATGGCTGGGAGATAATCCTGATCTTATGTGGATAAAAGGCGCTTTATAATATTCTTCATCTAATTTTCACAAAATAACCATGATAACGTGGTAAACTAAAAACGAATACCCAAGAAAAATCTTGCATCAAGTTTTCAAAGGGGAGTTATAACGTGGATCCAATTCTAATTGTTGATGATGAAGAACGAATTCGTAGTTTGGTTAGATTGTACCTTGAACGGGAAGGGTTTTCGGTTGAAGAGGCAGAGGATGGTAGTGTTGCCCTGTCTAAATTTAAAGCAGGCCAATTCTCTTTATTAATTGTTGATCTAATGATGCCCGATGTTGATGGCTGGCGGGTTTGCCGTGAAATACGCGAAAGCTCAGGGATTCCCATTATTATGCTGACGGCACGCGGGGAAGAGTTTGATCGTGTCCTAGGCTTGGAACTGGGTGCAGACGATTATTTAGTCAAACCATTCAGTACGAAAGAATTAGTCGCCAGAGTTAAGGCACTTCTGCGCCGGTCCAGCGGTCAGCTGCACACAGTTTCTTCGGAAATAACTATTGGCTTGCTCAACATTGATAAAGAAAGGCATCGCGTCACAATTGGCGAAGAGGTGATAAACTTAACCCCTTTGGAGTTCGATTTACTCTATTTTCTCGCCAAAAATCGAGGAAGAGTTTTTTCCCGTGAGCAACTCATGGAAACGGTATGGGGATATGATTTTTATGGAGATGCTCGTACAGTGGATACCCATGTCAAAAAATTAAGGGAAAAATTGGCCCATCCTACTATTAAAAAAATGCTGGTTACAGTATGGGGTGTTGGTTATAAATTTGATCCGGATATGGTGTCCTGATGAAATGGAGAAAACGGCGTTCTTGGACCATCTCCATAAAACTTTGGATGGCTATGACCCTCTTGATTCTTGTGGTCCTGGGAGGATTAGGAGTTACTATTACTTGGCTGTTCGGGGATTTTTATTTGCACCAAAAACTTGATTCTCTTCAAACTGAAGCAACAGAAGTTTCGGCCCAATTAGCTTCGATCCCTAGCTGGAGTGAACGTTTAAGCTTATTGGAAACCTTTAAACTTACTTCAGGAACCCAGCTGGTTTTACTTGATCCTCAAGGAAATATTCTTGTGATCGCGGGATCAACATCAAGTAAAAATCAAGGAATAGGACTTCGAGGACCTATCGGCGAGATTAATGGGTTACTTGGGGGCTGGACGCGATCCTTGCTCCCTTCTGATTTTTTTTCCGACGACAATTTAGCGCAAGTCCTTGCCGGCAATACCATCTCGATTAAAGCTCTGCCCGCCAGTGGGGAGGGTCAAGCCATGCTCATAGCGGCGGCACCTGTCGGAGCAAAACCGGTGCAAGCCGTTGTTTTACTGGGTAGTTCACCAATTCCTATCCAAGAAAGTATCGCAACCTTTCGGCGCTTGATCGTTTATGCGTCCTTAATTGCAGTGTTTCTCGCTACAATAGTCAGCCTCATTTTTGCCAGGCAAGTAACGAGGCCTCTTGCTTTGATGCAGCGAAGTGCTTCGAGAATGGCAAAAGGCGATTTTTTGCCGATCCAGGGAGTAACCAGTCAAGATGAAATTGGAGAACTGGCTGAAGTTTTCAATTCTATGGGGGAAAGTTTAAAAAACCATATGGAATGGCTTTCGCAGCAAAAAAACCTGCTTCAGGGTATTATTGAAAGCATTAGTGATGCTGTCGTCATGTTAGGCTGTGACGGATCGATACTTTATGCCAATGACACAGCAAAAGCATTATGGCAAGAGCAAGAGGCGGAACTCCAAGATCGGAAACTTCAAATTATTAATTTTTTGCAGGCCATGAGAGAAACCGAAGAGCAAGCTGAAAATTACGGAACTCTAACGTTAGGGCTGCAAGTCCTTCAGGTAATCATGGCACCTATGACAGAGACAGAGGGATTTCGAGGACATGTTGCCGTTCTTCGCGATATAACTGCCTCGCTGCGGGCGGAAAAGGCAAGACGTGAATTTTTGGCCAGTGTCACCCATGAACTAAGAACTCCGCTCCATCTTATTCAAGGGTACTTAGAGGCAATCCAGGATGATGTGATACCTAAGAACGAACGGGGAGAATATATTGACTTGGTCTTGGAAGAGGCGAAACGCTTAGCCCGTTTAGTTAAGGATCTGCAAGACATTAATTGGCTGGAGCGGGGACAGAGTTTACAGCCGGTTGTCTTAGATCTGGAGAGCTTTTTAAGTGAAGTTTACCAACGTTTTCAGGGCAGAGCTCAAGATTTAGGCTTAACGTTGGAAGTCGCCAAAGGTTCGGGAAAAATCATGGCGGATCCTGATCGCCTTTTACAGGTATTTATTAATCTTTTGGACAATGCAATGCGCCATACCCCGCAGGGTAAAACGGTTCGAGTCCTTTTTAAAGATCATGAAAATCATGTCCAATTTGCTATCCAAGATGAAGGAGAGGGGATTCCGCGGGAAGCGCTGCCCTATATCTTCGATCGCTTTTTCCGGGTTAATAAAGCACGCACTAGAAAAGACGGAGGAATGGGACTAGGTTTAGCGATAGTTCGTCAAATTGTAGAAGCTCATGGAGGACAGATAAAAGTGGAAAGCGACATGGGAAAAGGGACGACCTTCCTTATAATATTGCCCAAAGATTTCAATGGCCCCTCCTTAGAATAAGATGTATTTTTTTGATTATTCTGGAAGGATTAAAGACTCTTAAAGCGAACATTTTACTATTGCCTTTTTGGGGGAGAGTGTGATGTTCGCTTCAATTTACGGAATGACCGTTTTAGGATTACATGCTCACTTAATTCGAGTAGAAGTTGATGTGTCTAACGGCTTACCTAGCTTTGAGATTGTAGGGTTAGCAACCACTGCTGTTCGAGAAGCTCGTGACCGAGTGCGCTCTGCGATAAGAAACTCAGGTTACCAGTTTCCCTTACAGCGGGTCACCGTTAATTTAGCTCCGGCAGATTTGCGTAAACAGGGATCAGGACTTGATCTGCCAATTGCCCTTGGGATTCTCGCAGCAACAAATCAATACCGTGGCGCCTGCCTGGATCATTATGTATTTACAGGCGAATTGTCTTTGGAGGGATCTTTAAGGCCTGTTCCAGGTGTGTTAACCATGGCTATTTCACTGTATCAGGATAATCAACAGTATGAATCAGAATCGACGAGGAAGACAAGGGAGCTGTCTCTGATAATTTCTCCAGAGAATCTGGCCGAAGCCCGCCTCGTGACAGCATTAGAAACCCACAGCGCCTCAACCTTAAAACAACTCATTGCGGCCTTAGAGGGTGACCATGATTTTGAAGATGAACGGTCGCCTAAAGGATCTCCTGGCGAAGAAATAGCTCATGGAAGTCAGGTTGATTGGACAGATATTCACGGACAGCAACATGTAAAACGCGCTTTGGAGATTGCAGCGGCAGGGGGCCACAATGTTATTCTAGTAGGTCCGCCGGGATCGGGCAAGACACTGCTCGCCAAGGCCTACTCAGGAATACTTCCTCCATTAAGCGAGAGTGAGAGCCTTGAAGTAACGCAGCTCTACAGCGTCTGCGGCTTGCAGCCCTGCAATGGTTCATTAGTTCAGTATCGCCCTTTTCGCAGTCCTCACCACACTATTACAAAAGTCGGGATGATTGGCGGGGGGCGTGATTTACGCCCGGGTGAATTAAGCTTTGCCAATTATGGTGTTCTATTTCTGGACGAGCTGCCTGAGTTTTCCCGCGAAGTTTTAGAATGTCTTCGCCAGCCTTTGGAAGACCGGGAATTGACAATATCACGTCAATCAGGCAGTATTACCTATCCCGCTCACGTTAGTGTCATTGCTAGTATGAATCCGTGTCCCTGCGGTTTTTTTAGTGATCCCGCCAGAGAGTGCCGTTGTACGCCTCTGCAGATTCAGAACTATCGAGGGAGGATTTCCGGACCCCTTTTAGATCGCTTTGATATGCATATTGAAGTACCACGGCTAAATTACTCGGAATTAAGGAAGGTCAGCGGCTCCCAAGAATCATCGGAGATGGTGAGAAAGCGAGTGATAGCTGCTCGGGAAAAACAGTGGGCCAGGCTTGGACCCGCAAAAACGAATGCCGAGGTGACTGCGAAGGAAAGCAAGGAGTTTGGTCGCTTAACTCCGAAAGGAGAGGACCTTTTGCAGAGGGTTTTTGATGGACAGGGCTTAAGTGCTCGAGCTCATGACCGGATTTTAAGAGTAGCTCGTACAATTGCCGATCTCGGAGGCTCTGCCGCTATACATCCGGAGCATTTGGCTGAAGCTATACAGTATCGTGCTCTGGACAAACGGTTACAGTTATAAGAAGAATTTCATCAGCACATTATGATAGGATGATTGAGTAACATATGAAATATTTTAAGCAATTTTAAAGGGAAAAGTGGTAAGATATAAAGGTATTACATAAAGGTAAAATTAGAAAGGAGTAGAAGTTCAACGCGATCCATTCATGATCGGTTCGCTTCAAGTTTTAAGTTGGCAACAATGCTGATCGTTTATGGCGTTAATTAAATTAAAGCTGAATAGATGAAAATTTCAATAGACTCTTAAAGGTCAGAGAAGGCATAGTAGAGCCTAATTCTATCTGTATGAGGGCTAATTAATGGTCCAAAGTGTCTTAAAAAAATAATGGAGGTTTTAAAAAGGTGAGTCTAATAATCAAAGCAATCATTTTAGGTATAGTTGAAGGGATTACTGAATTTTTACCGGTTTCCTCTACCGGTCATTTAATTATCGTCAACGAATTTATTAATTTTACCGGAAATTTTGCCAAAATGTTTGATGTAATTATCCAGCTTGGCGCTATTCTTTCTGTCGTCGTTTATTTTTGGCATAAACTTTTCCCCTTTGGAAGGCATAAATCGCGACTGGAAAAGGCTGAAATCTGGGACATATGGAAAAAGACGATTGTTGGAGTACTGCCTGCTTTGTTTATTGGGGCAATTTTAGGAAAACGCATTGAAGACAAGTTATTTACGCCGGTGGTCGTTGCCTTAGCTTTACTTATTGGCGGTATTATCTTAATCGTTATCGAAAGCAAAAACACTGGTGGGAAAATCAGTTCTATTAAACAATTAAGCTATAAGACAGCCTTGAGCATTGGTTTTATTCAGTGTTTGGCCATGATCCCAGGGACTTCAAGGTCCGCAGCGACAATTATCGGAGCGATGCTTTTGGGTTCTTCGAGGCTGGTAGCTGCAGAATTTTCTTTTTTTCTTGCTATTCCCACAATGGTTGCGGCATCAGGGTACTCACTCTTAAAAATAGGTTTTGGGATGACTGCAGATCAGTTGTTGTTGCTGGCAATCGGCTTCGTAGTATCGTTTATCGTTGCCTTATTCGTTATTTCAGGTTTCATGAATTACATTTCCAAGAGGGACTTCAAACTATTTGGATATTATAGGATCGTTTTGGGAATTCTCGTATTGTTATATTTCAGCTTTTTAAAGTAATTTGTTGAGCAACGTTGAACATCGTGACTTCGATGGGAATTCTTCCCTAAGGAAAGTGGCCCGGGGTCCCACTTCATCTAGAAGATGTAGGAGTTTGACTGGATGAGTAGAATATTAAAGAACTGTAAATGTTTACGATGGGCCGGAGTAGATTCTCCGGCCCTTTTAATTTGGAAATTTATCCAATTTTTAAGTCCCCACTTCTGCAAGCGGGAGTGGTATCTATACGTTGCTACACATTACCTGTGAACGTCAGGTAAAGCAGAACTAAATTTAGTCCTACAATAAGGCTAGTAATTATCCAGCCTACTATTTTGGTAAGAGGTTTATTGACGAAACTACCCATCAAGTCTTTGCGGCTGGTAATCATCAGCATTGGTACAATAGCGAATGGCAAGGCAAAGCTCAAAACAACTTGGCTCATAACGAGAGCATACATGGGGTTAACACCTGAAGCGATGATGAGTAACGCAGGCGTCATAGTTATTAACCTCCGTATGTTGACAGGGATACTTAACCCAACAAAACCTTTCATAATAGTTTGTCCGGCCATTGTACCTACTGCAGACGAGGATAAACCAGATGCCAGTAAAGCGATTCCAAAAGCACCGCTGGATAGTGTTCCCAGAAGAGGTTCCAGGGATTTATGCGCTTCTTCAATAGTATCTACAGCCATGCCATTCCTGAAAAATACTGCTGCAGCGACTATAGCCATCGCAGCGTTGACAAGAAAGGCAATATTCATGGCGATGGCAATATCAATTCTCTCCATGCGCAGGTGTTTTCGTTTCTCTTCCTCTGTTTTATCCCTATTTCTTGCTTGCACTAACTGTGAGTGAAGATAGATTACATGCGGCATTACTGTTGCGCCAAGCATTCCAACGGCAATTAAGACAGCATCACCATTGGGGAGTGATGGGACAAGAGTATGGATGCCTACCTGAGACCAGTCCGGTTTGGCCAAAAAAACTTCAAGGGTGTAAGCAATAGTAATAACTGATACTAATGTACCAATAATCCACTCGACAACTCTTTGCCCGTATTTTTCCATATAGACAATTAAGAACGTAAGAGCGCCTGTGAGGAGACCGGCATAAATCATGGGGATCTTAAAGAGTAGATACAATCCTAATGTTCCGCCCAGAAACTCTGCAAGGTCTGTTGCCATGGCAGCAAATTCCGCTTCAAGCCAAAAGAACCAATTCAATCTCCGGGAGTAAATCTTCGAACACATCTCTGGCAGGTTATGACCGGTAGCAATGCCTAATTTTGCAGAAAGACTTTGTAAGAAAATGGCCATTAAATTGCTCCAAAGAATGACCCAAATAAGGCTGTAATTAAATGTTGAACCTCCGCTGATATTTGTGGCGAAGTTACCAGGATCAATGTAGGCAACGCTTACAATAAATGCCGGACCTATAAATTTGAGCATACTTTTTGCTTTTGTCGCAAAAGTTTCTTTTGGCAGCGATAATGGCAATGAAAGCGATGGTCTGGATAAATTAAACCCTTCACTCATTATTTTACCTCCCTTGTTACATTTGGATCGAAAATCTGTTCATCTAAAAAAACATACTGCTATACCTGGCCGGCATAATTATAGAGAGAATGATTTTACCCTGAAGTCCGACAAGGACTCAAAGAGTATAAAAGGTAGAGGGACAAGGCTATCAAAGGAAGTGTCGTGCGTGCTGACACCCAGCTTGGAAGATTATTTGGAGGAGATATATCGGTTCTCTTTAAGCCAAAACACTGTTCGGGTTTCGGATATCAGTAAAAGGCTTAACGTTGCTTTACCATCAGTTACTAAAGCCCTCTATAAATTGAGAAATGAAGGCTATATTAAATACGAAGCATATGGCGAAATCAAGCTTACCGATAAAGGAAAAGAGTTTGGGGACTACCTAGTAGCGAGAAACCAATTATTGCAGGAGTTCCTTGCCCTCATATGTAGCCAATGCAATTTTGCTGCTGAGGCCGAAGCAATGGAGCACTACCTTTCAATAGCAACGATTGATGCCATTAAAACTCTGGTGGACTTCATTAAAGCGAATCCGTCCTGGCAACAAGCGTTTAAGGATTTTAAGATTAAAGACGCAACATCATCTTAAAAAATAATGAGCAGGGATATAGAATAAGCATTCAGGTGACCTCCTTATGTTATTCTTCTGGTTAACTAGGTTAGCTCTAGCTAACTTGAAGTCTTTGGCTTGAAAATAGAATACGTAGGAAATTTAAAACTGCTACTTTTGGATTTTGGCAATATTGTCCAGAGAAAATGAAGTGTGTAAAAACATTCCTGTTGCCATAAAATTCCTTGACGAATAATTGCAGACCTATTAAAATAATCCTTAATACATAAGTAACTAACTGGTTACATACTTTTCGATTCTAATGGGGGAAACAAGGGATAATGGGTGCTAAAGAAAAAGGTTTTAAGAAGGTCGATGGGCGGGGACAGCGTTCTGAAGAGAGCCGAGGACGGATTTTAGATTCTGCTACAAGAATCTTTGCAGAGAAAGGACTTGATGGTGCACGAATTGATGAAATAGCGGAGGATGCGGGAATTAACAAACGTATGCTCTATCATTATTATGGCAGTAAGGAAGACCTGTATGGAGAAGTCTTACGTTTTAACTACGAAAAAATCTATACCTTAAGCAAAAATGCTTTTAAATTAGCTGATGATCCAAAAGAAAATGTTACGCGGGCAGTTCGGGCCTACTTTTACTTTCTGGCTAAGAATGAGGACTTTGTTCGGCTTACCAGTTGGGAAGCACTTAATGGCGGTCGGTTTGCTAGAAAGGTAATTCCGCAATTCTTTGATCTTGTTGAATTAGAGTTCGGTGACATTATTAAGGATGGCATCAAACGAAATTTCATTCGACCGGATACGGATATTCGTCAGGTGATTGTGAGTGTGCAGGCTTTGTGTCTTGTTTATTTTAACCGACGTGAGATTGTTCAGCCTCTTTGGCAGGAAGATTTACTTTCTGAAAAAATGCTCGAGGTAAGACTACAGCATATATTGACCCTGATTTTTGATGGAATTTTTAGTCATGAGGAGGAATAGAGACTGATGGATGCTTTAGCTAGAATTAATTTCAAAAAACTAGGTATTTTCATTTTGTTCATGGGAATTATCGGGGGAAGTCTGGCGATTTTTAATCAGTACTTCTACAAACATCAAGTCGCTTTGGCTGATGAACAACAGAGCCTGACGGCGACAGGCACTATTGAAGCTACGGATGTGATGGCTTCGTTTAAGGTTCCAGGCAAATTAGCCAAAACGTTGGTGGATGAAGGCAGTCAAGTAAAAGCTGGACAGGAAATAGCGTCCTTGGAAAGTGAAGAAATCAGTTCCGATGTTGTGACTGCCCAAGGTGCTTATAGCGCTGCTCAGGAGGATTCTCAGCGAGCGGCAGATGCGGTTCCTTTGACAAAGCAGCAGGTTGAGAGCACGATCGCCCAGACTCAAGCTAAAGTAGCCCAAGCTGAAATAGGTGTAAAAGATGCAAAACTATCCTATGACCGGGCTACAGAGCTGTTTAAAGGAGGAGCTGTTCCTCAGAAGACACTCGATGATGCGACAAATGCCTATGATTTGGCCCAAAGCAAGCTTCAAGAAGCTCAAGCCGCTCTGCAACAGGCTTTGTCAGCTCAGAGCAATGTAACAATCGCCCAGGCACAATATGCTGCAGCTCAGGGTGCAGTTAAGCAAGCGAGCGGGGCAGTGGATAAAGCGACAGCCTATCTTAACGATACTCATTTGCTTTCCCCGCTGACCGGCTATATTACTAAAAAGTACCTTCAGGCCGGTGAAATGTTAAATGCCGGTACTCCTGTTTATGAAATTACGGATTTAGCAAATCCATATGTGAATGTTTACATTAGCGAAACAAAAATCGGACGCGTTCATTTAAATCAGGAAGCAGACGTTACAGTGGATGCTTATCCGAACCGGGTCTTTAAAGGAAAGGTAGTTTTAATCAATGGGGCTGGAGAATTCGCAGTAAAAAAAGCAATAAATGACCAGTACGAACATGACATTCAAAGTTTTGAAGTTAAGATTAATTTGCCAAATCAGGATTTGGCCTTAAAAACAGGGATGACGGCAAAAGTTAAGATCGTAGAGGGGGCTAAGTAAACATGGAGCCAGTAATTAGGGTTAATAATCTGGTACAGAACATTGGCCGCAAACCCCTTTTAAATGGAATCACTTTTGAAGTCATGGCCGGAGAGTGTTTGGGCATTTTTGGCACTCGAGGAGCGGGCAAGACGTCTCTGATGCATATTTTAGCGGGAGTTGATCGTTATTCTTCCGGTCAGATCGAAATATATGGGTATAATATAAGAAAAACTGAGAAATTTAAACGCGATATCGGACTTGTAACTCAAGTAAACAGTTTGTTTCGCGATATGACTGTCGTTGAAAATCTTGATTTCATTGCAGCTCTAAAGAAGGCACCAAGGGCTAATGTTCTTGAAATGATTGAACGATTTAATCTTCAGGAATTTCTCTCTAAACCGGCAGCAGTTTTAGACATTGGCGCTGTGCAAAGGCTTTCCTTGGCTTGCGCAATGCTCAATCGGCCGAAATTATTACTCGTTGATGAAATTATGAAAGATATCGATTTCCATTCCCGCAATCTTATCTTGAGAGAGCTGGAACAATTTTTAGCAGCAGGTGGGACTTGTGTGAGCTCAATTAGTACTTTGACTATTTGTGATTATATGGACAAAGTCGCCTGGTTAGAGGGTGGAACTATAACCCTCTATGATTTGCCAGAAGCCCAAGCGGAATGGGACAGGCAGGAGAAATATTACGCAGAACAGAGTGGTCGTTGTCATGCTTAAACAGTGTCGTGCAGTTTTAGAGCGTGAACTATTCTATATGTGGCGGGACAAGAGCTTGCGTCATATTTTGCTCATTGGTCCTTTGCTCGGACTGCTGCTGTTTGCAGGTGTCTATAGCTATCAACGGATAGGTGATATACCAACGGGGATCGTGGATCTGGATAACAGCAGCACAAGCCGGCTAGTTGTTAGTGAACTGAAAAATACTCAAAATTTACAGGCAGCAGCCTATTTTGACAGTTTTGCTCAACTGGAGGAGTCCATTAAAAGGGGAGAAGTAATTGTCGGGGTTGTCATTCCCGATAACTTTGGCAAAAATGTTGCCTTACATCGGCAAACTAAGGTAGCAGTATTTATTGACGGTATGAATATGGCTTATGCTACCAATGCCTCCAGCGCCATTTTGACTGTAACAAGAACTTTTGGGGCTCAAGTGGGGATTCAAACTCTAATTGCCCAGGGAATTCAGCCCAATCAAGCCCAAGAAGCCTATCAGTCCATCGCTTTTCCAGAAGAAGCATGGTTTAATCCAACGTTGAATTACGCTTATTTTACGGTTTTAGGTTTTGCCTTAAATATTTGGCAGCAATGTTTGACCCTCGCTGCCTGTATGACCATTATCGGGGAGAATGGTTTGGCCAGCTGGTTTCAAATTAAAACTTCCGGAATATCTTCAGCAGTGCTTTTTTTCTGTAAATCGCTGGTTCACATAGGTGTTTTTATGCTGGTCGTTTTACCGCTCTATTATTTGGCTTTTGTAGTTTTTAAGCTCCCGTTGGCCTGTGGATGGTTGAATTTATTGTCATTCACCTTGATTTTTACTATTGCCCTGCATAGCCTTGGCATGATGATGTCTAGTATTTCGCGAAACGCTGTGAATGCTACGCGCTATGGAATGATTATTGCTTTGCCGGCCTTTGTAATTTCGGGTTACACCTGGCCCCTCGAAGCCATGCCGCAGTGGTTTCAGCATGTGGCTTGGCTCCTTCCTCAAACCTGGTTTTTTCAGGGGATAAATTATTTGACCTTTAAGAATCCGGGCTGGGGATTTATGAGTCACTACTATTTGGCTTTAGGATTGATGGCTGTTCTTTTCTATAGCGCAGCGGCCTTACGCCTTATGGTTGAGAATCTTTTGCCTAAGGGGGGGATATGATGTGAAACAGATTTTAAACATTGCTTACTACGAAATGATGCATATCTTAAAGGAGCGGGTTCTTTTCCTAATGATTTTTCTAGTACCGCTTCTCTACGCCTCGTTATTTGGCCTCGTCTACGTTTCAGGTATTCTGCAGCATGTACCTCTTGGGATTGTTGATCTTGATCATTCTAAGGAAAGTCGTGCTGTTGTTTCTGCTTTTGAAAATACCCCTAATTTTAAAGTGGTTCCGGAAGTAAAATCGTATACAGACTTAGAAGCGGGAATGAAAACCGGTTCGGTTCGAGCGGGCGTTGTAATACCTGAAGATTATGCTCAGAAATTATCTCAGCATCAACTCACCCAGATTTTGACGATTTATGATGGGTCTAATCTTATCTATGGGTTTAATATTCGTAAGTACTTGCAACAAGTTCTTAATACCTTCAGTGCTGATCATACTGCTGCTTACCTCAGTGGTTTAGGCATGACGAAACAAGAGATCACGAACGTCATGGATACAGTATCCTACAGTATGCAGATCTGGTACAACCCGACCTTAAGTTATGCTACCTTCATCTATATGGGCTTAGCTCTTATGATTTTTCAGCAGATCGGTTTGCTTGGCATTGGTTTGACGGTGACTCGGGAGAAAGAACAGCATACTTGGGTTCAGTTTCTTTGTGCCGCCGTTTCGCCATGGAAGATCTTTTCGGGTAAAGCTCTGCCCTATTTTATTGCCAATTTCTTCAACTATGGTTTAGTGATGTGGGTTGCGGTGCGTTTTGTTAATGTCAAGATCGAAGGTTCGGTGGGCCTGATTGTTCTCTTGGGCTTGCTTTTTGACATTATTGTTGTCTCGGCAGGCTTTGTTGTTTCCGTTTACGTTCCCAATTCTTTATTAGTAACGAGATACTTGATGCTGATTTCAGTTCCCATTTTTGTAAGTTCGGGATATTCTTGGCCCAGTACTCATATACCGAAGATCATCAATGAATTAGTTCGCCTTATGCCTTATACTTGGATGGCTGAAGGGTTTCGTTTACTTACCGTAAAAAACTTAGGCCTTCCATATATAATTAATGAAATTCTGGTTCTAATAGTTATGGCTGCAATAAGCTTATTTTTCGCTCTGACCTTCTCGAAGAGAAGAAAACCCCCTGTCCAAACTGGTTTGGCCGTAAATGGAACGATTAGTTATCCTGATAAGTCTTGCTTGCGTTTATAGATCGGTTATTAGGTCGGTTATTTAACCATCACTGATGGGTACTAATCCTTCAACCATTCGGAAGTACTTCGACTCTTTAGAACAAGGGGGGAGAGGTACTTTTCTTCATCTACACGAAAAAGGTATGATTTTGTAAACATACCTTTTTCGTGTATTATAACTATAGTAAGTACATAAAGAATAAATAATTTGGGAAATGGAGGTATTGCTTTCAATAGATTCGGTAAGGATGGAATCCTTTAACCCATCTGGAATAGAACAAAAAATAGAACCAAAGCTGAGTTCTCTCTACATATGGGTTTGTCATTAAAGATTCAGTATTTGGGGTAATCTAACTTCAAATGAAGTAAGAAAGAGGTTTTAGCATGGCAGCAGCAAGCATAAGAGAACATCCCAATATTCGCTGGTTTATCCTCCTGACTGTATCAGTTGGCACATTTATGTCTACGCTTGATTCAAGTATCGTAAATGTGGCTTTACCTACAATATCAACTGCCTTTAAAACAGACCTCCAAACATTACAATGGGTTGTTACAGGATATTTATTAACGATCTCAAGCCTCTTGCCAATATTCGGAAGATTGGCAGACATCTTAGGCCGAAAACGTATTTTTTCAATTGGTTTTATTATCTTTACTGTAGGTTCAGCACTTTGCGGCTTATCAACAAACGTTTTTATGTTAATCGGTTTTCGCGTCTTTCAAGCCCTTGGAGCATCAATGCTTATGGCAAACTCTCAAGCTATTACTGTTGCCGCTTTTTCACCACATGAACGTGGACGAGCACTTGGATTAACAGGAACTACGGTTGCGCTCGGCTCTTTAACTGGACCGGCTTTGGGGGGATTAATAGTAGGTTTAGTGGGATGGGAATATATCTTTTACATTAATGTTCCTATAGGTATTATTGGTTTTATTGCTTCACAAATCATTTTACCTGATGATAAACCAACTGAAGAGCGCGAGCCTTTCGACGTTTCTGGTGCTTTTCTTTTTTCTATCGGGATGGTCGCTCTCCTTTTTGCAATTAATAATGGTGAAGACTATGGTTGGTATTCTGCTCCTATCCTTTTAGGAATTATAGCTGGCTTTATTCTTCTTACCTCATTTTTTGTTATTGAACAAAAAGTTAAAGCCCCAATGATTAATCTTTCACTTTATAAAATAAAGCCGTTTGCCATTGGCAATATTTCGGGTTTCTTGTCGTTTGTAGCGACATTTTGCAACACTATGTTAATGCCTTTTGTTCTCCAGCACTCGTTCAATTGGTCTCCGGAAAAAATCGGACTTTTGATGGCAACGTTTCCAGTTGTTATGGCAATTATTGCTCCAACAAGCGGTTATCTGTCGGATAAAATCGGACCGGTTTTTTTAACAACCGGTGGTCTTGTAATTACCGGTATGGGTCTCTTTTTTCTGGCGACATTAACTATCAAATCCCCTTTTTGGTATATTATGATTGGGACAATTCTCATGGGCCTTGGTTCGGGAATGTTTCAATCGCCTAATAACAGCAGTGTAATGGGTGCTGTTCCCAGGCACATGCTGGGTACTGCCGGAGGGTTGAATGCTCTAGTACGTAACGTAGGCATGGTGGTAGGTACAACACTGGCCGTTTCCGTTTTTGACGCACGCCAAAATAGAATATTGACTGGGTTAACAAAACCAACTCTTGTACAACAAGTTAGTGCATCTCTTTCTGCTTATCATACGGTAATGATTATTGGAGGTGTTGTTGCTCTTATTGCAGCGTTTCTTTCCATGAGTCGTAAGGGTTATCTTGCAAGTGATCTTAATAAAGTTCAACGTTCTTAATGTAATGTATAGAACTTGATGAGCGCTCAAACGCTTGAAAAATGCCGGAACGTGTACAAACGTTCCGGTTATGTTATTTTTATGTAAAAATTTTCAGATCTTAGAGGAAATCCATGGAATTGCGTAGAATCGGAAAAGAGTATTATAAAAAATTAATGCAAATAAAGAATTAATCAGATTTAGTAAATTATAGAAAGGGAGATGTTTTATTTGCCTATTTTCTCCAAAAAACCTTGTTACGAAGCGGACTATATTCTGAAATACGTGGAAAAAACGTTAAATGGCTTGAAGGTCGAGGAACCAAAGGTTGAATATCCGATTCATATATCATTTTTAAACTATTTTCGGCGGCTTTTTGAAAATGAAAAACAAATGGGAGCTTCAACAAAAGAACTTTTATCAATTACCGCATCGTTAAGTAGTTTTGATGTTGATATGTCGCATATTTCAAGCAAATTAATTGATTTTGCTAAGGAAATGTCTGTCCTTAGTGAATCAAATTTAGCGGTTGTTGAGGAAACAAATGCTGGAATGTCGGAAGTTAATAATACCGTGCAAAACACTTCGGAAACTCTTTCTCAACTATCTGAAGCATCGGCACAGTTAGTAAAGGGTAATCAAAATAGTCTTCAAGAACTAAAAGAGGTTAACCAGTTAAAAGAAGAAGTTATGGTTGACGCTGGTATTATGAGCGAAAAGGTTGATCAATTAGTTGATATGGCCAATAAGGTAAACGAGATTGTGTATGGAGTGGGAGAGATCGCAGAACAGACTAATTTACTGGCTTTAAATGCTTCGATAGAAGCGGCTAGGGCAGGTGAAAACGGAAGAGGATTTGCAGTTGTCGCAGAAGAAATACGAAAACTTGCCGACAATACCAAGCAGAGCCTTGAAGGCATGAAGAATTTTATGGCAAGCATCCAGAAAGCGGCTCAAGAGGGCAAACAAAGTATGGATAATACTATTTCCTTAACGGAAAAGATGAGTCATAAAATTGAAGTAATTACGGGTACTATGGAACAAGATGTTAGTATGCTGCAAACTACGATTACTGATGTGCAGCTAATAAGCGAGGCTATGGATGGAATTAGGACTTCAACGCAGGAAATTAACCAAGCAATGGATGTTTCCAGCCGTGAAGCAGAAAAGCTTACTCAAATGACCCAAGTAATTCATCAAGATGCTATGATAAGCGCAGATTATGCAAAGAAAATCTCTCAAATTGACGAGCAGCTTTCAAATATTGTGAAAAGGCAAATGAAGTCTTTACATGGAACCGTAAATGCAATGACGAACGATGAGTTTTTGGACAACATCCAAAAAGCTAAAATTGCCCATGATTCTTGGCTGAAAAATTTGAAGCGCATTGCTGAAGAAATGGTCGTTTACCCTTTGCAAACGAATTCAGCTAAGTGTGCTTTTGGTCATTTCTATCAATCAATGAACGTAACCCATCCAGCTATTAAAGATGAATGGAAAGCGATTGATGCTGTTCATGATGAATTTCATAAACTTGGTGAACGCGTCATTGACGTTGTTAATAAAAAACAGCAGCCTATGGCACTGGAATTGTATCGACAGGCTGAAGTCCTTTCGAATGAGATTTTCCGATATCTGGATGCTATTACAGAGAAAGTTGAAGAACTAACTAAACAAGGTACAACGTTGTTTGCAGGAAAAATGGAGGAAGCTTGTTCTAAATGTGCTGCATGTTAATCGAAAGACATTAATTAACGAGTTAAATGGAGATGCTAAAAAACAAATAACTTAAATGGAATGATTGTACAAAGATATTGGAAAGATCGTTTTGTTAGCATTATAATAACTAAATAAGTTTGGAAGAGTATCTAGTTATCCTTTTATCTTAAATTCTAGCGCTATCCGAAAACAAGGAGTGGGAGCAAAGAATTTATAATTTGTTGCAGCTATTATAGGGGCAATGAAATGAGGTTTTTGTTAATATGGGGAATATTCGCTTTATGCCACAGGGAGTATGTTCAAAGGAAATAATCTTTTCCATCATTGATGGTAAAGTCAAGAATGTGAAATTTATTAAAGGCTGCCCGGGAAATGCTCAGGGAATATCGAAGCTTGTGGAAGGAATGGACGCTGCAGAGGTTGCGCAGCGCTTAAAAGGAATCAAATGTCAGAACGGAACCTCGTGTCCGGATCAACTAGCCCTTGCGATAGAAAGTTTGTTCAAGGATCAACCTTTGTGAGGCTTCCCGCTTCTGCTGGTACGAATTAACTCTTGTGGGCGGTAACTACCTCAAAATTCAATTAGCAGTGAGATGTGTGCTCACTGCTAATTGTTGTTATATGGAGTAAGTTACTTTTTAGTAAGCTTTTTTATCTCTTCCTCGACTTCTTGTGCTCCTTGTGTATAAAATTTTTCTTCGTCGGGAGCCAATTCTTTTAGGAGTCTTATAAATTCGCCGGCATGAACTCTTTCCTCATCAGCAATATCCGTTAAGACTTCGATGGCCAATTGATTATCTATGGATTCAGCCAGCTGCATGTATAGCTGGATAGCTTCATATTCTGCAGAAATCATGAAGCGAATGGCTCTTATTAATTCTTGTTCGGATAGTTTGCAGTTTTTTGCTAGGCCGGAAAACGGATTTCCGAAATCAGGCATAATTTCGACCGTTGCCAAAACTTTATAAAAGTCGTTTCCATAACCACTTTACAAGGTTTGGTTTTCACTATTGTATTTGTGGCTTGATGGATATGATTATTTCTGATTCCGTTTAACTTTCGATGTTGCATACGGATTTGGTTTTCGACGTTTATAATGTTGCTGGTTTTGACGAAACGGTTTCCCTCCTTATTCATTTCATATTTACGAGAAACTTTACGTTGCAACCTGCGAAGCCGTTTCTCTAGCTTTTTAACACGTTGAGACTTATTGCTATTTTCAATTGTCATTCCATTAGAGCATACCGCAAGTTCTTTAACACCAACGTCAATGCCTATTATTTCATCCGTCAATTGCTCTATAATTTGTTTTTGCTCAATTCCTACACCGAGATACCAATACTTTCCGTCAAATGATACTCTAGGATTGGTGTATTTTACATCTATCGATAACTGCTCTGAAAAGTCTTAACCCATCCAACTTACTCAATTAGTACGATCCTAATTTTAACCTTTAACTTTTACGTTATCATTATAAAAGGATTGTTTTGACCTTTTCCTACTCTTAAATCTAGGTTTGTCAGCAAGATGCTTGGTAATGGTAAACCAATATAAATTATCAATAGAGTTTTACACACTTTTATAAAGATTTAATTAGTGATTTATCCCTCCTCTATTTTGGCCGTTAGTAAATAGGAAATCCAAAATAAAATATAATTCTGAATTCGACACATAATAGCAATCTCCTTTATATTTTAAATTTTATACAAAATGCAAGTGGTTGCCGTTTAGTGTTCCAAGAAATACGAATTATAAAAATTTTCTGTTCAGAAGAGGAAAATAGGTCTTTCTTGAAGAAGTAGCTTTTAATAGTTATTAATTGGAATTAAGAGTAATTCATTGCCTCGACAAATGACTGACTAAAAAGGAGGTGCGGGTGAGTTCCTAATCTCTGATTAGAAACATCTCAATGAATAAGTTTAGAAAGGAATGATTTTAATGATGGAAAATCAAAATAAACTTGTGGATTACTCATTGTATATTTACCCGGAAAAAAATATGATTAAATCGAAGTTCCTTTCTAAATCCCATGGTTTTATCGTTAAAAATGATAATACTCAACATAATCGACAACATTATCTGAACAGACTTGACAGAGTTAGTGGTTTAGGCAGAGAGACAATAGATTCTTTAAGCGAGATTAGCGTTCAAGAATCGTCAGGCTTAAAAAGGGACATTAGGCGCGATAATTTGCTCAGAAACTATCGCAAGCTTTTTGACCATTTTCATGACAGCTTATTAATCGTTAATTTAGAAGGGCAAATTCTTGAAGCTAATAGGGCGGCCTTAAAGACCTATGGCTATACTCGGGAAGAGTTATACTGCCTGAAAGTTCACGACCTTAGGGCGGAGGGGACAAAGGATCTTATTCACATTCAGCTGCGACAGGCAATTGAAAAAGGGATAACCTTTCAAACCTATCATGTTAGACGAAATGGAGAACGATTTTCGGTTGAAGTAAACTCCCAGCAAATTATGATTAGATCTGAAAAGCTATTGGTAAGTATTATACGAAATAGTGCAGAACAAAAGTGTTTGAAGATGGATTCTCTTAACAGAGAAGACTTAACTATCCTTGAAAAGATTGCTTCAGGGTTAGCCCATGAAATTAGAAATTCAATCACAGGTGTTCATGGATTTCTCCAACTAGCAATTCGCCAAAAGCTAACTCAGGATAAGTTCACAGAACATTGTACTCTAATGCTTCAGGAACTTAACCGCGCTAACTACATTCTAAGTCAACTAATTCTCGCCTCAAATGACAAGGTTCTCAACTTGGAACTTAAAAATCTTAATCAACTATTAAGAACGATGATACCGTCAATTCAAGTTACTGCCGAGGCGCAAGGCAAAATAATTAAATGTTATCTAGAAGAAATTCCGGATATTTTTTTAAATGAAAATGAAATTAAAGAATTGATTAGGAATCTAGTTGATAATGCCTTGGATTCTATTACAACAGGGGGGACGGTTACCATAACTACAACATCCTCAAATGAATTATTGGTTTTACAAATTCAGGATAACGGTCCCGGCATAATTCCGGAAATTCTAAATCAACTAGGGACTCCGTTCCTGACCACGAAGGAAAGAGGAATCGGATTAGGCTTAGTTATTTGTGAAAGCATCGTAGCTCGTCATAAGGGGACTATTAATTTTCAGACCAGTAACCTGGGGACGACTGTAAGAGTTTCCTTTAGTTTATGATCTTCTAAGAGAGAATAAAAGGTTACTGAAAAAGGTAAAGATACTTTGGTTTATAGAAGGAATATAAAGGAAAAGTGTAGAATGATAATTGTAAAGATGGTTAAGAATGAACATGGATTCATCATGCTTATTGAAACTATACAATAGTTAGTTCGCCTTGGCATATCCTGATAAAAGGAAACTCTTTGAGTAGGGGGGCAGGAGAATGAACGAAGATGTTGCAATAATTGAAGGTGTTTTTGACCTCCTCTTACCTGAAGTGCCATCGTCTCGATATAGATGGGGCAGAAAGGTTTGGCTTCGGGATATTGAAGTTGGGGCGAAAGGCAAACTTATATTTTTTGAAGATGGTGAATGCAATGTTACTAGTCTCAGCCGAATAAAAAGTATAAAGAGAACTTCGGATCACTTGGAAATTTATACGAATAGCAGTATCTATAAATTAAGGCTTCTTGCCAGCGAATCTGTTAAGGACGTGTGAATTGTTAAAATGCAAAAACCAGGCATGAATTTATGCCTGGTTATAATTGTGCGTCTGTTACAGGTTATGACGAGCTTTAAAAATCCCAAGTCCAGACAAATCCGTCATCTTGTGATCCCTGGGTGATAGAGACGTGAATCCAACTGGAAGGAAATCTCTGAGTTCTATTTGGACGATATCCTTGACTCCTTCCAGTACTTGAAGCTGAGTTTACAACATTGGTCGAGAATGATTCACCATCAGATCCAAGTTTGGAAGGAGCAATTAACACATCGCCGCTTTGGGAAACGAGGGCAACAGGCTGTACGTTGCCAATGGATTTTAAGGATTGTCCATTTACCATTGCAGAATGATAGGTGAACGATCCCATATTTGCTAAAGGATATAATTGTCCATTCTGATTGGAAGGATCTTCACTAATCCACTCAGCCGAAGTTCCAATTCCCTGTGCATAATCTGAACTTAATGTTACAGAAGGAATTGTTTGACCTGGCGTCTCACCATTAATGGTAAAGGTTAACGTCCATGTTGAGCTTGAGCCTGTGGAGGGGGCTATACTGGCACTAATGGTGGAGCCAATTGGGACAGTCATGACATTTTGGGCTGTCGAGGGCAATTTCTCCCAAAACACCTTAGCAACAGGCTGACCATTATCAATTTCTTCAATCGTCCCCATTTGCAAAAGATCTGTAGAGGATACTCCCCCTAAACCAATCCACTGGGCCGCTACGGCATCTGTTTGACTTGCACTAATAGTAGGAATCGTCCAGCTTCCGGAAACACTTGTATAACTCTCTCCGGTATCGGGAGTATTAATGTATCCTGCCCAATTCTCAGAGCCTTGGGTGTTTTCCGGAAGGGTAGTCGTAGTAGTCGTGGAATTGGAACTTTGTGGTTCTTGGAGTTGAGGAATTGGCATATGTTTGTGCTGGGAATTTCTAGACATTTCGAAAGAAGACGCCAGCTTCTGATTCGTTGCAGTGGGAATTGGCATTCCATTAGTAAGAGAGCAGGCCCCCAATCCAACAAAGACAGCTAGAGCAAGAATTTGCCCTTTAATTTTAATCGACTTAATTTTCAAATGGTATCTCCTCCTCTCTGGTTTAACTTAAAGAAGCATCAATGTTGCCTAGTCTATAAATCGTTGAATAGAGTTTTTAGGTCACCCCCATAAATACAAGGTGAATAATCTGTTGGTATTATTCTCTACGAATGGATAGAATCCTTCAAGGCAAATGATAGTTCACATTTTCTTAAGATAATGTTCACATTGTATTAAATCTTAGACCCACGTGTGAATAGGAGATGAAATGAACTGTCTGAAGGACTTCATCTGTGTTGCCATCAATAAGTTGACTTAATGGTTAGATGTCTGATCTGTATTTAAAGTTTGCCCAATTTTAGACTTTCACAGTTGCCATCTGTAATGATTTGAGAGAGAATGTAAGAGGTAAAGATGTGCAAGTTGTTCTTTTGAGGTATTAATTTAAAAAGTTTGAGAGGTAAAATAGATGAAGGTTCTGAAAACCATCGCTTCAATGCTGATTATTTTTGCCCTAATGGGATGTAGCGCTGCTAAAGTGAAAACAACAGCTTCAACAACGAATACAGAAACTCAAACCTCGAAATCACAAGCCTCTACCCCGCAGGGACAAGCTGCGTCTGCCGATCCAACGCCCTTAACGACGGTCTCCCTTAAGTGGATTGGCTTAGATAAGGATCAATTAAGTCCAAATGACCTAAAAACTGATGGACAACCGGATGGACATTTCCATCTGACTGTCCCATTTAACCAATCGTCAGCTGTAAAATCTATCTGGATTCGCTATTCTGAATTTGGCAAGTCTTTTAAATGGGGATGGATATATAACAAAAACCTTTCAATAGACGGATATAAGATGGCTGTTTTTGACAGCCTTGGTAATCAAATATTGCCTCAGAATGATAATGGGTACCGGGTAGACGGTTTAGCAGATTTCGATTTATATATTTCGGAACTCAATAATGAAAATGGGCGAGATACTTTTAAGTTTGAAAAAAACCAAACGTTCAATATGGAACTTGATTATGTCACGCAAGATAATCAGGTAGGTCAATATACTACCTCAGTTCAGTTAGTTGATTTTAATAAATAGTATTAGGGAAGGCTTTTTCCTAATAAATAAAGGCTCTCATTTTGGGTAATGAGGGCCTTATTTTTTGGCCTTTCGCTATGTTAAGGGAATTTCATTGTACATGATAGTATTAAAAAGAAGAGGTAATAAGCTCGGGGTGTCGAATAATTAGAATAAGGAGTGAAATTCCATAGAGCTTCATGCATAATGTCATTATTAGCCTCAAGATTATAGCTGTGTAGTTTAATCGGTATTAAGGATGTGAAACTATGAGGAGAAAAAAGGCAGTAATTGTTACCATTTTAACAGGCTTGGGCGGATTAATTGTTGGCCTGACGGTTTTAGGTGCTATGTGGTTTAACGGTAATGCGGCAACGAAGGCGTCTGTTGTTTCTCAGTCCTTGGGGAGTAGCAATAATTTACCTCCTAAGAAGGCTAAGACAATGAACGACGGAACGGATTCAAATTCTAGTAATTCCTTGCCTAACTCTGCTGAGACGTCTCCCCAAACAATGTCTTCACCTTCGTCTTCATCTTCACCCTCTCAAAGCCCTGCGACCAAGCCGGAAAAGCCGGAAGAGAATACCTTAAGCCAATCCTCAGCCACAGCAGATCATCTTAATGGCCCTGCAGCTGATGTTATTTGGTCTCTTCCTGCCACAGCGAACGCGGTGTTTATAACGGTAGATGATGGATGGTACCCGGATGACTCTGTATTAGGAATCATGCATGCCCAGCATGTACCGATCTCGGCCTTTTTAATTGAAAATGCTGCGAAGGAGCACCCGGATTTTTGGCGATTATTTGTTGCCGCAGGAGGAGACATCGAGAATCATACAGTATCTCATCCGGATCTGACGAAAAATTCCACAGCAGATGTGCTGAGCCAAATTAAAACTGCGCAAAGCTATTTAACATCATTTTCAACACCTACACTCTTCCGTCCACCCTACGGGGATTATAATCAAACAGTTTGTCAAGCTGCATATCAAGCGGGTATGAAACATTTAATCATGTGGAATGCAACCATGAGTGACAGTGGGCTTCAGACATATAATGGGAAACCCCTTGCTCCTGGAAGCGTGATTTTATTACATTGGAACGCTAATTTAGGGTTTCAGCTGCAAAAATTGCTTAATATTATAGCAAAGCAACATCTGGGAGTCGCTTCATTGCCTTACGCCTTGAATCATCCAAATAAGTTTCCTATCACTTGGCCTAAGGAAGAGGCTGCAGATTAAAGAACTTTCTTACCCAATTGGGACTGATTATTAAAAAGCTTCCCGACTGCGCAATACAATCATGCCAGTCAAGGAAGCTTTTTTAAAACCTGCGAATTACTGATTAGCGTTATAGTGAGTGTAATTGTCTGGTGTTGGGTGAAATGTTGCAGCTTTTATCATAACATTTAAGTTTATGATCAATCGTTTTAAGGTTTTCTTTTAAATCTTCCATCTGTTTTAGGACTTCTTTTCGATGGTCAATAAACATTTGTCGGCGAATTTCCAGGGTGTCATCCCCTAAAAGGCACCATTCAATGTATTGCTTGATTTGTTTAATAGGCATTCCGGTGTTTTTCAAACAACAAATGAGCTTTATCCAATCAAGATCATCATCTGTAAATTCTCTATTTCCCGTTTTGCTTCGATCGACAAAGGGCAGAAGACCTTCTTTGTCATAATAGCGAATGGTGTGTGCAGTAAGATCAAATTTTTTTGCGACCTGGCTGATCGTATATCCCATTAAAATACGACTCCTCTGATTAGATTGTAATCAATTCATATGCCTTGCTGCCCAGACCTAGTTTTACCGCATGGTCTATACCTACTTTCCAGTCGGTGCTTGGATTAACATCGGTAAAATGATCACTATGATTGTGGCCGCTTTTTTCGAGCAGACTTCCACTCATGACCGGCTGACGATTGACTGCGTCGGCGCAAGCTACATCGAGAGCAATCGGATCAAAGGAGGCAAACATCCCTACATTCGGAACAATCGGAATATCGTTTTCGGCATGACAGTCGCAGAAAGGAGAAACATCAATAACTAAGCTAATGTGGAAATGTGGGCGATCATGGAGAACGGCCCAGGAATATTCCGCCATTTTCTTATTCAAGATGTCATTAGATTCATCCCACGCTGGCAAAATCGCTCCAGTCGGGCAAACTCCAATGCAACGACCACAGCCAACACACTTATCATGATCGATAGACGCTTTATGATCAGCAACACTATTAGCACTATGAGCACAAATTTTTGTACACATACCGCAGCCAATGCACTGTTCCTGGGAAACATGGGGTTTACCATTACTGTGCATCTCCATTTTACCTGCTCGTGAACCGCATCCCATACCAATGTTTTTTAGGGCACCGCCAAAACCTGTAAGTTCATGGCCTTTAAAATGATTTAAAGAAATTATGATATCGGCATCCATAATAGCATGACCAATTTTCGCTTCTTTAACATATTCGCCGCCCTCAACAGGAACTAAAACTTCATCAGTCCCTTTCAGGCCATCACCAATGAGAAGGTGACAACCTGTAGAAAAAGGAGAGAAGCCGTTGACATAGGCAGATTCCAAATGTTCAAGAGCGTCTTTTCGTCCTCCCACATACAAAGTGTTACAATCTGTAAGAAACGGCTTTCCGCCTAGGTCTTTGATCATATCTACAACTGTTTTGGCGAAATTAGGGCGTAAATAGGCTAAATTTCCCGGCTCACCAAAATGGATTTTGATGGCGACGAATTTTTTGTCAAAATCGATTTGCTGCATTCCGGCAGTTTTAATTAAACGGTTTAGTTTTTGCTGCAAGTTTTCATTTATTGTTGTGTGTAAGTTCGTAAAATAAACTTTTGACTTTTCCATACATACTCCCCCAGTTTAAAACATTATTCATTTCATAGAATAAACCTTAGAGTCTACTCTAAGTCAAGCCGTTTTCTTTTAGAAAGGGTAAAATTTTTACAGAAAATCAAAATTTGTTTAGTTCAATCTCTAGCGATACTTTAAGGTTTTATGCTGCAGGTCTCGTCCTGTAATTGTATTTCTGAAAATCGTTCTGACGGTCTCAATGTAGTTTTCTGGATCTGTTAAGGAGGGACTATAGTGAGTGAGCCAAAGTTCGGCTGCGTGTCCTTCACGGGCGAGTAATGCGGCCTCAGAAAATGTCATATGCTTTTTTTGAATTGCTTTTTCCCGATCCTCTTCCTTGGCGTACATTCCTTCACAGATTAAAAGGTCTGAATTACTGATGAAAGTTACTAAGTCTTCTGTTGGCCTGGTATCTGTACAGTAACAAACTTTAATACCTTTTCTTAAGTCGCCCAAAACCATCTCTGGGCTAATTGTGTGATTCCCATAAGTTAAAGTAAAACCTTGCTGAAGGGACTTCCAATAATATACAGGAATATTTAGGGCTTCAGCCCTCGCGGCATTAAATTTTCTGCTCCGCGGCAGTTCGATAGAATAGGCCAAGCAGGCAAGGGAATGGTCGACAGGTAAACTTTTGATAAGAATTTGGTGAAGGGATGTTTCACCAACCTCAGCATCCGGCAATTCAATCAGTTTCAATTCGTAGGGCAGTAGAGGTGAAATGACTGTCAGGCCATCAACGATCTTTTTTAAGCCCGGAGGCCCGATTAGGGTTAGGTTTTCCGATCTTCCGGAATTGGCAACCGTCAAAAGCAGCCCAGGTAATCCGGCTATATGGTCTGCATGATAATGAGTAAATAGGATGGCATCGATAGCCTTAAAACCCCATGCCGCCATTCTTAATGGGATTTGGGTTCCCTCGCCGCAATCGACCAGAATCATTTTTCCGTTCCAGCGGATCAGAAGGGAAGACAGCCATCTTCTGGGAATCGGCAGCATGCCTCCTGTCCCCAATAAACAAACATCAAGCATTGATATCCCATCCTTCAGCGCGATCACATTTATTCATTATGCTTTTATACAGAAAGATTGACGTAAGAGATTGATATTTACAGCTCCGGCATGAAAGGAATTGCCGCTGTTCATGTTGTTAAGACAGACTTCAGCCGGACTAAATATTGCAGGATCAAGTTCGTAGAAATTTCCGTGACGTTCTATAAGTTCTTCAAATTGTTCAGCATTATATTGGGATAAGGACGAAGGAATTTGTTTGACTATAGATTCTATGGTCGTATCATCATCCTGGAGGTTAAAATAGACCGTTGCCCCGTAGAGAATCGCATCATTTGTACGCCCTAAAGCCTGAAGGTTATCTTTTGTTATGGGGGGGAGCGGGCAGGTACTCCAACCTGAAACAATCTTTCCTAAATCATAACCCAACAATCTTAGTTTTGATAGACCGGTTTCTAAGGCACGGGCGCTCACCTGAACAGAACCTACGAAGGAAGCGGTTGGTGCTGCTAAGATATAGAGACTTGTCGGAGCGCAATTGCATACCTCCAATATTTGCTCGATTGCCTCATCAGTCGGAAGAGTATCACTTTCCAGGCAAATAATTGCAGTATTTGATTCATCTCGATACCCTAACGTTTCAAACAGACCACCCTCATGAACGATGGAGCGAATTGGTCCGGAACCTAAAACTACTTTTCCGCCATTCTTAATCGGCCACCCAGCATACTGAGACGCTAAGCAAGCCCGTAAAGGATGATCGGTTAGCACTTCCACGGACGGCCAGGGAAAATCTTTAAGATGAGACCAATGCAGTTCAACCCTAGCTAAACCGCCCAAGCACACTGAAGCGTATAAAATACCTGCCTCCCAACCGCCCAGTACTTGGATGCCGCAATCAATAATGGTTACGCCGTGACGTTTAGTTACATTTGTACCAAGTTGCTTATTCCTGGTGAGGAGCTGTTCTACGAAGGGGAAAGCTTGGCTATTTGGACTGAGTTCAGGATGCTGAATCAAGGGTAATGGCATAATGATTCCTTTCCTTTAGCACAAAGAGATTTTTGCTTAAACTTCATTAAGTATTCCCAAGAGTATATCAAAAATATCAGGTGCCTCTCTCTATTATCATAACTAAATTAATTAATTAATATAAGCTATAATAGAGAAGCAAGTAGGGTTAGACTACTTGAACTATGGAGAAAAACCTATTATAATTTAGTTCATAGCTAGTCTTCAATGTATTAGATTAGGTAGCAAAGAAGCTATAATTTCCGGTTATTTCCGGGATATATAACTTCTCTTTTTTGTTTATCTGGAAAACATAAGAAATAGAGGCCAATTTTACATAATTAATTTCTTAAATAGTGGTATGTTTTTTGCAGATTTCTTTTAGGATTTACTATAATCTTCACAAAGGCAAGCACATTAATAGTCGGTTTTGGCAGTATAAAATTTGGTTGCATTGCCACGGCATTTTTTAGATATAGATTTAAACTGATCTAGGGATATGTCTGAACTATTCACAGAAATCGGGAAGCAAGAGGGCAATGCAGCTGTATTTTTGTGAATATCGACTGTCAAGTCAGGAAGAGGGGATGTAAAGACTTTAATTTTGATAATGTAATTCAAGAATAATTAGTGGAGGAAAGAGCATGAAATTATCTAAGAAAATCAGTATTTCTACGCTAGTCTTTGTCATGATCTTGACCTTGTTGCTTAGTGGCTGTTCGCAAACCAGTAAGCCGGCAGCGACTTCGGATCAAGGCAGCAGTCAGTCTGCAGGTCAAAAAATTAAAGTTGCCTTTGTTTATGTCGGACCTGTGGGTGATTTCGGTTATACTTATGCTCAGGATCAAGGCCGAAAATACCTGGAATCTCATATGAAGAACGTTGAAACAACCTATGTTGAAAACGTTCCGGAAACTGCTGACTGTGAACGTGTCTTCACGGATCTTGCTCAAAAGGGTAACAATATTATTATTGGTACCAGCTATGGCTACATGGATTACATGGTCGATGTATCCAAGAAATTCCCGAATGTTGTTTTTGAACATTGCAGCGGTTATAAAACAACAGACAATTTAGGCACATATTTCAATCGTGACTACCAAGCCCGCTATCTGACCGGTATGGTTGCCGGCAAATATACAAAGAGCAATATTCTCGGTTTCCTGGCACCGTTTGGTACACCTGAAGTCATCCGTAATATCGATGCCTTTACTCTTGGTGCCCAATCGGTAAATCCTAAAGTTCAAGTTAAAGTAGTCTGGACAAATTCATGGAACGATCCTGCAACAGAGAAAACAGCGGCCAATAGTTTAATTGATGCCGGCGCTGACGTTCTTGCTATGCATGTAGATTCGCCATCCTTTGCGCAAACAGCTCAGGATAGAGGTGTGCTGGCAATCGGCCACGATTCAGATATGTCGAAATTTGCCCCTAATTCTATTCTCGTAGGTGATGTTTCTAATTGGGGTCCGTACTTTGAACAAGTCGTTAAGGATGTAACGAACAAAACCTGGAAATCAAGTCAATACTTCGGCGGAATCAAAGACGGCGGTGTTATCGATATAACTCCCTTTAGCTCCAAAGTCGATAAAGATTTCCAAGCAACCGTCACAGCGAAACGACAAGATATTATCGATGGTAAATTTGTTCCTTTCACAGGACCGGTTTACGATCAAAACGGCAACTTAAAGGTTAAAGACGGTGATAAAGCCACAGATGAGATGCTCCTTTCCATCAACTGGTTTGTCAAAGGCGTTGTGGGATCAATTCCCAAATCTTAACCGGCTAGAACAGAAGAATGATGTTATCCGCAAACCGGCGAGTTCCTCGCCGGTTTGCGATAATGTTGAAAGGGTGAGATCGATGGGGAATACACCCATGGTGGAAATGCGCAAAATCACAAAAGAGTTTCCGGGTATCCTTGCCAATGATCAAGTTTCATTGGTCGTTAACAAAGGCGAAATTCATGCTCTCTTAGGGGAAAATGGAGCAGGGAAGAGTACGTTAATGAGCGTGCTCACTGGATTGTATCGACCCGATGGGGGCGAAATATATATTGAAGGCAAGAAGGTTGAATTTTCTTCGCCTAAGGATGCTGTCAACAAGGGTATTGGCATGGTACATCAGCATTTTAAACTTGTTCAGCCTTTCACCGTCGCTGAAAATATTATGCTCAGCATTAAAGGGCTAAAACAAATATACAACCTCAAAGAGATCGAAAGGCAAATTATTGAGCAATCGGAAGCGTTTGGGCTTTCTATTGATCCCAAAGCGAAAATCTGGCAGCTTTCGGTCGGTGAACAGCAAAGGGTGGAAATTATAAAATTACTGCTTTTAGGTGCTAAATTTTTAATTCTTGATGAGCCGACGGCCGTATTGACACCACAAGAAGCCAAGGCCCTCTATACTACCCTGCAAAAGATGGCCGCAAGCGGTAAATCTATTGTCATTATCTCTCACAAAATGAACGAAGTTATGGAAAACACCGATTCTATCACTGTTCTCCGAGACGGGAGATCTATTGGGACTGTGCAAACGAAAACGACAAACGAAAAAGAGCTTGCCAAAATGATGGTTGGCAGGAATATTTCCTCTACAACTGGGAAGACGTTGTCTGCCAAAACAGATATACTTATGACTTTAGCAAATGTTTCAGCCCTAGGTGACAACGGTTTATTAAAATTGAAAAATATTTCAATGGATATATATGAAGGAGAAATCCTCGGCATAGCCGGTGTTGACGGCAACGGGCAGAAAGAACTGGCAGAAACGGTGGCGGGACTGCGTTCTGCCAAACAAGGAACGATTGCTTTCTGCGGCAAGGATTGTACAAAGTCAGGGCGTAAAAAGCGGATTAACCTCGGTATTAGCTATGTACCGGAGGATCGTATGACTACCGGTCTCGTGACCGACCTTAACGCATACGAAAATGTTGCGCTTAAAAGCTATCGCAAGTATCCGGGAGCCTTTATTTCCTGGGACAAAGTCAAACATGATTCTGAACAATTAATTGAGAAATTTGATGTTCGGCTGGCAAGTATGTCCAATCCCGTTAAAATGATGTCGGGAGGAAATATTCAGAAACTCCTTTTGGCACGGGAAATTGATTCCAATCCTAAATTGATTATCGCTGTTTATCCCATGCGCGGTCTGGACATTGGTGCCACGGATTATGTAAGACGTTTGCTTATCGGAGAAAGTGAGAAGGGCAAAACTGTACTTCTTATCTCGGAAGACCTGGAAGACATCCTTTCCATGACAGACCGCATCATCGTTATGCACGGGGGGGAAATCATGGGTGTCGTTAAGCCGAACGAGACATCGCGTGAAGAAATCGGCCTGATGATGGCCGGCAAAAGAAAGGTAGGTCTTCATGAAGCGTAAACTTTTAGGAAGTTGGGAGATAAAGAAAACAAATACAAGCTCTGGGTTAAAGAAGGTTGTCATCTCTGTAACTTCCATCATCCTGGGTTTAATCTTTGCGGGTCTTTTTGTGCTGCTCACCGGGAAAAATCCTTTGGAACTTTACACTGAGATCGTGCAATCCTCTGTAGGTTCTATCTACGGCTTAAGTGAAACCATCGTAGAAATGATTCCTCTTGCCTTGTGCTCCTTAGGGGTCTCTTTGGCGTTCCGCATGCAATTATGGAATATCGGAGCGGAAGGCCAATTTTATATGGGAGCTTTTGGGGCAACCTATTTTGCTCTCTTCTTTTCCGGTTTGCCTAAACTGGTACTCCTGCCCCTGATGTTACTCGCAGGGTTAATTTGTGGGGGACTTTGGGCTTTGATTCCTGCCCTGCCGAAGGCTTTTTGGAATGTTAATGAAACGATCAGTTCTCTTTTACTTAACTATGTGGCTTACCTTTGGATTGCCTACCTTGTATATGGTCCTTGGAAGGATCCGAAAGGAAATAACTTTCCTCTGACAAAGCAGTTTTCAGATAACGGAACAATTCCTGCTTTCGGGAACACTCGCATCAGTTATGCGCTTTTTTTGATGGCTATTATTGCAGTTATTCTATTTTTTATTCTTAAGTATTCTAAATGGGGTTATGAGATACGTGTCAGCGGTTCCAGCCGCAAAGCCGCTGATTATGCAGGTATGAGCTATATTAAAAATGTCATAATGGTTATGTTTTTGAGCGGGGCTATATCAGGAATTGCTGGGATGGCTGAGGTATCAGGCGTTCTCCACCGCTTACAGCAGACTATTTCTCCGGGCTACGGTTATACCGCCATACTTATTGCCCTGCTGGCCCGTCTGAATCCCATCAGTATCCTCCTTGTATCCTTTTTAATGGGTGGATTGCTTGTAGGAGGCTATAGTTTGCAGACCTCCGGTTTTCCCTCAAGCATGGTTTCCATGTTTCAAGGCTCGATACTATTTTTCGTACTGGCAGGCGAAATTTTTAATAATTATCGATTGGTAAGAAAGAAGGCATGATGGTATGGATCTGAATTATTTAATCGCCATCCTTGCCTCCGGCGTTGTTGCAGGCACTCCGATTTTATATGCTTCTCTTGGAGAAGTAATCACAGAGCGTGCCGGCATTTTGAATCTGGGGGTTGAAGGCATGATGCTCGTGGGGGCAGTAAGTGCTTTTTACGTGGGAACGTTTTCCCAGAATAAATGGCTGGGTTTACTAGTGGCTATCGTCGCCGGCGGACTTATGGCCCTGATTCATGCGGTAATAACCATTGTTTTTCGGGCCAATCAAGTGGCGAGCGGTTTAGCCTTGACAATTTTTGGTACAGGCTTATCGGCTTACTTAGGTCGTACGCTCGTCGGAATTCCGCCGACTTCAACGTTTAAAGCTGTTCCTCTTCCGGGTCTCTCTCAAATTCCTATCATCGGCAAAATTCTATTCAATCAGGATCTTATGGTTTACCTGAGTGTGATTCTTGTTGTTGTCCTTTGGTTTGTCTTTTATAAAACAAAGGCAGGCCTTCTTCTTAGGGCAGCCGGGGAAAATCCGTCGGCTGTCGATGCTTTGGGACACAATATTTTTCTGGTTCGCTATGCTGCAGTCATAGGGGGAGGCATGTTTGCAGGTGCCGGGGGCGCTTATCTATCCCTGGCTTATTCTCCTTCTTGGGTTGAAAACATGTCGGCAGGCCGTGGCTGGATTGCCGTTGCCCTTGTTATTTTTGCCGTTTGGGACCCTGCTCGCGCTTTGTTGGGAGCCTGGCTGTTTGGTGTCATTGCATCACTGGGGTTACATCTTCAGGCTTTAGGCGTGATGATTCCGTCCTATTTTTTGCAAATGCTTCCCTATATTTTTACGTTTATTGTTTTGGTTATTACAACGAGGGAAACGAAAACCAGGCGTTCAGGAACACCGGCTGCTCTTGGAATTCCTTACTCGCGTGAGGAACGTTAGTGAACTCGTTCAACTAAAGCGCCTAGCCCATAACAAATTTGATTTTAAGGGAGCCAACGCAAAAAAGTTGGCTCTTACTTTGTATTCTACTAAGAGGTGATAGTTATGAGAACTTATGAAGATATTAAAACAGTGCTAGAAGCAGGTTTGAAAATTCAGGGTTGTGATCTAAAGCTGGAAAATGTTAATCTGGTCAATGTTTATTCTTCACAGATTTATCCCACGGACATATATATTAAGGGAAAACGGATTGTATCTATTGATCCTCAAGCAAGTTTAACAGCCAAAGAGACTCTCAATTGCCAGGGGATGTATGCCATACCGGGTTTAATTGACGGACATATGCATTTTGAAACTACATTGCTCTCACCGGAGTCCCTAGCCGAAGTTCTTGTACCTCAAGGTACGACAACCCTGATGGCTGATCTTATGGAGATAGCCAATGTTGCGGGGATTGAGGGGGTCAAAGCTTTATTAAATTCGATTGCGAGTCTTCCTTATCGAACCTATATTCAGGTTTCTTCCCGAGTTCCCACAGCCCCGGGCTTAGAGACGACCGGAGGTGTTTTAGGACTGGCCGAAGTCGAAGAATTGTTAAACTGGCGGGAAAGTATTAGCTTAGGCGAACTTGATCCCTCGAAGGTTCTTTTTGTCCAGGATGAATATCTGCGAAAAATTGCCGCGGCCCTAAGCCGCCGAAAGATTGTTAACGGACATGCTATTGGCCGGTCCGGACAGGAGCTCAATGCCTATGCCAGTGCGGGCATGTCTGATGACCATGAATGTGTGACGTTCCAACAGCTTTTGGAGAGAGTGCAGTTAGGGATGACGGTGATGATTCGGGAAGGAAGCACGGAACGTAATGTTGAAGAACTTATTCGCGGGGTTATCAGGCAGGGACTGAGCTCTGAACATTTAATATTCTGCACCGATGACAAGCATGTCATTGATATTCGTAACGAAGGTCATATTAATTACAATGTTAATAAAGCGATTTCGCTGGGAATGAGACCAATTCAAGCTATCCAAATGGCAACCTTGAATCCAGCAAGGCATTTCCGCTTAGAGGATGAGATCGGGAGTATTACCCCTGGAAGATTGGCGGATATACTTCTCGTCAAAGAATTGTCGGATATTACCCCCGTCAAAGTTATATATGAAGGAAACGTTGTTGCTGAGAACGGTCGGCTTGTGAAGGAAAGCAACCAGGGATGTTATCCTAAGTGGATCAAAGAGACTGTTAAACTCCAAAAACCTATTACGGAAGATTCCTTTCACATACCTGCCAAAAGGCAAGGACCGAGCACTCGGGTAAATGTGATTCGCATCTATAACGATCAAATTATTAATGAATGGGATATTGAGGAATTACCTGTAGTTAAGGGGCAAATTGACAATAACCCTGATCAGGATGTTTTAAAGCTTGCCATTGTTGAACGCTATGGTAAAACAGGAGGAGTTGGGATTGGCTTCGTAAAGGGTTTTCGCCTGAAACGAGGGGCTTTAGCAACCTCCATGTCTCATGACCATCATAATATTGTCTGTGTGGGGACAAATGATAAGGATATGGCCTGTGCGGTAAACCTGATTCACAAGCTGCAAGGCGGGATGGCAGCTGTTAATAATGGTGAGATTATTGGAAAGATGGAATTGCCAATTGGCGGTTTAATGAGTGAAAAACCGGCTGAAGTTGTGCTCGGAGAGCTCGAAGAGGTAAATAAGGCAGCTCGGCAATTAGGGTGCACCTTGACCTCACCGTTCATGACCTTATGTTTTATTTCCTTACCAACAGTTCCTAAATTAGGCCTGACAGATTTTGGGCTTGTAGATGTGCTCGAACACAAATTAATTGATTTAGAACTATAATCTTAACAGAGGGCTCTAGGATTAAGGAAACTGGTTTAAGTTCAGGTTGAATTAAAGATCCTGAATTGAAAGGAAGACAAAAAACGAGGGAAATTCTCGTTTTTTGTCTTCCTTAATCTTTTTGTAACCTTTTTTAAGAACTTTGTAAAAAAGAAAAGGACAAAAAGGTGTATTGTATAAATATCCCGATTAAGACAAGTTAAGCTCAAGAAATGAAGAAGTTCAATTGCTTTTCTAAGGTTTGCCTAATAAGCCATAAAATAATTACCCTCGGCGGTATAAGTTGGTTTACAATAAAGGGGCAAGTTTAACCCTAGAAACTCGATGAGGTGGAGTGGTCTGATGAAGGAGAAAAAAACAAGAATACTGGTTGTTGAAGATGAAGAATCAATCAGGCGCTTTATTACTCTGAATTTATTTGCGGCGGGATATCAAGTGGAGGAGGCAGTAACAGGTGAAGAAGCTCTGTCTATTCTTAAGATGCTTATTCCTGATGTTGTCGTACTTGATCTCATGCTTCCCGGTATTAGCGGTCTGGAAGTCTGCCAACAAATTCGTCAATCCATGCCGGAAACCTTAGTTATTATGCTGACAGCCAAAGGTCAGGATACAGATAAAATCTTAGGCCTGGAACTAGGCGCGGATGATTATATGGTTAAACCATTTAATCCCTTTGAATTAATTGCCCGCATTAAAGCAATGCTTCGGCGAAGTATGGGACCAAGAGAGACAAAACAAGTCCTCAACTGTGGGGATTTGTGTTTGGATATAACTTCAAACAAATTTTTCAAGCAGCAGATTGAAATTGAGTTGACTCCGACTGAATTTGCTTTATTAAAAATATTTATGGAAAACCCAGAAAAGGCACTTAAACGAAATGAGATGCTTAATGCTGTCTGGGGAGAAGATTACTTTGGCGATACCAAAACACTGGATGTGCATATCAGGCGCTTGCGGGAGAAAATTGAGGATAACCCATCACAACCTAACTATATTAAGACAGTTTGGGGTTCGGGGTATCGCTGGCAGCAGGAGTCTTAAGATGAGAGGAATAAGAACAAGGCTAACGGCCAATTTCATGATTGTTATTATTATCACGGTCACGATTTTGGAACTGCTTCTTATTTACACTGTCCGACGCAATTATTATGGCAGTTTAGAAGGAAGCCTCACCAATCAGATAAAAATTTCAGCGGATTTATATGCCAAATATTTTTCGGATACGTCACTCAAGGAAAATGTTCTTTACAACGTCGATGCTTTTTGGAACCAAAGTAATGCAGAAGTGGAGATTGTTGACAAGGACGGAAACATTGTCATGGACTCACAAGGGACGATTCCTTCTGAGAAAGCTGTCTATGACGATATTAAGGATGCCCTGACAGGTAAGACGGGAAAATGGATTGGGACCCTTAGTGGGCATAAGGTTATGGCTGTCTCTTATCCTTTAAAAGCCAAAGATCAGATCGTTGGTGCACTGCGCTTTATCACCTCCTTAAGTGCTGTCGATGAAGATATTCAAAATACAGCCGTTATTTTTATTGCCATTGGTGTCGTAGTCGTTGTTATTGTCGGATTAATCAGCATCTTCCTGGCAAATACAATAATTGTTCCTTTGCAGGAAGTGACTGAAGCAGCTCAAGAGATGGCCGCCGGAAACTTTCAAGCCCGCAGTAAAAATACCCATCAAGATGAAATCGGCAAACTTTCCGATACACTAAACTATATGGCTGATGAAATCGTCAAGAAAGAACAATTGAAAAATGACTTTATTTCTTCGGTGTCCCATGAACTTCGTACACCTTTAACCTCAATTATGGGCTGGGCTATAACGCTTCAAAATGAACAATTTCAGCATAAAGATATGCTCAATGACGGACTCGGCATCATTGCTAAAGAGAGTGAACGCTTAACCCTTATGGTAGAAGAACTTTTGGATTTTTCTAAGTTTATTTCCGGCAGAATTAAACTCCAAAATGAAGAAATAAACTTAGAAAATCTTATGGAATATATTCACAAACAATTAACGCCCAGGGCAGTCCGGGAAAATGTAAATTTTAACCTCGAATATCCTGAAAATTTACCAATGATCATTTCCGATGCTAATCGTTTGAAACAGTTGTTCATCAATGTTTTAGATAATGCCTTTAATTTTACGTCTCCTGGCGGGTGGATTACCTTTCAGGCAAAGTTTCAGGAAGAAGTGATTATGATTATAATTTCTGATAATGGATGTGGAATTAGGGCCGATGAATTGCCCATGGTCAAAGAAAAATTTTACAAAGGGAAAAGCTCACACTCTAAAAATGGGATCGGTTTGTCAATTTGCGAGGAGATTGTCAATTTAATTGGCGGCAAATTAGAAATTAAGAGCGTGTTAGATCAAGGAACAAATGTTATAATCACCCTGCCCAAAGGGGTGATTCTTGATGGTTAGGATTGTCAGGCTTTTAATAATGGTGCTTATCATTTTTTTGCTTGGTGGATGTACTAAACTTTCCTGGACTACTGCGGGGAAAATTATTCCGCCTAACAGCAGTGTCTGCCCTTTGCAAGGAAAATGGGTTGTGATTCAGGACTTGAGTGCCAGCAGGCACGGAGGAGATAATGATCAGATATGGATTGGAGATAGTGCCCAGTTCACCCGGGAAGCAGCTATGCTCGGAAATTATGTCTGGAACCAGCCCTCTTATAAAATTAAGAAGGTCAATTCCACAGATTATTTAATGACAAAATACTTGATGCTTTCAAGTAGTATAGTGCCGAATAATACGGTAATTGAAGTAACCACCGTATCAACTTCTGAAAACTTTTTGGGTGAATTTATCAGGGTTGATGATTCCAAGCTTATCGCCTTCGCCGAGAACAAGGTCTTGCTGCTGAAAAAGGTATCGGATCAAGTGGACAGTTCCTTAGCTGCTGCCAATCCTAATGAAGCAACTATAAGTCAAACAGGCAGGCCCGCAACGTCAGGTGTTTTGCTAGGGTTAAAAATTCCTGAAAATGATGGTCATGCTTATCAGACGCTTTGGATAGCAGCAAGCAATGGAAAACTTCACCCGATATTAACGGGGAAAGACATATTTTTTCCGCGAAGCAGTGGATTTTGGTTTCTGCAAGTCCAGAATGTGTCGGACGGAGCTATAAAAGAGGATGAATTATCAGCGCGTGACGTTTCGACTAAAATTTCAGGACTTGAAACAAAAGCGATGAAGATTACTCAACATGATATTTCAGAGAAGATACACCAAAAAATTATAGATTATGTTGGTAATGATTATGTGGCCATTGAAAACAAAGTTAATGGTGTCAATCAATTGCAGGTATTACTTGTTGACAAAATTTCAGCCCAAGAAGGAGTCAAGATATCTGACTTACTGGAAAATGGAGGATCCGTCGTTTATAACAATGCCGGGGATCAAGCTATTCAATCTCTAAGAAATAAAGGAATTTTAGCGACGGATAATGATGAAAGTGAGGAGAATTTTGGGCTTACTCGTAAAAATGGACATTGGTATCTTCAGGGGAGAATTAACTATCAAGACGAGAATACCCCTCGCTATCTGGACTATAATGTCAATTTAATTCCTCCTGCCAAAATGGTTTCTTATGACACACTGTGTCTTAGCTGGCAAAATATCAAAGACCGAGTTCCTGATGCTATGGATGCATTCACTTCACCTAATCGGGATATCGCTATAATTACGACCAAAACTAAGCTCTATGTTTACGGAATTACAAATGCTCAGTTAGGCAGCGAACCTTTGACGAAAATAAATTTAAAAGAAGGGGAGACGGTAGTTATGGCTGAATGGGCTACGGGATCTTATGTTGAAAATTGGGAGAAAGCTTTCGTAGCAAATGGTGCTCAGAAGTATGATCTGACATCACCGTAACGGAGCAAAAGGGAATACTGATAAGTTGTTAAATATATAATAGAAAGGTTGACCACAATGAGTTTTGATTTTTTTCTTACAGCTTCTGTATTTTCTATTTTAGGTTATAGTTTGTGTTACATTACTATGGCTCATAATAAGGAAATCAATAAAGAATAGGTTCGCTATTCCATTGTTGTTTAAGAATCATCAACTGAATTCATGAAAAAATAGAAGAGCCAGGCAATTGCCTCGGCTCTTAACAAAGGAATTATTAATCGTGAGACTCTCATTGGTTTGGTTTTTTATGACATTCTGTTCCCTGGAAGGTTACGCTCGGCTAACTCAATAGCCATTTTCACCATATTTCCACAGTCCCTTGAAGAAACTCCTCCAAAACCTTCTTGATGAAGGGTCCCAGCAAATCCTAACTCTTGAGCAATTTGCTCTTTTAACTCGTTTGACATAATGCTGCTGCGTCGTCTTGACATGTGGAATCCTCCCTTCAAATGGTAGTTTCTTGCAATATACTGTTTCTGATGAAAGCATTGTTAGTATATGATTATAAGGCAAAGCTATGTACTAAAAAATTTACTCCGGTTCAATAATTTGGAATTAAACTGGTTTTGAAACTATTTCTTCCTTGATTGATGCAGAACTTATATTTCGTTGGCTTTTAAATGGAAAAAAGATATAATGTGAGAAAAAAATAACAGCAGACGGAAAGAAGGAGAGGAGTTTGGTTAATTATACGGCAGCTCAGGAGTTAGCGCTGGAAAAGTTTAGAGCAAATTCTTTAGAAGTTATATCGTACTATTCAAGGTATCCTCTTGTGGGTAATACCCTTTCCATTGATTTTCTGGGTGGTCAATACATTCTGGATTATCCCGGCGGAATTTTTAAAACTGTTAATTCCTTCGACAAAGAACTATCTATACCTACGCAAATCTTAATCCTTCATTACCTGGCAAATATAGCTGAGGTTGAAGAGACTGGAAAACTAATATCATTTAAAGAATTACCCGGAGGAAGCATCTATATTCAGCCCTTTACCCACCGGGCTATTGATCCATTGATCAGATTCTTTGGGGAGAAGCCGGATAAACTAGAAGAAGTGGTCAGCCATTTAGGGGGATCTGCTAATAGCCTCGGAGACGTGGGAGTGACTATCAGGGCTTTTCCGCGCGTGCCGGTTACGTTGATACTATGGAGAGGGGATGATGAATTTCCAGCTTCGGGGAATATTCTATTTGATTCTTCGGCATCGTTAATGCTTCCAACTGAAGACTATGCCGTTCTTGCCAGTGCTATTGTTTTCAGGCTAAAAGGGTTAAGCTCTATGATTTAGATAAGCTACTATCTTATGAGATCTATTCTTGGAATTAAAGATATTAGAATTTATTTAACTTTGTTCGGCAGGAACAAAGTTTTATTTTTATATTGAAAAGAGATTACAAGTGTATTCGAGCGCCGAATCGATTTTCCTAACCGGAGTGAACTCGTTCAGCTAAAGCCGAACATCGAGACTTCGGTGATGAAAGTGTCCTGTGGACGCTTTCGTCGAAAGCGCCTAGCCCATAACAAATGCTATCGCGCTGAAGGATGGACTCTACCCCCAACGAAGCAAGGTATGGGAACAACGCCCATTTATATAAGCGGGGAGTCTTATGACTTGATAAAGTCTAAATTTTAACAGATTCGCTGATAATATCTGGAGAGGAAATAGCCATAATGGTTTTGCATGAATCCATTCCTTATGGTTCACACTATATTTGAGGAGGTGAGCTTATGCATACGTTATGGAAAGGCTCAATCAGTTTTGGTCTGGTAAATGTTCCTGTTAAAATGCATGCTGCAACGGAATCACAAGAGTTTAAATTTAATTATTTGCATAAAGACTGTCAGCATAGAATCCGGTCAATTAAAAAATGTCCTTATTGTGATCGGGAAGTTGAAATGGCTGATTTGGTCAAAGGATATGAATATGAGAAAGATCGTTATGTAATTATGGATGAAGAAGAACTATCTGCTTTAGAACAACCTACTAGTCGATCCATCGAGATTCTTGATTTCATTAACTTGAGTGAAATTGATCCGATCTATTATGATAAATCATATTATTTGTCTCCCGAGGAGACTGCTCAAAAAGCCTATCGTCTGTTGTGTCAAGCTATGGAAGAAAGCGGGAAAGTTGCTTTGGCTCGAGTTACCATGCGATCGAAGCAACACTTAGCCTGCCTGCGCGTTTTTGAAGAAGGGCTGGTTTTAGAGACCATGCACTATCCACAGGAAATACGACATATGGAGGCGGCCTGGGGCCGAATTGTTCCAACAGAAACTGAATTAACAATGGCCCGACAATTAATCGATAATCTAGCCCGTCCATTCGAACCGGAAAAATACAGGGATGAAGTGCATGAACAGGTGGCGGAGATGATCGAAAGTAAGATTGCGGGAGAAAGCTTTGAAGTGGAAGCTCCTTCTAAAGGCGGTCAGGTCGTAGATTTAATGGAAGCACTGCGGGCTAGCATTGCCTTAACAGAGCAAGAAAAAGGAAAAATAGAAGCTGTGGAAACAACACAGAATTTAAATGATAATGATGGCGCTCCTAATGAACAGGTGCAGCAACCCCCTAAAACTACTCTGACTCCCAGAAAACGAGCTGTCCGACGAGCAAAAGGAGCGTGAATTTGAGAGAGATTCCGCATTTTTTTACTTAATATCAAAAAGTTCAACAAAGTTTTAGGCAGGAGATGACTCCTTATGCCCCGAAAAGATGGTCAAGGGAGGGGCTTAGGATGGAGATAGATAACGAGAAACTATTTCGGGCGGCATTTCGGACAATCAAAGGTGTTGGTAGTCAGCATCTGCGTTTGCTTATTGCCTATTTTGGAAGCGCTGTGCAGGCATGGGAAGCAAGCCAAAAGGATTATTTAAAGATTGCCCCTCAAAGGAAGTGGGTTGCTGAAGTACTGAAGGAACGAAAAAGAATTGATCCTTGGAAAATAGGGGCAGACCTTAGGGCACGGAACATTAAGGTTGTTACCCCCCAGGATCGTAATTATCCTTCTCTTTTACTTGAATTAACCGATATTCCGCCTCTTCTTTATTATCAGGGATACCTTGAAAACAATTCAGCTGTCTTGGCAATTGTTGGTTCACGGCAAGCAACAGCTTATGGAAAATCTGCAGCACGTATGTTAGCTCGTGATGCGGCAGCCCAAGGTCTTGTTGTTGTTAGCGGACTTGCACGCGGCATTGATACGGCGGCTCATCAAGGAGCCCTTGAAGGTCATGGAATGACCTGGGCCTTTCTGGGATGCGGTTTAGATCAGATTTATCCGCGGGAGAATTATCATTTAGCTAAGGAAATCTTAGATAAGGGTGCTTTGATCAGTGAGTTTCCTCCCGGAACACCACCCCTTGCCGCGAACTTTCCTGCACGGAATCGGCTGATTAGTGGCTCTTCTCAAGGCGTTATAGTGGTTGAGGCAGCAGAAAGAAGCGGAGCAATGATTACTGTTGATTTTGCTTTAGAACAAGGACGGGAGGTTTTTGCAGTTCCCGGACCTATTTTTAGTCCACAAAGTCGCGGGCCACACACGTTATTACGTCAAGGAGCCAAAATCGCCGAAGGAATTGAGGATATTTGGAATGAGTGTTTTTCTTCAATGGAAGCAACGACTGTAAAGAAGGGTCCTTCTGAACAGCATACGTATAAAAGGGGTAAGTCTCCTGAAACGGACGATCATAGAGTTATTCTTCAGAAACTAAGTGACGTTCCCCTCCATATCGACCAACTGGCATTACACTCGTCGTTATCGGTAGCTTCCCTGTCACTGGCTTTGTTGGAATTGCAATTACAAGGGAAAATTAAGCAATTACCGGGACAAAATTATGTATTAGTTCGTGAGTGCTAGACATCCGACTAAAAAGGCGTTAAGATAGGCATTAGTTTTACCGGCGCAAATTATAGCTTGATGTTAGTCATTCTTTAGGCATTTTATTTAGAAATTTCTGTATTAATAATTATTTAATAAATTTGCAAAACCAGTTAATCAATGGGAAACTATAGCAAGTTGATCGTTTGGAAAACAAATCAACAAGGTTCTTAAGTTTATTTGAGGTGAAATTATGTCGAAAACGCTTGTAATAGTAGAATCTCCAGCCAAAGCTAAATCAATCAGCAAATTTTTAGGAAATCGTTATACCGTAAAAGCTTCAATGGGACATTTGCGGGATTTGCCTAAAAGTCAGTTAGGAGTTGATTTAGATCATGATTATGAGCCGAAATATATTGCTATTCGTGGTCGCGGAGATTTAATTAAAGATTTGCGTTCAGCCGCTAAAGGCGCTGAAAAAATATTTCTTGCTTCTGACCCGGACCGTGAAGGGGAAGCAATCGCCTGGCATCTTTCTTTCCTATTAGGCCTTAAGCAAGGAGAAAAGAACCGTATTGAATTTCATGAAATTACGAAGTCTGCAATCCAGGCAGCCATAAAACATCCTCGTGAACTTGATGCGGATCGGGTGGATGCCCAACAGGCTCGCCGGGTTTTAGATAGATTAGTGGGTTATCAATTAAGTCCTTTGCTCTGGAGAAAAATTAAAAAGGGCTTAAGTGCTGGTCGAGTCCAATCTGTAGCTGTTCGCCTCGTCGAGGATCGGGAGGAGCAAATTCGTTCTTTTGTGTCAGAAGAATACTGGAGTTTAACTGCAAATCTTGAGTCTAAGGGTGGTAGATTTGGGGCAAAACTATTAAAAAAGGCGGACAAAAAAATATCTATTTCCTCCAAAGCGGAAATGGAAATGATTCTGGAGGACATTAAGGGGAAAGAGTTTAACGTATCAGACGTTCGAGCCAAAGAAAAGAAAAAGCAGCCCGCACCGCCTTTCACGACGAGCAGCTTACAGCAAGAAGCTCATCGAAAACTAAGCTTTTCACCGAAACGTACCATGATGTTAGCGCAACAGCTTTATGAAGGTCTTGATTTAGGCAAGGAAGGTACTGTCGGACTTATTACTTACATGCGTACTGACTCTGTAAAAGTGGCTGAGGTTGCCCAAACTGAAGCGAAAGAGTGGATCTTAGCTCATTTTGGAAATGATTATTATCCCTCGGAACCTCGTCAGTTTACTAATAAGGGTCGCTCTCAAGAGGCCCATGAAGCGATTCGGCCTACCCTTCCGCTGCGTTCTCCTGAATCGGTGAAAGGGATTTTGTCACGTGATCAATTACGTTTGTACCGTTTGATCTGGGAGCGGTTTATTGCCAGTCAAATGAGTGCAGCTATTATGGATACTTTGACCGTCGATATCCTTGTAGGCGATGCCCTTTTCCGGGCCAACACCTCAACGATCCGTTTCTCGGGCTTTTTAGCGGTTTATGAGGAAGGAAAAGATGAGGAAGACGTCCAGGATGATGAACAAAGTTCACTAACTTTTTCAGTTTTGCCAGGCGAACCTCTTAAACTTATTCAGTTGCAAGAAAAACAACATTTTACAGAGCCGCCGCCGCGCTATACCGAGGCTTCCTTGGTGCGGAAGTTAGAAGAGGAAGGCATTGGAAGGCCGAGCACCTATGCGCCCACAATTGAAACTATCCAAACCAGAGGTTATGTTGTTAAAGAAGAAAAGCAATTGATGCCAACGGAACTGGGAGACATCGTTATTTCTCTTCTTAAAGAGCATTTTCCGGACATCGTAAACCTGGAATTTACGGCGAATTTGGAAGAAAAACTCGATCTTATCGAAGAAGGAAGGGTTCCCTGGAAGTCTGTTGTTCAAGAATATTACTTGCCTTTCTCCGAGACGCTTGCTCTGGCCGAAGAACGCATTGGTAAAGTAAAAATTGAGGATCAGGTATCGGAGGAGATTTGTGAGAATTGCGGACGCAATATGGTTATTAAGATGGGGCGTTATGGTAAATTCTTGGCTTGTCCTGGATTTCCGGAGTGCCGAAATACAAAGCCATTTTTAGAACAAGTTGGTGCAAATTGTCCTAAATGTGACAAACCTCTTGTTCTGCGGCGTTCAAAGAAAGGCCGTAAGTTTTTTGGCTGCAGCTCTTACCCTGAGTGTGATTTTGTTTCGTGGGAAATGCCGGCTCCTGAACCTTGTCCGGAATGTCAGCAAATGATGGTAATCAAGACGTCCAAGCGGCAAAAGAAGTATGTGTGTACAAATCCGGAATGCCGATTTACTAAGATCATCGAAGAAGAGTAAGTCATCTGCGGGGATAGGAGAGTTTTTAATATGCAAAATGTCATTGTTATCGGCGGAGGGCTGGCAGGCTCAGAAGCTGCTTGGCAGCTTGCCAAACGCGGGGTGAAGGTGGACTTATTTGAAATGAGACCTGCTAAATTTACCCCTGCTCACCATACTGAATGGTTTGCAGAATTAGTTTGCAGCAATTCGCTGCGTGCGGCAGGATTGGAGAATGCCGTTGGTTTATTAAAAGAAGAGATGCGGTGTTTAGATTCGTTAATTATGAGCGCTGCAGATCACACCATGGTTCCTGCCGGGGGTGCTCTGGCAGTTGACCGGAGTTTGTTTTCCAAGGAGATTACGCAGCGATTAATGGAACATCCTAATGTTACTATTCACAGGGAGGAAGTTCGTTCTCTGCCAGAGGAAGGAATTGTGATCGCAGCTAGTGGCCCACTGACTTCAGACGATTTAGCGAGGGATATTTCCCGTTTAACCGGCGAGGAAGCTCTTTCCTTTTATGATGCAGCTGCCCCCATTGTAACCTATGAATCTATCGATATGAGTAAGGCCTTTTGGGCTTCGAGATATAACAAAGGTGAAGCAGATTATCTTAATTGTCCTATGTCCAAGGAAGAATATGAATTGTTTTATCAAGAACTGACCGGTGCGGAAACAGCTGAAGTTCAAGGCTTTGAGCAGGGAGAGGTATTTGAAGGCTGCCTTCCTGTCGAAGTCATGGCTAAGCGCGGCATTCAAACCTTAACCTTTGGGCCGCTCAAGCCTGTTGGTCTTCAAGATCCTCGAACAGATAAAAAACCTTTTGCGGTTGTTCAGCTGCGCAAGGAGAATCAGACGGGAACCCTTTTGAATTTGGTAGGTTTTCAAACCCATCTTAAGTGGGGTGAGCAGAAACGAGTATTTTCTTTGATACCTGGTCTGGAAAAAGCCGAGTTTGCACGTTTTGGTGTGATGCACCGCAATACTTTTTTAAATGCTCCCAAAGTCCTCAGAGCAGACTTTAGCCTCAAGGGCAAACCATCACTTTTCTTTGCAGGGCAGATTACCGGTGTGGAAGGGTATGTAGAATCCGCGGCCAGCGGTCTTTTGGCAGGGCTTAATGCCTGGCGGCGTTTACAGCAGATGGAAACCTTGGTGTTTCCGCCGGAAACAACGTTGGGGGGATTGGCAAGGCATCTTGAGGGTTCACCCAGTCAGAGCTTTCAGCCTATGAATATTAACTTTGGTTTGTTGCCGCCCTTGAGTGAACGGATACGAAATAAGCGAGAAAAAAACAGCAGAATTTCTCAGCGAGCTCTGGATTCCTTGCGTGAGTTCTGCTCTCGAGAAAACTTAGAGGAGGCTGGCAGGTGTTAGCCGATGAGGCCCTAAGTTTGTTTGCGGGCTATCAGCATTCTCAAAACCGGTCCGAACATACGGTTATAGCATACCAAAACGATCTGGGGCAATTTTTTCGTTTTGCGGCTTTGGAGTTGGGGCAAGAACCTGAAAACCTAAGGGTTGATCAGATCGACGTTTATATTGCTCGTAGTTTTTTGGGGATACTAACAGACCAAGGACTGTCACGCAAAAGCATGGCTCGTAAACTTGCTGCTTTAAGATCGTTGTTTAAGTTTTTATGTCGTGAAGGGATACTGCAGATGAATCCGATACAGCGAATCGCAAGTCCCAAGGTGGGAAGAAAACTCCCGCATTTTCTCTATCTTGATCAAGTTGAGGGTTTGCTTCATGCGTCTGATTGTACACAGCTTCTCGGTGCACGAGATCAAGTGATTATGGAACTTCTCTACGGCTCAGGGCTTAGAGTTAGCGAACTTGTTAGTTTAAATCGTGAGAGTCTGGATTTAGACGGCGGATTGATTAGGGTTTTGGGCAAGGGAAATAAGGAAAGGGTTGTGCCCATTACAAATTATGCGCGAGAAGCGATTAATCACTATCTGAATATGCGCGGTGACAATCATGAAGCTCTCCTCTTAAATTATCAAGGGACACGTTTGACAGATCGTTCTGTGCGTCGGATTTTGGATAAGCTAGTAACGAGAGTATCTTTAGAACAGCATGTGAATCCGCATATGCTTAGGCACTCTTTTGCTACTCATCTTTTAGACGGCGGAGCAGATTTAAGGAGCGTTCAAGAATTGCTTGGACATCAAAAACTAACATCAACTCAGATTTATACTCACCTGACCCGTGAACGTTTAAAAGAGGTTTACGGAAAGGCACATCCTCGAGCAAAAAGAGTTATAGACCCATTAGAAAAATAAATTTTCACAAAAAGTTGCAAATTGTCTACAATTGACTTGACACGCGGAAAATGCCCTAGTAAACTGCATAAAGGAGGAGTTATCATGTTTCATGCAACGACGATCGTCGCAGTGAAAAGAGGGGAGCATGTTGCCATCGCGGGAGATGGGCAAGTAACCTTCGGGCAGGCCACTGTGATGAAACATAAAGCCCGGAAAGTGCGCCGCTTATATCACGGTAAGGTAATTACCGGATTTGCAGGCTCAGTAGCGGATGCTTTTACACTTTTTGATAAATTCGAGCAAAAACTCGAAGAATATCATGGAAACCTGCAACGAGCAGCTGTTGAGCTGGCTAAGGAATGGCGTATGGATAAAATGCTTAGGAATCTTGAGGCGTTGCTCTTAGTCGCAGATAGCCAAAATCTCTTAATTGTTTCTGGATCTGGGGAAGTCATTGAACCCGATGATGGTATTGCCGCTATTGGTTCGGGAGGAAACTATGCTTTAGCTGCTGCTCGCGCTTTAGTTAAGCATACAAACCTTACACCGGCGGAAATTGTTAGAGAATCAATGCTTGTAGCTGCCGGGATTTGTGTTTATACCAATGAACAAATTATGGTTGAAGAGTTATAGGGGGTGATATTGATACCATGGAAAGCTTAACTCCTCGAGAAATTGTCCGTGAATTGGACTCCTATATTGTTGGACAAGATGCTGGTAAACGGGCTGTTGCAGTTGCTTTGCGCAATCGCTATCGGCGTTCTTTGCTTCCGGAAAAGTTGCAGGATGATATCATTCCCAAAAACATCTTAATGATCGGTCCTACTGGTGTCGGCAAAACAGAGATTGCCAGACGCTTAGCGAAACTTGTTCGAGCTCCTTTTATTAAAATCGAGGCAACAAAATTTACCGAAGTGGGATATGTGGGCCGTGATGTAGAGGCAATTATCCGGGACTTAGTAGAAATTGCCTTGCGGATGGTCAAGTCTGAGCGTGCAGAAATGGTTCAGACACAGGCCGCAATCAACGCTGAGAAACGTTTAATTGAACTCCTGGTTCCCGGAAAACATTCTGAAAAATCCTCAGCGAATCCCTTCCAGATGCTGTTTGGACAATCTTCGGAGACGGAGAAGGACGATAATATTACTCCAGAGCTTGATAAAGAGCGGGCTCTGGTAGCGGAACGTCTTCGATGTGGAGAACTCGAAGAGAAAATTATTGAGATTTCCGTTGAAGAGACGACGCCCCTATCGGATATGTTAGGGAATAATATGATGGAGATGGGCCTGAATATTCAGGATATGGTGTCCGGGATACTGCCTAAACGGCATAAAAAGAGAAAAGTAAGTGTCAAAGAAGCACGCAAAATTTTAATCAACGAAGAAACTCAAAATTTAATTGATCAAGATGAGGCTGTTAACGAAGCCATTCACAGGACTGAACATGAGGGTATTGTCTTCTTGGATGAAATTGATAAGATTGCCGGGCGCGAAGGTTCCGGAGGTCCCGATGTTTCGAGGGGCGGAGTACAGCGAGATATTCTTCCCATCGTCGAGGGTTCAACTGTAGTTACCAAATATGGCCCAGTCAAAACTGATCATATTCTTTTCATCGCTGCCGGGGCATTTCATCTCAGCAAACCTTCCGATCTTATTCCGGAACTGCAAGGAAGATTCCCCATCAGGGTTGAATTAGAATCTTTAAGTGTTGCAGATTTCAAACGTATCCTAACTGAACCTCAATCGTCGTTAATTAAGCAATATAGCGCTTTGTTAGGAACAGAAGGGATAAGGGTGGAATTTACAGAGAATGCTATTGATGAATTAGCTGAAGTTGCCTATAAAGTAAATTCTACTACTGAAAATATTGGCGCGCGACGTCTCCATACAATTATTGAAAAAGTTTTGGAGGAGCTGTCCTTTGAAGCGTCTGAACTTCCTGAAGATTACACCGTAACGATCAATCGAGAATACGTTCAGCATCGTTTGGGTAATGTAATTCAAAACCAAGATTTGGCGCGTTATATTTTATAATCTAAAATCCGAAGCAAGTTAAGGAGGACAAAAAACTTATGGAACAATTATTAGAAAAAACAAGAGCTATCAATAAATTAATCCAGCGTGCTGCTGGAAATCCCGTTGATTTTGAAGAAATGGCTAAGGTGCTTCGCCAAGCCATTATTGCTAATTGTTATATTGTCGGACGTCGGGGGAAAATCTTAGGCTATAGCTTTATGAACCACTTCGTTTGTGGGACGATGGATGAAATCGTTATGCATTCCGAGCGCTTCCCTGAAAGCTACAATGACGGACTTATGAAAATCAGCGAGACAAAGACGAACACCACTCAAGTTGCTAACGGGTGTATCTTTGACTGCAATACGCCATGCCATTTCAACAATAAAGTGACAACCGTCGTTCCAATTTTAGGCGGAGGCGAAAGGGTTGGGACACTTGTTTTGGCTAAATATGATGAAGAATTTAAGGAAGAGGATCTTGTTCTTGCCGAATATGGTGCAACAGTCGTGGGAATGGAAATTTTAAGGGTTAAAGCTGAACGTGCTGAAGAGGAAGCCCGCAAAAAAGCGGCAGTACAAATTGCTGTTGGCACTTTATCTTACTCCGAACTTGAAGCTGTTGAACATATCTTTGCTGAATTAGGCGGAGGAGAGGGACTATTGGTAGCCAGCAAGATTGCTGATCGAGTTGGGATTACTCGTTCCGTTATTGTTAATGCTCTCCGTAAGTTTGAATCGGCCGGAGTTATTGAGTCTAAGTCCTTGGGAATGAAGGGAACTTATATTCGAGTTTTGAATGATTATCTTCTTGATGAATTGGATAAACACATCAAACATGCAAAGTAAACTGATGTGCCGGAGGTGGTTTTCGTGGATGAGCATGAATATATTTACCAATTGAGACCGCTTGTCATCCCTGGCCTCTTCTTTCTCGTCCTTTATCCTATACTTTTGGGGTGTATCTTTTTATTTCACAAGTTTCCGAGTATGGAACTAAACGTACTCATAGGGATATATTGTCTTAGCGTTCTTGGCATTCTCTCCTTATGGGTTATCGGTAAGAGTAAACGTGTTCTCATCAAAGAAGAGCAGATTATCTTTAGCTCCTTATTAGGAAAACACGTTCTTGAACCGAAAGACATCCGTCGAGTTGCTTTTTATTTTGACGGAAAGGGACAAGAAGTTGCGCAAATTCGCACAGGAGATGTCTTTTTCTATTTGAGTGAATTTTACTTTCCCTTCCCGGAACTCATGAGCGACTTGGAGAATTTTATTCGGGAGCATAACCTGCGATCGAATTTACAGAACTATCTAGGATTAAATGAATGATCTTTATCATCTTTTGCTGATGTTGCCTTTACGTTAGGTTTATGCACTGCCGGATCTTATGAATTAGGTTTGTTTTTCATTGCATTAAGGTTAGTATTATGCTAATCTATTCTCAGTGTGGTTTATTGACACACGCAGTGGGATTGGAACGCTGTTCTTTGTTAGGACAAAGGGCGTTCGGGGATGAACCTGCGGAGGAAAAAACAAAAGAAAGTAGGTATGAAAAAATGGCAGTTATCTCTATGAAACAATTGTTGGAAGCCGGTGTTCATTTTGGACACCAAACACGTCGCTGGAATCCTAAGATGGCCCGTTATATTTTTACAGAACGTAATGGAATTTATATCATTGATCTGCAAAAAACTGTAAAAAAAGTTGATGAAGCTTATAATTTTGTCCGTAACCTGGCCACCGATGGAGGAACTATGCTCTTTGTCGGCACTAAAAAACAGGCTCAGGAGTCTGTTAAAGAAGAAGCTGAACGTTGTGGCATGTTTTTCGTTAATGAACGTTGGCTTGGAGGAATGCTGACGAACTTCCAAACAATTCAAAAAAGGGTTGACCGTTTGCGCGAACTAGAAAGAATGGAAACTGAGGGAGTTTTCGAAGTACTCACTAAGAAAGAAGTGTCTGCACTTCGCCATGAAATGGAGAAATTGGAGCGTTTCTTAGGTGGTATTAAAAATATGAAGAAACTTCCGGATGCGTTATTCATCGTTGATCCTCGTAAAGAACGCATTGCAGTGGCAGAGGCACGCCGTTTAAATATTCCGATTGTTGCCATTGTTGATACGAACTGTGACCCTGATGAGATTGATGTTGTCATTCCGGCTAACGATGATGCCATTCGTGCCGTTAAATTGCTGACTGCTAAAATGGCTGATGCAATTATCGAAGGACAACAAGGCAGTGTGGATGAAGCTGAAGAAGCTGCAGAAACCGGAGAAGTAGCTGAAGGATAAAACTCGAAATTCGAAGTTCGAGGCGCGAAATTTCGAAGTTCGCGCCTCGAATTTTGTGCAAAAAATTATTGCAAATAATCAAATATTGGCACGTGCCCTGAGCATTGTGTATTGAATTCGGAGGGTTGATTATGGCTGAAATTACGGCAGCGCTGGTTAAAGAGTTACGTGAACGTACCGGCGCAGGAATGATGGATTGCAAAAAGGCTTTAACTGAGTGTAACGGTGATATGGATAAGGCTAGTGACTTTTTACGTGAAAAAGGATTAGCAGCTGCAGCGAAAAAGGCAGGACGAGTTGCCGCAGAAGGAATTGTTGATTCCTATATCCATGGAGGCGGACGCATCGGAGTACTCCTGGAAGTGAATTGTGAAACAGACTTTGTGGCTCGCGGAGAAGAATTCAAATCACTGGTTAAGGATGTTGCTATGCATATCGCGGCTGCAAATCCACAATATCTCAACAAAGAAGAGGTCCCTGCAGATGTCCTGCAGCACGAGCGAGATATTTTGAAGGCTCAAGCTCTTAATGAAGGGAAGCCGGAAAAGATCATCGAAAAGATGGTTGAAGGACGTATCGAGAAATATTATAAAGAAGTATGTTTAATGGAACAAGCTTTTGTCAAAGATCCTGATAAGACCATTAGTGATTTAGTACTTGATAAAACTGCTAAAATCGGAGAACGAATTGTTATTCGTCGCTTTACTCGCTATGAATTAGGTGCAGGTATTGAAAAACGGCAAGAGGATTTTGCTTCAGAAGTTATGAAAGAAATTAATCGATAGTTGTTAGAAAATTGATCTAGAGAACACCCTGGTGTTCTCTTTTTCGAATGTAAAGTGACTCAGTACTTACTTGAAAAAGGATTATTTGGAGGTTATCCATGGAAAAACCGCAATATGGTCGAGTCATCCTGAAAATAAGTGGAGAAGCGTTAGCAGGAAATCAAGGGTTTGGTCTGGAACATAATATGTTAGTCACCGTCGCCAGGCAAGTGGCGGAGATCAGAGCTATGGGAGTAGAAGTTTGCGTGGTTGTCGGAGGCGGTAATCTCTGGCGTGGAATCGCCGGAAGTGCTCAGGGAATGGATCGGGCTACTGCTGATTACATGGGAATGCTGGCGACAGTGATGAATGCTCTGGCCCTGCAAGATGCTTTAGAAAAAGCAGGCTCTGATACCCGAGTATTATCAGCCATTGAAATGCGTCAAGTGGCAGAACCCTATATCCGCCGACGAGCGATTCGCCATATGGAAAAAGGTCGTATTGTAATTTTTGCCGCCGGAACAGGGAATCCTTATTTTTCCACTGATACAACAGCGGCACTGCGTGCAGCAGAGATTGAAGCCGAAGTTATACTGATGGCTAAGAAGGTTGATGGCGTTTACGATTCTGATCCTGTAAAGAATCCCCAAGCTAAGAAATTCGATCGTCTAAGTTATCTTGAAGTTCTAAGCAGGGGTTTAGGAGTTATGGATTCTACGGCGACGTCACTCTGTATGGATAATAATATTCCTGTCATCGTCTTTGATTTAACAAAAGAAGGCAATATTAAGCGAGTCGTTCTCGGTGAATCAATCGGAACATATGTTGGGAGGGATAGTCAATGATCTCTGAGGTAATTAAGGATGCGGAAGAGCGAATGCGTAAAGGAGTTGACGCTCTGCGCAAAGAATATGGATCGATACGTGCCGGTCGAGCTAATCCGAACGTCTTGGATAAGGTTATGGTTGAATATTATGGTGCCCCTACACCCATTAATCAACTAGCTAATGTCTCTGCTCCGGAACCAAGGCTGCTCGTAATTCAACCTTGGGACAGATCAGTTTTGCCTGTCATCGAAAAGGCCATTTTGAAATCTGATCTTGGACTTAATCCCTCAAGTGACGGTAGCGTAATTCGTCTGCTGATTCCACAACTAACCGCTGAACGCAGAGCTGAAATTGTAAAGAAAGTTAAAAAAGAAGCTGAGGATGCACGAGTTGCTGTAAGAAATGTCCGTCGGGATGTTAATGATAAATTAAAAAAATTAGAAAAAGATCATGAAGCCTCAGAAGATGAAGTTAAACGTGCACAGGATGAGGTTCAAAAAATTACTGACCGAATTATTAAAGAAATTGAACATGTTATGGAAACTAAGGAAAGTGAAATCACCGAAGTATGACATTTTCGTGGTATGGATTAAGTTGGGATGAAGTAAGAAGAGATCTTGAAGCTTTGGATAAACCGTATGCTTTCCAAATCACTTATCCGCGTGGTAAAATGGAAACGCGGGGCAACTTACGAGTTGTTCGTCTGCGGGAATCTGAAGATCGAGTAGATGTTATTTTGGCCCATGAGAAGTACTCACGCTGCGAGCATCGACCCCCTAATTGTTAAGGGGGTCTTTGACCTCTCTATGTGATTCTGACCGATCTGTTTGGGAATCGAATATCATATTATGAGGTGGAATAATGTGGTTCAAATCTTGGAACCAAACGAAAGATAATTTACCAGACCAGGTTGCTATGGACTGCCTCCCTCGTCATATTGCTATTATCATGGATGGGAATGGGCGCTGGGCTCGGAAACGTGCCTTGCCTCGTTCAATGGGACATCGCGCAGGTGTTGAAGCCTTGCGCAAAATTGTTAAGACTTGTTCTAAATTAGGAATTGAAGTTCTAACTGTCTATGCATTTTCGACGGAAAACTGGAGCAGACCTAAGGATGAAGTTGGCATATTAATGAAGTTGTTGACCGAATATCTCAGAAAGGAACTCGAAGAACTGCATCAAAATAATGTTGTCATTCGAGCCATTGGGATACTTAAGGATCTTCCTCTGGAAGCACAACATGAATTAGAACGTGCTGTAGAGCGCACTAAAAACAATTCAGGGTTAGTCCTTAATCTGGCCTTAAATTACGGTGGACGCTCCGAGATTATTGATGCGGTTAAGAAAATGAGCCAAGATGTTTTAGCAGGAAAACAAAAGATTGACGATATTGATGAGAAAATCTTTAGCGATAAGCTTTTTACGGGCGGACTTCCTGACCCGGATTTATTAATAAGAACTTCGGGTGAAATGAGATTAAGTAATTTTCTCTTATGGCAGCTGGCTTATACAGAGATTATGGTTGTTGAAGAGTTCTGGCCAGACTTTGGAGAAAACTCCTTAATAGAGGCGATAAAAGAATACCAGAAAAGAGATCGCCGTTTTGGCGGAATACATACAAATTGAGGAAATTGTGATGTTTAAACGAACCATTAGTGCCTTGATTGGTGCTCCGCTTCTTTTAGGGCTGACGTATTTGGGCGGCCCTTATACAGCTTTTCTTGTGGCTGTGCTGGCCTTATTAGGCTTGCGCGAGTTTTTGCGCATAGGCAAACATATGGGCATGGAGGTTTGGAATATACTGACTGCCCTGGCGACAGTTGGCTGGCTCGTCATTGTTTTCAGGTACGGCTCTGAGTGGATGTCAACAGCTATTATATTCTGGCTGCTTATTACCTTTGGTCGTCTTGCTCTGACTTACCCGGAAACACCCCTCACTGAAGCAAGTTTTAATTTTTTAGCTGTCATGTATTCAACAGTTTTACTATCCCATTTGTACTTACTGCGCCAGCTTTCTCATGGTTTAGAGTGGACCTTTCTGACATTTTTTTTGGTATGGGCGACGGATACTGGTGCATACCTTATTGGAAGAGGATTTGGCAGACATCTGTTAGCTCCTCAGGTTAGCCCTAAGAAAACTGTCGAAGGTTCCATTGGCGGATTGTTGTCAAGTGTTCTCGTCGCTCTTTTGTTTTGGCGCTTGGCGAATAACGCAGCATTTCTTACGTATTTTGTTTTAGGAATTGCGATTGGCATTAGTTCTCAAATTGGTGATCTTTTCGAATCAGCTTTAAAGCGAACTGCGGGGGTCAAAGATTCTGGAAGCATAATACCGGGACATGGAGGGATCCTAGATCGGTTTGACAGCCTGATTTTCGCTCTTCCGTTGGTATATTATGGTGTGATTTTACTGTCGTGAGGTGAGAGTTATGAGCATAGACCAAAAGCATCCTTTGTGGACTAATCTTAATAGACTTGCTCTGGTAACGAGTATTCTAATCCTATTGAAGATTTTTACCTATTTTTTCCAAGTATTTTTGCCTGTCTTTGGCGAGGTATTGGGGGAGGCCTTTGGTGCGTTTTTACCTTTTATAATAGCGCTTATTCTTGCTTTTTTACTCGAACCCTTGGTCGTCAGAATTATGCACGTCATTCATATACGACGGCCCTTTGCTGCGATTCTTACGTTAATTCTAGCCATTGCTGTTCTCAGTCTTTTTGTCTTCTTAATTGTTGCCAGACTCTACACAGAGCTATCTGAATTAGCAGTTACTCTTCCTAATTATGGTTATTTAGTAAATCTGGTGACCCATCAAATTGATACCATCGAAAAGTATGTGACTGTTAATCCTCAGATTCAAAGTACTTTGACCACATCCACTGAGAGCCTCGCAAGAATGCTTCAAGAATGGGCAAAATCCGGGAGCTTATTTTTGCTTGGCTTTCTTACCGCTTTGCCTCGTGTCTTCATTGTTATGGTTGTCTCTCTCGTGGGAACGTTAATGATGAGTTCCAGCTATCCTAATGTCCGGCAGTTTATCTCAAATCTTTTTCCGCGCCGCTGGCATGTCAGCGCACAGGCAGTTAGTCAGGATTTAGGGGCTGCGGTTGTCGGCTATATTCGGGCTTTGGCTATTCTGATGTCGGTTACGGCATTTTCAACGATTATCGGCCTTCTGATTATTGGGAACAGGTATGCAGTTACCTTAGGTGTGTTTGCAGGATTATTAGACGCCGTTCCCATTGTAGGAACGGGTCTCTTATTCGGCCCCTGGATTATCGGCTTGTTAATTCTGGGCTCTTTCGGTGTAGCTCTTAAGGTCCTGATTATGTGGGTTGTTACGGTTGTGGTACGGCAGTTTCTGGAGCCTAAAATTATGTCTCAGGGAATTGGACTGCACCCTCTGCCTACATTGATATCTATGTATGTCGGCCTTGAGCTTTTGGGATTTGTTGGCATTTTGGTCGGCCCGGGTATCGTCATTAGTTATGAGGCATTACGTAAAGTTGGAATTTTTGGACGTAGGGATTAAAGGTTCAGGAGGGTCACTTAAACCAGTTATTAAAAGGAAGAAGATGATGTTTGAGTTGAAAACGCTAACCATCTTAGGCTCAACAGGCTCAATCGGACGTCAAACCTTGGACGTTGTTCACCATTCAGAAGGTCAGCTAAAGGTTCATGCTTTGGCAGCTGATAAAAATGTAAAACTAATAGAAGAGCAGGCCCGTTCTGTTCACCCGGCTGTTGTAGTTATGATGGATGAAGATGCGGCTCGCGAACTTCGGGAACGATTGTCGGATACATCGATAAGAGTCATGCAGGGCATGGATGGTATGATAAACTCGGTAGTTGCCCAAGAAGTGGATACCGTCGTTACTGCGCTTTCCGGGCGTATTGGGCTGGAACCGACCCTTTCGGCTCTTGAAGCCGGAAAGGCAATCGCTTTGGCTAATAAGGAAACCTTGGTTGCCGGCGGAGAGTTGGTTATGGCGAAAGCAAAAGCCATGAATTGCCCGATTATTCCTGTTGACAGCGAACACTCGGCTGTTTTTCAGTGCCTTGAAGAGAACCCTGAAACCATCGAAACTATAATTTTGACCGCCTCAGGAGGCCCTTTTTTTGGCTGGTCCAAGCAGGAGTTGGCGAATGTCACCCTTGAAAAGGCATTACGTCATCCAAACTGGTCTATGGGGGCAAAGATCACCATCGATTCGGCTACTATGATGAATAAAGGACTTGAAGTCATAGAGGCTCATCATTTATTTGCTGTCGATTATGACCACATTGAAGTTCTTATCCATCCACAAAGTGTTGTTCATTCTATGGTGCAATATCGTGATGGCTCTGTTCTTGCTCAATTAGGAAAAGCGGATATGCGCTTACCAATACAATATGCTTTAAGTTATCCGACGCGCTGGAAAAATCCCTTTGAGCGACTCGATCTAAAGGGAAAAACTCTTACGTTTTTTGAGCCTGATTTGGAAGGCTTTCCGGCTTTAGCTTTAGCTTATAAGGCAGGACGAAGAGGCGGAACGCTTCCTGCAGTTATGAATGCAGCAAATGAGGTTGCCGTATCAGCTTTTCTGCAAAATAAGCTACGCTATCTTAAAATTTACGAGATTGTGGAAAAGGTCTGTTCTGAGCATCATGTTTTAGATCATCCGGAATTGGGAAGTATACTCGATGCAGACACATGGGCACGAGGCCGTACTTTAGAACTCCTTTAGGAGTTGGTATAGTTTTTGTTCGGCTTAGCTGATGAGTACTTCAAAAATATTGCTACGTTTCATGACTGTGAACTCAAAAAACTTCTATCTAAGTGTTCTATCGTAGATGGTCGAAGGTTCTTGGATGTCGAGATAAAGGAGGGTTAAATGTGACTACAGCGCTCGCCATTATTTTCGTTTTTGGAAGTATGGTCATGATTCATGAGTTTGGTCATTATATGGTTGCTAAATTAATCGGTGTAAGAGTTATAGAGTTCAGTTTTGGCTTTGGCCCTAAAATTATTGGTTATCAGGGGAAGGAAACTCTCTATGCCTGGAGACTGATACCTCTGGGGGGATTTGTAAAACTTCACGGTATGGATGCGGAAATCGATGAACAAGGGAGAACAATCATAGCCCCTGTTGATGATGAGCAAAGCTTTATGAACAAGCCGGTCTGGCAGCGCATGGCGGTAATTGCTGCGGGCCCGCTCATGAATTTTGTTTTAGCGATTGTCTTGTTTGTCGGCGTTTTTGCCTATTTGGGAGTGCCAACTCAGAGCAATAGCAATGCTATTGGTTCTCTTGTCAGTGGAAAACCTGCAGCAGCCGCAGGGATACAGCCTGGCGATAAAATTATGTCAGTAAACCAAGAACCTACACCTGATTGGAATCGTCTGACTGAGGTTATTCACGGCAAACCGAATCAACAACTTGCCCTTACCATTGAAAGTGCCAAGGGAAATAAGACTCATGTTGTTTCGGTCAAGACGGAGAAAGATGCCCAAACAGGGTATGGGATGATTGGAATTGCGCCGGAAGTCGTCTATATGCACGCATCAATTCTTCAATCAACGGGATTCGGACTTCAGCGCACTTTAGACTTTACAAAGTTCATTGTGGTGACATTAACCCAAATGGTTACTGGTAAAATTCCCGCTGATGTGGGTGGCCCTGTAATGATTGCCCAAGCAATCGGAGAAGGCGCTCATGAAGGCCTGTCCAATTTGCTTGGCTTAACTGGGGTTTTAAGCATTCAATTAGGTCTTATTAACTTGTTTCCGATTCCGGCGTTGGATGGAAGCAGACTTGTTTTCTTGCTGTTTGAAGGTTTACGAGGGAAACCCTTAAACCCAGAAAAGGAAAATATGATTCATCTGGTGGGGTTTGTTTTGCTCATGGCCTTAATGATTGCTGTTACTTACAAAGATGTGGTGCGCCTTTTTGTTAAGGCCGGTTAGACGAAGAGAGAATCTGGAGGCAATATGTTGCAAAGAAAGAAAACGAAACCGGTGCAGATAGGCTCTGTAGTTATTGGCGGGGGAGCTCCTGTCGTTGTACAATCTATGACTAATACGGATACACGCGATGTGGAGAAGACACTGCTGCAGATCAATAACCTTGCTCAAGCCGGGTGTGAAGTTGTGCGACTTGCGGTTTTGGATATGGATGCAGCAGAGGCTTTGAATGCTATTGTCCTTGCAAGTCCTCTTCCGACCATTGCCGACATTCATTTTGACTATCGCCTGGCCATTCGAGCTCTTGAGCAGGGAATCCACGGTTTGCGCCTCAATCCGGGAAATATCGGTGCTCGCTGGAAGGTTCAAGAAGTTGTGAAAGCGGCAAAAGAACGGCAAGTTCCTATTCGTATTGGGGTCAATGGTGGATCATTGGAAAAAGAGATTTTAGAAAAATATGGGGGACCAACGGCTGCCGGAATGGTGGAAAGTGCTCTTAGACATATACGGCTCCTGGAAGAAGAAGGTTATGATAAGATAAAAGTTTCTTTGAAAGCCTCTTCCGTTCCCATAATGCTGCAAGCTTATCGCCAAATATCAGAATGTGTTGATTACCCCTTACATTTAGGTGTCACTGAGGCGGGAACAGTTCGTTCTGGTGTGGTAAAATCGGCGGTTGGCATTGGTACGTTACTTGCTGAAGGAATCGGAGATACCATTCGAGTATCCTTAACTGGTGATCCTGTGCACGAGATTCCTGTCGCGCTTGAAATATTGCATGTTCTTGGGTTAAGACAACGGAGCATTGACTTAATCAGTTGTCCTACTTGTGGACGAACTCAAGTTGATCTGGCGGCCTTGGCCGAAAAAGTGGAGGAACGGCTTTCCCAGCTTCCTCCCCTAGATAAACCTTTGAAAGTTGCCGTTATGGGCTGTGCAGTTAATGGTCCCGGTGAAGCTCGCGATGCTGATTTAGGAATCGCCGGAGGCAAGGGAAAAGGGCTTTTATTCCGTAAGGGAGAAATTATCGCCAGTCTTAGCGAAGAGGAGCTCTTGCCGGCCTTACTTAAAGAAATTGAAAGTTACGTGTCAGCCCACCATAAGCAGTGAACTCGTAATCCCCCTTACTTCATAGAAGTAGGGGCATTAGTTGGAAATAGATACCTATTATTGTTACATAAAGGAAAGGAATGGCTATAAATGCGCGTTAGTCAATTGTTAAATCCAACTCTGCGTGAGGTACCTGCCGAAGCGGAAATTATTAGTCATCAATTGATGCTTCGAGCGGGCTTAATACGCAAATCTGCTGCGGGAGTATATACCTATTTGCCCCTTGGTTTACGAGTCTTAAAAAAGATTGAAGCGATAGTTCGTCAAGAAATGGATAGTAAAGGCGGGCAAGAAGTATTGATGCCAATTATGCAGCCTGCGGAATTGTGGCGAGAAAGCGGACGCTGGGACGTTTATGGAGAAGAAATGTTTCGCTTAAAAGACCGTCATCAAAGAGAGTTCTGCCTGGGACCGACTCATGAAGAAATTATTACTGATCTAATTCGGGGAGAAATTCGCTCTTATAAACAACTGCCAATTCTTCTCTACCAGATTCAAAATAAATATCGGGATGAACGCCGCCCACGCTTTGGTTTGATGCGCGGACGGGAATTCATTATGAAAGACCTATATTCCTTTGACCGCGATGAAGCAGGACTTGATGTTAGTTATCAGAAAATGTACGATGCCTATTGCCGGATCTTTTCGCGCTGTGGGTTAGCCTACCGTCCCGTTGAAGCCGATGCGGGAGCGATTGGCGGTACAGGCGGTACCCACGAATTTATGGTGTTGGCTGATTCGGGCGAGAACTCTGTTGTTTATTGTCCGGATTGTAACTATGCAGCAAATGTTGAAAAAGCAGAGTGCCGGCCTCAGCCTGTACAAGCTAAAGCAGAAGAGGGAGAACGTCAATTGGTACACACGCCTGGTGTGAAAACAATTGACGAAGCCTCGGATTTCTTGAAAATTCCAGCAACCAGCATGATTAAGTCCCTGCTTTATCAAGGGGATGACAAACTTTTCCTCGTACTTGTTCGCGGAGATCGGGAGCTCAATGAAATAAAGATAAATAATGCTTTAGGTGGGTTTATTTCTCTCCAACTCGCTTCGTCTGAGACTGTAAAGAAACTATTGGGATGTGCCCCAGGTTCCGTCGGTCCTGTTGAGGTACCGCCAAGTTTACTGGTTATCGCTGATCAAGAGGTCCCATTAATGGAATATGCTGTTTGTGGCGCCAATAAGGACGATTATCATCTCCTCGGTATCAATCCGAAAACAGAACTGCGGATTGATCAGATTCATGATTTAAGAACTATTGTTGCAGGAGAAGCATGCCCGAATTGCGGGGCTTCTCTCAAAGAGGCCCGGGGCATTGAAGTTGGTCAAGTCTTTAAACTTGGAACCAAGTACAGTAAAGCTTTGGGGGCAACATTCTTAGATGAAAACGGTGTGGAAAAGCCCAGCGTCATGGGATGCTATGGAGTTGGTGTGAGTCGTACAATGGCGTCTGCGATTGAGCAGAATTATGATGAATCGGGGATCATTTGGCCAATACCGATTGCACCTTATCATTGTATTCTTGTACCGGTAAGCACGAAAGATACTCAAGTGACTGAAGCTGCCGAAAAACTCTATCAGGAACTTCAGAGCTTAGGAGTTGAAGTTGTTTTAGATGATCGGGATGAACGAGCAGGTGTTAAGTTCAAAGATGCAGATTTAGTTGGCTATCCCTTACGCATCACCATTGGAAGTAAGGCATTAGCCAATGGACAAGTTGAGCTTAAAGAACGAAAAGGCGGCGATACACGCTTAGTTTCTCTAAATGATGCCGCCGGGCAGGTTAAAGCTATTATTGAAAAAGGTATGTCATTTTGATCGTCTCCTGTGGGGGAGCAAAAGTCCATGGTTCTAAGGTTGCACATGTTGGATGGATATGCTATATTAATATAAGGAATTTGTAGTGATTGTTGGAAAGGAGTGGGTAGTAGCCCGCTCCTTCGTTTGTTCCTTATCGGAAAGTATTAACAGAGTATAACTCGAGAACATCTTCGTTAGAATATACTGAGAACCTTCTTTTCTCCTTAGCTAAATTGATAAAGGGGCGCTTATTATGAATGATTCATTGGAACAACAAATCGCATTGCTAGTTGAGCCGTATGCTAAAGAAAAAGGGCTTGAATTAGTCGATGTTGAGTACATAAAAGAAGGTGCACATTGGTATTTGCGTCTCTTTATTGATAAAGAGGGGGGCGTGGATATGGACGATTGTGCTGAGATGAGTCACGCCGTGAGTGATATGCTTGACGAGAAAAACCCAATTCCTCAGGCATATATGTTAGAAGTTTCTTCTCCCGGCCTGGAACGGCCTCTTAAAAAGGACGGGGATTTTATCCGTTTCCAGGGAAGGTTAGTTACTGTACATACGACGTCGCTGGTTCAAGGATACAATGAATTTACCGGTAATTTGGTAGGCCTTATAGACGGCGAAATTGTCTTAGAGCATGAGAATAATCGGATTTCGATTCCGCGTGCCTTGGCGAAGAATACTCACCTAGCATTAGATTTTTAGATTAGTTAGGGACAATAGAATAAGGAGGAACAAGGAAAAATGAATATGGACTTCATCGAGGCTCTTCATGAATTGGAAAAAGGGCGGGGGATTTCTGCCGAGATTTTATTTGAGGCTATTGAAGCCGCACTAATTTCCGCTTACAAGAAGAATTTCGGGTCTTTACAAAATGTACGAGTTCTTATCGACCGCATGACGGGAGAGTTTAAAGTATTCGCTCGCAAAACGATCGTGGAAAATGTTGAAGATTCACGAACTCAAGTCAGTTTGGAAGATGCTCGAAAAATTAATCCTAGCTATCAGCTTGAAGATATCGTCGAGTATGAAGTAACGCCGCGGGATTTTGGACGAATTGCAGCTCAAACAGCCAAACAGGTTGTCGTTCAGCGTATCAGAGAAGCTGAACGAGGTATGATTTATGATGAGTATGTTAATCGGGAAGGCGATATTGTTACTGGCGTTGTACAGCGATATGAACAGAAGAATGTTATCGTTGACTTAGGTAAAGTCGAGGCGGTATTACCGGCACAAGAACAAATTCCCGGTGAGGTTTACCAATCCTTTGAGAGAATAAAAACCTATGTCGTGGAAGTTAAAAAAACCACGAAAGGTCCCCAAATTATGCTGTCACGGACTCATCCGGGTCTGATCAAGCGCTTATTTGAATTGGAAGTACCGGAGATTCACGATGGGGTTGTTGAAATAAAAGGCGTTTCCCGAGAGGCGGGCGCCCGCTCCAAAATTGCAGTCTATTCGCGGGATTCTAATGTTGATCCGGTTGGAGCTTGTGTTGGCCCGAAAGGAACGAGAGTTCAGACCATCGTCACGGAGTTAAAGGGGGAAAAAATCGACATTGTTAATTTTTCCACCGACCCTCATGAATTTGTCGCTAATGCCCTTTCACCGGCTAAGGTTGTGGGAGTCTATCCGAAAACTAATGAGAAAGTAGCTGTCGTTGTTGTTCCTGACTATCAGTTATCTCTTGCTATCGGCAAAGAAGGGCAAAATGCCCGTTTAGCAGCTAAATTAACAGGATGGAAGATCGATATCAAAAGCGAATCTCAAGCAGTTACTTTAAATCTTGTTTCGGAAAACCCAGAGGATGGGGGCGAAAATTTTGAGGACTATGGCGAATATGAAGAGTATATGGAATATGATGAATTTGCAGATATAGATCAAAGTCAGGATGATGAACAGGAATACGTTGAAGATGAGTCGGCTTTAGATAATGATGATACTAACGACTATCAAGACTCTGACGAATACAACGAGGAATCAATTAAACAACTTTCCGATCAAGACATGGATGATATTTTGGATTGGGTGTCTGAGGACGATTTGAACGAAACCATTACTTCTGAGAAGAAATAATGAAAGAGAGAGGGTGAAGGTATGAAAACACGGAAAGTTCCCATGCGGATGTGTTTGGGTTGTCAACAAATGAAACCTAAAAAAGAGCTTCTGCGAATTGTGAGAACTCCAGAAGGAACTGTGGAACTCGATTCTACGGGGAAAAAGAATGGACGTGGAGCATACATTTGCTCTGACTTGACTTGCTTTAGAACAGCAGTTCGTGAGCATCGGTTCAGAAAAGCCTTTGAAGTGGATATTGATCCTAAGGTTTTTGCAGATTTGGAAGGGAAGATTTCTCCGTGAATTCACGAATCCAGGCCTTAATGGGACTCGCACGCCGAGCGGGCAAAATAGCCTCCGGGGAAGCACAAGTTGAGGCATTATTAAAAAAGAAGAAGGGATATTGCCTTATCTTAGCCGAAGATGCACCAGGGGCTTATAAAAAGTTTGATCAATGGGCAAAAGATTTAAAATTGCCAGTGGTTGTCACTGGAACTAAGCAAGAGTTAGGGCATTCAATAGGACTTTCGCCGCGTTCAGCAGTTCTTATATTAGATCAGGGGTTTGCAAAAGCTATTTCACTAGCAAGGAGCTGATGCTTGGAGCGTAATGGGGGAGCCGAATATGTGGGGGTGGTTAAATGAGTATTCGTGTTCATGAATTAGCAAAGGAATTAAACTTTAGCAGTAAAGAAGTGATTACAAGACTCTTAGCTTTAGGAACAGATGTTAAAAATCATTTAAGTACTGTCGATCAAAAAGATGCAGATCGTTTAAGGGATCAACTGAAGGGAAAGGAGATAAATTTGGATCATTCTGAACGCAAAAATTCTGAGGAAATAAAAACTAAAACATCTGAAATCGGTCAAGAAGAACGGACAGCGGAAGGGCGGACTTCAATGTCACGTCCCGCTTATCAAGGACAACCGCCGCAAGGTTCTCGTTCAAATCAAGTCCATAACCAAGGTCCGCGGCCTAATGCCCAAGGACCGTCTCAAGGACCCCGCACGGGTACTCAAAGCCCACGCCCAGGATATCATGGCCAAGGGCAATCCCAAGGCCCGAGACAAGGCTATCAAGGACAACCACCAGGACCACGCCCCAGTTATCAAGGACAACCCCAAGGGCCGAGACAAGGCTATCAGGGACAATCCCAAGGGCCAAGACAAGGCTACCAGGGACAATCCCAAGGGCCGAGACAAGGCTATCAGGGACAATCCCAAGGGCCGAGACAAGGCTATCAGGGACAATCCCAAGGGCCGAGACAAGGCTATCAAGGACAATCCCAAGGGCCAAGACAAGGCTATCAGGGACAATCCCAAGGGCCGAGACAAGGCTATCAGGGGCAATCCCAAGGGCCGAGACAAGGCTATCAGGGGCAATCCCAAGGGCCGAGACAAGGCTATCAGGGACAATCCCAAGGGCCGAGACAAGGCTATCAGGGGCAATCCCAAGGGCCGAGACAAGGCTATCAGGGACAATCCCAAGGGCCAAGACAAGGCTATCAGGGACAATCCCAAGGGCCAAGACAAGGCTATCAGGGACAATCCCAAGGACCGCGTTCTTCATCTCCCCGAGCTGGGGCAGGTATCCCAGCAGCTCCGGTAATAACGGAGCAAGTGAAACGACAAACACCAGCCAGCAAAAAAGCGCAAGATAAAGCCTATGAACGAAAACGCGAAATGGAAAAAGAACGCGAAAGTGTGCTCCGCGCGCCCCATAGGCGCGTTCAAAAACAGCCAAAGAAAGAAGTTAAAGATACTACTCCAAAACACATCGTCATTCAGGAATCAATCTCTGTTCAAGATTTAGCCATTAAAATGAGCCGCAAAGCCGGAGAACTCATAAAACATCTCATGAATTTAGGAGTTATGGCAACCATAAATCAAGAACTGGATTCGGAAACAGCAACCATTCTTGCCAATGAAATGGGCGTCACGGTTGAAGTAAAGGCAGAAAAATCGTTAGCTGTTATTGTAGATATAGAAGATGATCCCAAAGATCTTGCTTTCCGCCCGCCGGTGGTTACAGTAATGGGGCATGTTGACCATGGAAAGACCTCTCTGTTGGATGCAATTCGTACTACAAATGTTACGTCTTCCGAAGCTGGAGGAATTACCCAGCATATCGGTGCCTATCAGGTAGAAATCAAGGGTCAGAAAATAACCTTTTTAGATACACCCGGTCACGAGGCCTTTACGGCAATGCGGGCACGCGGTGCTCAAGTAACAGATATAGCGGTACTTGTGGTTGCTGCTGATGATGGAGTTATGCCTCAAACCGTTGAAGCCATTAATCATGCCAAGGCCGCAGAAGTCCCGATTATTGTAGCTATAAATAAAATCGATAAGGAAAATGCTACCCCCGAAAGAGTTAAGCAAGAATTAACCGAATACGGATTAGTGGTCGAAGAATGGGGCGGAGACACGATTGCTGTCCCCGTATCGGCCAAATCAAAGGTTAATATTGAGCAGCTTTTGGAAATGATACTCCTTGTTGCAGAAGTTCGTGACCTTAAGGCCAATCCTAACCGACTGGCAGCAGGAACCGTCATCGAAGCTGAGCTGGATAAAGGGAAGGGACCTATAGCCACAGTACTTGTTTCCAAGGGAACACTCAATGTTGGGGATGTTGCTGTTGCTGGCTGTGCCTTTGGCCGAATTCGAGCTATGGTCGATGACAAGGGCCGACGTGTTAAAAAGGCTGGTCCGTCTATGCCTGTCGAAATACAGGGTCTGTCAGAAGTACCTGAAGCCGGAGAACCTTTTGCTGTGGTAGCTGATGAAAAATTAGCGCGTCAAATTACCTCGGCACGGACTGCAGTAAGAAAGGTTGAAGAGTCAAAGCGTACTGTCGTAAAAGTCAGTTTGGAGGACCTCTTTGATAAGATCAAAGAAGGAGAAATTAAAGAGCTCAATATCATCATTAAGGCCGATGTTCAAGGTTCTGTAGAAGCCCTTAGACAATCCCTATTGAGGCTTTCAACGGATGAAGTCCGCGTAAATCCTATTCATGGCGGTGTTGGTGCAATTAATGAAAATGACATAATGTTAGCCTCTGCCTCCAACGCGATTATCATTGGCTTTAATGTTCGGGCAGATTCCAATATGAAAGCTACAGCAGATCTTGAAGGCGTTGATTTGCGATTTTACAGAGTTATCTATGACGCCATTGAAGATGTTAAGGCAGCTATGACTGGTCTCCTGGATCCAACCTTTAAGGAAGTCGTTCTTGGTAAAGCTGAAGTTCGCCAAGTTTTCAAAGTTCCCAAAGCAGGAACTGTTGCCGGTTGTATGGTAACAGAAGGAAAAATTCTTCGTTCGGCAAAGGTGCGGGTTATCAGGGATGGCATTGTGGTTCATGAAGGAGAAATGGAATCTCTGCGACGCTTCAAAGATGATGTCAAAGAGGTCTTAGAGAGCTTTGAATGTGGAATTGGAATTGAAAAATATAATGACATTAAAGAAGGAGATATCCTTGAAGCATTTGCTCTAGAAGAGGAAAAACGAACATTATAGTAATCCCAGGAGGGATACCTATGTCAAAACATCGACCTAACCGTTTGGCTGAAACCCTTAAAGAAGAAATATCTCAAATGATTTTAGTTGAACTCAAAGATCCTCGAATAGGCTTTGTCACAGTAACAAGTGTGGATGTGGCTAATGATTTAGCTCATGCTAAAGTCTATGTCAGTGTTATGGGCAATGAAGAGGATACTAAAACATCTTTAGATACCCTTAATAGAGCGGCCGGTTTTATGAGAAGTGAAATTGGGAAACGAATTCGTTTGCGACATGCACCGGCCATAGTTTTCGTCAACGATCCATCAATCCAACATGGTGCGCATATTGCTAAGTTGCTGCGCGATGTTGGTGCAGCGGATACTGCAGACAAGGATGAATCGCATGAGTGAACGTCTGTTAACGGAAGAAATACTAGAAGTTCTGAGAAAAGCGCCATCGGTGGCGCTTTTCTCCCATGTCTCGCCGGATGGCGATTGCTTAGGGTCCATGTTGGCTCTTGGACTTGCCCTCGAAACAATGGGCAAAAAGGTAACGTTCTTTAACCCGGACCGCGTACCGATGGCTTTAGCCTTTTTGCCGGGTTCTGATCGTATTCGGCAAACCTTGCCGGACCCGATGCCTCAAGTTTTAGTCTTTGTGGATTGTACGGATCTAAAACGTGTACAATTAACTCCAGATTATTTAGATGATAGCATTGTTATTAATATTGATCATCATATTTCCAATCAAAAGTTCGGACATTTAAACTGGATTAATGATCAGGCGAGCGCTTGTGCTGAAATTTGTCTAACGTTGCTTAAACAATTGGGAGTAGCTATTAATCGAGAAATAGCGACAAATCTCTATACAGGTATTGTGACTGATTCAGGATGTTTTCAATATAGCAATACAACAGCGCACACTCATCGCCTGACCGCAGAACTTATTGAGACAGGATTGGATTTAGCAGCCATCCATTATCATTTGTTTGACCAGAAACCGCTTGAGCAGGTAAAGCTCTTGCAAGCAGCCTTAAATAGTCTGGAGCTTTATGCTGAAGGTCAGCTGGCAGTCATGACCTTAACTCTTGAGGATTTCCTGCAAAGCGCAGCTGACCAGGAACTCAGTGAGGGATTGGTTAATCATGCTAGGAGCATTAAAGGGGTTGAGGTAGCCGTCCTGCTCAAAGAAGTGGGAGTACAAGAGATTAAGAGTGGTTTTCGCTCCAACTTATGGTTTGATGTCAATAAAACTGCAGCGCAATTTGGCGGCGGGGGACATAAGCGTGCCGCCGGCTGTACATTCAAGGTTTCACTAACTGAGGCTAAGCAACAGGTCATTAGTGCCATTGAGGAGGGGTTAATCCTTGGACGGCATTGTTAATGTCCTTAAACCGCCGGGGATGACTTCTGCGGATGTTGTTGCTTGGATGCGCAGAACACTGAAGACAAAGAAAATTGGTCACACCGGCACTTTAGATCCTGGAGTTGTCGGAGTTTTGCCCATCTGTATTGGAAAAGGAACTCGTCTTGCTGAATACATTACTGAGCAGGGGAAGGCATATCTTGCGGAGGTCACCTTTGGAATTAAAACTGACACTCAAGACTCTTTTGGGAAAACGGTCTACGAGAAACAGCCTTTTCTTCAACGAACTGAAGTTGAGAAAGTGTTAAGGAAATTTGCAGGCAAAATTTCTCAAATTCCTCCCATGTTCTCAGCGGTACACAAAGACGGCAAGCGCTTATATGAATTTGCTCGGCAAGGAATTTCTATAGAACGAGAGCCGCGTGAGGTAACTCTTTATAAGATCGAGCTTAAAAAGTGGTATGAAGGTGAATTTCCGAGGGCAATTTTATATATCGAGTGTTCCAAAGGAACTTATATTCGAACATTGTGTCATGACTTAGGTGAGGACTTAGGCTGTGGGGCTTATATGTCTTACTTGCTTCGGGTTCGGTCCGGCCCCTTTGAAATTCAAGACAGCTGGACTCTCGAAGAGATCGATGAGACAGTTCAAATATCACCGGTTCCCTTTCTTTTGCCTTTAACAGCCGGCATTGATCTTCCCAAGGTCTACTTATCAGCTGCCCGGGCTAATGCTTTTCGCAATGGGTTATCAACTAAGAGAGAACTAGTCAGGACCTCAGACCCTATTTCAAATTCTCAGGTTCAAGTTCTTGAGGGAGAACTGTTAATTGGAATAGGAGTGTGGCGTGAAAATTCTCTCTTTCCCTATAAGGTTATTGGATGATTTAGGAGGTCAAAGTCCGTGCAAGTTCAAACAAATATGCCAACTAATAAAGAGCCTTGTGTATTGGCATTAGGAAATTTTGATGGAGTGCACCTTGGACATCGTCGTTTGCTTGAGCATGGATTGAGACAAGCTGAACGTTTGGGAGTAGGTCTTAGTGTTTTGCTCTTTGAGCCCCATCCATTGAAAGTTCTCCAGCCTGAACGAGGAATTCAGTTACTCACGGCGAATCAAGAACGTTTGAAATATTTTGAGGAGATCGGGGTAAACACAGTATTTCTCATTCCTTTCACTCGTGAGATGGCCAATACCTCACCGGAAGACTTTGTCATCAGGATTCTTATGCCCTTAGGGGTAGTTCGCGTTGTTGTGGGTTTTAACTATTCGTTTGGTGCTCATGGCAAGGGAAATCCAGAACTAATCCAGCTATTAGGCAAGCAATATGGATTTGGAGTAAGCGTTCTTCAAGCACAGATGCTTGAAGGAAGGGTTATTTCTTCGAGCAGTATCCGTAAAGCGTTACTGCAAGGAGATATTGCTTTGGCGAGTGCCCTCCTGGGCCGTTCTCCCAGCTTAAGCGGAACAGTGATTCATGGGGAAGAACGCGGACGATTATTGGGTTATCCAACCGCAAACCTTCGTCCAAATGAGGACATACTAATTCCCAAACGAGGCGTCTATGCTGTTTGGTCAACTATTAATGGTGCCTTTGTACCTGGTATGATGAATATTGGTATGAAGCCAACGTTTCATGATATGTATGGGACGAGTGTTGAAGTGAATTTCTTCGATTTTAACGGAGACTTATACGGCCAAGAATTAACAATTCATATTGAGGAACGGTTGCGTGACGAGCGAAAATTCGATGGCATTAACGAACTTCTCCTTCAATTGAAAACCGATAAAATAAAAGCTCAGAGCCTTCTCAAGGGATTGTTCTAAAGAAGGCCCGGAACTTTACAAAAGCCAAAGAACCATGTATACTATCATAGAACCTATGGGACCCGCTGACTCGGCTTATCGAAGCTCCGACGGTGTGCTGGGTAGTAGGGAATATTAATTATTGGAGGAAATCAACATGCTGACACCTGAAAAGAAACAAGAGATTATAGTTAAATATGCTCAACACGAAGGAGATACTGGTTCACCGGAAGTCCAGATTGCTCTCCTTACGGAACGTATCACCTATTTAACGGAACATTTTAAAACTCACAAAAAAGACCATCATTCGCGGCGTGGACTTTTAAAAATGGTTGGTTCCAGACGTTCGTTATTAAACTATCTGAAAAAAGTTGATTTTGAACGTTATCGTAATATTATTACCGCCCTTGGTTTGAGAAAATAATAAAGACAAGTACTACAGAAGTGGGTCATTTGATCCACTTCTTTTAACGTTTTTAAAAGTTTTCCCTTATATTTACGTATAATTCAGAGATATTCTCGGGTAAAGAGTTTTTTTTACAAATTGCAGGAAATAATAATAATATGTCGAAGAGGAAACAAGTTAAAAAGAAGGATTGAAAGTTTTAAGGAGGTTCCATTGTGAAACAGGAAGTATTTGAAAAGTCAATCTCCGTCGGCGGACGAACGATGACTTTCCAAACCGGAAAAATTGGCAAGCAGGCTGGTGGCGCAATTTTCCTTCGTTATGGGGATACGGTAGTATCTGCTTTTGCAACATGTAGTCCAGCACCGAGGGAGGGTATTGATTTCTTTCCCCTCACAGTTGAATTCGAAGAACGTATGTATGCCGCTGGTAAGATTCCAGGCGGATTCATTAAACGTGAAGGAAAAGCTAGCGAAAAGGCGACCTTATCTGCCCGTTTAATAGATCGTCCCATTCGTCCGTTATTTCCTGAAGGGTTTCGTAATGATGTTCAAGTAGTAGCGACTGTCATGTCAGTTGATCAGGACTGTGCGACCGATATTACGGCAATTAATGCCGCATCAGCCGCTCTAGCTGTCTCCAATGTTCCTTTCGAGGGACCTGTTGCGGCGGTCACAGTGGGACTTGTGGATGGGGAGTTCATAATTAATCCTACAATTGAACAAAGCGGCAAGAGTAAGATGCATCTAACAGTAGCTGGAACAGAAGAAGCGGTTATGATGGTTGAAGCCGGTGCTCAAGAAGTCGAAGAACAGTTAATGCTGGAAGCTATTATGTTTGGACATTCTGAAATCAAAAAACTTGCTAAGTTCATTGCAGAGTATCGTGAAGAAGCTTTGCAGAAGGGCTTGGCAAAGGAAAAAATGGAAGTCCAATTCGATAAAATTCCTGAAACCATTGTTGAGGCAGTTAAAGCCTATGCCTATACCAGGTTAGATGCTGCTGTCCGCGTCGAAGAGAAAAAGGCCAGGGAAAGTGCTATTGATGAAGTAAAAGTCGATGCTCTGAAATTCTTTGAGGCTGAGTTCCCCGATGATATGAAGGCGGTAGAAACCGTTTTAGAGGACATGGTCCATTTAATTGTTCGTAAATTAATTACAGATGAACATATTCGCCCTGATGGACGGGCTGTTGATGAAGTACGTCCGATTAGTATTGAGGCAGGAATTTTACCTCGTACTCATGGCTCAGGTCTCTTTACCAGGGGGCAAACTCAAGTATTAACCGTCGCTACGTTAGGGGCTGCTGGAGATGAACAAATTCTCGATGGTTTAGGATTAGAACGTTCAAAACGTTACATACATCACTATAACTTTCCGCCCTACAGTGTCGGAGAAACACGACCCATGCGTGGACCGGGCCGCAGGGAGATTGGACATGGAGCCTTGGCAGAAAGAGCGCTTGTTCCAGTTTTACCAGATGAAAACGAATTCCCCTATACGATACGTCTGGTATCGGAAGTATTGGAATCCAATGGGTCCAGTTCTATGGCCTCGGTTTGCGGAAGTACTCTTTCCCTGATGGATGCCGGTGTTCCGATTACGGCACCAGTTGCCGGCGTGGCCATGGGCCTAATTAAAGAAGGCGATAATTTCGCAATTCTTACAGATATCCAGGGACTAGAGGATCACTTCGGAGATATGGATTTCAAAGTTGCAGGCACCAGCAAAGGGGTAACGGCTCTGCAAATGGATATAAAAATTAAAGGAGTTTCCCGCGAAGTTCTTGCCCAAGGACTCACTCAGGCCAAAGCTGGTCGACTCTTTATTCTCGATAAGATGCTGGCCGTTCTTGACAAACCTCGACCAGAACTTTCAATCTATGCACCGCGCATTATTACTGCCTCAATACATCCAGATAAAATACGCGATGTTATTGGACCAGGTGGAAAAACCATCAAGAAAATTATTGAGGAAACGGGCGTTAAAATTGATATTGAGGATGATGGCCGCGTCTTTATCTCTTCTGTTGCCGGAGAAGGCGGGGAGCAAGCTTTAAGAATTATTCAGGCTTTAACTCAAGACGTCGAGGTTGGTAAAATCTATAAAGGAAAAGTTACCCGAGTTATGGATTTCGGAGCTTTTGTAGAGGTTATTCCCGGAGTCCTTGGACTGAGCGGAAAAGAAGGGTTAGTGCATATTTCACAACTGTCTCAGGAACGAGTCGAAAAGGTTGAAGATGTTGTAAAAGTTGGCGATGAAATTACGGTGAAGGCTACGGCCATTGATAAACAGGGTCGATTGAATCTTTCTCGTAAAGAAGCGATGGCAAGTGCTCGCAAGGACCCTGCTGTTAGTTCATCAAAGTAGCTAATATTTTTTAATGATCAGTCTGTTAATTCCCCTCTGAGCATAAATTTATGGAAGGGGGGACGCGAATGTTTATTAACTTAAAAATCTCGCGACGAATTCTCTCGTTAGGCGGGATTTTCTTTCTCTTGTTGCTTGGAATTATCGTTGAGCATAAGATGGTGCTTTCCAATTCCCATGTTTCTAAGCCTGTGGAACAAATTAATACGGATCAGAAAGTCATGGCCCTTACAATCAATGTTGATTGGGGAGAAGAGTTTATTCCGGCAATGTTAGAAGCTTTAGATAATGACCATGCGAAGGCTACGTTTTTTGTAACGGGCCGCTGGGCTAAAAAAAACCCGGAATTGTTAAAAGAGATAGCAAATCGCGGTCATGAGATTGAAAATCATGGTTATTCCCATCCCCATCCTGATAATTTATCAGTTGGAGCAAACCAGGAAGAGATCAAAAAAACAGAGAGTATTATCCAGGGGATTATCGGCAGAAGAACTCACTTCTATGCGCCGCCCTATGGAGAAAAGGGAACGCCAGGATTACGGGCGGCGGATCTGTTAGGGTATCAGACAATTTTGTGGACCTTAGATACTGTGGATTGGCGCGAGGGAAGCACACCGGGAATCATTGCTCAAAGAGTTATTAATCCAGCTGTACGGTTTGGCATCAAGCCTGAAAAAAATGGTGCCATCGTTTTAATGCATCCGAAATTAAATACAGTAAAGGCTTTACCGATTATTTTAGGCCAGTTGACTCGCGAAGGATTTACCTTCCAAACTCTCGATGCACTAATAACATTTGATCAGATCGGAAATACTACCTCACGATGAACTTAAAAGTTGAGGTGGTTTGATGATCAGTCGAACGTGGACGCGTGCTTGGTGCTGCGTCTTTCTTTGTATCACATGTTTCGCTTTCTGTGGGGTAGAACCCGCCTATGCCTCTTCTAGTCAAGCCGTTAAATCAATAAAATCGTCAAAAGCTGCTCGGCCAAAACAACCCGCAAAGCGCACGAACCCGACGAAGTCTGCAGCATCTGAAAAATCAGTTGCCGACCAGCAGGGACCTGGCAGAATTAGCGCAGATGCGGCAGTGCTTATGGACGTTAAAACAGGGGACATTCTCTTTGGAAAACAAGAAAACAAACGCCGTCCCCCTGCCAGTACTACTAAAATCATGACGGCAATTTTAGGCTTTGAACTTGGAAATTCGGATGAAGTTGTTACTGTTAGTCAAAAGGCTGCCAATGTTGGTGAAGCAACCTTACATCTTGACCCGGGAGAGAAAATTAATCTTTATGAACTAATTACCGGGGCCTTGGTTAAATCCGGAAACGATGCTTGTGTAGCGATTGCAGAGCACGTCGCTGGAAGCGAGGAGCGATTTGTTCAGTTGATGAATATGAAAGCCTTGGCTTTAGGCGCTCAAAACACGCATTTCGGAAATACTAACGGATTACCTCTTAAGGATCATTATTCCACAGCCTATGATCTTGCCCTTATGGCCCGGCATGGATTATCTATACCTCAATTCGCCTCAATTACTCGCCAAAAAGAAACGGAGATTCATTTTCTGGAACCCGATGTGATGATGGATTTGCGCAATACGAATAAACTGCTTTGGAACTATCCCTATGCAGACGGGGTTAAAACCGGAACGACCACAGCAGCGGGAAAATGTCTTGTTGCTTCGGCGACTAAGGACGGACGTCAACTATTAGTCGTGGTACTTCATGCACCCGATCGTTTTGGAGATGCTAAGAAATTATTGGAGTGGGGTTTTAACAATACTGAGATTGTACACTTGGCAAATGCCGGACAGACGATTACAGAGTTTACTAAGTCTAAGGATCCGGTTCGAGTTTTCACAGAAGCTCCTGTAGATGTAAGTATCCCTAAAACAGAACGTTTGAAACTTCAAACTCATATTGTATGGGAAAAGAATGGAGATCTGCCGCTAGAGGCCGGAGAGAGACTAGGACGCTGGGAAATTTGGCTAGGAAAACAAAAACTAGGCACTGTTCCGTTATTAAGTGAGTGTGACGTTGCTAAGAATCACTCGTTGTTAAGTTTCTATTCCTTTGGGAAATAGGGGAGTGAGTTAATTGTATCAAAAGATGGTATTACCGAATGGAGTTAGAATTATAACTGAAGAAATCGAGCATGTGAGATCGGCTGCCATAGGAATCTGGGTTGGAGCAGGCTCGAGAGATGAAAAGACCGGATATGAGGGAATCTCACACTTTATTGAGCACATGTTTTTTAAAGGCACTGAACATAGAAATGCCCGTGCTCTGGCTGAGTCTCTTGAAGCCGTTGGAGGCCAGCTGAATGCATTTACAACGAAAGAATACACGTGCTACTATGCCAAAATACTTGATGAAGATCTCGATTTGGCCATTGATGTTTTGAGTGATATGTTCTTTGGCTCGCTATTTGAAGAAAAAGAAATCGAAAAAGAAAAGAACGTAGTCATCGAAGAAATCAAAATGTATGAAGATTCTCCGGATGAGTTGATTCATGATATTTTTTCCGAACAGGTTTGGAATGATCATCCTTTAGGCAAACCCATTTTAGGAACAGAAGAGAGCATTCGTGCTTTAAATCGGGAAAAAATCTTGACTTATCTTTCCGAACATTATGCTCCGGACAATGTCGTGATATCTGTAGCAGGAAAGATTAAACATAATGATATTGTAGCTAAACTTTCTGCTCACTTTGGGACCTTTAAACGAGGGGGACGCCGAATTCTTGAGGAAACACCGGTCGGACAGCAGGTAGAACGCTACCAAACGAAAGATACGGAACAGATGCATATTCTCATCGGTGTTCCTGGCTTGGGTCAAGATGATGAGGATATTCATGCCATGCATATCGTTAATAATGTTTTAGGGGGAGGATTAAGTTCTCGCTTGTTCCAGGAGATTAGGGAACAACGCGGACTTGCTTACTCTGTTTACTCTTATCATTCAACCTATGTAGATACGGGTTTGTTTGCTGTTTATGCGGGCACTAGTCCCAACAATACACAGGAAGTTATTGAGTGTATTCTTGAAGAAATTATGACCATTCGGAATAAGGGAATTACTACAGAGGAACTAGAACGGACAAAAGCCCAGATTAAGGGTGGTTTGTACTTAGGACTGGAATCCGTGAGTAGTCGTATGAGCCGTTTAGGGAAAACAGAATTAACCTATAATCGGGTACTCTCTCCGGAAGAAGTAGTAGAAAAGCTTGAAAATGTGACCCAAGAGGACGTCATACGGGTAATTGGGCGTCTTTGGCAGAAGGATAAAATCAGTATTATGACCTTAGGCCCGGCTGGTCATGAAGTTGTATTAGCAGATTTGTTGAAGAAGATAGGCTGGGATGATTAAGGTGGGAGTTTCAGATGACAAATTTGCTTAACGTTAAGATCAAAAAACTGTCACCTTCTGTGTCCCTTCCGGCTTATGCAACTTCAGCCTCAGCGGGTGTAGATTTATGTGCTTGCCTTGAAGAAAAACTCCTTCTTAATCCAGGTGACAATGTGAAGATCCCGACGGGTATAGCAATTGAGCTCCCGTGTCAAGATGCTGTTGCTTTAGTTTTTGCTCGGAGCGGATTGGCAAATCGATCTGGGATTGGCTTAACCAATGGAGTTGGAGTCATCGATTCCGATTATCGCGGAGAAATTCAAGTGTTGCTGCAGAATCTCGGCGCGAAGACGGTTACTATAAATCCGGGGGATCGTATCGCTCAAATGGTCTTTATGCCTATATTTCAGGTTCAGTGGCAAGAAGTATCAGAGCTGGGAGAATCGAATCGGGGATCAGGTGGTTTTGGCTCCACTGGGATCTGAACTTAGTGAAGTCGTACTGCTAATGCTGAACATAAAAATACGAAAAGGAGAAAAAGAAGGACTATTATATCCTTCTTTTTCTTGTTCTAGGGTGATAAGCTAAATCATACAATCCCCATGAGGGGGAATGAACATGCAGGCCCTTGGGGTTACGTTATTAATTATCGGGGTGATAATTTCAGTACGTGAGCGAAAATTTATGATCATGTGGCGCTCTAAGCCCTCATCAAATAACCAGTTAGCTACTGCCTTAAGTCAGTTAGTAGGTACAGCCGGAGGCATATATCTTTCCCTTGAACTTTTATTCTCTTTTTTGAAAATTCCCGAGGATTGGTGGAATAGCTCAAGCTTTTTTGTTGAACCCTTAGCTGTCTTTTCATTAATATTAGCTATCTTGCAACCTTTTGGCTTAAAGGTCTGGCTAAGGCTGAAGAAGATAGGGAGGTAAAGAGCGAATGTTATTAAGTGATCTGGCCGGGAAGGAAATAATAAATTTACATGACGGTGCGAAACTGGGGCTTGTCGGAGATGCAGACCTTGATATCTCATTAAATGGAACTGTTGAAGCGATCATTCTTGCCTCCCGAGGAGGATTTTCCGGGTTTTGGAGTTCAAGAGGGGATCGAGACCACGACCAGCTGGTAATTCCCTGGCAAACCATAAAAAAAGTGGGTTCAGAGGTAATTATTATTGATTTGCACGACAAGTTTGACAATAATCGCTAAAATATTCAATTTGACAGAGAACGGGATACCCAATAAAATGAAGGGAAAAGCTTTAACCCCGCATTGCGTTTGGCAACGGGGTTTTGCCTTATTATCGCAGGAGGGGTTTCCTTTGAAGAAAATCCGAGTTTTTGTAGCTGGGGCAAGTGGGAAAATGGGACAGGAAGTGATACGATCTCTTGTTAAAGAGGATGACCTAATTCTGGCAGGAGCTTCAGATACACGTCATCAAGGAATGGATGTTGGATTTGTTGTGGGCCTTCCGCGAATGGGTTTAGATATTTCTGGTCCTTTAGATGTAGAATGTTTGCGTACTTCCAATGCCGATGTTTTAGTGGATTTTACAAATCCTCAATCGGTCTTAAAGAATGCTAAAACCGCAATTATTGCTGGAGTTGTTCCAGTAGTTGGTACGACGGGTTTAGATGACGCTGAACTCGAAGAGATTCGAACTCTGGCAGTAAAGGAAGGGGTAGGGGCATTTATTGCACCAAATTTTTCTATTGGAGCAATATTGATGATGAGATTTGCACGAGAGGCGGCCAAATATTTCCCTCATGTAGATATTCTTGAGTTGCATCATGACCAAAAGCTTGATGCTCCTTCTGGAACTGCTTTAAAAACTGCTGAACTCATTTCTGAAGTTCGTCCCCCGATGGTACAAGGACACCCGAATGAATATGAGAAAATTCCTGGAGCCCGCGGCGCAGATATAGGCGGGATTCACATTCATTCAGTTCGGCTGCCGGGACTAATAGCTCATCAAGAAGTTTTATTTGGTGGATTAGGACAAGCTTTAACAATTCGGCATGACGCCTATACAAGAGAGACTTATATGCCGGGGGTTTTGCTGGCCATACGTAAAGCTGTTGACTTAACCGATCTTGTGGTTGGCCTGGAGAATTTCCTCGATTAGGTAATTGTCATGCGTAACCGCTGCTCTTCCTCCCTCATATAATGGATAGTAGTCAATGGGACACTGTCTCAAAGGGGGCATAAAGATGAGTGCGGATCTGAAAGGAATTCGTGTAGCGGTAATTGGGGGGGATGAAAGGGAACTATATTTAATTCCCGAACTTCAAAAACTGGGGGCCTACATAGTCGGGGTCGGATTTGAAAAAGCTTCGCCCATTCCGGGGGTGACATTTGTATCATCCCTTATCGAAGCGGTTGATAAGGTGGATGTGTTGCTTTTTCCAATGTTCGGTACCGATGAACGTGGGACAGTTAAAGCCAAATACTCGGCTTCTCCAATTATGCTTAACAAAGACGTACTTCAGGCTATTCCAACACGCGTTCCGCTGATTATCGGATTTGCGCGTCCGGCTTTGAAGTCCGCTGCAGAAAAAATGGGAATCCAGTTAGTAGAAACGATTTATCTTGATGAACTTGCCATTTTAAATTCCATTCCTTCTGCTGAAGGAGCTATCCAAATGGCTATGGAAGCTACGAACATTACTATTCACGGGAGTGAAAGTTTCGTTCTGGGTTTGGGACGTACCGGCTGGTCCTTAGCGAGAATGCTGAAAGGAATTGGAGCCCACGTCACAGGAGTAGCCCGTAAGCCAACAGATTTAGCCCGTGCAGTTGAAATGGGAATCAAAGGGGTACATTTTGCGGATTTGGAAGAAGAGATTGGGCGTGCGGAAATCATATTTAACACAGTCCCTCATCTTATTTTAGACCGCGTAATGTTGGAAAAGGTGGCAAAGGATGCTGTTATCGTTGATTTGGCTTCTATCCCGGGAGGAACAGATTTTGAGTTTGCTCAATTGCTGGGCATCAAAGCGATCCTTGCTCCGGGTCTCCCAGGTATTGTAGCTCCCAAATCTGCCGGCAGAATTCTTGCTCAAATTTATCCGCAACTTATTCTTCGTCACTTGACCACCATGATTGCCAATGTTCAGTCTTAAATGTGGAGGTGCGAAGGGATGCAGTTTGACGGGTTAAAAATCGGGTTTGCTCTTACTGGATCACACTGTATGTTACATGAAGTGGTCAAAGTAATGAAACGTTTGGTAGATGAAGGTGCGACTGTAACACCAATTATCTCGTATTCTGTAGATACTATGGACACTCGTTTCGGAAACGCTGATGATTGGAAACGTCAATTTAAGGAAATAACTCAGCAGGAAATTATTCACACAATACCTGGCGCCGAACCTGTAGGGCCTAAAAAAATGTTTGATTGTGTTGTGATTGCTCCATGTACTGGAAATTCCCTCGCTAAGTTAGCGAATGGGATAACTGATACTCCGGCTCTTATGGCCGCCAAATCCCATCTTCGTAATCAAAGACCTGTGGTCTTAGCTGTATCAACGAATGATGGACTAGGATTAAATGCTCGTAATATTGGAACGCTGCTTATAACAAAGAATATCTATTTGGTACCATTTGGGCAAGATAATCCTGCAACAAAAGCCAATTCATTGGTCGCTCATATGGATAAAGTTCCCGAAACAATCCTCATGGCGCTTGAAGGGAAACAGATTCAGCCTGTTCTTTGGGATTATCGATAAATCGATTGGTTTAATTAAATTGTGAGAGGGTGCCTTGTTCAAAACAAGGCACCCACCTGATCAACCCAACTTAAGGAGGAATATACGAATGTCAAATGTAGCAATTGTTGGCGCCACGGGTGCAGTCGGGCAGGAATTTTTAAAGATCCTAGCCGAACGTCACTTTCCTGTTGAAGAGTTAAGGCTATTGGCCACGAAACGATCTGCAGGGAAAAGAGTATTTTGGCAAGGTCAAGAACTTGAGGTTCAAGAAACAACTCATGAGAGTTTCAAAGGTATCGACATAGCGCTTTTTGCCGGTGGTTCTGCAAGTACGGAATTTGCTCCTTCGGCCGTAAAAAGCGGTGCAGTTGTAATCGATAACAGCAGTGCTTTTCGTCTCGATCCGGAAGTTCCATTGGTTGTCCCAGAGGTTAACCCCGAGGATGTAAAAAAACATAAAGGGATTATTGCCAACCCTAATTGTTCGACCATTATTATGGCCGTGGCTATAAAACCGATTTTTGATTTGGCAGGTATCCGGCGTATTGTGGTATCGACTTATCAAGCTGTGTCCGGAGCAGGGCGTGAAGGGATCGAAGAATTGGAAGGTGAGGTTAAAGCCTGGTCAAAAGGAGATAAAATAACGCCAGCTGTTTTTCCATATCAAATTGCCTTTAATCTTATTCCGCGCATTGATGTATTTCAAGAAGGTGACTATACCAAAGAAGAGTGGAAAATGGTTAAAGAGACACAGAAAATTTTCCATGCACCGGATATGGCAATTACCGCAACGACTGTTCGAGTGCCGGTTTTCCGCAGTCATTCTGAATCAATCAATGTCGAAACTGAAAAACTCGTTAGTATTGCCGAAATACGTGAATCTTTAAGTAAGGCTAACGGTGTTATCGTTGATGATGATCCCAGCAGTGATCGTTATCCTATGCCATGGTTTAGTGCAGATACCGATGAAGTTTATGTCGGACGATTGCGGAAGGATTTTTCAATTGCTCAAGGAATCAATATGTGGGTGGTAGGAGATCAAATTCGTAAAGGTGCGGCTACAAATGCTGTGCAGATCGCAGAACTTTTACTGTAATTTATCTGCAACTACGTAACATACAATGACTTTGTGTTGCTATGAACTTAGATCTTAATTATAAAAAGAATTAATGTAAAGGGTAAGGTTCGAGAATCGGACCTCGAAAGAGGGGGTTGTTTTGCGGATATTGGTTCAGAAGTTTGGAGGAACTTCTGTAGCGACACCAGAACGCAGGGCTCAAGTGGCATCTAAAGTTTCAGAAGCTGTGCATAGCGGATATTCTCCGGTGGTTGTTGTTTCGGCGATAGGCAGATCCGGGGACCCCTATGCCACGGACACTTTTCTCAATTTGGCAAAAGGAATTTATTCAGATTTACCCAAACGGGAATTAGATTTGTTGATGAGCTGCGGGGAAGTTATTTCCGGAACAGTCTTAGTAAGCACTCTTAATAGCATTGGCTTCGAAGCTGTGCTTTTCACCGGAGCGCATGCCGGAATTATTACCAACGATGATTTTGGCGATGCACGGATTGTTCGAGTAGAGCCGGGAGCTATTTTAGAACAATTGGAGAAGGGGAAAGTGGTTGTTGTAACAGGTTTTCAGGGCATAACGGAAGATGGTCAGATTACGACTCTTGGGCGCGGAGGAAGCGACACTACTGCTTCAGCCTTAGGAGTTGCTCTGGAAGCTGAGACGATAGATATCTACACCGATGTTGATGGCATCATGACAGCTGATCCAAGAATTGTAGAAGACGCACGGATTATTGATACAGTAACCTATAATGAAATATGTCAATTAGCTTATCAAGGAGCTAAAGTGATTCACCCCAGAGCTGTGGAAATTGCGATGCAGCGAAACATCCCACTGAGGATAAAATCCACGTTTTCCGATGCACCAGGGACCTTAGTTACAAATATGCTTCCGGATCGAGGAGTAGGTACAGATATAACTAATGATCGTATTATAACGGGGATTGCTCATACTCCCAATGTCACTCAATTGAAAGTGTTAACTGAGAATACTCCGGATCTTCATCTAACAGACAAACGGATTTTTAAGGCATTGGCGCTCGCCGATATAAGCGTAGATTTTATTAGTGTTCAGACGGAAGCCGTAGAGTTTACTGTTTCTGATGAAGTAGCCTCGAAGGCCATTAAAATATTACAGAATATGGGCTTTGAGCCGGGTGTTATTCCGAGTTGTGCAAAAGTATCCATAGTTGGAGCCGGAATTGCTGGTGTACCCGGTGTGATGGCTGATATGGTCGAAGCACTTTCAGACGCTGGTGTAACAATCTTGCAATCAGCAGATTCACATACTACTATTTGGGTTTTAGTTCATAAGGAAGACATGGCAACTGCGGTACAGGCTTTACATCAAAAGTTTCGGTTAGGTGTTTGTTAGAAAGAGGAGAGAACTGGATGTTATTGAGAAAGGATGAGTAAAATGTCTTTTGGAAGAATACTCACGGCCATGGTGACTCCTATGAGCGATACGATGGAGGTAGACTATCAAGAAGCAAAACACTTGGCGGAGTATTTGATTGCCCATGGTTCTGATGGGATTGTCGTTTGTGGAACAACAGGAGAATCTCCGACCGTTACTGAGACGGAAAAAATTGAACTTTTTAAAGTTGTCAAAGAGGCCGTGGGATCTAAGGGTACGGTCATTGCAGGAATCGGTACAAATTCCACAGACGCAAGCATATCTCTGGCCCGTAAAGCCGCAGCCACGGGCGTAGACGGTTTAATGGCAGTTGTGCCATATTATAATAAGCCTTCTCAAGAAGGGATGTTTCAGCATTTTAAGGCAATTGCCGAAGCAACGCCTTTACCTTTGATGTTATACAATGTTCCGGGAAGAACGTCAGCTAATCTCATGCCTTTAACTGTAAAACGATTGTCAGAAATACCTAACATTGTTGCTTTAAAAGAAGCGGCAGGATCTCTTGATCAGGTAAGTGAACTTAAAAGAATGTTGCCAGCCAGCTTTGCAGTTTATAGCGGAGATGACTCTATGACATTGCCGATGTTAGCGTTAGGCTGCAGCGGGATTATCAGCGTGGCAGCCCATGTGATCGGAGACGAAATGAAAGCCATGGTTGATGCTTGGTTTGCCGGAGATACAGTCAAAGCCACAGATTGGCATCTTGAACTGTTTCCAGTTTTTAAAGGAATTTTTATCACCGCTAACCCTGTTCCTATCAAAGCTCTCCTGAACATGTATGGTCACAAGGTTGGGGGGGTACGTCTGCCCTTAGTTAAGGCGACAGCAGAGGAACTTAAATTTTTGCAGGATCTTATGACTAACGTTAAACGGATAGAGCTTATGCAAAGATTGGAACTTAAAGCAGCCTCCGGAAGAGCCATGGAGCAAATGGTCTGAGAATAGGTTTATTAGTAATCAGCTTATTTGATTCTTTTAGTCCCCTATGAAGATCAAAGAATTTAATAGAATAAATTAGTTAACTCAACTCCGTACCCATTTCGGAATGGTGGTACGGAGTTTATTTTTTTGCCTGCGATTCGCAAAATCCATTGTCTTTGATTACTGAAGGATTAATTTTAATAAAAATTTTTAGTCACTCTAAATGAGATGGTTTGAAGAGCATAATCATAATGAATAAGTCATACTTTGACCAAGTGTTATATTCGCTTATGGAAACCTTAGAGGAAATGTAACCATTTCAACAATGATTTTCTTATGCTTTTACCGATTTTAAAGAATACTTTGATTTCAGAAGAAGTATGCTATTTCTAAATTCATATTATGTTTAAAAAAGATATAGCCATTACCCCTAAGGAGTAATGACTAATATACTACTAAGCTGGACGATTCCTCTGATTAATAGCAACATTTATGTTTCGCTTGGTTCATAGAAAGCACATTCAGCTTCACGATCTGCAACACTTGACGTTACACTAAGTGTCTCCAGTTGGCAATGACCTTCTTCATTGTGGCTGCAGTCTGTAGCAGAGCATACTACATTTGTATTAGGCATGATAAATTTAACCACCTTTCTCAAACAAAATCTAAGACTATAGTCTCCAGAATAAATGACTTTATTCCATATTAGGGCATTAGCATATGGATTTGGCACAATACTTTGGAGAGGATCGGATTGCTTGACTATTAGAGAAAACTGGATCAAATCTTCTAATAAATTGTAAGATTTTTTACTATTACCCCGAAAGCATTGAAGGAACTTGCCAGTAAGGGATTTGCGCGCTATAATGAAGTATATTTGTTGTGCGGCTAGTTTCATAGATGCTTTCGAAATACTGACGAACACTGGACGTCATTGTGTTCGCTTAGAGTATTTCGCTTTTTTTGTTGCCCTAATTTTGGCGTCAAAAGAAACCACGGGGATCTCCTTAGCTTTTAAGGCACAATCAAGAGATAAAATAATTTACTGGAGGTAGATTTTATTGCCCAAAGAGCATAAACTACAAATTATCCCCTTGGGCGGACTTGGGGAAATCGGCAAAAACATGACCGTCATACGTTATGATAACCAGATGGTACTTGTTGATGCTGGCCTTGCATTTCCTGAAGATGAGATGCTTGGAATTGATATTGTTATACCTGATTATTCATATTTGATTGAAAACAAAGAGATGCTTCTTGGTATCTTAATAACTCACGGACATGAAGATCATATAGGTGCATTACCTTATCTTTTGCGAGATATTGATGTACCTATTTTTGGAACTCGTCTCACGTTAGGTATTATTCAATCTAAAATGAAAGAGAGTAATTTAAATAATATCAAGGCTACTGTGGTCCAACCGCGAGATACGATCAAGCTTGGAGTATTTAGAATTGAATTTATTCGAGTCAATCATAGCATTCCGGATTCTGTTGGATTGGCTATCCATACTCCCTTGGGGACTATTGTTCATACCGGCGACTTTAAATTGGACCACACGCCTGTATCAGGAGAAATATTAGACATTCATAAATTTTCCGAGTTGGGAGATAAAGGAGTATTGTGCCTTCTCTCCGATAGTACCAATGTGGAAAGGCCTGGATTTACCCCGTCAGAAAGAAATGTTGGAGAGATGATCGACGAGGCGTTTCGTAATGCCAAAGAACGGGTTATTCTGGCGAGCTTTGCGTCAAATGTTTATCGCTTACAGCAGGCTATTACTTCAGCGGTCAAAACCAATCGTAAGGTGGCAGTTGTAGGTCGAAGCATGCTTAATATTGTTGGAATTTCTGCAGAATTAGGATACTTAGATATACCCGATGGTACGTTGGTTGATATCGATGAGATTATCGGCTTGCCTGGTAATCAAGCTTGCATTCTAACAACAGGGAGTCAAGGAGAACCCATGTCCGCGCTGACTAGGATGGCAAATCATGATCATCGTCATGTAGCTATCCAGCCTGGAGATACCGTCATAATCTCTGCAAGCCCGATACCAGGCAATGAAAAATCTGTTGCCAGAACTGTTGATCAGTTATTTAAACTCGGTGCCAACGTTATCTATGAATCGGCGGAGGGAATGCACGTTTCTGGTCATGCAAGTCAGGAAGAACAAAAATTGATGCTAAATATGGTACGCCCTAAATACTTTATGCCAGTTCACGGTGAATATCGGATGCTGATTAAGCATGCTCAATTAGCTGAACAACTGGGTGTTCCGCGCGAAGATATTTTCGTTTCTGAAAATGGAGGAATTGTTGAGTTTACACGTCACGGAGCAGCTATAGGGGGCAAGGTTACAGCTGGCAAGGTTTTGATAGATGGATTAGGTATTGGCGACGTAGGCAATATTGTTCTCAGAGACCGCAAACAGCTGTCTCAGGATGGTATTCTGATTGTCGTTATGACGATTAGTCGCTCAACAGGTGCGATTGTTGCCGGACCCGATGTAGTGACTCGTGGCTTCGTTTATGTTCGAGAATCAGAGTCTATGCTGGATGAAGCCAAATTAAAGGTTAAGCAAACCATGGCACGCTGCCGTGAGAATCATATTACGGAATGGGCTGTTCTTAAAAGTCAAATTAGGGACGCCTTAAGTAAGCAGTTCTATGAAAAAACCCGTCGCAGACCTATGATTCTGCCAATTATTCAAGAAGTCGAATAGATTTATCTTCCTTGTCATCGTTGAATAGCCTTAATTGATTGAGTTAAGCGCAAGTAAATAGCTGAATTACAGAATTCATAGTTATGTCAGGATTTTTAAGATAAAACCGGATAATTACTATGAATTCTATTGTTTTCACTGTTTTTTAGAAAACAGTTTTAAAAAATTCACTTCCTCAAGAAAAAATAAATAAAAAGTGTTGACATAGGTAAGGAAGAAGTGGTATTATAACAAAGCGCTCGAGAACAGCGCCTTTTAAATTCTCTCAAGCCTGTTGATTGAAGAAAATAGTTGTTGACAGTATTAAGAGTGAATGTTAAAATGAAATTCCGTGGTCTTTGAAAACTAAACAACAAGGACAGCCAATGAGAGAAACTCGCAAGAGTTTCAAAAAGAATCATGAAATCATGAGCAAGATATCATCTTCTTTAAAGAAGTTGAGATAACTTTTTTGGAGAGTTTGATCCTGGCTCAGGACGAACGCTGGCGGCGTGCCTAACACATGCAAGTCGAACGGAGAAATTTCTGAGTTTACTTAGAAAGATCTTAGTGGCGGACGGGTGAGTAACGCGTGGGTAACCTACCCAACAAACCGGGACAACCCTTGGAAACGAGGGCTAATACCGGATACGCTTATAAGTTGGCATCAACTTATAAGGAAAGGTGGCCTCTGA